>CBFIJK010000023.1:0-48448 GCA_965662745.1 uncultured Paracoccaceae bacterium
TCGCCGCATCTTTCGCCGTGACTTACGAAAGTGCAGGTACGCGTCCATCGACCACGGCTCTGTCCCCTACCACTGGACTGACCTCTCTTTCATTGTCTGGCAGCTATGACGTTACGGATAACATGACCCTCGCGGGTGGTGTAACATATGGCTTCCCCGGAGATCAGCAGGTTCCAAGTGTCGTCGGTCTGCAATCCTTCAACGGAAACAGCGTCTTCGGCGTTGGTGCACAAATCAGCATGAAGTTCTAGTATCGCAATATTGGCTCCACAAAGCCCCGCTTCGGCGGGGCTTTTTCTTTGCCACAACAAACGGGTCGCCGGGCGGCATGCCTCGGGGTAGCGTCGCGCCATGACACCGCAGAAATCCCTATCCGCCCGCGCCTGGGCCGAGCTTTTGCTTCTCTCGCTCATCTGGGGCGCGTCCTTCCTGTCGATCCGCATCGCGCTCGACGAGGTGCCGGTCGTGACCTCGGTCGCGCACCGGGTGTTCTGGGCGGCACTGATCCTCTGGGCCTACGTCTTGATCATGCGCCTGCCGATCCCGAAAGATCTCAGGGTCTGGGGCGCGTTCATGGTCATGGGCCTTTTCAACAACGCAATCCCCTTCGGGCTGATGGCCTGGGCACAGCTGCATATCGAGACGGGTCTGACCTCGATCCTGAATGCCACGACCGCGATTTTCGGCGTGCTGGTGGCGGCCATCGTCTTCACGGATGAGCGGCTGACCCCGCGCCGTGCCATCGGGGTCACGGTCGGCTTTCTGGGCGTCGCGACGGCGATCGGGCTGCATAATCTCGCTAAATTCGACCTGCGGTCCATCGCGCAACTCGCGGTCCTTGCTGGAACCCTGTCCTACGCGCTGGCTGCAAGCTGGGCACGCGCGACCTTGGCGGGTCTCCGGCCTCAGGTCGCCGCGGCGGGCATGCTGACCGGATCGTCGATCCTTGTCGTCCCGGCGGCCTTCTACATCGACGGGACCCCGACAATCGCCCTTCAGCCACAAAGTATCCTCGCCATCGGCTACTACGCGATCATCGCCACCGCCTTCGCCTATCTGCTCTATTACCGGGTACTCGCAATGGCGGGCAGCGGAAACCTGATGCTGTGCACACTGATGATCGCGCCTGTGGCGATCCTACTGGGCGCGCTGGTGCGAGGCGAAGCACTCAGCCCCAACGCCTATCTCGGCTTTGCCATCCTCACAGCGGGGCTACTTATCCTCGACGGCCGCGCATTCCGGAGGCGCAGCACGGCGCCAAGACCCGCACCCTGAATCTTCCCCCTACCGTTTCGATCCCGCGCACGGTAACCCATGGCGAAGCGACGACACGGAACACCGCCATGCCATATCAGAACGCCGCCGATTGGACCCAAGCCGCCGAAAAGCGGGTCGTCCTGTTTGGGATGTCGGGCCTCGGCAAGACCCATATCTCGTCCATGCTGCGCGATGCGGGCTGGTTTCACTATTCTGTCGATTACCGCATTGGCACGCGCTACATGGGCGAACATATCGCCGACAACGCCAAGCGTGAGGCGATGAAGGTCCCGTTCCTGGCCGATTTGCTCAAGACCGACAGCATCTATATCGCGTCGAACATCACCTTCGACAATCTCGCGCCGCTTTCATCCTATCTTGGCAAGCCGGGCGATCCGGACAAGGGCGGCCTGCCTTTCGCCGAATACATGCGGCGGCAGGAGCTGCACCGCGCGGCGGAAATCGCGTCGCTTCTCGATACCGGGCACTTCATCGCCCGCTCGCACGAGATATACGGCTACAGCCATTTCGTCTGCGATACGTCCGGGTCTATCTGCGAGGTGGTCGATCCCGAGGATCCGATTGATCCCGTGCTGACCGCGCTGAAGCGCGAGGCGCTGCTTGTGTGGATCGAAGGGTCCGACGCGCATACGCAGGAACTGATCCGCCGCTTCGACCGCGCGCCGAAGCCGATGTATTATCAGCCGCAATTCCTGCACGACGCCTGGGCCGCCTATCTCAAGGAGTCCGGCCTGCCCGAGGACAAGGTCGATCCCGACGCCTTTGTCCGCTGGACCTATGCGCGCGCGCTTGCCCACCGCCAGCCGCGCTATCGCGCCATGGCGGAAAACTGGGGCGTAACCGTAAAGGCCGAAGACATCGCCCAGGTGGACGGGCCCGAGGCGTTCGACGTGCTGATCGCCGCCGCCCTTGATGCGCGCGGCCCGAAGGGCTAACTGACGCGTTCCGCGAGGGAATTCAGATATGCCGATCAAACTTCCGCAAAGCCTGCCCGCCTTTGACGTTCTCTCGCATGAGGGCGTCATGGTCATGGGCGAGGACGCGGCGGCGCGGCAGGATATTCGCCCGCTGAAGATCGCGCTTCTCAACCTGATGCCGAAGAAGATCCAGACCGAAAACCAGTTCGCCCGGCTGATCGGCGCGACGCCCCTGCAGATCGAACTGACGCTGATCCGGATGAGCGAACATCAGGCCCGCAACACCGCCCCCGCGCATATGGAAGAATTCTACCGTCCCTTCCAGGACATCAAGGATGAACGCTTTGACGGGCTGATCATCACCGGCGCCCCGATCGAGCATCTGCCCTTCGAAGAGGTGACGTATTGGGATGAGCTGACCGAGGTCTTCGACTGGACCCAGACCCATGTGCAATCCACCTTCGGCGTCTGCTGGGGCGGCATGGCGATGATCAACTACTTCCACGGTGTCGCGAAACACATGCTGGAGGCAAAGCTGTTCGGCTGCTACCGGCACATGAACTTCGCCCCGCAAAGCCCTTTCCTGAGAGGGTTTTCCGATGATCTGGTTATGCCGGTCAGCCGATGGACGGAAATGCGCCGCGCCGAGATCGAGGCGGCGGGTTTGCCGATCTTGCTGCATTCCAATGAGGTCGGCCCCGCCCTTGTGCAGGATCCTGCGCACCGGGCGCTCTATATCTTCAACCATCTCGAATATGACAGCGGCACGCTGAACGAGGAATACCAACGCGATCTGGCCTCCAACCAGGTCGAGGGCGCCGTGATCGCCGCGCCGGTGAACTATTTCCCCGGTGACGATACGTCAGCGATCCCGGCCAATCGCTGGAGAAGCCACGCGCACCTTCTATATGGCAACTGGATCAACGAGATTTATCAGTCCACGCCATATGACCTTTCCGAAATTGGCCGCTAGCCTTCTTCTCGCCCTCATGGGCCTCGCCGGGTGCGGCGCTTTGGTCGACGCGCAGGCCACGCGGCGCGAGAATGAAGCCGTGCGCGCCTTTCCGCCCGAGGGCAGGCTTTTTGAGGTGGACGGCCGCACCGTCCATGCCGTCGTGCGCGGCTCCGGGCCCGATCTGGTGCTGATCCACGGCGCTTCGGGCAACACGCGCGATTTCTCGTTCCAGTTCATGGACCGGTTGTCCGACCGCTACCGCGTCATCGCCTTCGACCGCCCGGGCCTTGGCTATACCGACCGCGTGCGTGAGGAATATGAAGGCGCTTTCAAGCGCGATGCAGAAAGCCCCGCCGAACAGGCGATCTTCCTGCAGGCTGCCGCCGCGCAAATCGGCGCGAGCAAGCCAATCGTCATTGGCCATTCCTATGGCGGCGCGGTCGCAATGGCCTGGGCGCTGGAGCGGCCGGACAACCTAGCGGCGCTGGTCATCGAATCCGGCGCAACGCATCCTTGGGAAGGCGGGCTTGGGCCGATCTACAACCTCACCGCCACCCGGCTTGGCGGCGCGCTCGCCGTGCCCTCGATCACTGCTTTCGCCTCGGAAGAACGGATCAAGGGCGCCGTCACTTCTGTCTTCGCGCCGCAAGAGCCGCCCGAGGGCTATGCCGAGTATATCGGCGCGCCCCTGACGCTGCGCCGCGAAAGCCTGCGCGCGAACGGGCGGCAGGTGAATACGCTGAAACCTCATGTTACCGAAATGTCCAAGCGCTATGGCACCATCGACGTGCCGCTTGAAATCGTCCATGGCGATGCCGACGACACCGTGCCGCTCGATGTCCATAGCCGCCCCTTGGCCAATGCGGTGCCGGGTGCGAACCTGACCGTCCTGCCGGGCATCGGACACATGCCCCACCACGTTGCGCCCGAAGCCGTCGAGGCCGCCATCGACCGCGCCGCAGAGCGGGCTGGCCTGCGCTAGCAAAGTTGCGCCCGGCGCGCGCTTGGTGATACTGGCCCGACCAATTTGAAAGGGATGCCCATGACCCTGCCCTTCGACGGCGCGATCAGCAAATTCTTCACCGATGAGGCCCCGGACAAGGTGCGCCGCGCTATCGAGGACGGCGGCAAGGACGATATCCTGTCACGCAGCTACGCGTATGACGAAGAGATGGACAAGGACGACTACAAGGACGAGATCGAGGCGCTGCAACGCGAACTCGTCAAGTTCCAGGCCGATGTGCGCGAGACCGGAAAGCGCGTCGTTGTCGTTTTCGAGGGACGCGACGCAGCTGGCAAGGGCGGCACGATCAAGCGGTTCCGCGAAAACCTGAACCCACGATCCGCCCGCATCGTGGCGCTGCCGAAACCCACCGAGACAGAGCGCGGCGAATGGTATTTCCAGCGCTATATCAAGCACCTGCCCACCGCTGGCGAGATCGTGTTCTATGATCGCAGCTGGTACAACCGCGCGGTGGTCGAGCATGTCTTCGGCTTTTGCACGCCCGAAGAGCGCAATCATTTCTTCGCGCAAGTGCCGCGCTTTGAAGAAATGCTGGTCGAGGACGGCATCCACCTGACCAAGCTTTGGCTCAATGTCGGACGCGCTGAACAGCTGCGCCGGTTCCTTAAGCGCGAAGGCGATCCGCTGAAGCAGTGGAAACTGTCCTCGATCGACGTCAAAGGCCTGTCACTGTGGGATGCGTATTCAGACGCCATCCGCGAGACGTTCGACAAGACGCATTCGGATATTGCGCCCTGGACCATAGTCCGCTCTGACGACAAGAAACGCGCCCGCATCGCCGCGATCCGCGCTGTGCTGAGCAAGATCGACTATGCGGGCAAGGACGCCGAAATCGCCTGCGCGCCCGACGACAAGATCACCGGAGGCCCCGAGATCTGGAATGCCTAAACGCGGCTACCATCACGGGAACCTGCGTCAGGCACTGGTCGAGGCCGCGCTGAGCCTTGTCGAGGAAAAGGGGCCGACCGGCTTCACCTTGTCCGAGGCGGCAAAACAGGCGGGCGTCACCCCCGCCGCCGTCTACCGCCATTTCGACGGACGCGAGCAGCTGATCGCCGAGGCCGCGCTGCAAGGCTACGAGATTTTCGCCGATCTTCTCGAATACGCGTATGAAACCGGCCAGCCTTCGGCGCTCGCGTCCTTTGAGGCGACGGGCCGCGCCTATCTCGCCTTCGCGCGGCGTCATCCGGGCCATTACATCGCGATGTTCGAAAGCGGCATCTCGATCCAGCAGAACGCAGAGCTTGCCGCCGTCGCGAACCGCGCCTTTTCGGTGCTCGAACGGTCCGCCGCGAAATTGTCGGAAGGCATCCCACCCGAGAAACGCCCGCCAACGCAGATGGTCTCGGCCCATATCTGGGCGATGAGCCATGGCGTGGTGGAACTCTTCGCGCGGGGATCGCCGGGCACGAAATCACCCTTCCCCCCCGAGGATCTTCTGGAAACCGGGATCGGCATCTACCTGCGTGGTCTGGGGCTATTGCCGCCCGAAACCTGACGCGCCTAGTCGTCTTCGAAAAAAACGAGCGATTCCGCGTCCCAGGCGATGCGCGTCTGGGCGCCGCGTTCCAGCACCGCGCGCCCGGCGATATTCTTCATCGACACGGTCACCGGCGGCTCCAGCCCGTCGAGCGCAACGTCGTAGTAGGTCATGTCGCCGTAATAGAAGACCTCGGCCACCATGCCCGTCGCAATTCGCCGCGCCGTTTCCTCGCCGTCGTAAAGGATCGACATCGTCTCTGGCCGGATGCCCGCCGACACCGAACTACCCGTCAGCGTCTCTGGCCGGTCCACGGTGCCCAGACCCGCGATGTCGATGCGCGCCTCGTTCACCCGCGCGGGCATTATGTTCATCACCCCGATGAACTCGCCCACCTTGCGGTTCACGGGGCGGCGGTACAGGTCCTGCGGGCTGGCAAGCTGCGCAATCTCACCCTCGAACATCACCGCGATCCGGTCGGACATGATCAGCGCCTCTTCCTGATCGTGCGTGACCAGGATGAACGTGATCCCCACCTGCCGCTGTAGACTGCGCAATTCGTCCTGCATCTGGTCGCGCAGCTTCTTGTCGAGCGCCGAAAGCGGCTCATCCAGCAAGAGGACCTTTGGCTTGAGGATCAGCGCCCGCGCCAACGCCACCCGCTGGCGCTGTCCGCCCGACAGCGCATGGGCCGCGCGCTTGCCATAGCCACCAAGGCCCACCATCCCCAGCGCCTCGTCCACCGCCTTCGCCTTCTGATCGCGCGACATATCCGACCGACGCAGGCCAAAACCCACATTCTCGCCCACCGTCAGATGCGGGAAGATCGCGTAGGACTGGAACACCATGTTCGTCGGCCGCCGGTTCGCCGCAACACCTTTCATGTTGCGACCATCGAGCAGAACGGTGCCTTCCGACACCTCTTCGAACCCCGCGATCACGCGCAAGAGCGTGGTCTTGCCGCAGCCCGACGGCCCCAGAAGCGAAAAGAACTCGCCCGCGCGGATATCCAGATCGATCCCGCGCAGCGCGTGATAGTCGCCGTAATGCTTGTGCACCCCGGTCAGCGAAACGATTGGCTGGCTCACAGGAACCCCCCTTTATCTGTGCCGCCCGCCTTCGCGATCCCCCGGCGGCGGAAGATCTCGGCGATGGTCAGAAGAAGGATCGACACCGCGACAAGGATCGTCCCCAAAGCCATGACCACCGGCAATTTCGCGGGAAACCGA
This sequence comes from uncultured Paracoccaceae bacterium, assembly GCA_965662745.1. Lineage (GTDB taxonomy): Bacteria > Pseudomonadota > Alphaproteobacteria > Rhodobacterales > Rhodobacteraceae > Anianibacter. The sequence continues at coordinate 6,884 of CBFIJK010000023.1, forward strand.
AGCTGCCCCCAAAGATAGACCGGCAGCGTCGGATCCGCCCCGGTCAGAAAGAACGCGATGATGAACTCATCCAGCGAAATGGTGAACGCGATCAGCAGCGACGAGATGATGCCGGGCATGACCAGCGGCAGCGTGATCAGGCGAAAGGTGGACCATTTTGTCTCACCCAGATCATGCGCGGCCTCTTCCAGCGACGGATCGAGCGTCGCGAAGGCCCCGTTCAGGATCGCGATCGAAAACGGCGTGCAGATCAGCGTATGGCCCAGGATCACCGTCCAGCTCGACAGGCTGAAGCCCAGCTGCATCAGCGTGACCAGCAGCGCCACGGCGACGATGATCTCGGGCAGGACCAGCGGCACCATGATGAACCCCAGGATCCCGCGCTTTCCCGGAAACTCGAACCTTGCACCCGCGCGCGCCGCGCAGATGCCGAGGCAGGTCGACAGGATCGCCGTCGTCACCGCGATGATCAGCGAATTCAGAACCGCGCCATGCAGCGCGGGCGTGTCCATCAGCCCGGTGAACCACTGCGTCGTAAAGCCTTTCAGCGGAAAGGCGATGACCGTGGCGTCGTTGAACGCAAAGACCGGCAAAAGGAAGATCGGCGCGTACAGAAATACAAGATACAGGATTGCGTAGCCGCGCAGCCAGGGCAGTTTCATCGCCGCACCCTCAGGAACCGCCGGTTGAGGAACACGAAGACAAGCGCGATGGCCGCGACGATGGCCATGGCCAGAACCGCCGTCGTCGCCCCCATCGGCGCATTGTTCTGTCCCAGAAACAGGGTCTGGATCCAGTTCGCGATCATCAGCCCCGATGGCCCGCCCACAAGCTGCGGTGTCACGTAATCCCCGATGGTCGGAATGAAGACGATCAGGCTGGCCGCCACCACGCCGGGCATCGCAAGCGGCAAGGTCACGCGCCGGAACGTGCCGAACGCCCCCTCGCCCAGATCGCGCGCCGCCTCTAGCAGCGGCCGGTCGATCCGCTCCAGCGCGACAAAAATCGGCAGGATCGCGAAAGGCGCATAGGCATGGGCCAGCGTGATCACCACCGCGTTCGCGTTATAAAGGATGAAGGTCAGAGGCTCGTCGATGATCCCCAGCCCCTGAAGCGAGGAATTCAGGACCCCGTTATAGCCAAGGATCACCTTCCACAGGAACACGCGGATCAGATAGCTCGTCCAGAACGGAATGGTGATCAGGAAAATCCAGAGCGACTTTCGCGACGGCGCCACCTGGAAGGACACGAAATAGGCGATGGGAAAGGCCAGAACGACCGTCGCCAGCGTCACCAGTCCCGAAATCGCAAGCGAGCGCAGCATGAGCTGGCGGTACAAGGGATCGGTCAAGGCTTCGCGGTAATTGTTCAGCGTCAGCGTGGTATCCAGCGTCAGGTAATCCTGGCTGAAAAACGAAAACGCGACGATCGCCGCGAGCGGCACCGCCAAGAGCAGAACCGCATAGGCAAAGGGCGGGGCCACAAGGCTCAGGCCCGCTTTCGCCTCTTTCTCCAATGCCATGCACACCGCTCCGACCCGACTGACCCGCAAACCATGAGGCACTCACCGGGGAAAACGCAACTCCCCTCTTTGGTGTTTGAAAATATCCTCGCCGAAGGCCCTCCCGGGCGCAAAGCGAAGCGGCGCGCACGGGCAGAATGAAATGCGCGCGCAGCGCGCTCTGCATATGAAAAGGGCCGCCCAAAAGGACGGCCCTTTCCGAAAAAGCGAGAGAGTAAGATCAGCGCTTCGAGAACTGGAAGCTGCGGCGCGCCTTGCGGCGACCGAACTTCTTCCGCTCGACCACGCGGCTGTCGCGCGTCAGGAAGCCTGCCGCCTTCAGCGCAGCGCGCAGGCTGGGGTCATAGTTCTGCAGCGCGCGGCTGACGCCGTGCTTCACGGCGCCCGCCTGGCCCGACAGCCCGCCACCGCGCACGGTGGCCATCACGTCGAACTGGCCTTCGACGCCGGCGACCGAAAAGGCCTGCGCGAGGATCATCTGCAGCACGGGACGTGCAAAATACTCGTTCATCGGCTTGCCGTTGACGGTGACCTTGCCCGACCCGGGCTTGATCCAGACGCGCGCGGTGGCGTCCTTGCGGCGGCCGGTTGCATAAGAGCGGCCGAATTCGTCGCGGATCGGCTCGCGCGGTTCTGCAGTGATTTCGGTCTCCCCCTGAAGGGCGCCGATGTCATCGGTGACGGCCTTTGCAAGCTCGTCGAGTGAATTGATCTGGTCAGCCATCTGGGTCAGCTCCGGGTGTTCTTGGAGTTCATGGACTTCACGTCCAGCACTTCGGGGCTTTGCGCCTCGTGGGGGTGCTCGGCGCTTGCATAGACGCGCAGGTTGGTCATCTGCTGGCGCGCCAGGCGGTTGCCCGGCAGCATGCGCTTGACCGCCTGCATGACGACGCGCTCGGGGTGCTTGCCCTCGAGGATCTGGCCGGTCGTGCGGGATTTGATGCCGCCCGGAAATCCGGTGTGCCAGTAGTTCGGCTTGTCGCGCTTCTTGCCCGTCAGCTGCACCTTGTCGGCGTTGATGACGATCACATTGTCACCCATGTCCATGGACGGGGTGAAGCTGGGCTTGTGCTTGCCGCGCAGGCGCATGGCGACGATCGAGGCGAGACGGCCGAGAACAACGCCTTCGGCGTCGATCACAATCCATTTCTTCTCGATGTCCGCCGGGGTCGCGGTAAAGGTCTTCATGTCGGTTCCCTCTGACATCGTGAGGGCCGCACATGATCTGCACGGCCCCAGGAATTCGGATTGCGCTGTTCTACGCGTCTGCGGCGCGCAGTCAAGCGCAGGCATCGCGGCAAATACCATTAAAAACAACAGGTTACAAAATAGGTATTAATTTACCCCACAAAATCACACCGCAATGCCGTCACTCGGGCTGTCGAGAAGCCCCCTGACCCGCCGCATCGCGTCGGCAAAGCTGTTCAGGCTGACCTGGGCGTTGACCGCCATGCGCACGCAATGGGGCGGGGTACCGTCCCGCAGGGCGAAATCCTCGGCGGTACGCATCTGGACGCCGACCACTTCTGCTGCACGCGCGAACGAGGCCGCGCGCCAGCCTTCAGGCAGGCGCAGCCAGAGGAACGGGACATCCTCGTGCCAGGTCAGGTCATAGCTGCCAAGGATATTCACCGCCTCGCGGATATAGTCGCCATAGCGGTCGCGCAGGCGATCAAGAAGCGCGTAGGTCTCATCGCGCAGAAGGATATCCTCGGCCACATCCGCCAGGGGACGCGCAAGGCCAAAGAACCCGTATTCCGCCGCCCGCCGCAGCGCCGCGCGATGGGCTTTCGGGGCGACGGCGAACCCGATCCGCAGAGACGGGGTCAGCGCCTTGGACAGCGACGAGATATGCCAGCCCAGATCGGGCAGAAGCGCGCGATAGCTTGGACCCGACGGTCGTCCCAGCCGGTAGCAATCATCGTCGATCACGTGAAAACCACGCTGGCGGGCGACGCGGGCGATTTCCTCGCGCCGGGCGGCGGGCGTCACGATGCCGGTGGGATTGTGTACCTCGGGACTGGTACACAGCACCTGCCCCTCATGCCGCGCCGCGATCCGGTCGAGCGCATCCGGAATGATCCCCTGCCCGTCCATCGGCACGCTGACGACGTCCGCGCGCAGCAGTTGAGCCGCGCGGCGAAAACCGGGATAGGACAGGTCCTCGACCATCACGACGGGAGCGCGGCCCTTCAGGACCGCCTGCATCACCAGTGAAATCCCCGATTGCCCGCCATGGGTCAGAACGATGTCCTCCTGATCGACCGGACCAAGGATCGTGCCTTCCAGCCAGCGCAGGGCCGCGCGGCGCGCAGGCGCGAAGGCGGGGGTCGAGGGATAATCGAGCAGGTTGCGCGCTGGACGCTCTGCCAGGCGTGTAAAGGCGTCGCGGATATAGCCCACCTGTCCCAGATCCGGCAGGCGCGGCGAGAAGAGGCTGATATTATCGCTCTCCTCTGCCGCCTCGTGTTGAACCCACGGATAGGCAGGCGCGGTCTCGGGCCCGGCGCTGGCGGGATCGGCGACAAAGGTCCCGCGCCCGACCTCGGCGCGCAGGACCCCCGCATCGGTCAGCACCGAATAGGCCCGCGCCACGGTGCCCGGCGTGATCTTGAGCTGCCATGCAAGATCGCGCACAGGGGGCAGTTTCACGCCCACGCCGAGCGCGCCCTCGCCGATCCCGTCGCGGATCGCGTCGGACAGCGCGCGGTACTTCGGGCCGGGGCGGTCTTCGATCTGCGGGGTCCAAATTGTATCCATGACAATGTTTTCCTTCCGCAGCGCACAATCCGAATGTATCAATATAATTACTGAATGACCCAATATTGTGTCAATACAATTCGGAAAGGACATCCCATGACACAGACCCTCGCCCCTGCAGACTCCGCCCTCGGCTATCTGGCCGGTCGCCGTATCGGCCCGGTCTCGGCGATTGCGCTGCGTGCGGTCGTGGTGCTGGCGACATGGGAAGAACGCCGCCGCTCGCGCAAACATCTGTCGAAACTGCCGCCGTATCTTCTGCGCGATATCGGGATCGACGAACGGCAGGCCCACCGCGAAGCTATGCGCCCCTTCTGGCAGGGCTGACGCCCTTAACCCCGTTTCCCTGTGCCCCACCCTCTTTCGGGGTGCACACTGGCGGACCGCCCAGGCGGTCCGCCTTTTTCGTGTCTTTCGAGGCGCGCGGGATCACGTTTTGCAGAAACTGGCCGAATGCGGAATTTTTGTCTTGAACGACTCGAACGCGCCTCTTAAGTGCCCCTCACTGAGCGAGGGACCGATCCCAACTTCGTCGCGCCAAGATGTGCGATGGGGGGGCGCTAAGGGACCTCTGGAACGAACTACTGGCTAGAAGGGGAGCGCCCATGACCAGCGCCAACCTCTTCCAACTGGGGATCGGTCTGGAGACAGGCGCCCATGAGGAAGATAATCGTATTGCATCCACGATTCCGTCCGATGTCGCGAACCGCGACATATTTGACGAGTCGCGTGATGACCATTTCATCCGCCGCGACGGACGCGTGTTCGCCGGGACCCACCTGATCATCGAGGTGGTGGACGGGCACGGGCTGGACGATGAAGATCGCATCCAGCAGGCCTTTCGCGACTGCGTCGACGAATGCGGCGCAACCTTGCTGCATATCCACACGCATAAATTCTCGCCCCAGGGCGTATCGGGCGTGGCGGTGCTGGCCGAGAGCCATATCTCGGTCCACACTTGGCCCGAAATCGGCTATGGCGCGTTCGACGTGTTCATGTGCGGCGACGCCGAGCCCTGGCGCGCCGTGGGCGTTCTGTCGAAAGCCTTCGGCACGGCGGATGTCCGTGTGAAGGAACTGCTGCGCGGCGACGGTCTCGTGAACGAGATCGCGGCGGCCTGATCGGCTTCGCCCTGGCTGCGCCGGGGCGATCCACCGGGGTAGGCTCTGCCTCCCCCGGACCCCCTCCGAGGTATTTGACGAACCAAAGTAGCAAGGGGGTCTGTGCCCTCTGGCGGAGGAGACGACATGACAGGCATGGATGGCTGGACTGTAGAGCAGCTGCACGCACACTATGCGCAGGCGCTGCGCGAAACGCAGGTCTTCTACGACAGCGAGACCGACCATCAGCGCCTTCGGGTGTTCGAGAACGGCACGTTCGGGCGGGTTCTGACTCTGGACGGTGTGGTTCAGGTCACCGAGGGCGATAACGCGATCTATCACGAGATGCTGACCCATGTGCCGATCCTCGCCCATGGCGCGGCGCGCAGGGTCCTGATCATCGGCGGCGGCGATGGCGGGATGGCGCGCGAGGTCTTGCGGCATGCATCCATCGAGCATGTGACCATGGTCGAGATTGATGCAGGCGTCGTGGATTTTTCCAAGGAATACCTGCCCGGGATCAGCGACGGCGCCTTTGACGACCCACGCCTCGATCTGGTGATCGCCGATGGCGCGGATTTCATGCGGGAGACGGCGGGCGGGTTCGATGTGATCATTGTCGATTCCACTGATCCGATCGGGCCGGGCGAGGTTCTGTTCACCGATACCTTCTATGGCCATGCGCAGCGCGCCCTGGCAACGGGCGGCATCCTTGTCACGCAAAACGGCGTGCCCTTCATGCAGGGCGACGAGCTGACCAACACGATGCGCTGTTTCAAGGCGCTGTTTTCGGACTGGGGCTGCTATCTGGCAACGGTGCCGACCTATGCGGGCGGGCCGATGGCCTTTGGCTGGGCGACGGATGGCGCGGCGCGGGATGTGAGCCTGAAGGTTCTTCGGGAGCGGTTCGCGGCGGCAGGGCTGGATCCGTTCTACTATACGCCAGAGGTGCACATGGCGGCCTTTGCCCTGCCCGGCTATGTGGGGCGGCTTATGCCCTGACCGGCGCCCTCAGCCGTCCGTTTTCGGCGCGCTGAGACCCGGCATCAGGAACAGATCGGTATCGCCCGGCGTATGACCAGCCGCCGTCAGCATCGCGTGGACCTGGCCGCGGTGATGGGTCTGATGGTTGAACATATGCGTGACCAGCATCCATTTCTCGGCGCTTTTTTCCTTGCCCGAGGCACCGGAATACCAGGTGAGCGCGCCTGACAGGTCCGCCTCAGACAACCCTTCCGCCCAGGCGATGAGATCGGCATCGGCGCTGGCGCGGAGGTCACAATAGCTGTCCCAGTCCGTGACCATCTCGGCGCTTTCGCCCAGCGTGACCATGGGCCGGTCCCAGTTGTCGAACCGGCTCATCCAGATCAGATCGGCCCAGAGGAAATGGCTGAGCGTCGGCAGGATGCCGCCCCAGAACCCGCCCCGGTCTTCGAGACGCGCGAGCGGTTCGATTGCCTCGGCGGCGGTGATCAGGCTGGTGTTCTGCCATTGATTGTAGCGCGCCATCGTCTGGACATGGGCTGGAGAGATCATGAGCGGCATTCCTGTGTCGCGGTCCCGGCTTTCCGGGGCAGCTTGACCAAAGCCCGGACAAGGTTCAACGCGCAAATTCGCACGGGCGTGGGGATTTTCAGGACGCTTCGCTTCGGATCTTGTGGTCACGCATGGCTCTGCTAGCGTCGTTGGCAACGCGGCACCCCAGCACCGGAGGATTTAATGACCCACCTGACGCGTCTAACCTGCACCACCGCCCTTGTCGCCCTTGCCGGGACCGCCCAGGCGCAAGACGGCGATTTTCTTGTCTTCGACTATTCTGGCTTTGAAGACCCGGCCTTTCACCAGGGCTATATCGATGCCAATGGCGAAGCGCCGTCCTTTGCCTTTTTCGGCGACGAGGAAGAGGCGTTCCAGAAACTGCGTTCGGGCTTCAAGGCGGATGTGACCCATGTCTGCGCCGGTTCGGTGACGAAATTCGTCGATTCCGGCATCGTGGAGCCTTGGGACGTGTCGAAGATCGACGCCTACGCCGATCTCAATGCCGATCTGACCGGGCAGGACATTTCGGCGACGTCTTCGGACGTCTATTTCATTCCGACCGATTTCGGTTCGACCGCAACCGCCTATAACACCGAAGAGGTGCCAGCCGAGGACGTGGCGACGCTTCAGGTGTTCCATAACCCGAAATACAGCGCGCGCATGACGCTGCCCGACAATGTGGACGACGCCTATGCGCTCGCCTTCCTCGCCACCGGCGTCAGCAACTGGCAGGACGCGACGGATGAGGAATTCGAGGCCGCCAGCGCCTGGCTGCGCGAGGCGCATCCGCATCTGCGCACCTACTGGACCGACCCGGGCGAGCTTGCGCAGCTTCTGGCCACCGGTGAGGTGCTGGTCGCCTGGGCCTGGAACGAGACGCTGCCCACGATGGTCGATGAAGGCTTCCCCATCGGCTTCGCGCGCGAAACCGAAGAGGGATCGTCGCTTTGGCTGTGCGGATACGTGAACATGGCCGAGGGCGAAGGCGCCGAAGACAAGGCCTACGACTATATCAACGCGCTTCTGGCGCCGTCTTCGACCCAGCCTTTGCTCGACGCGGGTTTCGGTCATTCGAATGCTGCGGCGATGGCCGATCAGGGCGAAGAGATGCTGACCAGCGTCGGCCTTGGCCCCATCGACGCGCCAGTTCTGGCGCAGCTGCCGATGTCGGCGGAGTTGCGTGAGAAGATGGTGTCGGAATTCGAGAAGATCAAAGCGGGGTTCTGATAGATCTTTGGTTTCGGGCGCCGGGGCGCCCGATCCGCTGGGGGACGCTGTCCCCCAGACCCCTTGGGATATTTGGAAACACCAAAGAGGAGGGGCTGCGCTTGCGGCCCCTCTTTCGCTTGAAGAGCGGCGGTGCGATCCCTATATTCAACCTGTCTCGGCAACGGGACTATGGACATAAACGCGCACGGAATAAGCGGATCGGACCCGGGGGCGGTACCCGGCGGCTCCACCAGACTTTCCCTTCATTTGAGGGCGGATGGGGCCGAAACAGGATCGACGAACGTGTAAAGGTGTAGCTTTGTCTCGGTGAGCCACCACCGTTATCGGTGCAAATCGTACAGTTGCAAATGACAACCGTGCTCCGGTCGCAGTTGCTGCGTAAGCAGTAACAAGACCGAAACTTAAGCCCTTGCGCCTAGCAGCGTAAGGCGGGGTTCGCAGGCACCTGGCAACAGAAGCCTGCATTTCCTTCCTTCATATTTCCTTGGCTTGACTTGGTCGGCGCTTGCCCCGACAAATTCGCCATGGGGAGAGCGAACGCCCCGTGAGGCGTCAGGCCCAAGTTTCGCATCCGAACACCCTGCATGCGCGGGAAGGATGTGCCATGGCCGCTTTCACAGAACTTTCTCCCACCCGACTGATGCGCCTGATCGGAACGCCCGAGTGTCCGGCGATTGTCGACGTATGTCTCGACGATGATCTTGCTTTGGACCCGGTTCTGGTGCCCACGGCGCAAAGGCGGGATTTCCGCGATCCGGGCGCGATTGCCGAGGCGCTGGCCGGGCGGCGTGCGGTCGTGATCTGCCAGAAGGGCAAGAAGCTGAGCCATGGGGTCGCGGCCTGGCTGCGGCAGGCGGGCATCGCGGCGGAGGTTCTGGAAGGCGGCATGACCGGCTGGCGCGCGGCGCCGGGGACGATCAGCGTGCCTTTTGCCGCGATCCCCGCACATCGCGGTGGCGCGACGCTGTGGGTCACGCGGCACAGGCCCAAGATCGACCGGATCGCCTGCCCCTGGCTGATCCGGCGCTTTGTCGATCCCGGCGCGCGTTTTCTGTTTGTACCTTCCTCCGAGGTCGAGGCGGTGGCCGAGCGTTTTGGCGGCACGCCCTTCGACATCGAAGGTGCGTTCTGGTCCCATCGCGGCGCGGGCTGCAGTTTCGATGCAATGGTCACGGAATTCGGCCTGTCCCATCCCGCGCTGGACCGGCTTGCGGCAGTGGTCCGGGCTGCTGATACCAACCGTCATGAAGACGCGCCCGAGGCGGCGGGGCTGCTGGCGCTATCGGTTGGACTGTCTCGCCAGTACAAGGACGACACGGCGCAGATGGAGGCCGGGATGGCGATGTATGATGCGCTTTACCGCTGGGCGCGGGACGGGGCCGATGAGGGGCATGACTGGCCGAGGGATCGCGCATGAGTCCTGCGCTGGCGGACCTCTGGCGCGTGTTCGGACGCATTGGCGTGATGTCCTTCGGCGGCCCGGCGGCACAGATCGCGCTGATGCACCGCGAACTTGTCGAGACGCGCAACTGGCTGAACGAAAAGCAATTTCTCGACGCGCTGTCCTTCTGCACGCTTCTGCCGGGGCCAGAGGCGATGCAACTGGCGACCTATGCGGGCTGGCGGCTGCGCGGGGTGCCGGGCGGGCTGATCGCAGGGCTTCTCTTTGTGCTGCCGGGCGCTTTGGTGATCTTGGCGCTGGCGGCGATCTACGCGGCGGTCGGCGATGTGCCGCGGGTCGAGGCGCTGTTTCTCGGGATCAAGGCTGCCGTATTGGTCGTGGTGATCGAGGCGCTCCTGAAAGTGTCCAAGCGCGCGCTCAAAAGCGCGGATCGCTGGGTGATCGCCGCGCTGACCTTTGTCGCGCTCTTCGTCTTCGCCCTGCCCTACCCGCTGATCGTGATCGCGGCGGCAGCCTATGGCGCGCTGACGGCTACGGGCAAGGCTGCAAAGGCGAACCGCCCGCCGCTTGGGCATATCCTGCCGACCATCGGCGTCTGGCTGGGCCTTTGGTGGGCGCCCGTCGCCGCGCTGGCCCTGATTGGCGCTGAACGGCTGGTCGCGGTGGCGCTGTTTTTCTCGAAGCTGGCGGTCGTCACATTCGGCGGGGCCTATGCGGTGCTGGCCTACATGGCGCAGGCAGCGGTGGAAACGCATGGCTGGCTGACCACGCCCGAGATGATCGACGGTCTGGGGCTGGCCGAGACGACACCGGGGCCACTGATCCTCGTGACGGAATTCGTGGGCTATCTTGCGGGCTACCAGGTCGGCGGCTGGGCGCTTGGACTGGCGGCGGCGGCAATCACGCTATGGGTGACCTTTGTGCCGTGCTTTCTGTGGATCTTTGCCGGAGCGCCCTTCATCGACTGGATCGGCACGCGCCCGCGCCTGTCCGGCGCTTTATCGGCGATCACGGCGGCGGTCGTGGGGGTGATCCTGAACCTGTCGCTCTGGTTCGCGCTGCATGTGGCTTTCGGAACGCTGAACGAGGTGAATTTCGGGCCCGTGCGCCTTCTGTCGCCGGATCTTTCGACATTCGACTGGCGCGTGCCGGTGCTGGCCGGGCTTGCCGCCCTACTTCTCTTGTGGCGGCACTGGCCGCTGCCGCTGGTGTTGGCGGCCTCGGCGGCGGGCGGTCTTCTTCTCGCCCAGATGTGAGGCAGGGCGCGCGAATTCACACCAGATGCTGCGCGCCCCTTTCCTTCGCGGGCGAATCTCTTATGCTGAGGTCATGCCATCAGAAGGACCCCAAATGGCGAGCGGCATAGACTACGGCACCCTCATGCACAGAGCGATGCGCGGCCTGATCCGAGAGGTTCTCGATCAGATCGCAGCGACGGGTCTGCCCGGCGATCACCATTTTTTCATTACCTTCGACACGCTGCATCCGGATGTCGAAATGGCCGACTGGCTGTCCGACCGCTACCCCGAGGAAATGACGGTCGTCATGCAGCATTGGTTCGACAATCTCGACGTGGGCGAGGACGGCTTTGCGGTGACGCTGAATTTCGGTGAAGCGCCCGAGCCGTTGTATATTCCCTATGACGCGATCCGCACTTTCGTCGATCCGTCTGTGGAATTCGGCTTGCGCTTCGAGACGCAGGAAAGCGACGAGGACGATACCGCGCCCGAGGCTGAACCGGCAGAAGAGGCGGCGGAAGACGCACCCAAGCGTGACGCCGATGTCGTCAGCCTGGACAGTTTCCGCAAGTAAATCCGGTCAGCCCGCATTCGCTGTCTTGTCGGGCGCATCGGTGCACCAAAGCGCCCCGCGTTCTTCCCAGACCGCGGTTCCGGCATCCGCATGCACAAGCACCCGGCCCGGCTGGGTTTCGACGATCTCGGGCGACAACATGTTCAGAAAGAGCGCAAGCGCTTCAATGGTGATGCACATCGGTCGGACCTCCTTTGCGCGGCCAATATTGCGCCGTTGGGCACGCTGACCTTCGTGTCATTCTTCAAAGCCTGCCTTAAAACCCCGTGACCGCAAAGCGCGCATCCCGATAAATTGGTTGCGATAGCAGAATTGTCATTGCCCGTGTGCTTGCCTATCACCATGCCCAACGCCGATATCCGAGGAGCCATCATGACCGCAACCCGCACCGAAACCGACAGCTTTGGCCCGCTCGAGGTGCCCGCCGACAAGTATTGGGGCGCCCAGACCCAGCGGTCGATCCTGAACTTTCCCATCGGATGGGAACGCCAGCCGGTGCCGATCATCCGCGCGCTTGGCGTCGTGAAAAGGGCCTGCGCAGAGGCGAACCTTGCGCAAGGCACCATCAAGAAAGAAATCGGTGAGGCCATCGTCGCAGCCGCAGGTGAGGTGATCGACGGCAAGTTCGACGACAACTTCCCGCTCGTCGTCTGGCAGACCGGATCGGGCACACAATCGAACATGAACGCGAACGAGGTGATCTCGAACCGCGCCATCGAGATGCTGGGCGGCGAGATGGGATCGAAGTCGCCCGTCCACCCCAACGATCATTGCAACATGGGGCAATCCTCCAACGACACCTTCCCCACCGCGATGCATGTGGCCATCGCCATGCAGGCCCGCGACGTGCTGCTGCCGGGGCTGGAAAAGCTCGCTGCCGCACTTGAGGCCAAGCGCGATGCCTTTGCAGACATCATCAAGATCGGCCGCACACATACGCAAGACGCCACGCCGCTGACGCTGGGCCAGGAATTTTCCGGCTACGCGCATCAGGTCCGCAAGGGGATCGAGCGCATCAACGCCTGCCTGCCCGACATCTACGAGTTGGCGCAGGGCGGCACCGCCGTCGGCACGGGTCTGAACACCCGCAAAGGCTGGTCCGAGGCGGTTGCGGCGAACATGGCCAAGATCACCGGCCTGCCCTTCGTCACAGCCCCCAACAAGTTCGAGGCGCTCGCCGCCCATGACGCCATGGTCATGTTCTCAGGGGCGCTGAAGACTGTCGCGGCCTCGCTCTTCAAGATCGCCAACGATATCCGTTTCCTAGGCTCCGGCCCCCGGTCGGGCCTTGGTGAATTGATCCTGCCGGAAAATGAGCCCGGCTCGTCCATCATGCCAGGCAAGGTGAACCCAACGCAGGCCGAAGCGCTGACGATGGTTTGCGCGCATGTCATGGGCAATGACGCGGCCATCGGCTTTGCAGGCAGCCAGGGGCATTTCGAGCTGAACGTCTTCAACCCGATGATGAGCTATAACGTGCTGCAATCCATGCAGCTTCTCGGCGACTCGGCCTCGGCCTTCACCGACAACATGGTTGCCGGGATCGAGGCGAACGAGGCGCGGATCGAAAAGCTGATGAAGGAATCGCTGATGCTGGTGACCGCGCTGGCGCCAACCATCGGCTATGACAACGCCACGAAGGTCGCCAAGACCGCGCACAAGAACGGAACCACGCTGCGCGAGGAAGCGGTCAAGCTTGGCTTTGTCGATGAAGAGACCTTCGACCGTGTCGTGCGTCCCGAGGACATGATCGGGCCGAAGGACTAGGGGCTGGCTGCGGAAGGTATTTTCTGAACCAAAGTGAGGGGGGCGGCGCCTTGACGAAGATCGTGTCCTTGAAAAAAGCGCGGAAGGGCAAGGCGCGGGCCGCAGCGAAGGCCCAAGCCGATGCCAACGCCGTCGCCTTTGGCCGGACCAAGGCGGAAAAGGCGCGCGACCTTTCGGAGAAAGCACGCGCCGCCCGGGCGCTCGACGGCAAGAAGACGGACGAGACATGAGCGGACGGCCCGTGAAACGGTCGCTGACGCTGCGCGGGCATCGCACCTCTGTTTCCCTCGAGGATCCGTTCTGGGACGGGTTTCGCGATCTGGCGGCGGCGCGGGGGCTGGGGCTGAACGCGCTGGCAACCGAGATCGACGATGCGCGCGGGCTGGAGGCAGGGCTTGCCTCGGCCATCCGGGTGGCGGTGCTGGAGTTTTATCGCGAGCGCGCGCTCAAAGCGTCTGGCAGAACCGCCGACCGAACTTGATATTCTCGACCCAGCGCGGATGCGCGGCCCAAAGACGCGGGCTGCGCTCTGCCAGGGTGGCGACCGATTTGCGCAGGCGAATGAGGCCGATGTCATCAGCGGCACGCAAGGGGCCGCCGGTCTCTTCCGGAAAGCCCGCCACGAGCACGGCGGCCAGATCGGCGGCCTCGGGCGTCTCACCCGCCGCCACGAGATCGAGCGCGGCATTCACAAGTGCAGCGTGCAGCGCGGCGCAGATTTCATCCGCCTCGATGGCGCGCGGCGACTGCCCGCGTTTCATGCGCAACTGTCCAAGAACGTGATCCATGGCTGGGTCTGGCACCGGCACATCATCCTCGTAATGGTAATACCCCTGCCCCGCCGCGCGCCCCGCGCGGCCCGCAGAGCGCAGGATCGAGGGCAGCGCCGCGCCGGGATCATCGCGCCCCGGACCAAGCTGTTCGCGCAAGAGCGTCAATGGCGCGTCGAGGCCTTCCTCGTCCAGCGTGCGAAAAACAGGCCGGGCATAGCCTGCCTCTTCCATCGCCGCGTCGATGGCCTCGGCGCTTGCACCGATCTCCAGAAGGGCCTGCGCGGCCCATCGCTGCCGCGCAAGCAACCGGTCGCCCAGTTGCAGACCCGCGCGGCGCAAGAGCGGCACGCCGCCCGACTGGCGCACCAGCGCAGCAGAGGCCAGTAGCGCGCCGTCATCAAAGGCGCTGATCTCGGCCAGGCCGGACCCGGATATCTGCACCAGCGCGACCTTGGGAAAGAGGCGAAGCACCTCACGGCTCGCTCCGACCGGCAGATCGGTGACCAGCGCCGCCGGCTGGACGCTGGGACCGCGTTTCGTGACGGCCTGCTGCAGCGCCAGTTCCATCGGGAGGGACACGAGCGTCAGGTCAGCATCCTCGAGCACGCCAAGGTCGGTGCCGCTGCTGAGGCGTTCGATAACCTTATCGCCCAACTCGGCGACGAGCGTGTCGGCGGCCACGTCTGCTGCGTCCTCGTCACTGGCGACTAGGCTGACCGAGGCACCACTCGATAGCGCCATCCGCGTGAGATCCAGCGCCGCTGCGGTCGTCCCCAGGCAGACGACTTTTTCGGGCGCGTTCCCCGCCGGGCAGGCCGCGCGGGCGCGGGCCAGGTGCAAAGCGGCCTGTGCGGCGGGGCTGCGCCGTGTGTCCTCGGCCAGCGTTTCCGACAAGTCGAGCGCGGCGTCGAAGGGCAAGAGGACCGCCGCTTCAAGGACTTCGGTCAGCTCGGGGCGATCGGCCCGCATCTCTTGGAGGCGGCTGAAATGGCGGGCGGCGTTGGTCAGGCCGCGCTCTTCCTCGCTGGCGCGGCGCGGGGCGAGGCCGCGGCTGAGGATTGCTTCGGCCAGACGGTCCGCCGCTTCGGCGGGCGAACCGGTCGTCGATTTGTCGATCAGCCGTGAGGTGAGGGCTGCGTCCAGCGGGACGGTGCCGGAACAGACATCCACCGCCACCGGGATCCCGGCCAGGCGCACGGCGCGTACGGCGAACCCGCCCGCGGGCACCACGCCCGTACCCGCCCCGGCTTCGGCGCCGAGCGACACATCGGCCCCGGCCAATCGGTAATGCGCGGCGACAGCCAGCGCGGCGGCGTGTCCGGTGACCGGGCCCGAGAGCGCAGCGATGACCGGCTTTTCCAGCGCCTCGACCGCCAAACAAAGCGTTGCAAGCGAAGGTGCGGCGAAGGGATCGGAGATCGCGCCAAGCGTCGCGCCGTCGATCACCAGCGCAACAGAACGCGCCGCGCGCACCTCTGGGCCCGAAAGCGCATCGAGACAGGCCCCGCGCCCGGCCGCATCAAGCGCCGTGACGGGAAGTCGGACGCAGGTCGCCGCCCCTTGGGCCTCGCGGTCTCGGTCGAACATCGGTTCCATCGCGCCTATCCAGTGGATACCCACAAGGTATCGTGAGTTTCCGCTCGGTTAAACGGAAATATTGAGGCTCAATCAGGAATCCGCACCTGAAACAGGATGGCATGGCTGCACGAATTCACCGGCACCCCCTTGCAATGCCCCGAATGAGAATAGATATATTCGCAAGACTGAATGCGTTATCGGCCGCATGCGGCCAACTTCGGAGACTGAACAATGCCACAAGACTGGATACTGGGCCTTTTGGGCGGAGGGCTTATCGGGCTGGCCGCTGCGCTGTTCCTTTTGGCGAATGGGCGGATCATGGGCGCCTCGGGGATCGTCGGCGGGGTGGTCGACGGCTCGGGGCTTGGCAACCTCTCAGAACGCGCCTCCTTCCTCGGCGCGCTTTTTGCCGTTCCGGCCATCATCGCGCTGTTTCTACCTGCGCCTGATACTTACCTGACCGGAAACCTTGTCGCGGTCGTCGCGGCCGGGCTGCTTGTCGGGATCGGCACGCGGCTGGCGAATGGCTGCACGTCGGGGCACGGCGTGTGCGGCATCTCGCGCCTGTCGCTGCGCGGGATCGTGGCGACCGTGTTCTATATCGGTGCCGGCGGTTTGTCGGTCATCGTTTTCAAACACCTGCTGGGAGTGGTCTGATGCGCAATTTGATGGCAGCGATTTCGGGCGGGCTGTTCGGCGCGGGGCTTTTGATCTCGGGCATGACCGACACGCGGAAGGTGCAGGGGTGGCTGGATATTTTCGGCGACTGGGACCCGACACTGGCCTTCGTGATGGGCGGCGCAATCATCCCGATGACGATTGCCTGGGCTTATACGCGCGGGCGCAGCCCGGCACTTGGCGGAACCTTCCCGCCGCCGCCAGAGCCGCGTCTTGGGCGCAATCTGGTCGTCGGCTCCGTCCTGTTCGGGATGGGCTGGGGGCTTGTGGGTCTCTGCCCCGGTCCGGCAATCGCCTCGCTCAGCTATGGCGGGCTGGGGGGCCTTGTGTTCCTGATCGCAATGCTGGGGGGCATGTGGGCTGCGCCGCCGGTGAAGTCGCGGATCGAGAACATGGGCAAGGCGGCGGCTTGAGCGCGCCTTGCATGACCAGAGCCTGACGGAGTATAGCCAAAGCCATGGACCGCAGAGACATCACAGACCGCTACAGCGTCGCCCCGCAGATCGAGATTTCCGACATCGCCGCGCTGGCCGAGGACGGATTCACGACGATCATCGATAACCGCCCCGATGCCGAAATTCCGCCGGAGCTTCAGTCAGACGAGATGGCGAAAGTGGCCGAGGCCGCCGGTATCCGCTTTGTCTACAACCCGGTCGTCAATGGGGGTCTGACCGAGGATATGGTCACCGCGCAGGGCGCAGAGATCGGCGCCGAAGATGGGCGCATTCTGGCCTATTGCCGGTCTGGCACGCGTTCAACTATTGTCTGGGCGCTGTCGCAGGCAGGCACCCGCCCGGCGGATGATCTGATCTCGGATGCAGCGCGCGCCGGGTATGACATCGCGGGCCTGAAGCCGCAGATCGAGGCGCTCGCCAAGGATTAGGGCGCCCCGGCGCGGTCCGCGACGCCCTGCATGGCGGGGCCTGCGTGTCCGTCGATATCCTCGGGCGTTCTGACCTTTTCCAGATCCGCGATCCGCACCGCGCGCAGGCCGCCGATCCTGCCGAGACGCGCATGCCCCACGCGCATCCTACCCGGCGCGCGCAGCGTGATCCGGTCAAGCCGGGCACGGGGAAGTTCGATCACCTGCCCCGGTTCCAGATCCGACAATCCGCCCGCGGGCCAGGTCAGCGTGGCGAGTTCCGCCGTGATGCAAGCCTCTGCGCTCAGGATCTGCGGGCGCCATTTCTGCGCCCAGTCGCGGATGTCGCCAATTCGCGCGCCTTGTAGCTGAACGCGGGGGACGACGAGCGTCATTTGTGCCGCGCGCGCGGCCTCGCCGAAGACGAGGCGGCATTGCCAAAGGACATGCGGCCCGTCCGCAAGCGACAGCGCCGCGCCATGGGCACCCGGAAAGACACCGTTCCACGCGAAACCGCCGAAGGGCGGCGGATCGTCAAGCTGACCAAGGCGCGGAGCGAGACCGGTGAATATGCGGTCGATAAAGCCCTGCGCGAGGATGCCATCGGTTGCCGTGCCGCGCCTTGGGCTGGTGACCTCGGGCGAGACCCGGCCAAGCGTCGCCGCCTCGGACACCGCCGACAAGCCCTCTGCACAGAGGGCGCATATCCCGGTGCGGCCCATGGGCCCCTCGAGACGCATCATCAGCCCCGGATCGGGCAGGCGCGCCGCGATCTCGTCGCCGGTCAATTCGTCGGTCTGCAGGTCTTCGGCGCGCACAGAGACGCCCAGCATCGCCTCGGCCGCCTGCGCGACGGCAAGCGTCAGCGCGCGCATCTCTGTCATGGCGGCGGGGGATGGCGTGCGAGGCCTGATCTTGCGGGCGAGAACGGATGCACCATCGGGCATAAGCGATACTCCGGCATAAGGGACAGCCGCAGTTTCGCCCCAAACCCTTACGATTCCCTTACGCCGCGCGCGCCGCCCGGATCGGCATCGTGACGCGGAACGCCGCGCCGCCCTGCCCCGGCAGATAGCGAATATCGCCGCCCAGCCGCGCCATCACCTCGCGGCAGATCGCAAGGCCAAGCCCCGCGCCCCCCGCGCGCGCTTGATCGGTAAGGCGCGAGAACTTCTCGAAGATCACGCCCTGGCTGGCCGCCGGAATGCCCGATCCATTGTCGATGAAATCCACAGCGACCTGACCGGTTTCCATTGTCACCCCGATGCGCAGAACCGGATGGACCGCATCGCAATATTTGCGCGCGTTCGAGATCAGGTTGATGAAGACCTGCGCCAGCCGGTCTGGATCGGTTTCCACGCGCAGCATCTCGTGCTCGGGCGAGCGTTCGACCGTAATCGCATCGCGGGTTCCGGGATGGGCGGCGGCGGACACCGCGCGGTCCAGCACATCGGCCAGCGTCACCTCTTCGCGGTTCAGCGTCACCTGTCCGTTTTCCAGAACGCTGAGGTCGAGAAGATCGTCCAATAGCCGCGTCAGGCGGATCGTCTCGTCTAGAATGATCTGGGCAAAGCGGCGGCGATCCTCGGGCTCTGTCACGCCGTCCATCAGGATTTCAGAGAACGCACGGATGGATGTCATGGGCGTGCGCAATTCATGACTGATCTGGCTGAGAAACGCATCTTTCTGGATCGACAGCGTCGTCAGCTTTTCATTCGCCTCGCGCAACTGCCGCGCGGTGCGGCCCAACTCGGACGATTTCGCCTCGAGCTGGCTTGAATATTCCATGATCTGCGCGGTCTCGTCGGCCACGGCCATCAGATCCTCGACCGAAATCGCCGTGTGGCCGGACATCTGGCTGACCATCGCATGGGCCGTCGCCGCGCCCACCGAACCGGCAAGCTGGCGTTCCAGCGTTTCCATGAAGGCTGGCGTCGTGTCTGGCAGGAAGCCGTCTTTCCCCTGATCTGCCGCCGCCGCCTGAAACAGCGCCTGCGCCTCGCGCGCGCCGATGATGCGCTGCGCCATTGCAAGAAGATCCTCGGCCTCGGCGGCAGAGCGGCTCCACCCACGCGCGGCACGCCCGCGCTCGAAGATGTTGACGAACTCGTTGCCTTGAAGCCGTTCCAGCGGGCGCGGGAACGTCAGCAGCGACACGACAAGAAAGGTCGCGGTGTTCAGCAGCATCGACCAGAACACGGCATGGACCAGCGGGTCGATCCCCTCGATCCCGAAGAGCGCGCGGGGCCGCAGGAACGCGAGGCCGAACGGCCCCTCGGCCATGACCGAGGCCGAAAGGATCGACGCGGTTCCAAAGCTCGGCAGGAACAGCGTCCAGGTCCAGACGGCAAAGCCCGTCACCAGCCCCACCGCCGCGCCCCAGCGCGTGGCTGCCCGCCAGAAGAGACCCCCGACCAGCGCGGGCAGCACCTGAACCACCCCTGCGAACGAGATCAGGCCGATCGCCGCCAGCGCCGCGCCGGATCCGGCGATCGAGAAATAAAGATACCCCAGCGCCAGGATCGCGCCGATGGACACACGGCGCGAGATCAGAACCGCATCGCGCACATCGCCGGACATCACCGCGCCCTCTTTGCGCACGCTCAGCCAGATCGGCATGACGATGTGGTTCGATACCATGATCGACAGCGCGATGGCCGCCACGATGACCATGGAGGTGGCCGAAGAAAATCCGCCAAGGAAGGACAGAAGCGCCAGGGATTCCGCGCCGAGCGCCAGCGGCAGCGTCAGAACGTAGAGGTCCGGGTTCTCGCCGGGCAGCATTTCCGTTCCGACCACCGCGATGGGGATGACGAAGAGGCTCATGAAGAACAGGTACAGCGGGAAGGCCCAGCTTGCCGTGGCGAGATGCCTCTCATCCGCGTTCTCGACGACCATGACCTGGAACATGCGCGGCAGGCATAACAGCGCGGCGCCCGACAGGAAGATCAGCGTGGTCCAGCGACCGGGGTCGAGCTCGGACGCCGAGATCGGAGAGGCCTCGATCCGTGCGAAGATATCCGCCGGCCCTTCTGCCACGCCCCACACGATGAATATCCCGACGGCGAGCAGGGCGAACAGCTTGACGACCGCTTCCAGGGCGATGGCGGTGACAACGCCGTGGTGCTGTTCGTTCGCATCCAGCCGCCGCGTGCCGAAGAGGATGGTGAAGATCGTCAGGCCTACCGCGACCACGAAGGCGGTCGCCTTCAGCGAGGGATCGGAATTGCCCGCGCCCGGCACGAAGACGGCAAAGGACAAGGCCACCGATTGCAGTTGCAGCGCGATATAGGGCGTCGTGCCGATCACCGCGAGCAAGGTCACGAGGACCCCTAGAAGGTTCGATTTGCCGTAGCGGGAAGATATGAGGTCGGCGATCGAGGTAATCCGCTGCGCCCGCCCGATCCGCACCAGTTTGCGCAAAAGCCAGAGCCAGCCAATCATCACGATCGTCGGGCCCAGATAGATCGTCGCGAATTCAAGGCCCGAGCGCGACGCATAACCAACCGCGCCATAGAACGTCCAGGCGGTGCAATAGATCGACAGCGACAGCGTGTAGACGAGCGGAGAGCGGAGCCAGCCCAGCCGCTGCGCCGCCGCGCGCCTTTCGGCCAGCGCGGCCACGCCAAAAAGGACCGCGACATATAACAGCGACGCCGCGACGATCAGGTTCAGAGAAATCAAGGCGCCGGATCCTCGGGGCGTTCGGGCGCAGACCCTGGATCCTCTGGCCGGTCAAGCGCACGGGCGATCAGCGCGCCGACGCCGATCATCACGATCCAGCCGCCGAAAATCAAAAGTCCTGTCGCCGCCGTTCCGCGCGTGCCTTGCAGAAGCGGCGGCAGAAGGAACAGCACCAGACCAAAGACCGGCAGGATGCGCCCTGCGTCAGCCAGACGGCGGCGGCGATAGGTTTGCCGCTGCAGGAATTCCGGACCGTAAGGCGGCCGGTCGGTCATGCCCCTGTCGCCATGGCGTTGACCGAGGCCAGCACCTCGGCATTGGAAAACGGCTTGGTCATGAAGCGGGTCGCGCCCAGTTTCTCGGCCATCTCTCGGTCGCGGCTCTGCCCGCGCGCGGTCAGCATGAGAACGGGCAGATCGGCGGTTTCGGGCGCGGCGCGCAGGTCTTCGAGGATTTCAAGCCCCGACCGGTTCGGCAGCATCAGGTCGAGAACGATCACATCGGGCTTGCGGCGCGCGACGGCCTCCATCGCCGTGGCGCCGTCGGCATGGCTGTCCACGCTCCAGCCGTCCCGCGACAGGATAAAGCTGATCGCCTGAATGATGCTTGGCTCATCCTCGATCAGAAGGACTTTCTTTGTCATGTCGCGGGCCCCCTCCCCTGAGCGTCGCGTGGTGCGGATGACTATCACGCCAACGAGGCCCTAATGTCAAAGCTCAGCTGACCAGCGCGACAAGCGCGGGTTCCCGCCGCGCGCGGCAGGCAGCCCGCGAACAGATGCGGCAGGAGGTGCCGACAGGCTCTGCGCCCGGGTCCGGCGGGTGCGGCAGCAGCAGCATCACCGCCTCGTAGACGGGCGGCGCGCCAAAGCCTGCCTGCCCCATCGGCTCGGAAATGGCGAAGCTGCGAAAGGTCATGGGCTGGCGGCCACCGAGCGACAACACCGCTTCGACCGAACGCATGGGCTGGGACAGCGCGCGATAGAGCGGCCAAAGCGGGCAGGCCGCCCCGTAGCGCGGCAGCGGAAACCCTTCAATGGGTTTGCGGAACACCAAAGTGCCGGATGCGTCGCACAGAACCAGCCCAGCCTCTCGCCCCAGCAGGATCGCCATGCGCCGCAGCGCCGCCGACGGCGAAACGCCAAAGCGCGCAGTCATCGCGGCGGGGTCTGGCCCCCGTTCATCCAAGATTGCACGCGCGTCCGGTTCCGGCATTGCAAGTGCGTCTTCGGCGTAGCGGGCCAACCGGTCCAGCAGCAAGAGCCGCGCCGCCCCGCGCAGGGGTATTTCTCCTTCGGCCGTCAGCGCGTCCTCTGGCGTGCCACCGCTTTCGATCTCGTCGATCCGATAATCGCGTGCCGCCATCCACGCCTCGACCTCTTCCAAGGGCGTCGAAACCTCTGTCGCCTCGTCATCGGCATCGAGATAGCGCACCAGCGCCTCGGACACTTCGGCCAGTCGCGCGCTGTCTTCCATCATGTTGCGCAGGAAGCGGTCGCGCCATTCGACTTCGATATCGGGCGTGTCGGTCAGGATCGACGCCGTGGACCGGATCGCCGATACGGTTGAGAGCACGTCATGCAGGGAGGCGGACAGGAACGGATCCTGCGCCATGCGGTCCGACAGGGTCGCGACGGTGCGCTCCAGCGCCGAGACCTGCCGCGACTGCGCCGCGATCAACTTTGCCCAGCCGGGATAGCGTCCCGCAAATTCCTCGACCCGTTCAACTTCGGCCCCCGCCTGCTGGCCGCTGCGCGAGGCGCCCATCGCCGTCAGCGCGCCCAGCACCGCATCCTCGGCCCCTTGGGTCAGCGCTTGCGGCTCAACCTCCAGCGCTGCGGCGATGTCTACAAGCACGCGTCCGCCGATTCTGCGCCGGTTGTGTTCGATCAGATTGAGATACGCCGGAGAGATCCCGACCTTCGCCGCCAGTTCAACCTGCTTGAGACCCGCCTGTTCGCGCCGCTCGCGTATCCGGCGACCTGTCAAACTGCTGTCCTGAGCCATGGGATTATCCTTGTCCGGCAGGGCCTTGCTGCATCGCAGTGAAAACTATTTTACAAATACTGCGGGTGCATGGTCGAAATATTTACAGAATATGTCAACCAAAGCAAACACATGGTTCTCTATTTTCAAGGATGCCCCCATAGTCGCATCGTCCTGTAAAAGGATTCCGCAGAGAGGAGAGGAGCCTCGCTGCACATTTTACGAAACGGGAGGATTTCCATGTCCAAATCGACAATCTCGCGCCGCGGTCTGCTGAAGACCGGTGCGGTTGCCGGCGCCACGATCGCGCTGCCAACCTATCTGCGCGCCGCTGGCCATTCCGGCTTTACCAACGCGCCGACCGGCGACACCGTGACCCTGGGCTTCAACGTGCCCCAGACCGGTGCCTATGCTGACGAGGGTGCGGACGAACTGCGCGCCTACGAACTTGCGGTCGAGCACCTCAACGGTGGTGGCGACGGCGGCATGCTCAGCACCTTCTCGTCGAAAGTGCTCGACGGTACGGGCATCATGGGCAAGAAGGTCGAGTTCGTCACCGGCGACACGCAGACCAACTCTGACGCGGCACGCGCTTCCGCCCGTTCGATGATCGAAAAAGACGGCGCGGTGATGATCACCGGCGGCTCGTCCTCGGGTGTTGCCATCGCCGTTCAGGGCCTTTGCCAGGACGCGGGCGTCATCTTCATGGCGGGTCTCACGCACTCGAACGACACGACCGGCAAGGACCGCCGCGCAAACGGCTTCCGCCACTTCTTCAACACCGAGATGTCGGGCCGCGCCCTCGCGCCGATCCTGGAAGCCAACTATGGCAAGGACCGCAAGGCCTATCACCTGACCGCCGACTATACCTGGGGCTATTCCCAGGAGAAGTCGATGAAGACCTATACCGAGGATCTCGGCTGGGAAACCGTCAACACCGTCAAGACCCCCGTGGGCGCGGGCGACTTTTCGTCCTACCTCTCGCCGGTCGCACAGTCGGGCGCAGACGTTCTGATCCTGAACCACTACGGTGGAGACATGGTCAACTCGCTGACCCAGGCGGTCCAGTTCGGCCTTCGCGACATGCAGGCCAACGGCAAGGACTTCGTGGTCGTTGTTCCGCTCTTCTCGCGTCTCATGGCACGTGGTGCCGGCGAGAACATCAAGGGCATCTTCGGTTCGACGAACTGGCACTGGTCCCTGCCCGACGCGGGCTCGCAGGCCTTTGTGCGGTCCTTCGGTGAGAAGTATGGCTTCCCGCCGAGCCAGGCTGCCCACACCTGCTATGTCCAGACGCTGCTTTATGCAGACGCGGTCACCCGGGCCGGCAGCTTCAACCCCTGCGCCGTTGGCGAAGCCCTCGAAGGCTTCGAGTTCGACGGTCTGGGCAACGGCCCGACCCTCTACCGCGCCGAAGATCACCAGTGCTTCAAGGACGTGCTGGTCGTGAAGGGCAAGGACAACCCGACTTCGGAATTCGACCTTCTCGAAATCGTCGAAGTCACCCCGCGCGACGTGGTCACCTACCCGGTCGATCACCCGGACTTCGCGGGCGGCTCGCTGGGCAGCTGCAACCCCGGCGCCTAAGCCACAAAACGTCACACACGTTTTGACCTGAACAAATCGCATGTGCCCCCAAGGGGGGCGCATGCGGACCCAATCGTAGTGCCACGGGTCAGCCGAAGGAGAGCTTAGACCATGGAATCTTTCATTATCCAGATCCTCAACGGTCTCGACAAAGGCTCTGCCTATGCGCTGATCGCGCTGGGGCTGACGCTGATTTTCGGCACGCTCGGTGTCGTCAATTTCGCCCATGGCGCGCTCTTCATGATCGGCGCCTTCTGCGCCGTGACGCTGGGCCGCATCCTGTCGTTCAGCCACACGGTGATCGACGAGACGCGAACGGACTTTCTGGGCAATCCTCTGAAGGTGGAGGTGCCCTATATCTACGACTGGTTCGGCGAAAGTGTCGGGGCCACGATCCTGGATTGGACCGTCCCGATCTCGATCATCGTCGCCATCCCGGTCATGATCCTCGTCGGCGTGGTGATGGAGCGCGGTCTGATCCGCCACTTCTACAAGCGCCCCCACGCGGACCAGATCCTTGTGACCTTCGGCCTTGCCATCGTCCTGCAAGAGATCATCAAGGCGTTCTACGGCGCCAACCCGATCCCGACCCCCGCGCCAGACGCCTTCACCGGTTCGTTCGATTTCGGCGTGCTGCTGGGCTTTGACCCCTTCACGGTCATCTATCCCTACTGGCGCCTGATCTACTTCATGTTCGCCATGGTCATCATCGCCGCCGTCTTCGCCTTCCTGCAGTTCACCACCTTCGGGATGGTCGTCCGGGCGGGCATGGCCGACCGCGAAACCGTGGGCCTTCTGGGCATCAATATCGACCGCCGCTTCACACTGATGTTCGGCCTTGCCGCCGCCGTCGCGGGGCTTGCGGGGGTGATGTACACGCCGATCAATTCGCCGAACTACCATATGGGCATGGACTTTCTCGTCCTGAGCTTCGTGGTGGTCGTGGTCGGCGGCATGGGGTCTCTGCCCGGTGCCGTCCTGGCCGGTTTCCTTCTGGGGATCCTGCAAAGCTTTGCCTCGATGAGCGCGGTGATCGAACTGATCCCCGGCATCAACCAGGTCATCATCTACCTGGTCGCCATCATCATTCTGTTGACCCGTCCCCGTGGCCTGCTTGGCCGCAAGGGCGTGATGGAGGACTGATCCATGCTCGGACTCAATCGTAAGGACGCAGCGCTGTTCCTGATCGTCGTGGCGCTCGTCGTCTTCGCACCGATCATCCTGAACCCCTTCCCCACGGACAGCGCGATGGCGCAGTTCAACGCGGGCTACCCCGACCTCATGCAAAGGTTCCTGATCTTCGGGATCTTCGCGGTGGGTTTCAACATCCTCTTCGGCCTGACCGGCTACCTTTCATTCGGTCACGCCGCCTTCCTGGGGGTCGGGTCCTATGCGGGCGTCTGGGTGTTCAAACTGCTGGGCATGAACGTCCTGATGGCGATCCTCGCCTCGACCGTGACAGCGGGCATCTTCTCGCTCCTGATCGGGTACATCTCGCTGCGGCGCTCGGGCATCTACTTCTCGATCCTCACGCTCGCCTTCGCGCAGATGTGCTATGCACTGGCCTATTCGGTGCTGACCCCGATCACCAATGGCGAGACGGGCCTGCAGCTTTCGCTGAACGATCCGCGCATCTTTGGACAGGTGTCCGCAGATGGCGGACTGCCGGTTCCCTCACTTTTCGGGCTTGAAATGCGTGCGACCGAGGTCGTGAATATCGGTCCCTGGTCGTTCGACTTCAACGCGGGCTATTACCTCTGTGCCGTGCTGATGATCGCCGCCTTCTACATGTCGATCCGCATTTTCCGCTCGCCCTTCGGCCTCATGCTGCGGGCGGTGAAATCGAACCAGCAGCGGATGAACTACACCGGTCTCAACCCGCGCCCCTACACGCTGGCGGCCTTTGTCATCTCGGGCATGTTCGCCGGTCTCGCGGGCGGTCTGATGGTGTCCATGGACCCGCTCGCGGGGGCCGAACGGATGCTTTGGACCCGGTCGGGCGAGGTTGTCCTGATGACGATCCTCGGCGGCGCTGGGACCTTGATCGGGCCGGTGCTTGGCGCGGGCTTCATCAAGTACTTCGAGAACATCTTCTCGCGCATCAACGACCAGATCCTGCACCAGTGGTTCGCCTTCATGCCCGACGGGCTTGAGAATGCGATGGTCTTTCTGGTGCATCCCTTCGTCGGCAAGGGCTGGCACCTGACGCTGGGCCTTCTGTTCATGCTCGTCGTGATCTTCCTGCCGGGCGGTCTGGTCGAAGGCGGACAGCGCATCGCGTCGATCTTCCGCCGCGGACGCAAGGCCGACGGCGCCGAAGAAGCGGCCGCCGAGCAACGCAAAACCCCCGCCGAATAAGGAGCCGGAACAATGGGTATTCTTGAAGTCAAAGGTGTGGGCAAGCGGTTTGGCGGCCTTCAGGCGCTGGGGGATGTGAACCTCTCTATCGCCGAGAACACCGTCCACGCGATCATCGGCCCCAACGGGGCGGGCAAATCCACCCTGCTCAACTGCCTCGTCGGCAAGCTGATGCCGGACACCGGCACGGTCATGTTCGACGGCAATTCGGTGCTGGGCCGCAAACCGCACGAGATCAACCAGATGGGCATCAGCCGCGTGTTCCAGACGCCCGAGATCTTCAGCGATCTTTCGGTGCTGGAAAACGTGATGATCCCCTGCTTCGCGCGCCGGGACGGGGCCTTCCGGATGCACGCGGTTGAATCAGTTAAGGACGAAGGCACGATCATCGAGCAGGCCGAGGTGATGCTCGCAGATGTCAACATGCTCGAAAAGCGCGACATCAACGCGGGCAGCCTGTCGCGCGGCGACAAGCGGCGGCTTGAGATGGCGATGTGCCTCGTGCAGGAACCGCGCCTTCTGCTGCTGGACGAGCCGACGGCTGGTATGAGCCGCGCAGACACCAACAACACCATCGCGCTGCTCAAGGAAATCAAGGGTAAGCGCGATATCACCATGGCCATCATCGAACACGACATGCATGTCGTCTTTTCGCTGGCCGAACGGATCACCGTGCTCGCACAAGGCACGCCGCTGGTCGAGGACACGCCCGAGAAGATCAAGGGTCATCCGAAGGTCCGCGAAGCATATCTGGGGGAGGCTCACGAATGAGCATTGCCGAAGACACGACCCAAACCCGCGACTGGTCCAAGCACTCGAACCAGGCCGCCACTGCGCCCGCCTTCTTTTCGGCCTGGGACATCCACGCCTACTATGGCGAAAGCTATATCGTGCAGGGCGTCTCGATGACCGTGCACGAGGGCGAGATCCTCGCCCTTCTGGGCCGGAACGGCGCGGGCAAGACATCGACGCTGCGCACGCTTGCACGGCTGGACAATCCGCGCCTGACTCATGGCGAGATTTGGCTCGACCATCAGAACCTGACCAAAATGGCCTCGCACCAGGCGGCCGTCGCGGGCATCGCGCTGGTGCCCGAGGACCGGCGCATCATCTCGGGCTTGACGGTCGAGGAAAACCTAAAGCTTGCTCAGATCACCGAACCCGTCGGCTGGTCACTGGAACGCATTTACGAGCTCTTTCCGCGCCTTGGCGAACGCCGCAAGCAGGAAGGCGTCACGCTGTCGGGCGGCGAACAGCAGATGCTGGCCATCGCGCGCGCACTGGCGCGGGACATCAAGGTGCTTCTGCTCGATGAACCGTATGAGGGCCTTGCGCCCGTGATCGTCGACGAGATCGAGAAGACGCTCAACATCATCAAGGAACAGGGCATCACCACGGTGATCGTCGAACAGAACGCTGTGCGTGCCCTTCAGCTTGCAGATCGCGCCGTGATCCTCGACACCGGGACCGTCGCCTTCGACGGAAGCGCGAAAGAGGTGCTTGATAACGCGGAACTGCGCGCCGAGTACCTCGCCATCTGACGCTTTGCGCCCCCTTCGCGGGGGCGCCCGACTTCTGGATCGGACATTACCCGCCACGCCAGGGAGGATTTTCCATGACCGACACGACCTACCCCGCATCCGATGATTTCATCGCGAACGCCCATATAGATGCGGCGGCCTATGACAAGATGTACGCCCATTCCATCGACGATCCCGAAGGCTTCTGGGCCGAGCACGGAAAGCGCATCGACTGGATCAAGCCTTTCACCAAGGTAAAGGACGTCAATTTCGACTATGGCGACGTGTCGATCAAATGGTTCGAAGACGGCACGCTGAACGTGGCGGCCAACTGTATCGACCGCCACCTTGAGACGCGCGGCGATCAGACGGCGATCATCTGGGAACCGGACGAGCCGGGCGACGACGCCAAGCACATCACCTATCGCGAGCTGCACGCCGAGACCTGCAAGATGGCGAACATCCTGCTGGATATGGGTGTCGGCAAGGGCGACCGCGTCGTCCTTTACCTGCCGATGATCCCCGAAGCGGCCTATGCCATGCTGGCCTGCGCGCGGATCGGCGCGGTTCATTCCATCGTCTTCGCGGGCTTCTCGCCCGACGCGCTTGGCGCACGGATCAACGGCTGCGACGCAAAGGTCGTCATCACGTCGGATTTTGCGCCACGCGGGGGCAAGGCGACCAAGCTGAAGTCGAACACCGACACCGCGCTTTTGCACTGCAAGGACAGCGTCAAGCTGCTCATGGTCCGCCGCACCGGCGACCAGACCACCTGGGTCGAGGGCCGCGATCACGACTACAACGCCCTGCGCGAGACCGCCTCTGACGAGAATACCCCCGCCGAGGTGAATGCCGAGGATCCGCTTTTCATCCTCTACACTTCCGGCTCGACCGGGCAGCCCAAAGGTGTCGTCCATACCTCTGGCGGGTACCTCGTCTATGCGGCGATGACCCATGAATACACGTTCGATTACCATGATGGCGACGTCTACTGGTGTACGGCGGATGTGGGTTGGGTGACCGGCCACAGCTATATCGTTTACGGTCCGCTGGCCAATGGCGCGACCACGCTGATGTTCGAAGGTGTGCCGACCTATCCCGATGCCGGACGGTTCTGGGCGGTCTGCGAAAAGCACAAGGTGGCGCAGTTCTACACCGCCCCCACCGCGATCCGCGCACTGATGGGTCAGGGCAAGGAGCATGTCGAGAAATACGATCTGTCCTCGCTGAAACTGCTGGGCACCGTGGGCGAGCCGATCAATCCAGAGGCATGGAACTGGTACAACGATGTCGTCGGCAAGGGGAATTGCCCGATCGTCGACACCTGGTGGCAGACCGAAACCGGCGGGCATCTCATCACGCCCCTGCCCGGCGCCGTAGCGACCAAGCCAGGATCGGCCACGAAACCCTTCTTCGGGGTCAAGCCGGTCGTTCTGGATGCGACCTCGGGCGAGGAAATCACCGACACCAAGGCCGAGGGCGTTCTGGCCATCGCCAACAGTTGGCCGGCGCAGATGCGCACCGTCTATGGCGATCACCAGCGCTTCATGGATACGTATTTCCAGCAATACAAAGGCTATTATTTCTCGGGCGACGGCTGCCGCCGCGACGAGGATGGCTATTACTGGATCACAGGCCGCGTCGACGACGTCATCAACGTCTCGGGCCACCGCATGGGCACGGCAGAGGTCGAAAGCGCCCTCGTCGCGCATGAGGCCGTCGCCGAGGCAGCGGTCGTCGGCTATCCGCACGACATCAAGGGTCAGGGCATCTACGCCTACGTCACGCTGATGAAGGGCGTGGACCCGTCCGAGGATCTGCGCAAAGAGCTTGAAAAATGGGTCCGCACCGAAATCGGCCCCATCGCCAAGCCCGATCTCATCCAATGGGCGCCGGGCCTGCCGAAAACACGCTCTGGCAAGATCATGCGCCGCATCCTGCGCAAAATCGCCGAGAATGATTACGGCGCGCTTGGCGACACCTCGACCCTGGCCGATCCCAGCGTCGTGGATGACCTGATCGAGAACCGGATGAACGACAAGTAATCCGGCTGTCCAGACCAATCCAAACGGGCCGCGCCGAAAAGCGCGGCCCGTTTCCGTGTCAGCCTTTCCGCAACCAATTACCTTAAATTCGACGCGTTCCGTGCCTTCGCACGCCGCTATTGCCTGCCAGTTCGGTTATTGTCGCCAATACGGACATGCGCCATGGATCCCGCCTTTCTCGCCAATTTCGCGATCTTCTTCGCCCTCGCCGCCAGCCAGTTCGGCATTTTCGGCGGCGATGACGATGAGGACGCGGTAACGAGCCGTTCCAGCACTGACCCATCTTCAACGAATGTGCCCGATACGTCGGCCGACACCACGCCGGTCGATCCCTTCGCCTATGACCCCGACGCCTACGCCGCCGCGATCATGGGCGATGACGGCGCGGACGAGTTCACCAGCGAAGGCGTGACCGAGAACCGCGCCTATTTCCTGCTGGGCGGGGATGACACACTCGATGCCACCGATCTCGACGATTACGCGGAAGGCGGCGAAGGGAACGACACGATGGCCATGCGCCTTGGCAACGACATCGCCCTTGGCGGCGAAGGCGACGATGATATCGATGGCGGCGTGGGTGAAGACGCACTCTTTGGCGGAAACGGCAATGACACACTGAACGGCAACAAGGATGACGACCTGCTAGATGGCGGAGCGGGCAATGACACGCTGACTGGCTCGGACGGAAATGACGACCTGCGCGGCGGCACCGGCAACGACCTGCTTCAGGGCGGTGCGGGCGACGACGTACTGTCGGGCCTGACCGAAAACGATCCCGGCGACGCGGCCAGCGGCATCGACCGGCTGGAAGGCGGCGACGGCGACGACACGCTGTACCTCTCGGGCAACGACACCGGCAATGGCGGCGCGGGCGCGGACGGGTTCGGCCTGTTCGATACCGGCGAAGCGGCAGAGACGGTCACGATCGAGGATTACGACCGCACCGAGGATCTGATCGGCGTGTTCTACGACGAAGCGACCGATCCCGGCACCGGCGACCCGATCACGCCCGAGGTGACGGTCACCAATGACACGGTCGCCGGGTCGAGCACGATCCTGGTGGATGGCGGCGCGGTGGCCACCGTGAACGGGGTCGATGACCTGTCAGCCGACGAGATCGCGTTGCTGCCGACATCCGGGCTGGAGGCGACCTAGCCCACGACTTCGCCCATCAGAACCTGCGGCTCTGCGTTATAGAAATTCGGGATATCCGCCAGAAGCGGTCCGATCTGTGCCATGGCCGCGTCCATCGCGGCCGCATCGGTAAAGGTCATGGTGGCGATCGCATAATAGGGCGCCGGGGCCTCTGGCCCGCCGGCCACACCGCGCGTCACAAGCGCGCTTTCCATATGCGCCCCGATATGCTCGCCCACCATCGGCATATGGGTTCCCAGGTAATAGTCCATGTCGAAACGCGTCTCGTCCCGCGCCGGATAGGCGACTTGCAGGCTCAGTGACATGATCGGTCCCTCCCTCATGATGACCTAGCGTAACATGAAAGAGCAAACCGACATATGAAAAAGCCCCGGGACATGACCCGGGGCTCTTCCGTTGCACGATCGCAGCTACGCTCAGTTCAGCGCGGCATCCGTGATCTCATGCGTCCAGGCCGCGTCACCAGGATCGGCGGTGATCACCGGGTCCGAGCCGCCCGCAAGCAGCGTATCGACCGTCCGCTGGAAATCCGCCGGATCAAGTGCGCCGTTCGAGCCCGCCGTCAGCTTGGCGATCTCACGCATCATGCGCTTCTGGTGCTGTTCGCTCTGCGCACCAGTTTCGTCATATTCCAGAACGATCTCGGCGGCTTCGTCGGGGTTTTCTTCGGCGTATTTCCAGCCTTGCATCGAGGCATCGACGAACCGCGCCAGTTTGTCGACCATCTCGGGGTCTTCAAGGTTCTCTTCCAGCGTGTATAGCCCGTCTTCCAGCGTCGCGACGCCCTGATCTTCGTACTTGAAGGTAACTAGCTCGTCCTCGGTGATGCCAGCGTCGATGACCTGCCAGTATTCGTTATAGGTCATGGTCGAGATGCAATCCGCCTGCTTTTGCAGAAGCGGATCGACGTTGAAGCCTTGCTTGAGAACCTCGACACCCTCTTCACCGCCCTCGGTCGGAATGCCAAGCGAACTCATCCATGACAGGAACGGGTATTCGTTGCCGAAGAACCAGACACCCAGCGTACGGCCGGGGAAGCTTTCGGGGCCTTCGATGCCGGTTTCTTTGAGGCAGGTCAGCATCATGCCCGACGACTTGAAGGGCTGCGCGATGTTGACCAGCGGCAGACCCTTTTCGCGGGCTGCCAGCGCGGCGGGCATCCATTCGACGGTCACATCCGCGCCGCCGCCTGCGATCACCTGCGTGGGCGCGATATCCGGTCCACCCGGCTTGATGGTCACATTGAGCCCAGCCTCTTCGTAAAAGCCTTTCTCGAGCGCGACGTAATAGCCCGCGAACTGGGCCTGCGTGACCCATTTCAGCTGCAGCGTAAGGTCGTCGGCATGGGATGCCGCCTGCGCGCCCGTAGCCGCAAGACCAAGGCCAAGTGCTGCTCCGATCATCTGTTTCATTGGTATATCCTCTCCGGTTGGTCGTTTCGTTTTTTATCCGCGCTGTGACGGGTGCCAGAAGGTGAACCACCTTTCGGCCAGCGCCACCACGCCGTAGAACGCCGAGCCGGCAAGGGCCGCCACGGCGATTTCCGCCCAGACCATATCAAGTCCGAGCCGTCCCACCTCTGTCGAGATGCGAAATCCCATTCCCCGGATCGGAGATCCGAAGAATTCCGCGACGATTGCACCGATAAGCGCCAGCGTCGTCGCAATTTTCAGCCCATTGAAAACAAAGGGCAGCGCCGCAGGAAGGCGCAGTTTGAGAAGCGTCTGCCAATAGCCCGCCGCATAGGTCTTCATCAGGTCGCGCTGCATCGCATCCGTCGCCGCAAGGCCCGCAACCGTGTTCACCAGCACCGGGAAGAACACCATCACAACGACGACAGCGGCCTTCGACTGCCAGTCAAAGCCGAACCACATCACCATGATCGGCGCGATCCCGACAATAGGCAGCGCGGCCACGAAATTGCCGACGGGCAGCAGGCCCTTTTGCAGGAAGGGCGAGCGGTCGATGGCGACGGCGACCACAAAGGCCGCAATGCAGCCGATGAGCCAGCCGGTCAGCGCGCCCTTGATAAAGGTCTGCACGAAGTCCACCCAGAGGATCGACAGCGATCCCGCGATCTTCGCGCCGATCACGCTGGGCGGCGGCAGGATCACGCCCGAAACGCCGAACCCCCGCACAAGCCCTTCCCAGACCACCAGAACGGCCACACCGAACAGCAGCGGCGCCGCCAGCTTGCCCGCACGGGTTTGCGACATGGACGAATGCGCAATGCGCACATTCAAGGCCCAGGCGGCGATCCAGACGAGTATGGCGACAACGATCCACATCATGACGCGCCCTGCCCCTGCCCGGTCAGCCGCAGCGCCACTTTCTCAAGCGCACCGACGATCAGCACCAGAACCCCCGCTAGGATCGCCGCTGCAAAGAGGGCGGTCCACATGATCATCGGCTCGCCGAACTGGCTGCCGATCAGCATCCGCGCGCCAAGGCCCTGGATCGCGCCCGTCGGCAGTTCTCCGACGATGGCGCCGATGAGACTGGCGGCGACCGCGACCTTCATGGCGGCGAAGAAATACGGCAGGGACGCCGGAAGCCGCAGCTTCCAGAACGTCTGCGACTGCGAAGCGTTGTAAGTTTTCAAGAGATCGACTTGCATCGCAGACGGGCTGCGCAGGCCCTTCACCATGCTCACCAGCACCGGGAAATAGCTGAGATAAGCGGAAATGATCGTCTTTGGCACCGTCCGGCTTTCGATCCCGAGGGCGTTGGACAGCACGATGATCATCGGCGCCAGCGCCACGATAGGAATGGTCTGGCTGATGATCGCCCAAGGCATAAGGCTTAAATCCATGGTCCGCGAATGGACAATCCCCACCGCCAGCGCGACCCCAAGCACAGCGCCCACGACAAAGCCCAGAAGCGTCGCCTGCAGCGTGATCCAGCCGTGATAGACAAGGCTGCGCTTTGACGTGATCTTCTTCTCGACGGTCACGTCCCACAGCTCTGCCACCACCTGGTGCGGGGGCGGCAGAAGTGGGCGTGCCTGTGACATGGTATCGGTGATGATCTCTGCAAGGCCCGGCGTGGTGCCCGCCCGTTCCGCCTGATCCAGTGTCCAGGTCGAATTCATCCAGACTGCCGCCACATACCAGATCGCAACGATGGCCAGCACGACGACGATCACCGGCGCGGCAGAGGGAAAGCGGCGGGTGATCCAGCTCATCGCTGCCACTCCATCCGAAGCTCCGGAACGGTCTCGGGCGGCTCTGGCGGGACAACGCCCACCGCCTTGAACCCCTCGCGCCGATAGAAGGATTGCGCGCGGGTATTGGGCACATGGGTGTGCAGCCACATCGCATCGCGCCCGTCTTTCACAGCATCCAGCAGAGCCTTTCCAAGCCCCGCCCCCGTCCGCGCGCAGTAGAACCCGCCGATGCGGTCTGTTTCGGGATCGAAGGACAGATACCCCTCGGGCGGGTCGCCGATCACCCAGATCTCGCGCATATCAAGCGCCTCGCGGATCATCGTCTCGATCCCGGCGGGCGCAGCGGTGCGTGGATGCCAGTCCGTCCCGTCGATCCAATCGTTCACGATCCGCGCCATCGCAGGAACATCGCTTGACCGGGCGCGGCGCGGGGTGCCTCGATCAGGCCGCATCGCCATGCCCCGCGCGCAGCCCGTCGCGCACCCTGTGCGCGATCGAGATGAATTCCGGTGTGTCGCGAATGTCGAGCGGGCGTTCCTTCGGCAGCGGGCTGTCGATCACATCGGTGATCCGCCCGGGGCGCGGGGACATCACCACGATCTTCGTGGACAGATACACCGCCTCGGGGATCGAGTGCGTGACGAAAAGGCAGGTCTTTTCCGTCCGCGCCCAAAGCTTCAAGAGTTCCTCATTCAGGTTGTCGCGCACGATCTCGTCAAGGGCGCCGAAGGGTTCATCCATCAGAAGGATATCAGCGTCAAAGGCCAGCGCACGCGCGATGGACGCGCGCTGCTGCATGCCGCCCGAAAGCTGCCAGGGGTACTTCTTGCCAAAGCCCGACAGCTCCACAAGCTCCAGCACTTTTTCAACACGGGACTGCTGATCAGCCCTGGAATATCCCATGATTTCCAGCGGAAGTTTCACATTTCCCGCAATTGTCCGCCACGGATAAAGTCCGGATGCCTGGAACACATACCCGTAGGCCCGCGCCTGCCGCGCTGCGTCCGCCGTCATCCCGTTGACGTTCAGCGTGCCGGCCGTCGGTGTCTCCAAGGCCGCGACGCAGCGCAGGAACGTCGTCTTGCCACAGCCCGACGGGCCGATGAAGGACACAAACTCGCCCTTCTCGACATCCAGCGTCACGTCTTTCAGCGCATGGACCGGCCCGTCGCCCGTCTGGAAGGTCAGGTCGAGATCCTTGGCCGATATCACCGGGGCATCAGTCACGCGGGCGGCTCCCATAGCTTTGGCTCTGCGAATTCGACGCTGTTGCCGGCCGGATCGCGGACATAGATGGATCGCGGCCCATGCGGCCAACGGAAATCAGATTCAATCGGCACGCCTTCGGACGGCAGGGCATCGGCGAGCCGGTCAAGCTCTTCCTGCTCGGCCGCGAAACACACATGCCCCGGCCCAGTTGCCCCATGCGGCGGCACCGGCAACTCGTCCGGCCCGGGCGGAACGCGCGTCGCTTCGGGGCGAAAGGCCAAAAGAATGCTGGGCCCGCAGCGGAAGAACACATGCCGTCCCTCTTGCCGCCGGATCCGTTCAAGCCCCAGGATCTCGCCATAGAATGCTTCGGCGGCATCCAGATCATCAACATAGATCGCAGCCTCGAGCACGGCGGTCAGGTTCGGCGTGTGCATCAAACCCCGCTCGCCGGAATGCCCGAGCGTTCGACCTTGCGCGGCGATGTCAGTTCTTTCCAGGTCGACAGCGCCTTGCCCACGGATTGGCCCGGCGGGCGCTTGACGAATTCTCCATGCCCTTCCTTGCCCTGGACCTCACCATCCATCACAGCCACGCGGCCCCGCGTCAGAGTATAGCGCGGCAGGCCCTTCACATGCTTGCCTTCGAAGACGTTGTAGTCGATGGACGACTGCTGCGCACTCGCGGTGATGGTCTTTTCCTTCGCCGGATCCCAGACGACAAGATCGGCATCGGCGCCCACCAGAACGGCGCCCTTGCGCGGATACACGTTCAGAATTTTCGCGATATTCGTGGAGGTTACGGCGACAAATTCATTCGGCGTGATCCGCCCGGTTTCCACCCCATACGTCCAGAGCATCGGCAGACGATCCTCAAGTCCCCCGGTGCCGTTCGGGATCTTGGTGAAGTCCCCGACGCCATACCGCTTCTGGTCCGTGGTGAAGGCGCAGTGATCCGTCGCCACGACCGACAGCGAGCCTGACTGAAGCCCCGCCCAAAGCGAATCCTGATGCTGCTTGTTGCGGAAGGGCGGCGACATCACGCGCCGCGCAGCGTGGTCCCAGTCCTTGTCGAAATACTCGGACTCGTCGAGCGTCAGGTGCTGGATCAAGGGCTCGCCCCAGACCCGCTTGCCCTGCATCCGCGCGCGCCGGATCGCCTCGTGACTCTCCTCGCAGGACGTGTGCACGACATACAAAGGCACGCCCGCCATATCGGCGATCATGATGGCGCGGTTCGTCGCCTCACCCTCGACCTGCGGCGGACGCGAATAGGCATGCGCTTCTGGCCCGTTGTTCCCCTCGGCGAGCAGCCGTGCGGACAGGTCGGCGACCACATCACCGTTCTCGGCATGCACAAGCGGGATCGCCCCAAGCTCGGCGCAGCGCTGGAAGGACGCGAACATCTCGTCGTCATTCACCATCAACGCGCCCTTATAGGCCATGAAGTGCTTGAAGGTGTTGATGCCGCGCTCGCGCACGACCGTTTCCATCTCATTGAAGATCTGCTCGCCCCACCAGGTGATCGCCATGTGAAACGAGTAATCGCAATGCGCGCGGGTGGATTTGTTGTCCCACATCTGCAGAGCGTCATGCAGGCCCTGCCCATCGGGTGCGGGCAGGCAGAAATCGACGACCATGGTCGTGCCGCCCGCCAGCGCCGCGCGCGTGCCGGATTCGAAATCATCGGTGGAATAGGTGCCCATGAACGGCATTTCGAGATGCACATGCGGGTCGATCCCGCCCGGCATCACGTAACAGCCCGTCGCATCGAGCACCTCATCGCCCGAAAGCCCGGGCCCAATCTCGGCGATCCTGCCGCCCTCGATCAGCACATCCGCCTCATAGGTCAGATCCGCCGTGACGATGGTTCCGTTCTTGATGACTGTGCTCATGTTCAAACTCCCCGCCGGGCTGTTTGCGCGCCCGTCTTACTTTGGTTCTTCAAATACCTGTCGCGGCATCCGCCGCTCACTCCACGATCTCCGCGGTCTCAAGGACGGCATGCATGAGCACATCCGCGCCCGCCGTCGCCCAATCCTTGGAAATCTCTTCCGCCTCGTTGTGCGACAACCCGTCGACACAGGGGCACATGACCATCGCCGTAGGGGCGAGATCGTTGATCCAGCACGCATCGTGGCCCGCGCCGGAAACGATATCCATATGCGAATAGCCCAGCCGTTCCGCCGCGTTCCGCACGGCGGCGACGCAGGCCTCGTCAAAGGCGGGCGGTTCGAACTGGCCAACGACCTGATGCTCAAGCGTGACGCCCAGCTTTTCGCAGATCGCGGGCGCGCGGTCGTAAAAGGCCTGTTCCATCCTGTGCAGCTTGTCGGGATCGGGAGACCGGAAATCGATCGTGAACACCACCTTGCCCGGGATCACGTTGCGCGAATTGGGATAGACGTCGATATGGCCGATGGCGCCCACGGTATTGGGCTGGTTGGCCATCGCGATCTCGTGGACAAGCTCTGTCAGCTGCGCAAGGCCCCGTCCTGCGTTCTTGCGCATATGCATCGGGGTGGACCCGGTATGGGCGTCCTTGCCCGTCACGGTGCACTCGATCCAGCGCAGGCCCTGCCCGTGGGTGACGACGCCAATATCCTTGCCCTCGGCCTCTAGGATCGGACCCTGTTCGATATGCAGCTCGAAGAACGCATGCATCTTGCGCGCGCCAACCTCTTCCTCGCCCTTCCAGCCAATCCGCTCAAGCTCATCTCCGAACCGTTTGCCCTTGGCGTCCACTCGATCATAGGCCCAGTCCTGATCGTGCTTTCCGGCGAAGACCCCCGAGGCAAGCATGGCCGGCGCGAACCGTGTGCCTTCCTCGTTCGTCCAGTTGGTCACCACGATGGGGTGCTTGGTCTTGATGTCGAGATCGTTGAGCGTTCGGATAATCTCCAACCCGCCGAGAACGCCCAGAACGCCGTCGTATTTTCCGCCCGTCGGCTGCGTGTCGAGATGGCTGCCCACATAGACCGGCAGCGCGTCAGGATCAGTGCCGGGCCGTGCCGCGAACATGTTGCCCATCGTGTCGACGCCCATGGTCAGGCCTGCCGCGTCGCACCAGGACTGGAACAGCGCGCGGCCCTCGGCATCCTCGTCGGTCAGCGTCTGGCGGTTGTTGCCGCCCGCGACGCCGGGGCCGATCTTGGCCATCTCCATCAGGCTGTCCCAGAGGCGGTCGCCGTCGATCTTCAGGTTTTCGCCGGGTGCGGCCATGGAAAGCCTCCTTATTTCAGTTCGATTTCAACAAAGGCCATGGGGCCCTCGCCGCCGTTGATGACATTATGCTCGACGCCGGACGCGCGTCGGTACGCCTCTCCCGCCGCGACGCTGGCGCTGCGCGTGGCGCCGCCCGGCTCTTCCAGCGTCATCTGGCAGTCTGTGACAGCGACGATCACGTAATCCATCGCGTGGACGTGCCAGCCGGTTTCGGCGCCCGGGGCGAAGTCAAAGCGCGTCACGCGCGTTCTGTCATCGTCCACAAGCTGGGTCGCCGTCGCCGCCTGTCTCATTCCAGCCCTTCAAGAATGTCCCGTAAGACACTGACAATCCTGTCGATATGCTCTTTCTCGATGATCAGTGGCGGCGACAACGCGATGATGTCGCCAGTCGTGCGGATCAAGACACCTTTCTCGTAGGCTTCAAGGAAGGCGGTGAAGGCGCGGCGCGTCGGCTCTCCGGCGATCGGCTCCAACTCGATGCCCGCGATCAGGCCCATATTGCGAATGTCGATGACATGGCGCGCGTCCCTCAGCGAATGGATCGCGTCTTCCCAATAGGGCGCAAGGCTCGCCGCACGTTCGAACAAGCCCTCCTCGCGGTAAGTATCCAGCGTCGCGATACCGGCGGCCGAGGCGATGGGATTTCCCGAATAGGTATACCCGTGGAACAGCTCGATCAGATGCTCGGGGCCATGCATGAAGGCGTCGTGAATTTCGGACGTCGCCAGCACCGCGCCCATGGGAATAACGCCGTTCGTCAGACCCTTGGCAGTCGTGATAAGGTCGGGCTGAACGTTGAAATGTTCGGCTGCGAAGGACGATCCAAGCCGCCCGAAGCCGGTGATGACCTCGTCAAAGATCAGCAGGATGCCATGCTTGGTGCACAGCTCGCGCAGACGTTCCAGATAGCCCTTGGGCGGCATCAGAACGCCGGTCGATCCCGCCATCGGCTCTACGATCACCGCAGCGATGGTCTCGGGGCCATGAAGCGCCGCGATCCGTTCCAGCTCATCTGCCAGATGCGCGCCGTGTTCCGGCTGACCGCGCGTGAAGGCGTTCTCATGCGGCAGATGCGTGTGCGGCAGGTGGTCGACGCCGTTCAGAAGCGATCCGAACACCTTGCGATTGTTCACGATCCCGCCGACGGAGATGCCGCCGAAATTCACCCCATGATAGCCGCGTTCGCGCCCGATCAGCCGCGTGCGCTGCCCCTCGCCCTTGGTCCGGTGATAGGCCAGCGCGATTTTCAAAGCCGTTTCAACACTTTCCGAGCCAGAGTTCGTGAAGAAAACATGCTCCATCCCCTTGGGCGCCATGTCGCGCAGGCGGTTGGCCAGCTCGAACGCTTTGGGGTGGCCCATCTGGAAGGCGGGCGCATAATCCAGCTCTGCCGCCTGTTTCTGGATCGCTTCAACGATCTTGGGCCGGTTATGCCCTGCGTTGCAGCACCAAAGGCCGGCCGTCCCGTCCAGCACCTCGCGCCCGTCGGATGT
This sequence comes from uncultured Paracoccaceae bacterium, assembly GCA_965662745.1. Lineage (GTDB taxonomy): Bacteria > Pseudomonadota > Alphaproteobacteria > Rhodobacterales > Rhodobacteraceae > Anianibacter. Next base: position 47,335 of record CBFIJK010000023.1, read on the forward strand.
CTTGTAATGCATCCGGTCCGCCGACACGAACATGCGCGGCGTTTTCTTGAATTGCCGGTTCGCCGTGAACGGCATCCAGAAGGCCGACAGGTCATTGGGAATATCAGGACGGTCGAGCGCCATGGCGCACCTCGCAAAGACAAGAGTTTGACCAAACGGTCAGGAAGACGCTACCACGGGACAAGGCTGGGTCAAGCCATTCGCCGGATCCGGCGGGTGCGCCCGGTGACGTCCCAGATGAGGCCCGAGATTTGATCCGAGTGCAAAGAGAATTCGCAGTTTTGAATCCGCTCCGAAAAGGCGGTCGAACATGAAGGATTCGCCCGAAAAGCCCCGCACCCGGATCCAGCAGCGCAACCGCGACACCATCCTCGAAGCGGCGCTTGATGTCTTCAGCCAGAGCGGTTTTCGCGGCGCCACGCTGGACCGCATCGCCGAGGTCGCGGGCCTGTCGAAGCCGAACCTGCTGTATTATTTCGCATCGAAAGAGGCGATTCACGCCGCGCTTCTGGCCGGGCTGATGGACAACTGGCTTGATCCCTTGCGTGCGCTCGACCCCGATGGCGAGCCGGTGGACGAGATCGTCGCCTATGTCTTGCGCAAGCTGGACATGTCGCGCGATCTGCCGCGTGAAAGCCGCCTTTTCGCGAATGAGATCGTGCAGGGCGCGCCGCATATCATCGACATGATCGAGGGGCCGTTGAAGGCGCTCGTCGATGAAAAGGCCATGCTGATTTCAAGCTGGATGATGGCGGGCCGCCTTGCGCCGGTCGATCCGCATCACCTGATCTTCTCGATCTGGTCGACCACCCAGCACTACGCCGATTTCGACGTTCAGGTCCGCGCGATCCTGGTCGAGGACGGGGATGGACATTTCGACAAGGCGTCGGAATTCCTGCAGCAGATGTATCGCAGGACACTTGAACCTCGCCGCGCAATAGCCTGATCTAAAAGGAAAGGGCGCGGATCGTGCGATCCGCGCCCCGCGCCAGCCTGGGAGGCGGCCAGCGATCCCTTATTCGGCCGCTTCGCGCGTGGCCGGATTGTTCGGATGGCTCGTCCAATTGGAATAGTCGGGCTCGACGACCTTGCCGGTCCGCTCATCCATCGCGCC
>CBFIJK010000024.1:0-47606 GCA_965662745.1 uncultured Paracoccaceae bacterium
TGATGACGGTGCCTTGATTGCGCGCGATCTGCTCGTACCAGTTCCGCGGCTCACCCGCCGCGTCCAGCATGTCCTGCGTGGCGCGGGTGCGGTCGGTGAACAGGTTGACGTAGCCTTCCAGCGTCGGCTCGAACAAGACCTTGGGCGGGTAGGCGATTGAATCCGGGCCGGACTTGAAGCCGGTGGCGACGATCCACAGCAGCGGCACGATCGTGATCAGCGCATAGCCGACAACAAGGATGCCCGCGACCCACTTGACCCTGTTGGTGGGCTCGGTGACGGAAAAGCTCATCGTTGTTTCACCTTGTTCAGGGCCTTCACGTAAATCGAGGCGAGCCCGAAGACCGTGACGAACAGGATCACCGCATAGGCCGAGGAATAGCCCGTGCGCCACTTCTCGAAGGCTTCGCGCTTGAGATCGATCGAGGTCAGCGTGGTGGTGTTGCCCGGACCTCCGCCGGTCAGTTGCACCACAAGATCGAACATCTTGAAGTTCTCGATCCCGCGGAACAGGACCGCCAGCATCAGGAACGGCAGCACCATGGGCACCGTGATCGTCCAGAACTGCCGCCACTTGCTCGCGCGGTCGCATTCGGCGGCTTCATAGATGCTGTCCGGTATTGACCGCAGACCCGCCAGGCAGATCAGCATCACGAAGGGCGTCCACATCCATGTGTCGGCGATCACGATGGCCCACGGCGCAAGGTTCACGTCGCCGATCATCGAAAAACTGGCGGGATCGACCCCGGTGAAGAAGGCGATGACGTAGTTGAACAGGCCGATCTGCGGCTGGTAGAGGAACGTCCAGAAGTTGCCCACGACGGCCGGCGACAGCATCATCGGAAACACGATGATCGTGGTCCAAAGATCGTTGCCTCGGAAGTTCTTGTTGATCAGGTACGCCAGCGCGAAGCCGATCAGCACCTGCAACACGATGGTCCAGATCAGGAAATGCGCGGTGGCCTGCATGGTGGCCCAGATGTCCGGGTCCGACAGGATGCGCTCGTAGTTGCGCAGCCCGACCCATTCGACATCGCGGTTCGGGCGGTTCACCCGGAAATCAGTAAAGCTGAGCCGGATCGTCCAGATCAGCGGAAAGATATTGACCGCCAGCAGCAGAAAGATCGTGGGCGCCACGAAGATCCAGGCAATGGTTCGGTCGGAAAAACCGCGGATACGGCGCGCCATTCCTGCGGGCGTGGCCTGTGCGATCTTGTCGATTGGTGTGTCCGTCATGTGCCTCGCCCCGGTGGCGCCTTGGCAAAGCCCGGCGCCTTGTGTCTTGAATAGGGCTCCTGGCGGCATGACGTGCCGCCAGGAGCGGCCGGACCGTCGTCGGTCCGACAGGGAGGAGCGTTACAGCTTGCCTTCGTCCTCGAAGACTTCGGTCCAGTCCCGCACCAGCCCGTCAAGAGCTTCCTGCGCGGTGCCTTCGCCTGCAATGACGTAGTTGTGGATGCGTTCCTGCATCGGCAGCAGCAAGTCGGCATAGGCAGGCTCGGCCCAGAAATCCTTTACGATTGCCATGCTGTCTAGGAAGGTCTGCGCATAGGGCTGGCTGGAGGCGAAGCCGGGGTCCTCGACCACCGCGCGCAGGGCCGAATAGCCGCCCAGTTCCCACCAACGGGCCTGGATCTGGGGCTGTGCAAACCACTGGATATATTCCAGCGCCGCGTCCTGCTTTTCAGAGTAGGCGACGACCGAGATGCCCTGCCCGCCAAGCTGCGCGAACTGGCCTGCCGGACCGGCCGGATTTGGGAAATAGCCGGAACGTCCGCCACCGACATTCGGATCAGCCTCTACGCCCGGCCAGATGAACGCAAAGTTCATCTGAAGCGCGACCTGTCCCGACCGATAGGCGTCGATATTCTCGCCCATATACCAGTTCGACGATCCGGGCGGCGACGCGGTGTCGTACAGCTCCTTGTAAAACTCCAGCCCTGCGACAGCTTCTGCGGAGTTCACGAAGCCATCGATGGCGTAGGGCTGGTCGGGGTCTTCATACATGAACCCGTAATTATAGAGAGCGTTCGTCACGCCCATCGTGATCCCTTCCGAGCCGCGCTCGGTGTAGATCGCGGCGCCATAGACCGTGGTTCCGTCGATGTCCCGGCCCTGAAAGAACTGGGCGATGTCCTTGAGCTCTTCCAGCGTTGCGGGAACGCCCAAGGGGCGGCCATGCTCGGCCTGGAAGGCCTCTTGCAGCTCGGGACGCTCGAACCAGTCCTTGCGGTAGGTCCAGCCGACCACGTCGCCAAAGGCCGGCAGCGCGTAGTAGTTGGGCGTGTTCTTCGGCCACTCGGCATAGCCCGTCACCGTCGCCGGGATGAAATCGGCCATGTCGATGCCGTTGGCGTCGAAAAAGTCGTTCAGCTTGACGTAATGACCGTTCTCGGCGCCGCCGCCGATCCACTGGCTGTCACCGATCATCAGGTCGCAAAGCTGCCCGCCAGAGTTCAACTCGTTCAGCATCCGGTCCGCGAACGAGGTCCACGGCACGAATTCGAAGTTCATGGTGTGGCCGGACTGCGCCTCAAAGTCCTTGGACAGCTCGATCAGCGCGTTCGCCGGATCCCATGCGGCCCAGCACAGGGTCAGGTCTTCGGCCGAGGCGGACGTGGTAGCGGCACCCGCGACCAAGGCCGTAGCGGCAGCCGAAATCAGGTATTTCGTCTTCATTTGGTTTCCTCCCAGTTGCACCGCCACGGCCCTCCTGCCGAAGCTTTACTGATGACCAGAGATAGATGAGGTGCGCACCTCAGAGCAAGCATTTCCTGAGGTGCGCACCTCATTTACGCTTGTCATAAGGACCTCCAATCGTCATCATTCAAACACTTCGGCCAATAAAATCAGGATGTTCAGAGAAATGAGACCGACCACGAAGGACCTTGCCAAAGCGGCCGGTGTCAGCCTTGCAACGGTTGACAGAGTGCTGAATGGCCGGTCAGGCGTGCGTGACAAGACAGTCCAGGCCGTCAACGAAGCGATCGAGAGAATCGGCTTCGAGCGTAATCAGGTCGCCGCCACCCTCGCGCGGCAACGGGCCTATCGTTTCGCCTTTGCTTTGCCCCGTTCCGGCGGCGAGTTCCTCGAAGAGATCATCGACCGTATCCGCGAGTTCGACAGGGCAGGCCGGGCCGAGATGGTTGAGGCGGAAGTGATCCGGCTTGACGACCGCGACCCCCATCGCACGGCACGGACCCTGTCGCGCCTGTCCCCCGAAGACATCGACGGGATTGCGATCATGGCTCCCGAGACACCGCAGATCCGCGATGCACTCCTTCGAATGCGCGAACGCGGGATCAGGACCATCCCCTTCGTGACCAACCAGCAAGAGGATGGCGGAGAAGGTTTCGTCGGTATCGACAACCGCGGCGCGGGTGCCACGGCCGGGCGTTTGATGGGGCGCTTTATCGGCCCGGCTCACGGTTCGATTGTCGTGCTGACCGAGACGACCCAGTCGCGCGACAGTCTTGAGCGCCGCCTTTGGTTCGACGGGGTCATTAACAGGGATTATCCGAACCTAACGATCCTGCCGACGCTCGAGACGCACGGTGATCCGGGCCGGGCTCAGCACGTTCTGCGCAATGCCCTCAACTCTCACGACGACGTCGTGGGGCTGTATTTCATGGGGGCCGAGGCGCGCATTCCGATCGAAGTCGCCCGCGCTTTGGACGCAGCCAAAGGGCGTGTGACTATCGCCCATGAACGCACACCAGCGACGGAACGCGCGCTCAGGATCGGAGAGCTGGACGCCGTCATTCACCAGGATCCGGGCCATCTTGTGCGCAGCGCCGTCCGCATCCTGCGCGCCAAGTGCGAGAACCGGGCAACGCTGGCCTCGCAAGAGCGCATCCGCACGGAGATCCTGATCGCAGAGAACGTGTGAGGCTTTGGCCTTCAAGGCTTCGGCCTCTTGCCATCAGGCGAAACTTAGCCAGCTGACGAAGTTTAATCGTGTGTGGTCCGGTAGGTCGGAATCGTTTGGCGTATGGCTAAGCATGATGCTTACCTGTCCCTTGTGTTCCATGCGCTTGCAGACCCGACGCGGCTCGCGGCGGGTCCCGCTCCGGTGAACGATCCGGCAAGGCCGACCGGCCTGCGCCTGCCGACCGTGATGCGGCACCTTACGGTGCTGGAGGACGCCGGGCTGATCACCGCAGACATCGACGCCCGCGACAAAGGCAGCCACATCACCCTTACGGCGCAACTGTCGTCGCTTGCAACGCAGAGGGCAGAGGGGTATCGCCAGGGGTGTGATACCGGGCCGGACAATCTGGCGGGCGCAGCGGAACGCACCATGGTCCTTCGCCGGGTGATCAAGGCGCCGAGATATGTCGTCTGGGGCGCCTGTGTGAATGCCGATGATGCGGCAGAAAAATCTGTCAGCTATTGTAGAAGCCGTGATGCGATCTGATATCGAGAGCAGGCTTTCGAGAGGGAACAGATCTTGCGCGAGGATGGAACAAGACGTCGGCCGTCCCTGTCCTTGCCGATCCTTCGCACATCCAGAATTCAGCACCGTGCGGGCACGCTGACCCTAGGCAATCTCCTGACGGCGCTGGGTGAAACCTCGTTCGGATGGGCAATCGTTATCTTTTCTCTGCTTACGCTGCTTCCCCTCCCGCCCGGTTCATCGCTGATAACGGCCGTACCGCTTTTGGTGACGACGGGGCAGATGATGCTTGGGTATCCGCATGTGAAGCTGCCTGGCCCGCTTGCGCGCCTCCGACTTGAGCCCGAAAAGCTGCGGCGCACCGTGCTGAGGCTCAGACCCGTCACGCGGCGTCTGGAGCGCGTCCTGACGCCGCGCTACACCCCGCTTTTCGCCCGTGGCAACGAGCGTTTGCTTGGCCTGCTACTTTTCGTGATCGCATTTGCCCTGTTCCTGCCGGTGCCCTTTACCGGCTGGTTCCCGGCCATCTCGCTGTTTGTCTTCGGCGTCGGCCTTGTCGAACGGGATGGACTCGTCGCGATTGTCGGCCTGATCTTCGGCGGGTTCTCAGTGCTTTTGACAGTGGTGCTGATGGCGTCTTTGGCCGCAGGCGCGGACGCCATGATCCATTGACGCCCGCAACTATCTTTCTGGAAGACAGCCGCGTCCCTGCGCGCAATCGGAATTGTCCAGGGTGTCGTCCGGCACTTGCACATTGCAAAGACGACCTGCCTGAAGATCAGTGTTCTCAAGCGCCGTGTCTCCAAACACTGCACCCGTGAGGTCGGCTTGGTCACTGGATTGCTGGGCGGTCGCTGGTCCACAAGACAGGATCGCGGACCCGAGTAGCGCCGCCGTGGCCGCTCGGCGAAGGAATGCGTGCAGAGGCGATATTCGCCGAAAAGCGGAAGGCGCGCTTAAAAATCGAACAGGTCGCTAAGAAACGACTCCCGCTTCTTCTTGTGTGGCCGCGACGCGTGCTCGTCTCGTGTGTAGCTGGAAGCGGGTGGTGATGGCACGGCTCTGTCGATGATCTTGTCGAGTTCGCCTCGATCCAGCCAGACCCCCCGACATTTTGGACAGTAGTCAATCTCGACGCCGCTGCGTTCGGTGATCACAAGCGTTTCTCCATCCACGGGACACTGCATACGGTCGACCTTTCTCGTGATTATCTTTCTGGTGGAGGCAGAGGTATGCACGATCGAACGCTTTCCAAGCGACAGCATCACAAAACGTACCGCTCTCTGTGCGTTTGCCGATCACATTTCAGGTCTGCGCGGATGGCTGGGATGTTTCTTGGCCACAACGGTCCATCACCGTCATATCCGCATACCAGATGACCCGGGCCGATCCCCCATTTATCCGGATCACGACCTCGGGGCGCGTGGAGCCCGCCAGCCACGCCAGACGCTGATCACGCGTATCGCGAAGGCGGCCACGACACCGATCGCGGCGGTCCACGTCATGGACAGATCGAGCGCTGCACCGGCCACCACGATCACGGCGCCGACCATTGCGGCGAGTGCATAGACCTCATCGCGCAGCACCCGTGGGATCTCAACGACAAGAAGATCGCGCGCCACCCCGCCGCCCACCGCCGTAAGAACCCCGAGCAGGATCGCCGGCAGCGGGTCGAGCCCGAACAGGAGCGATTTCTGACAACCGCTGACCGCGAAAACCCCGAGACCAAGCGCGTCCAGCACCATCACAGGCTTGTTCAGACGTTCCAGAAGCCGATGCCAGAAGAAGACGCATGCGCCCGCCGCAAGAGCGGTTACAAGATACCGAGACTCCTCGAATGCCGTGGGAGGCGTCGCGCCGAGTATCATATCCCGGATTATGCCGCCCGCGAGACCGGCCGCGACCGAAAGGACCGCAATCCCGAAGATGTCGAGGCCACGTCGAACGGCCATCAGCGCCCCGCTGATGCCGAACACAAATGTCCCGAGCAGGTCGAGCCAGACGCCAAGGGGCAAGATTTCCATGTCTTCACCAGCATCGTGAGAGAGGTCGGCACAATCACCTGTCAGGCCATGCTCGTCCAGCTCGGCGCTGCTCGATTGCGTGGATGAGCTGTGCTGATCGTCGCTGTGTCGTCGATCTGGCCCAACATCGAGCCGGAGCCGTCAAGCACCCGAACCTTGCGCGTCGCTTACTGCTTGGCAGATATGGGCGCCCAAAGGCACGTCAGTATCGGAAACACTTAGCGCCTTGCTTCACTGCGAGAAGACCACCCACCTGCCACCGTCACTCGTTTCGCGGCCAGACCAGCGGCGCAGGGGTTGGAGAGGCAGCGCCACCCGCTACTGTCCGATGCCCAGCATCCAGCCCGGTGGATCAAGATGGACCTTCGCGGTCGGCAACCCCACGGCGAATTGGCCCATTGGACGACAGCTTTGCGCGTAAAGCGCGCTGCTGTCGGCGCAGAGCGCCATGCATTGGTCGAGAAAGGTTGGAATGGCGTCTCCCTCGCAGCGCAAATCGACGGGCAGCATGGGCGAGGTGCCCCAAGTCCACCATTTCAGCGATTGCTCACGCCAGGCGTCAAGGGTTGGGCGCACATGGATGAACTCGGGGAATTCTGACAGAATGCGTTCCACAGCGGTGTAATTATCGGTCACCGACTTGTTGGCTAGCCGGATCAGCGTTTCAGAGACGCGAAGCTCGTATGCGCGCCGCTGGCAACTTGCGACGCATTGATCGGGCGCGGCGTTTACGCTAGCGGCACAACTGGCCTGTTCGCGCTGGATCGTCATCGCGCATTCCGATTTCAGCGCGCCATCGAAGTTCTGGCAGAAAAGCGCGGGTGAGGCGGCGCGGCAGGCGGTCAGGTCAGGATTTGCCCCGGCGCCGGTGATTATGTCGAAGGTGCCAGTGTCGGGTGGAAAGAGGGTCGCCAATTCCTCGGGCGTCGCGATTTCGGGGACGATTGGGTCTACCTCTGCCAGCTCAAGCTCTTCCGTCTTCGGGGGTGCGGGCATCTCGAAATCGACGGGCTTCGTGGTTCCATCCTCGGCTTCGGGATCCTCAACATCTCGCGCTCTGTCATCAGTGTCGGTGTCACCCCTTGCAGGGTCCTGCGGATCCCCGTCGACAAGGCCTGCGGGCGGCTGGCTTCCATCCCTGTCATCGCTGCCTTCTGGACCAAGGACGATGTCGCCATCACCGAATTCGCCGTCGTTGCCATCGTCATCGTCAATGTCCGCAGCGACCGGCGGCAGGAACTGCAATTCCGGCGGCCCCGCCATTGCGGCGACCACGGCCATCGCGGCTTCGAGCTGGGCGACGGTTTCAAAATCGTCGCAAAACCGTGCGCTGGTCAGGCGGTGCAGAAAATTGACGATAAGGACGACATCCTCCTGCGTCTGTTCGTAGGCGCCATTGCTGGCAGATTCGCCGAACCGGCGGCCCGTCTTGGAACCTTCGATCAGGCGTCCCAAGAGACCATCAAGGGTCTTGGGGGCGTCTTCGGACGCTCCGACGTCTTCAAACAGGTCTTGCAGAAGTCGGTCGAGGGGGTTGTCAACGGTTTCACGGGCCCGTTCGGCGCCGGGGTCAATGTCGCACTCGAACAAATTGCCGTCGTCCTGTGCCGGAACAGGGCTTGTGGCCAGGATCAGGACCGCGGCAGCACGGCCAAGGGTACGGATCAGGGTCATGAGCATTCGTTGGGCGTCCCTTTCGCACGGGTTCTGACATCAGCCTGCCCGCAATCGTCTGACCGATCAAGCTTGCGCCCATTTGCGCCCGACAGGCCGACACACTGCGCCAATTCTTGGGGCCGACCGCGAAACCGTTCTTTGCGGGGCAATCTGCGGGCTGGCAAACCGACACGCTTTTTCCGACGCGACGATTTTACCGAAGCCGGATGAGTTCTTGACTCTGGGTTTCGATGCGAAGGCGACCCTGCCAGCGCGCTCCGGACTTCAGGACTTGGATTCGTCCGGGTTTCGTGAAGAGCGCTTGGCACATCACCGGGCCTTCATGACTGGATCCACGAGGTCCTGCCGCCGCGCGAATGCGGTGAAATTCGTCCGGAAGCACGCGTGCACGCAGTGTTAAGTCACGGAAAAGAAAGATGTTATCAGATATCGCTATCCTGGTCATTCAATAGCAGCGGGCCGTTATTGCCTATCGTCCACCCGCGCCATCACCGTTGTTTCATCGGTCGCAGCACCCCGCTTGGATGGGTCGACCGAGACACGAAACCGAACCTGGAAAGGACAGACTGATGATGCTCTCGACCCTTGCTACTCGTTCCGCTGCCTGTGTCGCGCTTGTTGTGACGCTAGGCATCCCGCCTGCCAGCGCGGGCGGTTCCTATACCTATTTTGAGCAATTCGGATCCGGCCACGCGATCGGCGCCTACCAAAACGGCTGGCGCAATCGCACCACCGTCTACCAGGACGGCCGCAGCAACAACGCGACGATCCGGCAGAACGGATCGGTGAACCGTACCGTTGTCGGGCAGGATGGCGGCCGCAACAGGGCGACCGTCACTCAGGGCGGACACAACAACATCAGCGGCGTGGCTCAGTTCGGCCGTCACAACCGGGTCACACTGGATCAGGACGGCTCGAACAACGCCATCGCCGTGATCCAGGGCGGACGGGGCAACTCTGCCAATGCAGTTCAGGTCGGTCACGGCAATGTCGCCGTGATTATCCAGGACTGATGAACCGAAATGCGGGGCACATGCTGCCCCGCCTCTTCCCTGAAAGGAGATCGACCATGCCTGTTCTTGCATATTCTCTTCCCGCCGCCGCGCTCATTGGCGCCGTCGGGATCGGCTGCGCGAGCCTTGCCAAGGATCAAGACGACCCGCCGCCGCTAGCCTGTGCGGTAAACGTGCTGCCTGACGGCCATGGAGTCCGGGTGATCGCAACTGCCCGCTCCGAAACGGCGCTCACGGCGAGCTATGAACTGGTGATCGAGCAGTCCGGCCGCGCGGGAAGTGCGACGATCCGGCAAGGCGGCGAGGTAGACCTGCGTCCGGGCCGGACAGAGACGCTGGGTGAAGCGCGTCTCGGCGCCAAGCCCCGCGATATCGGCACGCGCCTGACACTGAAAGCGGAAGGCACGATGTATAGCTGCACCGCGCCCACCGGTTCTATCGAGCTTTGAATCAACACACCCCTAATTGATGGACTACTGCCATGATCCGCAAACTTCTGACCCTCGCCTCTCTTTCTCTTGCCCTTTCTGCCCCCATGGCCGACGCAGGCGGTCGGCTGAATTTCAGCTTTGTTGCCCGCAGCGCGGACGAAGCGCGTGCCATCCGCGGCGCACTCGCAATCTACGGGATCGTGCAGGACGTGCAGACAAACGGCCATGTCACGCAGAACGGATTGCGAAACGCCGCGGCGCTAAGCCAATCGGGCCGCGGCCATACGGGTATCATCCACCAGGACGGGACCGGTCACGATGCGTCGCTTGCCCAGTCGGGCCGCCAGAACGCCTACGGCGTGTTCCAGTTCGGTCGCGGCGCCAGCACGCACGTCACACAACACGGGCGCGGCCAGACCGGTTTTTCCATCGGCTATGGCTTTTGAGCGCTTGGCCCAAAGGCCACGACGCCTTTTTCGGATTGCTTGGGAGACAGAACTTCAAAGCTAAGCTGCCTTGAAGTCCTGCTCGAGATTCTCAAACAATGAACTGATGCGGTGCATGCCCCCACCCAGCGGCATCTTGTATGCCATGATGGTTCCATTGGAATCGAACGGAGGGCACATCGATGACGACGATGATCAGCATGCTGGCGATCGACGTGGCGAAGGGCAGCTTCCGGGTTTGCGCAATCGGAGCGGAGGGGGCTGTTCTATATAACCGCATGTTATCGCGGACCCATCTGATGACACTTCTTGCAGAGCAGTCGGCCTGCGTGGTCGCCATGGAAGCTTGCGCCACCTCGCATCACTGGGGCCGCGTGGCGCACTCCCACGGCCACGAGGTGCGCCTGGTACCGGCGGCGTATGTGAAGCCGTTTGTCAAACGGCAGAAGAACGACAAGGCTGATGCCAAAGCAATCGCGGAGGCAGCCTCGCGCCCGACCATGCGGTTCGCAGCCGTGAAAAGTGCCGCGACCCAAGGCCGGGAGTCGTCCATCGGGCTCGAACCGATGGCGCCTCGATGAACGACCCTTCCGGACGCACCAATGTCTGGTCAGGCAGCGCACACAGATCATCAACGCCCTTCGAGGGCATCTGGCAGAGTTCGGGCTGGTCTCGTCGGCCAGCGCGGTCTCGAGCACCTTCAGGCTCGAGACGTTCGAGAGCGGGCGCAACTTCGCCGCGTCGTGCTGGAAGCACGCCTCTGGCGTGACGTTTGGTCTGGTGCCCCGGCAGAGGTCGACGGGCGGCAAGACCAGGCTTGGTTCGGTCAGCAAGATGGGCCAGACCGACATCCGCCGCCTGCTTATCGTCGGGGCGTCGCGCCACAGGCGCGCGTTCCGCGCGACGAGCGTGATCCGCTGGGTGGTCCGCAAGGGGGGCAGTGTGAACCGTTGGCTGGCTACGCTGGTAGCGCGCAAGCCCAGGATGGTCGCAGCGGTGGCGCTGGCGAACAACCCTCTCGGGACATGCCGTCGGCATGTCCTGCCGGGCAATGGATGGCCCGCATGATCTGGGCAATGACAACGAAGCAGGAGGATTGCCGAATGGCGTCATCCAAGGCCACGCTTAGCGGCCTGACACACGTCCGATCGAAGACTTCGCCGAAACATCGAAGATCACGCTTGCCAAACAGGGGGCATCCACACACGCGGCGGGTTTGCCGGAGGCTATGGCTCTCGAATTGGAAACGCACGTATAAAGATCAGGCCATTGCTGCGTTGTCCGCGCTACGCGTTCGATAAGGTCGCGCGAAAACGAAAAATCAGCCGCTTGGAATAGCCCCGTTGAGCTTGAAACGTAAGCGTCATGGAACTCGAAGCGCGGCCCAGCTGGCAACGGCGAGATCGTGCGGCTCGCCGATCAATTGGTCCGGCACATCATGCCTGATAGCTTCATCACGCAGTGGGTCGTCGTGGAATAAGTAAAGTCGTGACAGGAATTTCTCGAATTCCAAAGATCCTTCGCCGAAACGTTCGCCGTTTCCGCTGGTGGAAACAACGACGCCGCCACCCCAATCTTGGCCGCTGTCGTTGTTGGGGTTGTAGAAATATACGCGCATCTGTCCAGACTGATCCTCTGCCACGCGCAAGATGGCAATTGCGTGCCAGCCGACGAACTGCTGCTGCGGATCGGTGACTGCGACACCGGCGGGCTGCGGATGGCCAAGGGGACGACCGCCGTTAAAACCCGGATGGTAGGTTGCGTAGAACCGGCGCAGGAAGGCATCGTAGTCCGACAGCTGACCGGTGGAGACATTCACGGCGACAGCGCAGTCGCGTGCGACCCACCAGCCATGAAATTGTGGATTCACCCAGCGATGTGGGTCGCCTGGCCGATCGGCGCAAAGACGGCCCATCTGCGCATAGATTCTGTCGAGATGCGAGACAAGCAGGACGGACACCGGGTCGGCATCAATCGGGCCCTCGCCCGCAAGGCCTGCTGGAAGCATTTTCGAGTCGATAGGTGTGCCTTCGAATTGCATGAGCACCGTGTCGAACTCGGCAGCCTGCGCGACGAGATGGAGCAGATAATCGGGATCGTTGAGCGCCCACATAGCAATGGCCCGGGCGGACTGGCAGGTTGGGTTCGCGCCCTGACCGACGCCAAGTGGCTGGCCGATCACCTGCAGAACGCCCGCCAGGAGATGCGTCTCGGGCGAGACGATCTTGCCAAAGCCCTGCGCTATCCTATCCCGCGATGCACCACCAAGCGACAGGCGTAGTTGCCGCCGCAGCGCGGGGACCATCGGTGCGTGGTGCAGCACGCCGCGTTCCAAGAGCATCGCAAGCCCGTAGACCGATTGCGGCGTCGAGAGCGTTACTGCGTTCTGGATAAGGTCTTCGACGAGGGGGCGGTAGTGGCGCCAGCAATCAAGTCCGGTGGTGCTGAGCCCCAAGGCCTCGGGGACGAGCGGGCGGTCGCGATAGGTCACGGCCCAGTTCAGGAAGGCGACGTGATAGTCCGACACAAGCCCGGTGTCGTGCATGGCGCGAGCGAAACCGGTCGCCTCGCGCGTGAGGCCTGCGTCATCAGTGTGGGCAAGTCGGTCAAGGTAAAGGTCAATGCCAGGATCGTCTAATGACGCGGTCGTCGGACCGAACAGTGCGCTAACCAAACGTTCTGCACCAATGCGGGCGCTACCCGGCTCCGTTCCGCGCTCATGCATGGCTAGCGCGATCTGCGCGATCATATCCTTAGCTACCGCGACCTGAATGGACCTTTGGTCGAGAAGCCGCCAAATCTCAGTGACCAACACGCCCAGCACATCGGTCAGTCCGAAATGAGTGGCGACGTGAGACAGCACTCGGCGCTTTGCGTCGTATCGCACCCCCATGGCCCGGGTGGCTTCATCGTCTTGGCCGAAGGTGTCCTTGAGGTTCAGTGCAAGGACTTGGGTCAGGAAATGACGCGCCTGTTCGTCATGAAGGTTATCATGCCGCGCTGCCCCAGTCGCTACTTGGACAAAGCGTGCGAGGCTGATCGCCTCAATCGCGCGGAAAGCGGGATCCTCGGATTGCAGCGTGGTTCCCGAAAGCTGCGGAAGAAGCGTCTCGGGACGGTCCCAGTCAGACCCGGAAAACACGCCTGCTCCATCCATTCTGATCGCCCGCACCCCAACAGCGTCCATGCCGCCGGGAAGCAGCAGGATGCGGCTGACGAGGTCAAGCACCGGGCCCTTATGCCGTTCCTTGGCAAAGGGACGAGACCGTTCTAGGCGCTCGATGGCGAGGTCCAACGTGCCGATCAGCCGGTCGCGCTGCGCCTCGCCGTTAAGAGCAGGTTTCAAGGTCATCAGACGTAGTAGTCCAGTTCTTCCTGTGCCTTCAGAAGATCCCGCAATTGATGCGGATTGTCACCGAAGAAATATGCAAGACCCCAATGCGTTCCGAAGGCAGAGCGCTTGGCGACCTTTTGTTCGCGGGGATCGCTCAGCTCATGAAACTCAAAGTAGGGGTGGTTTGCCGTTGCCTCGGGCACCTCAAGACGGCTGACCACACGGCGGCGCGGATAGACGCCGAAACACCCGGCATGGCCCTTCGCGTCCGCCACCGGCGTCGGGAAGAAGGCGTCGATTTCGTCTTGCGTCGTGTGCGGATCGAAGGCCACGACAAGACCTTGGTAGCCGTTGAAACCATAGGCGCGCTCGATCAGCTCAAGTGCGTTGAAGCCCGGCGGACGATAGGCGACCTCGCCGAAGTAGAGCTTGTTGTCGCTCGTTAGGAAATACTCGGGGTGAATGAAGCCAAAGTCGATGTCGAAGGTCTCGATCAGCTTCTCGATCTCTTCGGTGATCCGTTCCCGGTGTGCTTCGAGTTCCGGCGTTGCGGGCACGAAGACCGAATAGCCGAGAGTCACGTATTCCGAGATGTTCAGGAACTGGATCTTGCCGTTCTTCACCCACGCCTCGACGGCAAATTCCCAGCCATCGAGATGGCTTTCCAACAGGGCCGGAAATTCCTCGTCGGGGATGTTGTCGACGTCCTCGGCGGTCCGCACCACGCGGTGCCCGGCGGTGCCCGATTTGTCGAACGCCTTAAAGTGGATCGGGTCGTTCGGGTCCCCATCCAATTTCAGGAGTGTCTGGTTCACTCGCTTAAGGAAGCGGATCACATCGCCGCGGTCATGCGCCTCTTCAAAGACACCCACGCGGATACCGCCCAGCTGGGCCCGGCGTTTCATCAGGGATTTGTCCCGAAACAACATCGCTTGGCCAAGCAGCCGGGGGTTCTTGAGCAGCACTGCGTTGATCGCGCCCGCCCATTCGACCGTCTCTTCATAAAGAGGAATGGCAACGTCGACGCCTTCATCGCGAAGCTGGTGGGCCAGTTCCTGCGAGCGTTCGTTCAGCCGGTCGAAATCCCACGGCATGAACGGAATGTCATTCTGCTTGCAATACTCTTCGGCCCATGGCGGGGCGACCACGATATAGCGCCGGTCAAACCGGTCCACAGCGTCGATGGCATTCAGGCTCCATCCCAGTAGCGCAACATAGCCCTTGTCAGGGTTTTTATCGGTCATGCGTCGATCCTTTCATTTTGCGTCGCCGATCCTGCCAACCCAAAGCCAAAGGGCGCCTTGAGTGGCGTCCATGAGCCATCCGGCCGAAGATTGAAGGAACGGGTTATTCTTTACTTGAGCGGGCTACATCAAAGCCGATATGGCCTCATCGAGGGGAAAGTGCTTTGTCCCATCGTGCGCCTCGACCAGAGCGAAGAGCAGCGTCTTGCGCTGCGTTTTAACGAAAAACGGGTATTGCGATTGCTCGGCCAGGCGAATGGTTTCGTCTGCCGTAAATTCCCAATCCGACCTGCTGGACGCGCTTCGAAAGTGTCCTTGAAGGCGGGTCCCGAGTTGTTCGTTCGCACCCATGTCACCGGCGCTGCTATAGCCATGATGTCTCCTTACAACACTTAACATGTTGCAAATGCTTGCGAAATCAAAAGCTTATCCGGGGCATCCGGTCCAAAATTCTGAATTAAAGAGATAAAAACACGTTCCAAGATACCACCGACAGTAGGGGGAATGGGGGTATCAGACAGACTTATGTCGCTGGGCCGAACCACCGCAGGGCCGTTTTGGTGGCGTGATTATCGGTTGAGAATGATGGCCTATCATCGTTGGCTCCGATGCATTTTTCGCGGCTAGCTAGGACCTCTTTGCGGTGCCGGTGCTAAAGATCGCGCGAACAGAGGCCAAAATCTTCTGAGCGCGCGTCGAAATGGGGAAGTCGGGCATCTCGGTCGCAGGGTCTTTCATGAATTCCCAGATAGCTTGATCGATATCTTCAAGACCGGAGCCAAGCTCCCGAGCTTTTCGAACCACGTCGGTCTGGGTGTCGATCCAGTCCACAAGGCCGACCTTGATCCGCGCGTCGTCCAGCGGAATTGCGTCGACCAGTTCCTGTGTCGCGGCGGCGGCGTCCGACGCGCCGACCGTTTCCAGATGCGCGGGCATTTCTTCGATTCGTCGCGCGCAGTCGCTTTGAAGGACGCTGCCCAAAAGTCCCGCTGATCCTTGAGCGCATCGACGCCAGATCAGGGCGCTAAGAACCGCTTCTTGGTCTTGGGATAGCTCGTTTTGGGTGGCGAGTGCGCGTTCGATCTGCGGCAGGCATGCGGGATCTTCCTGCGCCAGCAGATTGTGTAAGGTTTCCGTCATGGCATTTAGGTTAGCAGGTCGAAGACGGATTCAGAACCGCCATTGCGTTTATCTTGTTAAAACAAAAGGAAATCAGTTGTTTGCCGAGGCATTTGCAGCGTCTGCATCGACCTGATGGCGAATGGTCCCGACGCCCATTTCGAAATGGGCCGCGATTGCGGCGCTGCTGCTATGACGGTGTCAACGGCGGCGTTAAGACCGGCCACGTGGCGGCGCAAGACCTGGCTAGTGGCACCCGTTTGACTGATTATCTCGCTGTCATCAGGCATCGGGCCGTGCCGACGAAGTCATGGTTGGTGGTCCATTTCAATGGGGGCACTGCAGGGCAGAGCAGGGCGCAGCCGCCACATACGATGACCTGGCCATTTGGCCAGCCTTTGTGGTCAGCTATGAGCACGCCGGATAATCGGCCACCGTGTTACTCGGGCAGGCGAATGTGCCATGACAGTGAGGTTGACCCGCCACTTGTCCAAACCCGAAGTTGAAGGGTGTCGAGACAGCACAAGGATCCTCGAGAATGCAGAAATTCTTCAAGCGATTTGCTCGATGCGAACCCGGGGCGACACAATCGAATACGGACTGATCGCTGCCCAGGAAGCGGGAGCAGAAGCAGGAGCTCAGTTATGAATATCAGGTTTCTTTCCGGCAGTCAGAGCAAGCAGGACCAGCTTCGGATGCCGTCCAGCTATCGCCAGACGGTGTCCTGGGTGCCTCAAATCGGGGACGTGTTCCCCGACTTCTCGGCCGAGACGAGCGCGGGCCCCTTGCAATTCTTCGACTGGGCCGATGGACATTGGACCCATCTGTTCAGCCATCCCGCCGCGCGCACGCCTGTGTGCACCACCGAGGTGGCGGCGCTGGCCTCGACTCAGCAGGATTTCGACGAGCGCAACGTAAAGCTCCTTGGCTTTAGCGGCTCATCGATCGCGGACCAGCAAACCTGGCACGCGGACATCGAGCGCGTCTTCGGCGTGAGTGTGGCCATTCCCTTCGTGGTGGATGAAGGCTGCCAGATGGCGCGCAAGTTCGGGATGCTGCACGCCAGGCACTCCACTGAGATGCCGATCCGCAAGTCGTTCATCCTTGATCCGCAGATGCGGATCCGCATGATCTTCGAGTATCCGATTTTCATCGGGCGAGGGACCGAAGAGATCCTGCGCGTGATCGATTCGCTGCAGATTGTGGACCGAACTGGCCTCGCCGTGCCTGCGGACTGGGAAGAGGGTGACGGATTGCTGTTCGGTGAGAATATGACGGATGACCACGCGCGGCTGCTCTATGGCGATCGGTTCACCCGTCTGACTGATTATCTCGCGGTGATCAGACATCGGGCCGTGCCGACGAAGTCATAGTTGGTGGTCCATTTCAGTGGGGGCACCCCATCATGACAGAAAGAGCACATACCGCAAACCTGACTGCGGCATCGCTAAGAAGACTTGACTGAGCCAAGGATTTTCGATGGAGGTCCAGACATGGGTTCACGTCTCCTTCCAATAGTCATCTTGCATGCGGCCCTTGGCTTTGCCGCGGATGAGGCGTCTGCGCAGCAGGTCATTTCTGAGAACCTTGTTGTCCAAGGCAATGCCAGCGTGGGAACTGATGCCGACGCTGCCGCCGTTGCGGGAACGGATGAACTCGTTCTGAAAGAGAACAACACGCGACTCGCGTTTTTGGGAAGCAGCCCGTTTCGTCTCACTGCGAACGACAGCGCAAATGGTGGCCCGAATGAGTTCCGCATCGAGGTTCCCACTGATCCGGCGAATGGGTCAGATACGGCGACGTCGTATTTCGTTGTGCCCGCCCTTGGGCAGTCCGTGACGCTGGGCCAAGGATCGACCGCGGCCTCAGGGACCGTTTCTGTCGGCAGCACCGGAACAGAGCGCCGTATCGCTGGGCTTGCGAACCCGACCGGCGGCAATGACCTTGTGCCCCTTGGCTACATTGATGAGCGCATCGTTGGCCCCGCCCGCACGCAAGCCTCCGAAATCGACGCATTGGAGTATCGCACCGCCGCTGTGACAGCCATGTCGGCCGCGCTTTCCGCGATCCAAAGCAATCCTCGTGCGACAGGGCCGGTGTCCTTTGGCCTGGGCCTCGGTCATTTCGAAGATCAAACAGCGGGCGCTGCAGGGGTCGCGATCAGAGCGAGCGCAAATCTGGACCTGCGCGTCGGCGTTGCCTTTACCGGGGCATCGTCCCCGCAATTCAATCTGAGTGGACACTACCAATGGTGAAACAATTGATGAGACATCTCGCGTTCACCTTTGTGACAGCATTCATGATGCCGAACTTGGCGAACGGGCAAACCGTCATCAATCAGGACCTGGTCGTCCAAGGAAGCGCCTGTGTCGGCGCGACCTGTCCAGACAATCCGACATTCGGGTTCGACACAGTGCGCCTGCAGGGGAGCAGCCCGACGATCCTTTTCGACGACACCTCGAGCACCGCTTCGTTTCCGAACAATGACTGGCGGGTCGGAGTAGTCGGTGGCAACTTCGTGATCCAAGACGCGACAGCTGGTTCCAACGTCTTTGCCATCGGGGCTGCAGGCAATTCCGTTGCCTTGGGCGCGAATTCGACGCTGGTCGACGGGGCTGTCTCGGTCGGAAGTGCCGGCAACTTGCGCCGCGTGACAAACGTCGCCGCGGCGATCAATGCGACAGATGCCGTCATCCTTTCGCAGGTGTCCGGGGCGATTTCAGCAGCTGAAGCGCGTGCAAGTGTTCAACTTCAGCAAAATGCGCAGGATCTGAATGCTCTCAGCACACGGCTCGACGGGGTGGGCGCAATGTCCTCCGCCATGTCCGCCCTCGCCGTCAACCCACGTGGGACCGGCAACAATTTCCTGTCCTTTGGGCTGGGACACTACAACGGCTCGACCGCTGTGGCGGCGGGAAGCTTCCACTTCCTTGCGGGGAACTTCATCATGCTGAACACCGGAATTTCCTACAACGCCACGAACGGCGGGAACCCGGCATTTCGTGCGGGCGTGACGTTTGGCAACTAAAACTGATAGGCGCATTGCCGCGCTCGTTTCTGTCTTCGCCTTGTGCGGTGCCGCCGTAGCCCAAGACCGAATAATTGGGGATTGGGAAAAGGTTTGCGATGACGGAGGCTCTTGCCGACTGTCCCAGGTCACCCAATTGCCAGAGAGCGACGACATCGTCCTACAGACTGATTTCTCCTTGTCAGCGGCGGGCGATGTCCTTTTGTCGATCCGCGTTCCGACCGCCGTCGACCTCAGAGCCGGGCCATGGATGACTGTCGACGGGCTATACGCGACGGAGTTGGAATATGTAACTTGCGCCAGCAACTGCCAAGCAGTGACCGCGTTCAAGAGCGGTGCGATCGATGGGCTATTGGCAGGCACCAACGCTCTCATAACCGTTGTCGGGATGGACGGTGGACGGATCGGGATGAAGATCTCGCTCAATGGACTCAGCGCCGGACTGCGAGATTTGTCTGCCGCAAGGTAAATCGGTCCCGAAGACTGTCTGAGTGCGACGACGGTTCAAGATAAGGCGTGCTCTGCTCGACCCCGCCCGTCCGACGTCTTGGGCCCAGGTGTTTGCCTCTTCCACAAAGCGGTCTCCAGGAGTCCAGCGTGGCCAAGAGCAGGCTAACTTCGGCACCAGAGAACTACGGCAAAAATATTTTGGCCGCGCCTTTAAGACGAGGTTCCGCCGACCGTTACAGTGATGTGAGATCATATACTTTTCACGCCAGACAGCACACAGAAAGCTACAGGAATGCCGACCAAAGAAATTTTGCATCAGATCGTTTATGTCAGCAAGCCGACCCGTTCCATGACACTGAGCGAAGTGCGCGAATTGCTTGTCAAGGCGCAGATCAACAATCATTTCAAGGACGTGACCGGGATGCTCCTGTTCGACGGGGACTCCTTTCTCCAGGTCCTCGAAGGGCCCAAGGATACCGTGATGGCTCTCTTCGAGAAGATCGAGCGTGATCCGCGCCACACGCAGTTCACCTCTTTGGTGGAGAGAAAGATCCCGCAACGCGATTTTGGCGACTGGTCGATGGGCCTCGCTCATATCGAAGGCAAGCACATGAGGAGCCTTCCCGGTCTCGTGGATATCCAAAGCGCCCGCAGGATGTTGTCGAAAAGCGGAGCGGCTGAAAGCCTAATTGCGTTGATTAAGTTCCGCTATGGCGACAGTGATAAGGATTCCGATGTCGCCTAACAATTCTGCCCGCTCTTCCAGCGCAGTTTGATCTGACTGACCTGCCCGCCTACGGTCCCTCGTTCATAGCGTGAGTCTGCAGACTGGACTTTGGTATTCTGGTTTCCCGTTTGGCGCGCTCGCAGCGGGGTCTGGCATGGCGCTGTTCCAGCCAGTTCAGCGCTCGGTGTCAACCGGTCCAAGCCATAGATCGAACCCCTCACTCTAACATCGAGGGGCGGGCACGTAGGACACTGATTGGTGCCAGTGGGCGTATGGTCAGTGGGGTGCGAAGACACGGCCCTCACCTGCCGTTCGTCGGTGAAGCCTTTGCCGTAATGCAGCTTGGCCAGACCAGCCGTTCGTGCATCGCGCAGCATTTTGTCTGCTTCAACGTCGGTCAGCGGGACAAACCGCCATTTCGCCACGGCCGCGGCAATGTCTGCTCTTTATCAGCCCCGCCATGGCTGGGATCGAATTCGGGTCTTCGCTTCCCGTCATCGCAAGAAAGGGACAGGTGATCTTTGCGAAACCGGCGGCATGGGTTGGCGGATCTCCCTGATGCACAGAAATGAGCACCGAACAAAGGATGATCCGCGTGTCGGCCGCAGATCCCGGAGCATTTCGCAAAGGACTAAAGGCACAGTCGACACAGGCCTCTTTCTGAAATTACTGAAGCTCCGCCCTAATCGTCAGGCGTTTGAATTCTCCGACATCCATTCGTCTGACGTGATCGCCAGAGATTTGATCTTCGAATAGAGCGTGGTGGGGGCCAGGCCGACGAGGCGTGCGGCACCACGTTCGCCGGAGACCTTGCCCTGTGTCCGCCGCAGGCACCGCACCAGGTTGTCGCGTTCGATGGTGCGAATGTCGCTCTGGGTCAGGATCTGCGAGCTAAAGTTCTGTGGCTCTGCGTCCGAACTCTGGAAGTCGAAATGCAACTTGCCACCCTGGGCCAAGATGGCCGCGCGCTCCATCACGTTTTCAAGCTCGCGCACATTGCCCGGCCAATTGTAGGCCTTCAAGGCATCGACATTGGCCCGCGAGAGGCGCGCAGGCGGCAAGCGCAAACGGCTCGAGGTGCGGTCGAGGAAGAACTTCGCCAGATAGGGAATGTCTTCCGGCCGGTTTTTCAAAGGCTCGCACCGCAAGGGAAAGACGCTCAATTCAAAGAATAGATCCTTGCGAAACCGCCCTGCCTCCACCTCCGCCGCGAGATCGCGGGACGTGGTCGAGATGATCGTCAGATCGACCGGAATATCCGAACTGTCGCCAAGACGCCGGAAGGTCTTGTCCTTGATCACATCGAGCAGCCGGGCCTGAAACTCCTTTGGCATGTCGGAGACTTCATCGAGATGCAGCGTCCCGTTGTGCGCCAGCAAAAGCTTGCCGATCGTGTCGCGCGTGGCCCCACGAAAGGCACCGCGCCGGTAGCCAAAGACCTCCGCCTCAAGATCCTGCAACGCCACGTCGGAGCAATTGACCCGGACAAGGGGGCGCTTGCTGCGACCGCTGGCTTCGTGAATTGCGCTCACGGTGAGACTTTTGCCCGTCCCGTTTGGGCCGGTGATCAGGACATTGATTCTGGTGTCGGCGACAAGATCGATCTGCGCGTTGAGATTGCGGATTGAGGGGGATTGGCCGACCATGCCTGCGTGCGACCGGACGGCGCGGATTTCCGTCTGGAGATAGTCGTTTTCCTGTTCCAACTGGACGCGTAGGGTTTCCACTTCCTCCAGCAGCTTGCGCAGGCGTTTTTCGTTTTCCTTGCGCTCTGTCACGTCGCGAAAGATCACGACGGCTCCGGCGAGGACCCCATGATCGTAGATCGGAGTTGAGACATATTCGACGAGGATCGGCTTGCCATCCTTTCGCCAGAAGGCGTCGTCATCCACCCGCACGGTTTTGTCCCGCCGGAAGGAATCGTAGATCGGGCAACTTTGGGCGGGGAAGTAGTCCCCATTGAGATGATGATGATGAATGATCGAATGCAGGTCGCGCCCGATCAGATCTTTCACGTTCCAGCCCAGAATCTCTTGGGCGGCGCGATTGACGAAGGTCGCCTTGCCCTCGGCGTTGATCCCATAGATCCCCTCGCCGGCCGCATCGAGGATCAACTGGTTCTGTGCCTCCATCTCGCGGAAAAAACCGTAGATGTTTTGCCATTGCAGCAAGCCGCCGCGCTGGTGCGCCTCTTGCTCGGCCAGACGGTTGCGGCGCTCCTGATCGTGGAGATCGAGAAAGCTGAGCACGATCCGGCTGTCAGTCAGATGTGTGCCATAGGTCTGAAGCCGCAACGGCGTCTCGTCGCCGCGCACAAACGCCAAGGTAGCATCGATGTAGCGCCCGAAATGGACGACCGCCTCGAGATAAACGGCCACATCGCCCGAAGACGAAGCGAGAAACCGGCTGAGCCGCGCGTGGTCCAGATCCGCTCCGAAGAGCGTTGCCGCAGCCGCATTTTGGGCGAGGATCATATCTTGGCTGGCGTCCAGCAGCAGCGCGGGCAACGGATGGAGCGTGAGGATGTGCGTCAGATCAGAATCGGTGAACATGTAGATCAGTAAGCCCCGCTCAACGCAGGGCGCGCGATCACCAAATTTCGTAAATTATCAAATTTCGTAATAGCTGATGATAAATTAACCATAAACCTCAGTCGTTTACAAATTTTAGACAATCGGCAAACGCATCTACAGCGGTTCTGTCGGTGATGACATCCTGTTGTTGAATGCAATCAAGGGGGTCAACATGTCGATCAAGAGCCTAGGAAATCCGTTCTCGAAAGACAGCGATCTGCGCCATGGGCAAAGCTGCCCCTGCGACACCTGCAAGAGCGCCAAGGCGCACGCAAGCGGGGCGCACATGTCGAGCGAGGAGATGCTGGAGCAGGCCGTGGAAAGCGCAATCGTGCGCTCAATGTTCGGCCACAATGACGTCAGCCGCCGCTCTTTCATGGGCATGGTTGGGGGAACAACGGCCGCAGCGGCTCTGGCCTCCGTCTTTCCACTGAACGAGGCCAAGGCCGCGATCCTCGACAACCTTGGGCCGCCCGAGAAGACCGACCTCAACATTGGCTTCGTGCCGATCACCTGCGCGACGCCGATCATCATGGCCCAACCACTTGGCTTCTATGAGCGTTATGGGCTGAACGCACAGGTCATCAAGACTGCTGGCTGGGCTGTGGCCCGCGACAAGTCTCTTTCGGGGGAATATGACGCCAGCCACATGCTGACGCCGATGCCATTGGCCATGACGCTTGGGGCCGGTTCCGTGGCCGAACCCTACATCATGCCTGCTGTCGAGAACATCAACGGCCAGGCGATCGTTCTGTCCAATGAGCACCTCGACAAGCGCGACCCCACCCAGTGGAAGGGCTTCACCTTCGGGGTACCCTTTGAGTACTCGATGCACAACTTCCTGCTGCGCTACTACGTTGCCGAGTTTGGTCTCGACCCCGATGTGGACATCCAGATCCGCGTTGTTCCGCCGCCCGAAATGGTGGCCAACCTGCGCGCCGGTAACCTCGACGGCTATCTCTCGCCCGATCCGTTCAACCAGCGCGCAGTGTTCGAGGGTATTGGCTTCATTCACATCCTCACCAAGGAAATCTGGGAGGGTCACCCCTGCTGCGCCTTTGCCGCGCCGCTTTCGTTCGCGCAGGAGCTGCCCAATACCTATGGCGCGCTTCTCAAGTCGATCATCGATGCAACGCAATATGCCTCGCAGGCAGAGAACCGGGTGGAAATATCCGAGGCCATCGCGCCGACGAACTATCTCAACCAGCCGGTGACCGTGATCCAGCAGGTCCTGACTGGCACTTATGCAGACGGTCTTGGCGAGGTGCAGCGTGTGCCCGACCGGATCGATTTCGATCCTTTCCCGTGGCATTCGATGGGGGTCTGGATCCTGACCCAGATGAAGCGATGGGGCTATATCGAGGGCGATATCGACTACAAGGCCGTGGCCGAACAGGTCTATCTCGCCGCCGACGCCAAGAAGGTGATGGAAGATCTGGGCTATGAAGCGCCGGACATCACCTACAAGTCGCATACGATCATGGGCAAAACATTCGATGCGGATGCGCCCGAGGCCTACATCGACAGCTTCGCGATTAAGAAGTGATGGGCGTTCTGAGCGAAAACAAGAAGTCCGCCCTGATCTCGGTTTTGATCCTGATCGTGGGCTGCCTGATCTGGGAGATGTCGATCCCTGCAGCGGTGCCCGTGGGCGAACTCACCGAATATGAGATCCTCACAGGCGCGGGGCAGCCGAAAGCAGGCGTCCCGCCGCCCAGCGAGGTGCTGGGCAAGGCGTGGCAGCAGCTCTCCGATCCGTTCTACGACGCGGGGCCCAACGACAAGGGCATCGGTATCCAGATCGGCTATTCGATCTACCGCGTTCTGACCGGCTATTTCCTCGCCGCACTGATCGCCATTCCGCTGGGTTTCTTGATCGGCATGTCGTCAGTCGCCTACAAGGCACTCAACCCATTCATCCAGGTGCTCCGCCCCATCTCGCCCCTGGCGTGGATGCCGCTGGCACTCTTCATCATTCAGGACAGCGAGGCCTCTGCGATCTTCGTGATCTTCATCTGCTCGATATGGCCGATGCTGATCAACACCGCGTTTGGCGTGGCCGGCGTGCGCGAGGATTGGGTGAATGTCGCGCGGACACATGAATTGGGAGCGCTGAAAACGGCCTTCACCGTCATCCTGCCTGCGGCAGCCCCCACCATCGTGACGGGCATGCGCATCTCGATCGGGATCGCCTGGTTGGTGATCGTGGCGGCCGAGATGCTCGTTGGGGGCACGGGCATCGGCTACTACGTCTGGAACGAGTGGAACAATCTCGACCTGACCTCCGTCATCTTTTCAATCCTCATGATCGGCGTCGTCGGCATGCTGCTGGACTCAATGTTCGGCTTGCTGCAACGCGCCGTCGCCTACGCAGAATAGGAGCGATCCCATGGCATCGTCTTTCCTGAGCATCCAAAACCTGACCCAGCAGTATCCGGACGGCAAAGGTGGCTCCTTCACGGTGTTCGAGAACGCCAGCTTTGGGATCGAAAAGGGCGAATTTGTCTGCATCCTAGGCCATTCCGGCTGCGGCAAGTCGACGATCATGAACATCCTCGCCGGTCTCGCGGATCCCACGAGTGGGGTCGTCAAGATGGACGGGTTCGAGGTCTCCGGCCCGAGCCTCGACCGCGGTGTGGTGTTCCAAAACTACTCGCTGCTGCCATGGCTGACAGCGTTGAAGAACGTCACTTTCGGGGTGCGGGCACGCTTTCCGGACTGGACGAAACAGCAGGTCATCGACCATTCAACGGCGTTTCTAGACAAGGTCGGACTGACGGGCGATGCGATCCACCGCAAGCCCAGCCAATTGTCCGGCGGCATGCGTCAGCGCGTCTCCATCGCGCGGGCTTTTGCGAATGAACCCAAGCTGTTGCTGCTCGACGAGCCTTTCGGCGCGCTCGATGCCCTCACGCGGGGGACCATTCAGGACGAGCTGATCAAGGTCTGGAGCGGCACGGACCAGACCGTCTTCATGATCACCCACGACATCGACGAGGCGATCCTTCTGGCAGACCGCATCCTGCTGATGACAAACGGGCCGTTGGCGCGGGTGGCGGAAAACGTCGAGATCACCATTCCGAGGCCGCGCAATCGGACAAGGATCGTCGAACATCCGAACTACTACGCGATCCGCAATCATCTCGTCCAATTCCTCGGGCAGCGGTCCTGCGATCTGGCAGGACAGCCCGCGGATGGAGATACGCACAGGCCCGAGACGGTGCGGATCGACAAGAAGGAGAGCGCCACGAACGACCCCGAAGAGGGACCGCATCTGCGCGCCGTTCAGGCCTGATTTCCAAAATCCACGATCGTCTGGGGACAGACACAGACCACAAGCAAGGGACAAGACCCATGAGTGAGATGATGACGAAAGAGGACGTCGCGGCGATGATCCTGTCAGCCAAAAAGCAGACGGGCATGACCTGGGAAGAGATCGCTGACAAGATCGACATGTCCCCGATCTGGACCCATTCCGCGGCCATGGGGATGAATGCGTTTCCAGCAGATAAAGCGGCGCTGATGGTGTCGACCATGGGCCTGCCGCAGGAAGCGGCGCAAGTCCTTGCCGAAAGCCCCACCAAGATCTGGGAACAGGCCGTTCCGACTGATCCCTGCATCTATCGCTTCTACGAGATCGTCGGAGTATACGGCCCGACACTCAAGGCGATCATCCAGGAAAAATTTGGCGACGGCATCATGTCCGCCATTGATTTCGACATGTCCGTCACCCGCGTCGAGCACCCCAAGGGCGACCGGGTGAAGGTCGAGATGTCCGGCAAATTCCTCGGCTACAACAGCTGGTAGGCGGTGATGCGACACGATCATCCCGCTGCCGAGGTGGCCGATGCCGTACATCCCGCGGGCCAAGCGGATGTGCTGGTGTCGGCGGTGGGGCATACCTATCGCAGCGTCGATGGGCCGGTGCTGTCGGGCATCGATCTGTCGATCGCGCCGGGCGAGGTCGTGGCGTTGATCGGTCGGTCTGGTTCGGGCAAGTCGACCCTGCTGCATATCATTGCCGGATTGATCCGCCCCAGCGCCGGCGGCGTGCGGATCGCGGGCCGACAAGTCACAGGCCCCTCCCCACGCTGGGTGATGATGTTTCAGGCCCCGTCGCTCTTTCCCTGGATGACGGTGGCCCAGAATGCGGGTCTTGGTCTGCGGTATGCGGGGCAAAAGGAGGGCGTCGCGGCGCGGGTCGACGATGTGCTGCGCCTCGTCGATCTGTCGGCCTTTTCGGATCGAAATGTGCAGGACCTCTCCGGAGGTCAGCAACAGCGCGTGGCGCTGGCCCGCTCTCTGGCTCCCAGTCCTGAGGTCTTGCTGCTTGATGAGCCTTTCTCGGCGCTCGACATGTTCACGCGCCAAGCCATGCAAGCGGATGTCCGCGCCATCGCCAAGCGCCTCGGTCTGACGATGATCCTTGTGACCCATGACGTCTCCGAGGCGGTGCTGATGGCCGACCGGGCGGTGTTTCTGCAATCAGGCGCAGGCGTGATTATCGAGGACACGAAGGTAGCCCTGACCGAGCAGGCGCGGGATCTGAACAACCCGGGCTTCCAAAGCGAACTGGCCCGGCTCAACCACATTTACACGAAGATGCAAGCGTCCTGACGGGCACCAACGAAAGAGAGATCATGGCACATCCCACCGACCCCAAGACCATCGACCTGCACGCCGCCTGCTGTGGCCACGACGGCGTGGATCACGAAAAACGCCAGACGCTCGACATGTTGGCTGCAGGCGGTCTGGCCGCGATGCTGGCAGGTCTGGGCGTGATGCCGTCGATGGCGCAGGCGCAGGACGATGACGTCGTGCGTATCGGCTATCTGCCCATCACCGATGCCACGCCGCTGCTGGTGGCACATGCCAAGGGATACTTTGCGGATGAGGGGCTTGAGGCCGAGCGGCCGACGCTGATCCGTGGCTGGGCCCCTTTGATCGAGGGCTTCACCTCCAACAAGTTCAATCTCGTGCATTTCCTCAAACCGATCCCGGTGTGGATGCGCTACAACAACAACGTGCCGGTCAAGATCATGGCCTGGGCCCACACCAACGGCTCTGCGCTCGTTGTCGGGCGGCATACCGACATCACCGATTTCGCGGGCCTTGGCGGGAAGCAGGTCGCTGTGCCGTTCTGGTACTCGATGCACAACATCGTGCTGCAATACGCCCTGCGGGCCGCGGGCATCACGGCGGTAATCAAGTCTCAGGGCGAGCCGCTCGCCCCGGATGAATGCAACCTGCAAGTCCTGCCGCCGCCCGACATGCCGCCTGCCTTGGCCGCGCGCAAGATTGACGCCTATATCGTGGCCGAGCCGTTCAATGCCCTTGGCGAACTGGCGGCGGGCGCGCGCATGCTGCGCTTTACCGGGGACATCTGGAAGAACCACCCCTGTTGCGTCGTGTGCATGAACGAGACGGTTACCGCCGCCAAACCGGAATGGACGCAGAAGGTGATGAACGCCGTGGTGCGTGGCGCGATCTATGCCAGCCAGAACAAGGCCGAGGTGGCGCAGCTGCTGTCCAAAGATGGCGAAGGCTATCTGCCGGCACCGGGACCCGTCGTCACCCGCGCGATGACGGTCTACGAGGACAACGCCGACTACATCGACAGCGGCGCGATCCGGAACCAGGCCGAGTTCCAGAACGGTCGGATCGATTTCCAGCCCTGGCCCTATCCTTCCGCGACCAAGCTGATCGTCGAATCCATGTCGGAGACTGTGGTCAGCGGCGACACGACCTTCCTGTCCGATCTCGATGCGGATTTCGTGACTGAGGATCTGGTGGATTACACCTTCGTCAAGGCCGCTCTGGAGGCCAATCCCGAATGGTTGAACGATCCGTCGGTCAATCCAGGTGATCCCTACGTGCGCGAAGAGATCCTCAAGCTGTGAGCAGCATGGCCGACATATCCACGGCCCGCAGCCTGCCGTCCCTTGGCAGGCATCGCGGCGCGCTGAACGGCGTAATCGGGATGGGCCTGCTTCTGGCCTTGTGGTGGCTTGGCGGGCGGGCGGTGGCGAATGATCCCGATATGTTTGCCTTCGCCAGCTTCGCGCCGGGCTCTACGATGGCGCGGCTTTGGGAGATGGTTACCTCCGGCGAGGTCTTGGAGATGACCGGCCCGTCGCTCTATCGGGTCGGCTACGGCATGGGGATCGCTGCAGTGATCGGCGTCCCGATGGGCATCCTCGTGGGACGCATCGCGCAGCTGCGCGAGGTCACGAATATCCCGTTTCAATTCCTGCGCATGATCTCGCCGCTGAGCTGGATGCCCATCGCCGTGATGGGGTTTGATACGTGGGACGGGGCGATCATATTCCTGATCGCCGTGGCTGCCGTCTGGCCCATCCTGTTTGCGACAGCCGCTGGCGTGCGCCGGATCGATCCGGCCTGGATCAAGGTGGCGCGCAATCTGGGGGCCAATCCCTTCCACATGCTGACCACCGTAATCTTGCCTGCCATCGCGCTCGACATCCTGACCGGCATCCGCCTCGCCCTTGGCGTTGCCTGGGTGGTGCTAGTGCCCGCCGAATATCTCGGCGTCACCTCCGGCCTTGGCTACGCCATCAACGACGCCCGCGACACGCTCGAATATGACCGCCTTTCTGCCACCGTGGTGGTGATCGGTGTCATCGGCTTCGGCCTCGATTCCCTGTGCCAGAAAGCAATCACCCGCCTCAACTGGATCAAATCCGCCTGAGTTATCAAAGAGGAGACCACAATGACTGAACCTGCAACCGCCCTGACGGGATGCCTTGCGCCCATCGACAAGACCGGGCTTGAAACGCTGATCGAGAGTGGCAAGGCCAATCCGGAAGTCATCAAGACGCTTAAATGCAAGACCGTGGCAGAAGGCAAGTTCCGCCACGCCAACTACATCCGCAACCTCGAGCCATACATCGTCGACGAGCCGCCGGGCCTCTTGGGCGATGACACCGCCCCCAACCCGTCAGAAGCGTCCCTCGCGGCGCTCGGCTCTTGCGTGGCCGTTGGCCTGCATGCCAATGCCGTGCACCGTGGCATGACAGTGATCAAGCTGGAGCTTGAGCTCGAAGGCGATCTCAACATTACCGCCGTCTGGGGCACCGGGGATCTCAACGATGCCAAGCCTATAGGGTTCACCGATGTGCGCATTAAAGTCGACATGGAATGTGAAGGCGTTCCACAGGCGACCATCGATGAGCTTGTCGCGCATGTCATCAAGTATTCCCCTGTTTTCAATACGTTCTCGCGGCCCGTTAACATGGTTGCCGAGACGGTCTGATCTGGTCCATCAAAGGAGACCGCAATGACACTCCAGGAAAGAATAGCTGATCCTTCAGCCATGCTGACCCGCGTTGATGCGGTCGCCACAGACCGTCTGATGCCTTTGGTGCGCGAGATTGATGCGGGGCTCTATCCCGAAGATATCATGCGCGCCTTTGGCACGGCGGGGGCCTATGGGGCCCATGTCGATGACCCGTTGGACATGGGCCAGACCATCCAGGCCATCGCACGGGCGGGGGAGGAATGCATTTCCACCGCCTTTTGCATGTGGTGCCAAGACGCGCTCGGTTGGTACGTGGCCTCGTCCGACAATAACGCGCTGAAATCCACGCTTCTTCCCAAGCTTGCAAGCGGCGCGGCCCTCGGCGGTACCGGGCTGTCGAACCCGATGAAGACCTTCTTCGGCATCGAGAAGATGCGCCTGAAGGGCACGCGTGTCGAAGGCGGTTACACCGTGAAAGGCGCGCTGCCCTGGGTGTCGAACGTAGGCGAAGACGGCTATTTCGGCATCGTCTTTTCCGTTGAGGAAGATGATGGCTTGAAGCATGTGATGGCCGTCGCCCGCGGCGACCAGCCCGGCGTGAAGACCGTGCTCGATCACGATTTCATGTCGATGGCGGGCACCGCCACACGGTCGGTGCAATTCCGCGATGCGATGATCTCCGACACCTTCGTTCTGGCCGATCCAATCGACGGCTATCTCAACAAGATCCGCCCCGGCTTCGTCCTGATGCAAACCGGGATGGCGCTTGGCATGATCCGCAGCTCCATCAAGCTGATGGAACAGGTCCGGGGGCAATTGGGGCATGTGAACAAATACCTGGAGAAGCAACCGGAGGATTTTCAGGCGCTGCTCGATGAGTTGGAAGACGAGATCATGGATCTGGCCAAAAGCCCCTATGATACCTCCATCGGTTATTTCCGCCGTGTCGTAACCGCCCGTCTACGCGGCGGAGAAGCCTCCACTGAGGCGGCGCATTTCGCGATGCTGCATTGCGGGGCGCGCGGCTTTGTCAACCAAGGGGCGGCGCAGCGGCGGCTGCGCGAGAGTTATTTCATCGCCGTCGTCACCCCCGCCACCAAACAATTGCGGAAAATGCTGGCCGAGCTTCCAGCTGCCTGACACCGAAAGGAATTTCAAATGACGTCTGTTCTGATTTCACCCACTGAGCTTGCAGCGCTCCCCGCCTCCGAGATCGTGATCATTGATACGCGCGCGCCGGAGGCCTTTGCCGCCGGGCATATTCCCGGTGCGGTCAACCTGCATGACATCTTCACCTATCTCGCGACGTCCGATGTCGCCGGCATGGCAGAGCTCACACAGAAATTCGCAGATGCCTTTGGCGCAGCTGGGCTCGATGGCACCAAGACCGCCGTGATCTATGAGGAATCGATGAATTCCGGGTTCGGCCAATCCTGCCGTGGGTATTTCCTGCTGAGCTATCTTGGCTATCCCGCGATCAAGGTCCTGCATGGCGGATTTGCCGCCTGGAGCGCGGCTGACATGCCGGTCACAACCGAGGCCGTCTCTCCCGCGCCGGCCAGCTTTGACATCGATCCCGAGGCCGCAGCGTTGATGCTGACGGTCGACGACGTGACGGCCGCGCTGGGGAAGCCTGATGTGGCCTTGCTAGACGTGCGGGATGTGGACGAATGGGTTGCCACAAGTTCCTCGCCCTATGGCCCTGACTTCTGCCCGCGAAAGGGGCGCATTCCGGGGGCCGTCTGGATCGAGTGGTACCGCATGATGAAGCCAACGGCGGATGGCCCGATGATGAAATCCTCCGCCGAAGTTCTCGCCGAATGCGCCACCGTGGGGATCACACCGGACACGCCGGTTTACCTTTACTGCTTCAAGGGCGCGCGGGCGTCCAATACCTTTCTGGCGCTCAAGGAGGCGGGCGTGAAAGACGTCCGCATCTACTTCGGCTCGTGGAATGAATGGTCGCGTAACATGAGCCTTCCGATCGATGAAGGCCTGCCCTTTGCCGCTGCCTAAGCTCGTCGATTACTATTTCGCGCCGACGTCGGGCTATGCCTATCTCGGCCATGACGCCTTTGTCGCCCTCTGCGCCGACGCCGGTGCAGAGGTTCGCTTTCATCCTCTGGATATGGGACGGGTGTTTGCGGCGGCCGGGTCCTTCCCGCCCGCGAAATACCCCGAGGTCCGTCAGCATCATCGCAAGGCCGACATGGCCCGCTGGGCCATGAAAAGACAGCTTCCCTTCAACAAGACGCCTGCATTCTGGCCGGTGCCGATGGAACTGGCTTGCGCCGTCATCACTGCAGCCGAGACGATTGGCACGGAACAAGCCCTTGTGACGAAGGCCGTTCTTTCGGCTGTGTGGATCCACGATCTCGACATTTCGGACCCTGAAGACATTAAGACTGCCTTGTTCAAACACGGCATCGCGCCGGATGATTTACTCGCGAAAAGCACCATGCCAGAGATTGTGGAAAGATCCGGGCAAATGACGGACGCGGCCATCGAGATCGGGATTTTTGGCTCTCCGACATACGTCCATGAAGGCCGTTGGTTTTTTGGACAAGACCGATTGGAATTCTTGAAAGAAGAGTTGGGGCGAGCATAGGGCGTCACTCGTATCGGCATGGTCGCAGAAAATGTTCTGTATTATAAGACAAAGATCATTCCGTTGAACCTCGCTTGCTGCGCCGAACGCAGCCGCATCCAGTGTGTCGATATACTCGCGGACCGCACGAGGCGCATTTGCCGGATCGATGGTCGATGCGTCCCACTCATCCTTCGGTGTCGGGTTCTGTTTGTTGGCATCCGCCTCCCCTCTCGGGACATTGCTACGCAATACCTCATGCCTCGTACTCGCTCGCCATTGTCCTCGGACCAATGGCGGACCATGGCTCGCCCCCGACCATGCTTTTTTTGAGCAGCCGGTTTTCGAGGTTCAGGTCTGCTACGACCTCCTTCAGCGCTGTCGCCTCGGACCGGAGTCCCTTGACCTCGGGCGAGGTCGCCTGACGGGCTATATCACCGGCCAGCCGCTGCTTGCCCGCCTTGAGGAATTCCTTCGACCACGT
Organism: uncultured Paracoccaceae bacterium; assembly: GCA_965662745.1. GTDB lineage: Bacteria > Pseudomonadota > Alphaproteobacteria > Rhodobacterales > Rhodobacteraceae > Anianibacter. The sequence goes on from CBFIJK010000024.1 coordinate 32,792, forward strand.
GTAGTACAGGCTCTCCCTGATCCCCTCGCGGCGGCAAAGCGCGGCGATGCTCTCCTCACCGCGCAGGCCAGCCAACACGATCCTGATCTTCTCATCGGCCGAGTACTGCTTTCGGGTCTTTCGTTTGATCCCCTTGACCAGCTTGTCGGCCGCGCCCACCGATGTTCCGGATTTCTGGTTCAGCTTCGCTCCTTGGTGGCTGCGATGATCCAGAAATCCTCCGTTACGAAAAACTCAAATCTGTCCCATGAGTGCTGACGTCAGACAGATTTCAGTTCGTGCACACTTAAGGTGAAGTTTTGTCGCGCCGAGCGGAGAACTTTGTGCAAATTGATACCCCAGCGATACCCAAGCTCATCAACGCTGGGCCTCACGCTAAGCCGAAAAATCTTAAGTATCTGAATAAAATAGAAATTATGGTGCCCGGGGGCGGAATCGAACCACCGACACGAGGATTTTCAATCCAGCCTGATCGAACCCTTAGTTGGAAAAAGCATTTGCGTTGAGCAACGTAGACTTCTCGGTCGATTATATCCGATGACAGTGCAAGTGAGAGCGAATAATCTTTGGAATGCCAGTAGAAGGTGGGGCCGCGAGGTTAGGGGCCCCACCTGGTAATTCAGTTGGTTGCGCCAGCAGCTTCCAACTCTGCACGGAACGCATCGAGCAGTGCCTGTGGGTCTTCAACCCCTTCGGCCTTGGCGCGCTCGATCCATTCGGCCTCGACCGGCTGGATCGCGGCTTTGAAGTTGGTGAACATCTCGTCCGACACGTCGTGGAAGGTAAAGCCGCCGATTTCTGCCAGCTGCGCTTGTGCCTTGTCCTCATCCTCTTGCCAGACGCGCCCGATGATTGCGGCTAGTGCCGGGCCTGACACGCCGTTAATGGCGGCTTGATCTTCAGCGGAAAGCGAGTCCCACCGAGCCTGGTTCATCAAGAGGGCGATCACCGATTGGCCCATGCCTCCGGGAATCTCGGTGATTTCCTTGAAGATGTCTTCGGTCTTCCACGAAATGATCGGCGCGAGCGAGAAGAACGTGCCGTCGACAACGCCTGTCGAGGCAAGTTCGTAAATCTCGGTCACCGGCTTTTGCACGGCGACCGCACCAACGGCGTCGATCACGGCGCTGGCCGTGGTCGAGGGCGCGCGCAGTTTGAGGCCGCTGAAGTCATCCATCGAGGTGACGGCATTGCCTGATGACGTCGTGACCGAGGTTGGGGCCGAGGCGAAAACGGTCAGGACATGGGTGCCCTCGAATGGCGCATATTGTGCCAGTTCTTCTTCGTAGACACGGTTGAAGGCCGGCGCGACCGTTGCCTGATCAGTAGGCACCAGCAAGGGCAGTTCGCCCATTTCCATCAGCGGGAAACGGCCCGGTGTATAGCCTGGCAGGATCAGAGTGATGTCGGCCAGCCCGTCGCGCGCAACGTCGAACTGGTCGCGCACCGCGCCGACTGTGGCAGGCAGGTATTCAACGGTGACGCGGCCCTCGGTCGCTTCTTCCACGTTGGCGATCCACTCGGCCAGCGCGGTGTTGAGCGAATGGCTCGGCGGGAACCATGACGAATACCGCAGGACCGTTTCCTGGGCCATCGCGGAAGTGGCGCCGAGCGCTGAAATGGCTGCTGCGGCGGCAAAGGCGGTAAAGTGTTTCATGTCGTCCTCCCATGGGTGGCCGGGTCTCCTCCCGGGCCGGGTGATCGGGCGTGTGTCGTCAAAAGAGTAGCCGGGGCAAAGCCAGGGCCAGAACGGGCACAAGTCCGATGAGAAGCAGCCTTCCCACATCGGCGACGATGAAGGGCAGGATGCCGCGAATGATGGTCCCGAGTTTCACTTCGGGAACCACCGATTTCAGAATGAACAGATTGATGCCTATGGGCGGCGTGATCAGGCCAAGCTCGACCAGCATCACAACCATGATGCCGAACCACACCGGATCGTAGCCAAGCCCGACCACGATCGGAAAGAACATCGGCAGTGTCAGAAGCATCATCGCAAGACTGTCCAGAACGCAGCCAAGCGCGATGTAGATGAGGCAGATCACCAGCATCACCATAGCTGGTGACAGGCCGCCGTCCTGCACCAGCGACAGCACCCCACGGTGCGCGCCGGTGAAGTTGATGAACTCGGCGAAGATCTTGGCGCCGATAATCAGGGCGAAGAGAACGGCTGTGGTCTCTGCCGAGTCCACCAGTATGCGCAGCAATTTACGCATCGGCATTTTGCGCAGAAGCGCGAACAGCAACGCCCCGGATGCGCCGATCCCGGATGCCTCGGTTGCGGTGAACAGACCTGCATAGATGCCGCCGAGCACGATGATGAACAGCAACCCGACCGACCACGTGTCGCGCAGAGCCGCGCGGCGTTCCGCACGAGACGCGCGGTCAAGCGTCGGAGCCGAAGTCGGATCGCGTGCAATGGTGTATTGAACAGCAAGGCTGTAACCGATCATACCGATCAACCCCGGCACAATCCCGGCGGCAAAGAGCGCGCCGATGTTGGTCTCGGTCGTGATTCCGTAGACCACCATGATGATAGATGGCGGGATCAGGATGCCTAAAGTGCCGCCTGCTGCGACCGTGGCGGTGGCCAGCTTGTCCGAGTAGCCGAATTCTCGCATCGACGGGATAGCGACGCGGCCCATGGTGACCGCGGTGGCCACGGACGACCCGCAGACCGCTGCGAAACCGCCGCAGGACAGGATCGTCGCCACACCAAGTCCGCCGCGCAGGTGTCCCACAAAGGTCTGCGCTGCGCGATAAAGTTCCTGCGCGATTCCGGCTCCCGCGATCAGGTTTCCCATGAGGATGAACAGCGGAATGACGGCCAGGTTATAGCTAAGCGTCGAGCTGACGGTGGATAGTCCGACCATCGATAGGGCAGGGGCCAGTCCAACGATCAGACCGTATCCGACAGCACCGGTCAGCCCAAGCGCAAGCGCGATAGGCACGCGAAGGAAGATCAGTGCGAAGGCACAAAGGAATCCGACAGCCGCCGTCAGCATTATTCAAGCCCTCTCGGAGCGGAGTTCAGGTGCTCTGGCAGGCGGTCGGCGGCGACCAGCGACAAGGCAAGGCGGAGAAGGTAGATTGCTGCCGTGATCCCACACAGGATCGCCATGGCGTAGTAAACGGGACCAAGAGGCAGGCGCAGGTAGGGGGTGACGTCGCCATAGCCCGTAATGCGGTCGCCGAGAAGCCATAGCCGCCAGGCCAGGACTCCGAAAGCGGCGGACCCGACGAGGGCCGCCAGCACAAGCTGCAGGCGGCGGGCGATCCGTCCCATGATCCCGTCAAGAAGATCGACCGAGATGTGGGAATCCCGCCATGCAACGCGCGGATAGAGCAGGAAGGTGATCGCCACGAGGGCCAGTTCGGTCAGTTCTGTCGCGCCCGGAACCGGGGCGTTCAGCAGGTTGCGACCGACCACATCAGCAAGCGTCAATAGCGCGGTTGCCAGCAAGAGTATGCCGGGAACCACTGCTGCCGCCGCGCCAAGAGTGCTGAAGAGCCGATCATTCTTCATGTGTCTACCGCCTAATCCTTCTCTACCGCGCCCAGCATCAGCATGGTCGAGCGGGTGAGTTGTGCAGCGATATCCTGCTGGGAAAGGCGACCGCCGTCTCGATACCAGAACGCCATCCATGTGACGGATCCGCCAAGCGTCAGCGCGCTCAGCAGGGGATCGTCGGTTTCGAACACACCCTCGTCCCGCCCCTTGGCGATGAAGTCGGACAACATGTGAAAGAAGGCGCGGCGTGCATCGTTCGCGCGCACAGCGTCAGTCTCGGACAGGTTCTTGTCCTCGCGCGTGTGGACGGCGATCAGCTTTTGATGCTGAAGCACGGACGAGACGTAACGCTCGACGATCAGCGCCAGCGTGGTCCGCGTGTCGAGACGCATCTTGATGACGCCCTCGACCGCATCATGGACGCGCGCGACGCCCTGTATGCAGATTTCGACCAGCAGGTCGTTCTTCGAGCCGAAGTTCGAATAAATGAAAGCCTTTGAGAACCCCATCTGCTCGGCGACGGCGTCAAGCGTGGTGTTCGCATATCCCTGCCGGTGGAACAGGTCTGCGGCGGTCTCGATGATCCTGTCGCGCTTGAGTTGGGTCACCTCGTCGCGAAAGCTGCGGCGTTTGGTATTGAGCATGGTGCTGTCCTTGGGTGCGGAAACTACTCCGCCCTTATGCCCGTCCGCCGCTGGCGTCGAAACCTGCGCCGCCGCAGATGCATTTGCAGATGCCTTGCTCATAGCGACATGATGTCCCGTAGTTCGCGCATGTAGAGCATCCCGCTCCCCGTATCGGCCACTGTCACTTCGTGGCGCACGTAGCGGCGACCGCGCTTTTCGAACTTGTCGACAGCCTTGGCGCTGATCGTCACGGTCGCGCCGACCGGAATGGGGGCAAGAATTTCGGTCTCATGCATGGTGTGCACGGACCCGATGGCAAAAGGCTTGGTGTGGTCGAACTGGACCGACAATACGAAGTGGCTCATCATCAAGGGTGGAACGATGGCGCCACCGAATGGGCTTTCGCCCTCGATGCGCCAGGTGTTCATCCTCCAGCCTTCATACCAGGGGGTGAAATCCTCAACGGCGTCGGCATAAAGGATCACGAGTTCCGGCGTGATAGTCAGGTCGCGTGAGAGCACGTCGCCGATGTCGACCATGTCCCAGTAGGTCTCGCATTCTTCCTTCAGGCTTTCCACGAAGTCTCGGGTCTGCCGGATCTGGACTTCGGTCATGGGGCGCAGGCTGTCGGTGGTGATGTTCTTGTTCATGATCAGACCTCCACATCTGCTTCGACGGTGCCAACGGTCTTCTTCTCGCCGTCCTCATTCTCGGCCCAGACCTCGATGGTAAAGCGATAGCCATCGCCCTTGGGTTCCTTGCCGGTCACGCGGCCATGGGTAACGATGATCTCGTTGGCGCGTGTAGAGGCGACGTATTTGCAGGTAATCTTCGCGCCCGTGAACATAGCGGCCCCCAGCCAGTTCACACACATCTCAGCGATATAGGCAGAGCTCATCTCGCCGGTCTGAATCGGCGCATCGAGACCGGTTTCAGCGGCATAAACCGGGTCCCAGTGGTTGGGGTTGAACCGGCCCCAGAGGCGCGAACCCATGAGCTGGATCGCGGCCTTCTTCTTGACGCCGATCAGTTCGAAACCGACAGGCGTGTCCTTTGTGATGCGGAATGCCTTTTCGTCGGGGGCAGAGGTCATGGGATCGGTCCTTTCGGTCAACATTTCGGGCCTCCGGTGACGTAGAGGATCTGGCCCGACACGAAATCGGACCGGGCGTCGGCGAAGAACGACACTGCGTGCGAGATGTCCTCGGGCGTGCCAAGCCGTCCTCTAGGGATGTCGCGCAGAGCGGTCTCGGTCATCGCGTCAATGCCTTCGCCGGTGCGACCCGACATGCCCTCGATCATCGGGGTAAGGGTCAGTCCGGGTGCGACAGCATTCACGGTGATGCCAAAGCGCCCAAGCTCGATGGCCAGCGATTTGGTCAGCCCGTGCAGCCCGGCCTTGGCGGCGCTGTAGGCCGACAGGCCCGTCGCACCCAAGGCGCCAATCGATGTCAGGTTGACGATCCGGCCGAAGGCTTCCTCGCGCATCCCAATCTGGGTTGCCTTGGCCATGTTGAAAGCGCCGGCAAGATTTACGTCGATGGTTGCCTGCCAGTCCTCGACATGGGTCTTGCGCAGGGTGCCTTCTCGCAGAAGACCGGCGTTGTTCACAACAATCGTCGGTTTGCCGAGCGCATCAGTCACCTGCGCGACGGCAGACTCGCAGCTTGCCAGTTTCGTCACATCGCCGGAAACAGCGACACAGCGGCGGCCGGTTGCCTCCACTAGACGGATCGTCTCGCATGCGGCCGCTGCATCGATGTCCAGGATCGCGACGTCATGCCCGTCCTCTGCGAGCCGACGGGCGATCGCCTGTCCGATTCCGCGCGCGGCGCCGGTCACAAGTGCGACGCGTGTCATGCCTCAATCCCCAATTCCTGAACGGCGCGTTTGGTCAGAAGAAATTTTCGCGCCCGGCCCGATGGCGTCACAGGCAGATCGGCCTGATCGATGAACAGCACGTGCTTGGGAACTTTGAACCGGGCGAGATTGGCCTTGCAGCGTTCCATCAACTCGGTCCCGCTGACCGCGTCCTTGCCACGCACAACGATGTAGGCGACCCCAACCTCGCCCATCCGGTCGTCGGGCACGGGCACGACGTGCGCTTGCAGAACTGCTGGGTGGCCGGTCAGGACGTCCTCGATTTCGGTCGGCATCACCTGCTCGCCGCCACAGCGATAGGATTCCTTGGTCCGCCCTTCGAGAACGAGATACCCATCGGGCAGCAGTCGCCCAAGATCTCCGGTCCGCAGCCAACCGTCCTTCGTGAAGGTCTTTTCGGTTTCCTCGGGCTTGTTGTAATAGCCTTGGGTCACGCATACGCCCGTCGCCTGGAGTTCCCCGAGTTCGCCGTCAGGCAGGACCTGTCCGGTCTTCGGGTCAGCGGCGCGATATTGAACGAGCCGCCCGCCGAGGTCTTGCACTCCGGCAGGTCCTGCATCGCGCATACGCCCGTTCGTTTCGCGCAGCTTTTCATCGGGATCGCCCACGCGTGTCAGCGCCATAGTGGCGGTCACTTCGCTCATTCCGTAGCCGGTCGTTAGCTCGACATCGCCGAAGTGGGTTCGAATGTCGTCCCAGATGGCTTTCGGGCTGCGTTGACCGGAATTGAGGACAGCAACGAGGCTTGTGAATTCCGCCGGGTTCTCTCGAAGATGATCAAGGATCGCGAGTGTCATCGTCGGCACAAGAAGAATGTCGTGCGCCTTGTGCCGGATGATCGCCTCCACGGTGTCCGCAGGCGAGAACCCGACTTGCGGGATGATCGCACCACCTACCCAGGGGACGGTGAGCATTCCCTCGACGTAGCCGTAGACGTGATACATCGGCAGTGAAAAGGTCACCCGCCAGCCATCGTCGAATCCCCGTGTGAGGGCGCTGGTGAATGACGCCCTAGCCAGCATGTCGTGCGTCAGCAGAACGCCCTTGGGCTGACCCGTCGTGCCCGAGGTGTAGATGATGTCGGACACAGCCTCGGGCGCACCCGAGGCTTGATAGGGCAAATCCGCATCAAGGTCGGACAACAGCCGCGCGGCGCGATCAGGCGTTGCACTGTCAGGCCGAACCACGACGCCCATCAGCTTTTCAAGATGGTCGCCGCCGCCGTTCGCTTCCCAGTCCGGCGCAATCTCGTCGAGCATTGCAAGGTAATCGAGATCGCGGAACCGATCCATTGTGATGAGTAGTTTTGCGTCGGACTGTTTCAGCACGTAGGCCAGCTCATCCTTGCGATTCAGGAAGTTGATCGGGACGCAGGTTGCGCCGACGCGTGAAATCGCAAGCTTCGTCCAAACGAAGTCAGGATGGTTCGCCATAAGAAGCGCAACGTGGTCCCCGGCCGCAACCCCCGCCTCGACAAGACCGCCTGCGACACGCCGGGAACGCTCGACCACGTCGCGATAGGTGAACTGGCCCGCATCGGTGATCACATATGGCCGGTCCGGAAATTCGGCCGCGACCTCGTCGATGATTTCGTGCAGCATCCGCGGGCGCCATTCGGGATGGCGGGCGAGGACCGCATCATGTCGTTCCGAGAAGGACGGTGACATCAGCTCCTCCCAAAGACTGATGGCAGGCGGCGGGGGTGTCCGTGCGCCTTGGTTCAAAAATATACTTGCACGTATGTTTTCGACTTGCAAGTCTTCCGGCAAGGAGGAACTCATATGGAGAGTTGCGGTTCGGTCGATCCCGCTTTCGAGGCACTGTTGTCCGACCCTCGGTTCGCCGTTCGCCCGCCGCGCGAAGGGCAGTCGTTGCAAGTCTATCGCGATGCATTGAACGGCTTCATGGCCCGGGACCTGGGGCCTGTCATGGCGAGCGTGGAGGATACTCAGATCGCCGGACCGGCAGGTCCCATCAGGGTCCGCCGATACGTGCCGTATGGCGGAAGTTCAGGTCACGCGATCGTCTTCCTGCATGGTGGAGGCTTTGTGTTCGGCAGCCTCGATTCGCATGACGGTCAGTGCCGACGCCTCGCCCAGGCAAGCGGCTGCGAAGTTTTCGCCTGCGACTATCGCCTGGCGCCGGAGCATCCGTCACCAGCCGCTGAAGAGGACTGTCTTGCGGTCTTGCGGTTCGTCCATGCTGAAAAAATCATTGAAAATAAGAGTATATCAGTCGTCGGCGATAGCGCTGGGGGATTTCTTGCGCTAAGCAGCGTGCTTGGCGCGGCGGATGATGGCCTCCTGATCGACGCGCTTGCGCTGATCTATCCGGCGCTCGATCCGAGCGGTTCAAGCCGCTCGATTGCCGATTTCGGAGAGGGATACATGATGACCTCCGAAGCGTTGCGCTGGTTCTGGTCGGTCTTCTGTCCAGCGGCCCCCGAGCTGGATCTTTCGCAACTCGATCCTCGTCGATTGCCGCCGACGCTCGTGCTGACGGCTGAGTTCGATCCATTGCGGGATGAGGGGCGTGCGCTGGCCATCGAGATGGAAAGTCAGCGTTTGCCTGTGAGCTATGTCGAAGAGGTCGGCATGATCCACGGGTTCCTTGGTCTGGCAAAACTGACGCCCCGAGCAGAGCAAGCGACACGGAGAATCGTCGACCATCTGAGGAAGTTCTCCGTTTGAAATACGCGTTAGTATGTAAGCCGACTTGACAGTAGACTTCCTGGAAGGCACGTTCTTCAGGTCCGCGCTTGACCTCGCGCGGCACAAGGAGGAGGCAGGTCATGTCACAACAGCCGCAATTCGATGCTATCGTCATCGGCGCCGGTATCAGTGGTCTCTATATGCTCTACCGCTTGCGCGAGATGGGGATGCGCGTGCGTGGCGTTGAAGCCTCGGACCAGGTTGGTGGCGTCTGGAACTGGAACCGGTATCCGGGCGCGCGGGTCGATTCTGAATCCGAGACCTACGCCTATTTCTTCAATGAAGACCTGCTGCAGGAATTCGACTGGTCAGAACGGTTCGCCGCTCAGCCGGAAGTCCTGCGCTACATCAACCGCGCGGCGGACGTGATGGATATTCGCAAGGACATCACCTTCAACGCCCGTGTTGCGTCCTGTCACTGGGATGACGAGGCCAGTCTCTGGCGGTTGGGCTTTGAGGATGGCACGACAGAGATGACCTGCCGTTTCCTTGTTTCCGCCCTCGGGCCACTTTCAGCGCCTCAATATCCCAACATTCCTGGCCGTGACTCGTTCGAAGGTATGACCTTGCACACGGGCACCTGGCCCCGCGATCCCGAAGGCTTTGGTGGTGCGCCAATAGACTTTGCAGGCAAACGCGTAGGCATCATAGGAACCGGGTCGTCCGGTGTTCAGGTCATACAGGAACTGTCGGCGGAGGCCGAAGACCTGACGGTCTTTCAGCGCTCGCCCAACTGGTGCACGCCGCTCGGAAACGGAGCGATATCTCGGGAAGAGATGGTCGAGATCAAGGCGAACTACGGGGAAATGATTGACTTCCTTGACACCACTCTCGCCGGATTCAGCCACGTTTTCCGTGACATGGAGACCAAGGAAGCCACGCCGCAAGAGCGCGCGGCGCTCTGGGAGAAACTCTATCAGGGCCCTGGCTTCTCGCTTTGGCTGGGCAACTATAAGGACGTTCTGTTCGACCGCGAGGCCAACGATCTTCTGACAGACTTCGTTGCCGACAAGATCCGCCAGCGTGTCGACGATCCAGAGACAGCCGAGAAGCTGATCCCGAAGGACCACGGCTATGGCACCAAGCGCGTGCCTTTGGAGACGAAGTATTTCGAGTGCTATAATCGCGAGAATGTCCATCTGATCGACGTCAAGGCAGACCCGATCACCCGGATTACCCCCGAGGGTATTGAGACCGAGAGCGGATCATTCCCGCTGGATGTCCTGATCTTTGCCACAGGCTTCGACGCCATCGTTGGCTCATGGAACCGGATCGACATCCGTGGACGTCATGGCAAGTCGCTGAAGGAGGATTTCGACGAGGGTGTCGAGACCTACCTCGGTATGCAGGTCGCGGGGTTTCCCAATTTCTTCATGCTTGTCGGCCCGCAGAACGGCGCGACCTTCTGCAACATCCCTCGCTGTTCTGCGATCATGATCGACTGGTTGGACGGCCTGATGCAGACGGCCTTCGACACGGGAACGCAGGTGGTCGAGCCGACGCGCGAAGCACAGGAGGATTATACCCGCCTGTGCCACAAACTCTTGTCGAAGACGCTGATCGGATCGACGAACTCCTGGTTCACAGGGATCAACAAGAACCTTGGTCGCGAAAGCCGTGAAGCGCTCGTCTGGATTGGCGGCAATCCCGGCTATCGAGACCTTTGTGAGAAGGTAAGTGCGAATGGTTACGAAGGGTTTCTGTTCGATGGTAGTCCACTCGCGCGGGTCCATGGGAGGGCGTCTGCGTGAGTTGGTCGTTTCAGGGATACGAGTGCATCAGGTTTGAACGTCAGGACCGCATCCTCACGGTGACGCTCGACCGTCCCGAGCAGTTGAACGCAGCAAATGCGAAGTTGCACACTGAGCTTTCGCGGCTCTTCGACGATCTCAACGCTGACCCCGACAGCGACGTCATCGTTTTGACGGGCGCAGGGCGCGCGTTCAGCGCAGGTGGTGACCTTGAATGGATGCAGGAGGCGATCGACGAGCCGACCCGGTTTCACGACACGATCCGGGAAGCAAAGCGCATCCTGCTTGGCCAACTCTCTCTCGAAAAGCCGCTCATCGCACGTGTGAACGGTGCAGCGATGGGTCTTGGTGCGTCTCTTGCCGTAGCGTCAGACGTAGCAATCGCTGTCGATACCGCCAAGATCGGTGACCCCCACGTTGCGATAGGACTTGTGGCAGCCGACGGTGGTGCGTTGCTCTGGCCGCAGCTTGTCGGCTACATGCGGGCTCGCGAATACCTTCTGACAGGGGATCCAATCCCAGCACCCAAGGCAGTGGAACTTGGATTGCTGACCGATGCCGTTCCCGCGGACGCGCTCGATGCACGGGTATACGGGTTGGCAGAGCGCATTGCAGGCGGCGCAACGCAAGCGATCAAGTGGAGTAAGCAGGCGATCAACCGTCCGTTGGTTGCTTTGGCTGCGGCGCACATGGATTCAGCATTCTCCGACGAAATCCGATCGAATGAGACGCGCGACCACGCCGAGGCTGTCACGGCCTTCCGTCAGGGCCGCAAACCCGATTTCCAACGAAGCTAGCGGCTGAGATTCTGGCCGCGTGGGAGACAGCGCTTCAAAGCTCAGCTGCCTTGAAGTCCTCCTCGAGATTCTCGAACATTGCGACATCTTTCTCGGGATCCTCAAACAAGTGCCCACAACAGTCCATCGTCACGGTAATGTTCGCGTGAACGCCGAAAGGTGGAGCCGCCACTACAATACCGTCAGACCGCACAGCGCTCTGGGATACCGCCCACCAGCGCCCGAAAGCATCGTTCCGATAGGCCAAAGGCCGACCATGCACTAACAATCAAACCGGACCACTCGACGGGGGCAGACCAATGAAACAGTTTGACGTGGATGTTGTGATTGTGGGCGGCGGACCGTTTGGTCTGATGCTAGCAAATGAATTGGGAAGACGCAGTGTTAGTGTGGCGCTGTTTGACCAGAAGAACTCCACCGCAACCAACCCGCAGGCCAATGCCACCCAGGCCAGAACAATGGAGCATTATCGTCGCCTTGGCTTTGCGGATCAGATCCGCAGCCTTGGTTTGCCTGAGGATTTCCCAACCGATATCGCCTATTTCACGCGCTACTCAGGGCATGAACTGGGGCGCTTTCGGCTGCCCAGCGCGAAGGAAGCGCGGGAGAAAGTGGTCAGTTTGTCAGGCTCTTGGAGTGCTGCCGAACTGCCCCATCGCGTGTCGCAAAAGTTTGTGGAGCAGGTGCTTCGCCAGCAGGCCGAGGCCTTGCAGGGCGTGTCGATCTCTTTCAATACGCACGTGACCGGATACGAAGATCGGGGCGACAGTGTCTCCGTGCATGTTGCAGGCTCGGACGGTGCAGGGCAAAAGACCGTGACTGCTCGCTACATGGCAGCTGGCGACGGTGCGCGTTCGATGGTGCGGGAGTCACTCGGCTTCCATTACGAAGGCGACAAGGGCGCGGTGCGTGATTTCTTCGGCGGGCGAATGTATGCGGTCTATCTGGACGCGCCGGATTTCTATCAAGAGGTGCCGCACCCGCCCGCATGGATGAATGTGACCTTCAACGGGCACCGGCGCGCCTTTATGGCGGCGGTCGACGGCAAGGGACAGTTCGCCTTTCACACCCAGCTGCGCCCCGGAGAAGACGAGTCTGCGATTACGGATGAAGGCGCGGTCGCGATGTTTCAGGCGGCAGTTGGTCGACCGACAAAGGCTCGGGTGCTTGCCAAGGGCGGCTGGACGGCCGGATATGCGCTAGTTTCCGATGGGTTCCAGCGCGGGCGGGTGTTCCTTGGGGGTGATGCAGTCCACCTCTTCACTCCGGCGGGTGGGCTTGGCTACAACACGGCGGTCGACGATGCGGTAAACTTGGGTTGGAAGCTGGCCGAGGCCGTTCGCGGTTCAGCCGGCCCTGCGCTCTTGGACAGCTACGAAGTGGAGCGCCGCCCCGCCGCCATCCGCAACACTAGCTACGCCAGCGGTTTCGCCGATTCTCTTGGCAGCTACATTGCCCGGCCCGAGATCGAGCACGACACTGCTGAAGGCGAAGCGGCCCGCCGCGAGGCCGGAGCATACCTCGAGGCACATGGACGGGCAGAGTTCAACATTCCCGGCATCACCTTCGGGGTGCGCTACGAAGGATCTCCTGTCATCGTGCGCGAGGCGGGCGCCCCGCCGCCCGACACCGCGGACAGCTATGTTCCTACGGCTCGGCCCGGTGGCCGCGCCCCGCACATTTGGCTGGAGCCAGGCGTGTCACTCTACGATCGGTTCGGCTTTGACTGGACGATGCTGCGACTTGGAGACGACGCCCCGGATGCCACTCCCTTCGTCGAAGCAGCGCTAGGACGCGGGGTCCATCTGGATGTCGTCAGCATTGACCGGCAAGATGTGCGTAACCTTTATGAAGCGTCGCTCGCGTTGATCCGACCAGACCAGGTCGTCGCGTGGCGGGGAGATAACACCACAGATGCGCAGGACGTGCTTGAGCGCACTCTCGGTTTTCTCGATGCTGCTGTTCTCGTGGGCTAAGCCGCTCTGAAATCCTCCTCAAGCTTCTCGAACATCGCGACGTCCTTCTCGGGGTCCTCGAACAGGTGCCCATAGCAGTCCATCGTCATGGTAATGTTGGCATGGCCGAGCAGCGTCTGGATCTTCTTTGGGTTCCAGCCCTGCTCGATGAACAGTGACGCCGCTGCGTGGCGCAGGCTGTGGATCGTGAACAGGCACTTTCCCTCGCCATCCACGAGACCGAGATCGCGCATCATCGGCACGTAGATGCGGTTGTAGATGTTGGCGTAGTTCTGGGGATTGCCGGAGCTGTTCGGAAACACAAGGTCATCGCCGCCTGAAGGCACCTCGCTCTTCCACGCTTCCAGCGCCTCGACGACATTCGGCGCAAGCGGGATCGTGCGATACCCGGCGCGGCTCTTCGGCGGCCCGATCTTGCATTGCTCGTCGGCCTTCTGGCGCACCTCGATCAGCTTTCGATCAAGATCAACATGCTTCCACGGTAGCCCGCGTGCCTCGGATATCCGGAGCCCGGTGAAGACCATCGTGCGAAACATGACGGCGTGCGTCGCGGGCGCGTTGTCGAGTATGAGCCGAATTTGTTCCTTCGTCGGAATTACCTTGTCGTCTTCAACGCGCTTGCGCTGGCGCCGCATCTTCACGCTCAGCGCCACGTTGTGATCGATCCACTCGCGCTCCTCGGCCTCGGACAGCGCCGCGCGCAGGCTGACCATGATCTTGCGGGTCTGGGCTTGCGACACGCCGTCGTCGAGGAGGTCGTTCATGAAGTCGCGCACCTCGGACCGCGTCAGATCGCTGAGCAGAAGATCACCTATCCTCGGCTCGATATGAACGTGGGCGTGCGAGCGGTAAGCCTTCATTGTCGCCGTCTCGAGATCGTTGCGCTCGCAGGTCTTCAGCCAGGAGGTGCATGCATCACGGACGGTCTTGTTTTTCTTGGTCATTGGACACCTGTTTTGTTGCTCATGTCGCATTATACAGGGTCGGTTTGTTGCCGTCGGGCGTATTCCTCGGATTTTTATGGGTTTTCTGGCTTCTCGTAGCTCGATGATGTGGTGGAGCAGGTTGTTCGCGGGCCTTCACCGGGCTATCCACGGACCAACCCCGTGCAGATCTCATGTGTCCGGGCGGGGAGGCCGAAGCGCAGGTGGAGATTGGCGTTGTCCAACGCAAAGCGGAGAGAGCGGCAGAAGTTGCTCGGGTATGTCATGGTGAGCTACGGTGCGCGACCGCGTAGCGTCCCCGAGCTCCAGAAACTGCCCGGTGCTGCAGGACAGTTGCGGGCTTTGCGGGCGTTCAAAGAACACTCGGCTACCGGGTCCGGCATGCTCCTCACTTTTGACTATGCGCGGCGCGTTTCTGTCCTCTCCGACCTCCCAAATCTCAACAAGAAGCTCAATGATTTGGCCGAGGCAGACGATCCCAGGCCGTTGTATATGTCCATCCAGCATATTCTCGCCCGCTCGACGAACAGAGAGCTGATGGTGGCAGAACTCGCGCCGTTCGCCTCTCGGATCGTTGATGCGAGGTATGGTATAAAGGGTGAGATCCTGTTGTTGGGT
>CBFIJK010000025.1:0-47602 GCA_965662745.1 uncultured Paracoccaceae bacterium
TCTTCCTTCGCGCGCACGTTGAACATCGCGCCGTCCACATCGATGCGAACTGCATCGACACCCCACATCGAAGGGCTGGGACTGTCGCAGCCCGCAAGGCCCAGCGAAGAGAGGAAAAGTATGGCGACACGCATAACGCCAAGTCTTCCTCAAACCGGTTAACAAGTCCTTAACCGCTGGCGCCCTCGGTGATCCCGCCTTGCACCTGACCCCTGCCCGGATAGCATCCCGGCACAGCGTCATTGAAAGGCCGCCCGCATGATCGCCCATATCGCCCTGCTTCTGGCGTTCCAGCTTGCCGGAGAGGTCATGCGCACCGCTCTTGGCCTGACCATCCCCGGCCCCGTGATCGGGATGGCGCTGTTCTTCATCGCGCTGCTGGCCATTCCAAGGCTGGCCGAGAATATCCGCGGGACCGCGCAGGGCCTTCTGGCACATCTGTCGCTTCTGTTCGTGCCCGCCGGAGTGGGCATCGTCGGGCATCTCGACAAGCTTGGATCTGACGGTATCGCGCTTTTCGTGGCGATCCTCGGCTCGACCACGCTGGCGATCCTCGCCGGTGTCGGCACATTCCTCGGCGTGGCGCGCCTGACCGGGGGCCGCGATGACTGAATTCGCCGATATCTGGAGCTATCTGAGCCGCGATCCCCTCTTATGGCTCACCGCAACGCTGGTCGCCTATGTCGCCGGGGACGCGATCTTCAAGGCGTCGGGCCGCCGCCCCATCGCCAATCCGGTTCTTCTGTCGGTGGTGTTTCTCGCGATCATCCTGCAAGCCACCCGCACACCTTATCAGACCTATTTCGAGGGTGCGCAGTTCATCCATTTCATGCTGGGACCCGTCACCGTCGCGCTTGCCGTGCCGCTGCATTCCAATCTGCACCGCCTGAAAAGCGCAGCTTTGCCGATGCTGTGCGCCTTGTTCGCAGGATCCCTGACAGCCATCGCATCGGCGGTGACAATCGCATGGGCATTGGGGGTCGAGGGCCAGACGCTTCTGTCCATCGCACCGAAATCCGCCACAGCGCCCGTCGCCATTGGGATTTCCGAGGCGATTGGCGGGTCGACCACACTGACGGCTGTCATGGTCATACTTACGGGCATCACCGGCGCGATCATCGCGACGCCTCTTCTCAACGCACTGAAGATCACAGACTGGCGCGCTCGGGGCTTTGCGGTGGGTGTCGCGGCGCATGGGATCGGCACGGCGCGGGCGTTTCAGGTGAACGAAACGGCGGGCGCGTTCGCAGGCATCGGCATGGGCGTGAACGCGCTTCTGACCGCGATCCTCGCGCCTTTGATCGTGGGGCTTGTCTTCGGATGACGCCGGTGCGCCTTGCGCCAGAAAGCGACTGGACGGGGATGCTGGCCCTCTTGCGTTCAGCATTCGCCTATATGGACGGGCGGATCGATCCGCCGTCGTCCTTGCATCGTTTGACGCCAGCCGATCTGGATATGTCGGCGGAAACCGGCGAGATCTGGATCATCGGAAAGGACACCGCCCCGGACGCCTGCATGGTCCTGACCCCGCAGCCGACCGTTCTCTATCTTGGCAAGCTTGCGGTGTGTTTGGATCGGCGCGGCACAGGCCTTGCGCGTCACATGGTCGACCTCGCCGCAACTCGCGCCGCGCAAAGAGGCCTCGACCGTCTGCAACTTCAGACCCGCATCGAACTGACAGAGAACCACGCCACCTTCGCCCGTCTCGGCTTTATCGAAGTTCGGCGCACGCCGCATCCGGGCTATGACCGTCCCACATCGATCGTCATGGAACGCGCCGTCTGACTGCTTGCCTTGCCTGCCCGCGCCAGTCATCTTCGCGCAGAGCCGACAGGAGCGATTTGATGACCGACGATCCCGACCGCCACGCGACGAAGATGGCCAAGAAGAAGGCCGCGCGCGACAAGATCATGTCCACCAAGACCGAGGAAAAGGGCCTGATCATCGTCCATACCGGCAAGGGCAAGGGCAAATCGTCGGCCGCCTTCGGGATGATCTTTCGCTGCATCGCCCATGGAATGCCCTCTGCCGTGGTGCAGTTCATCAAGGGCGGCATGTCCACCGGCGAACGTGACCTGATCCTGTCGCGCTTCACCGACCTCTGTCAGTTCCACACGATGGGCGAAGGGTTTACCTGGGAAACACAGGACAAATCGCGCGACACCGAAATGGCGCAGGCCGCTTGGGCAAAGGCGAAGGACCTGATCCGCGATCCGGCCAACCGGATGGTCCTTCTCGACGAGATCAACATCGCGCTGCGCTATGACTATATCGACGTGGCCGAGGTCGTCGCCTTCTTGCGTGACGAAAAGCCAGAGATGACCCATGTCGTGCTGACCGGGCGCAACGCCAAGGACGAGTTGATCGAGATCGCGGATCTTGTGACCGAGATGGAACTGGTCAAGCACCCCTTCCGGTCCGGCATCAAGGCGCAGCAGGGCGTGGAGTTCTAAAGCGGCGCGACCCAGACCGCGCCAAGCGACGCCAAACGAGGGCCTTGTGCGATCTCGGTCAGGATCGCCGCGTAGATCGCGACACTCGCCACCATAACGAACCCGTGCCAGATCGCCCGTTGAAAGCGCAGTCCTTCCCACAGGAAGAACGGCACGCCGATGGTGTAAAGCACCCCGCCGATCACGACGAGCGCTTGCGAGGCAGGCGACATCCCAGCCAGCAAATCCTGACCCGCCGCAAGGCCGGCCCAGCCCATGCCCAGATACAGCGTCAGCCCCAGCCAGCGCAGCCGGTCGGGCGACAGGATCTTCAGGCCAGCCCCGCCCAGCGCAGCGGCCCAAAGCGCGGTCAACAGTCCGGTACCCACACCGCCCGACACCGCGACCAGCGGCGTATAGCTGGCCGCGATCTTGAGGTAGATCGCGCTGTGATCCAGCCGCCGGAAGAGCGGCCGCCATCGGTCGGACCGCGTGCCGTTATAGACCGCCGAGGCGAGAATCATCATGATCAACGACGCGCCGTAGATCACCACCGCCGTGATCGCCCAAGTGTCCTCATGGGCGCGCACGGTGACGAACAGCAGCCAGGGCGCGGCGACAACGGCAAAGCACAGACCGGCCATATGCACCACCGCGTCCGAGATATCCTCGGCCCGGGATTGGATGTCACTGGGGGCGGTTTGCTGTTCCATACTTTTGCAACTTAGCACCGAAATGAGGCGCGTGCAGGGCAAGTGCATCAACGTTACGTGGGCGGTTCGCGCTTGTGGTTCCGCCGCCGCACATTATGTCCCGGAGCGACAAGGAAAAAGGGGCAGACCATGGCTGATTTCAAACTCTTGGGTATTTCCGGATCACTCCGGCGCGAGTCGTCGAACACCAAACTGGTGCACGAGGCCGCGCGGCTGTTCGATCCAGCAGAGTTCACATTTGCCGATCTCGACTTTCCGCTTTTCAATGAGGATATCGAGACCGAGACGGGCATTCCTGCAAAGGTGCAGACGCTTGCCGATCAGATCGCCGCCGCGGATGCCGTCGTGATCTCTGGTCCTGAGTACAACAAGTCGATCAGCGGCGTTCTGAAGAACGCGCTCGACTGGGTCAGCCGGACCGAGGGCAACCCTTGGGCGGGCAAGCCGGTCGCCATCCTGTCTTCCGCCGCCGGGCGCGCGGGGGGCGAGCGCACGCAATTCGCGCTCCGGCTTTGCATGGTGGCGTTCCGCCCGCGTATCCTGCAGGGCCCAGAGGTGATGATCGCCGGGGCTGGAAAAGCGTTCGACGAGGGCGGGCAATTGAAGGACGAGATGTCGGTCAAATTCCTCGGTCAGCTCATGGATGCGCTGAAGGCCGAGATCGGAAAATAACGTCTAGAGCACTTGCTTCAGCACAAGGATCGTCGCCGCGAGACCAGCGAGCGTCAGCGCATAGGGCCTGATTCTGGCCCTCGCGAAACGCGGGGCGAACCTTTGCGCGACCGCGAGGCCCGCAAACGCAAAGGGCAAGAGAACAGCCGCAAAGGCGAGGTGCCGAAGGCCAACCAGCCCCGCCAGTGCAAGCGCGCCGATCGACACGACCATGCCGAAGGCGAAGAAGATGTTTTGCATCGCGGCGGACCGTCGCTGTTCCTCGTGCTGGTAAAGCAGCGCCATCGGCGGCGCGCCCACTGCCGTCAGCGTGCCCATGATCCCCGCCACGATCCCGGCCGAGAAAAGCGTCGGGCCGATGATTGGCACGCGCACCCCCAGGATCGAGAGCGCGATTCCCAGATAGACACCCCCCGCAACGATGACCGCGAAGGCCTCTGGCGCGGCGACGCTTGCGGCGATCCAGGCGGCGATGCCCGCGCCAAGCATACGGCCCGAAAACCCTGCGGGAAGCTCTTTCTTCTCGATGGCCGAGGTGTCGAAGGCGGTCGATCCAAATCCGACGACGAACCCGATCAGTAGAAGCGTCGCGGGCAGGAATTGCGGCACAACCATTGCAGTCAAAGGCGCTGCAACCATGCCAAAGCCCTGCCCGGCAAGGCGCTGCATCATCGTGCCGAGAAAGATCGCCAGTCCGCAGAACAGGTAGACGCCCCAGCCCAGCGACAGCACCTCAGCCACGGGTCGACACCTCGATCAGATTGCCGTCGGGGTCGCGCAGATAGAGCGACGTGATAGGGCCTGTCGCCCCCATTCGTGCCACCGGGCCCTCGATCACCTCGATTCCAACCTTCCGAAAATGTGCCTGCCAATCGGTCAGCGGCGTCTCGGTCAGAAAGCACAGATCGCCCGACCCCGGCGTGGCGCGCCTGGCCTTCGGTTCAAACTCGGCCCCCGCCTGATGCAGGTTGATCTTTTGCACGCCGAACCGCAGGGCGACGCGCTCGCTGCCATCACCGGCGCGAAACCTCTCTTCGGTCATGCCAAGCCCGCCCACGTAAAACGCGACCGCTTCGCCGATATCGGCCACCGTCAGAACCAGATGATCAAGCGCGGTCAGCTTTGGCATGGCATCCCCGTCTCTTCGTGGATTAAACATACGGGCATTGACCCCGCCGGAGATGACCATGCACGACGCCGTAGGCCGTAGCAAATCGGTGACCGACCAGATGGATCCCGCCCGCGCCGCCGCGCTGCATGCAACGCTCGGTCAGGACGGCCCCATGCCTGTGACAGGGGACGAACTCCAACCGTTTTACCACCACATCTATTTCTGGGATGCGCTGCCTGCGGATCAGCTTGGCCGCGACGGGCATCCAGCGACGGGCCTCGGGCTGATCCCCGACCTTGGCCTTCCGCAGCGCATGTGGGCCGGGGGACGTCTGGAGTTTCACGGCCCAATCCGCATCGGGCAGACGGCGGAAAAGACGACGGTGATCGAGGACGTTTCGCTGAAAGAGGGCCGGTCCGGCAAGCTGGGCTTTGTCACCCTGCGGCATGAAATCGTCCAAGCGGGTGAGACCCGTGTCACCGAATGGCAGGATCTCGTCTACCGCGAGCCGCCCGAAGCGCGTCGCGCCAAACCCGCGCCGCCGCGCGCGCCTGATACCGGGACCGTGCGGGATACGGCAAGCTTCACCGCGACGGATCTCTTTCGCTATTCCGCCCTGACCTTCAACGGGCATCGCATCCACTATGACGTGGATTACTGCCGTGATGTCGAAGGCTATGGCGGGCTTGTGGTCCATGGCCCGCTTCTGGCGCAGCGGCTGATGCTGATCGCGGATCGGGCGGGCGGGCTGAAGCGTTTCCGCTTCCGCGCGACGGCACCGCTGATCGCTGGCGAAGCGGTATCCTTCGCCGAAGGCCCCGAAGAACGGCTATGGGCGATCGGCCCAGGCGGGCGGCAATGCATGGAGGCTTGGGCGGGCTAGTCGAGGGCCGATTGCCAGACCGCTGGATGGCGATTGGCCAGGCGCCTACGGTGCTATTCTGGCCTCGGTCGCGGACAAATGAGGTCTACCGGCGCGGCCCATACCGCTGCCACAGCCAGATCAGAACCATCGCCCCGAGGACCGCTCCGACGAATCCCGCCAAAGCGCCCATGATCGAGATCAGTGTGCGCAAGACGAACCCGCCAACCAAGGCACCGAAGATCCCGATTACGACCGTGGTCACCACATCCGTGTGAACCCGCATGAAGCGCGTGGCAAGATACCCGGCCCCCGCCCCGATGATGACCAGCATGATAACGGACATGGGCGCTATTTCCTGTAATGGGTGGGCACGATGACCAGTGCGCCGACGGACGAGATGATGGCGTCGAGCCCCGGGCTGCCAAAGCTGATGCCAAACATGATGCGCACGAAATAGAACAGGAACGCACCGCCGACGCAGATGATGATGGACGGGATATAGCCGTTGTGCGTGAACCCGCTGCGTTCCGAGGCATAGCCCACGATACCCGCGATCACGACCGATCCGAAGAGGGCCAGAAGCATCAGTCGTCTCCCAATCGGGTGCCGGGTTCCACGGGCCATCCCCGCAGGAATTCACCCGATCCCTGAGCACCGCGCCCCGCGCGTTGCAGGCGCGTCAATTGAACGGCTCCCGTACCGCACGCCACCGTCAGCGCATCGTCCAGAACCTCACCCGGCGCGCCGCTGCCCTTGGCGACATGCGACGACAAGAGCTTGACGCGCTCGCCCTCGATCATGGTCCAGGCGCCGGGAAAGGGCGCGATGCCCCGGATCAGGCGGTCCACCTCTGCGGCGCCTCGCGTCCAGTCGACCCGTGCCTCGGCCTTGTCGATCTTTTCGGCATAGGTGACGCCTTCCTCCGGCTGAGGCACCGGCGTCAGATCGTCGATCCGGTCGAGCGCCTCGACAATCAAGCCAGCGCCCAGCGCAGACAGTCGGTCATGCAGGCTACCGGCGGTCTCTGATGGCAAAATCTCCAGATCTTCGCGCAAAAGGACGGGGCCCGTATCAAGGCCCGCCTCCATCTGCATGATGCACACGCCGGTCTTGTCATCCCCGGCCATGATCGCGCGCTGGATGGGCGCAGCACCGCGCCAGCGCGGCAGAAGAGAGGCGTGGATATTCAGGCACCCGCGTGCAGGCGCATCAAGGATGGCTTGCGGCAGGATCAGCCCGTAGGCGACGACCACCGCGATATCCGCGTCCAGATCCGCAAAACGCGCCTGTTCCTCGTCCGAGCGAAGCGATTTGGGATGCCGCACCTCGATGCCCAGGTGCTCGGCGCGGGACTGAACGGGCGACGGGCGGTCCTTTTTCCCGCGCCCTGCGGGACGGGGCGGCTGGCTATAGGCGCAAATCACCTCATGTCCGGCCTCGACCAGCCCATCCAGCACCGTCACCGAAAAATCCGGGGTCCCCATGAACACGATCTTCATGCGCGGCGCGCGGCCTTGTCCGCCTTCTTCATCAGGATCTGACGTTTCATGGTGGAAAGGTGATGGAAATACATCCTGCCCTCAAGGTGGTCGATCTGGTGCTGGACGCTGGTCGCCCAGATATTCACAAGATCACGCTCTTCGCTTTCTCCGGCCTCGTTCAGGAAGCGCACGGTAACCGCGCGAGGCCGTTCGATAATGGCCGACACGCCCGGCAGATTGGGGCTGGCCTCTTCATGAGGGCGCAGTTTGACCGAGGCATGCAGGATTTCGGGATTGGCCATGCGGATCGGCTGGCCGCGTTTGTCAGAGGCATCGACCACCGCAAGGCGCAGCATGACGCCGATCTGCGGCGCGGCAAGGCCGACGCCCGGCATCGCTTCCATCGTGTCGATCATGTCGGTCCAGATGGCGCGGATCTCGTCGGTTATCTCTTCGACCGGGGCGGCGGGGCTGCGCAGCCGCTTGTCGGGCCAGCGCAGGAAGGGGCGCACGGTCATGCGCGCGCCTCGTCAATCGAGGCAAGCGCGCCCTCGATCTCGGCCCGGATGTCCGGGTCGGCGTGATCGGGGATCAGGATACCGTCGAGATGGTCGAATTCATGCTGTGCGCAGGTCGCCTCAAACCCGGTCAGGCGCCGCGCGACGATATCGCCATCCAGATTGCGCCAGCGCATCGTTACGGCGGCAGGACGTTCGACGATCAACGGCACCTCGGGGATCGACAGGCACCCCTCTTCGCGCGCGATCCTGTCTTCGGACAGGTCCGAAATCACCGGGTCGATCACGTAAAGCGGCTGGTGCTCTCCGGTTTCCTTCCACTGGCAATCCATCACGAACATACGCAGCGACTGGCCGATCTGCGGCGCGGCAAGGCCCCGGCCATTCGCCGCATACATCGTGTCGGCCATGTCCCGCGCCAGGGCGCGGATGTCATCGGTGATCGTATCGACGGGAACCGCCACATCGCGCAGGCATGGATCGCCCCACATGCGGATGGGCAGCACGGTCATGCCCGCGATCTTTCCATTTCGCGTTTCATCTTGATCATCTTGCGGGTGATCATCTGGCGGCGCAGCGGTTTGAGGTGGTCGATAAAGAGCGTGCCGTCGAGATGGTCGATCTCGTGCTGCACGCAGGTCGCCCAAAGCCCGTCGAAGGTCTCTTCATGTTCGGCCCCCGTTTCGTCGATCCAGGCGACGGCGACTTCGGCGGGGCGTTCCACATCGGCGAACTGCTCGGGGATCGACAGGCACCCCTCTTCGAAGGTGTTATGCTCTTCCGATGTCCAGGTGATCCGCGGATTGAACAGGATCATCGGCCGTGCTGCGACCTCCGGATCCTTGACACAATCCATTACCAACAGCCGCACGAGCCGCCCAACCTGAGGCGCCGCCAGCCCGATGCCCGGCGCGTCATACATCGTCGCAAGCATGTCATTGGCCAGCGCTTGCAGCTCTGGCGTGACCTCGGCCACAGGCTCGGCCGGTTTTTTCAGCCTCGGATCGGGATGAAGAAGAATGGGCAAGATCGACATGCAAGGGCATGTAGGCGATGGGCGCGCAGGGTGCAATTCCCTTGCGCTCGGGAAAGTCCAAGATAGCTTGCGGAGAAAACGCAGGAGAGCACATGAATTTCGACAAGATCATCGACCGACGGGGCACGCACAGTTCCAAATGGGACCTGCTTGAACCGCTCTATGGGCTGACAGCCGAGGACGGGCTTGCCATGTGGGTCGCCGATATGGATTTCCGCCCGCCAGGCGCCATCATCGACGCGGTAAGGGCCCGGGCCGAGCACGGCATCTTCGGCTATTACGGTGATCACGACGAATATCTTCAGGCGGTCAGATGGTGGCTGGACACCCGTCACGGCTGGTCCATCGACCCCGATTGGGTGTTCTCTACCCATGGCCTCGTCAACGGGACGGGCATGTGCGTCGACGCCTTCACCGATCCGGGCGACGGCGTCGTGCTTTTCTCGCCGGTTTATCACGTTTTCTACAAGGTCATCAAAGCTGCGGGCCGCACGGTCGTCGAATGCCCGCTGGTCGAGGTCGACGGTAAATACCAAATGGATTTCGAAGCCTATGATGGGTTGATGACCGGCACCGAGAAGATGCTGATCCTCTGCTCGCCGCACAATCCCGGCGGACGCGTCTGGACGCGCGCCGAGCTCGAAGGCGTCGCGGCCTTCGCCAAGCGTCACAACCTGATCCTCGTTTCGGACGAGATCCACCAGGACCTCGTGCTGCCCGGATATAAGCACACGCCGATGGCGCTGATCGAGGGGATCGAGGATCGTCTGGTGATGATGTCGGCCTCGACGAAGACCTTCAACATTGCAGGCGCGCATATCGGCAACGTCATCATCCCCGACCCGGATCTGCGCGCACGATTTGCAACTCGCATGGCCGCGCTTGGAATTTCGGGGGGCACCATGTCGATCCTCATGGCCACCGCCGCCTATTCGCCCGAAGGCGCGGACTGGGTCGATGCGCTGGTTCAGTATCTCGACGGCAATCGCCGAGTGTTCGACGAGGGCGTCAATGCGATCCCGGGCGTCAGATCAATGCCGCTTGAAGCAACCTACCTGTCATGGGTCGATTTCTCGGGCACCGGGCTGTCGCGCGACGACGTGCTGGCCCGCGTGCAAAAAGACGCCAAGATCGCGCCGAACTACGGCTACACCTTCGGGACCGGCGGCGAGAACTGCCAGCGCTTCAATATCGGGATGCCCCGTGCCCGGATCGAAGAGGCGGTCGCGCGGCTTCAGAACGCGTTCAAGGATTTGCAGTAACGCCTAGCGCAGCAGGCCCACCGGCTGATCATCGGGCCGCTCGAAATCGAGCGGTGCGTGATCGCGGGCCTGCGTGTTGCGCTTGAATTCATACTGCATCTCGCCACCCTCTTCGGACGAGGTGACGATCAAGCACTGATAGAGATGCCGCGGCCCGTCATAGATATCGACAAGCCCGCGCAGCTTCGGCGCATCGTCGCGATCCACGGAAAAGCCGTTCTCCCACAGCTTGTAGATGCGATAGCTTTCGTCATCGCCGATGCGGACGTTCAGACGGCTTGACCGCATGATGTCGCGCTTTTTCGCGGCATGCAGACCGTCGAGCACTTCTTTCGGCAGATAATCGTTCATGACCGCATCCTCACGTCGGCGTGTGATCCTGAGGATGATGTCAAAGCTCTGAAAATCAAGATGAGTCGGCGCGAAAATCTCTGCTGCGTCGCGGCATGGTTACTGCTTTGCCACGCGCGGCCGCAGGACATGGGGGCGCGCCGGATCGTAAAGCGCGCTGTCGGGGAACTCTGCGACCTCCGCCAAGGCAGGGCCGACGAGGATCAGCGCTGTGCGCGTGATCTTTTCGGCGCGGACCTTGGCGTGAATATCCGTCAGCGTTCCACGCAACAGCATCTGGTCGGGCCAGCCGACGCGATAGGCGACGATTACCGGGCAGTTTGCGCCATAGTGCGGGGACAGCACGCGCTCGATCTCGCGCAGCGCCCGTATGCCAAGATGGATCGCCAGCGTCGCCCCGGTGCGGGCGAAATTTTCAAGCGTTTCGCCCGCGGGCATGGATGTCGATTTCATCGACATCCGCGTCAGCACAATGGATTGCGCGATCTCGGGGATCGTCAGCTCTTGTCCAAGCGCGGCGGCGGCGGCAGCATAAGCGGGCACACCTGGGATGATCTCATAGTCGATGCCATCGGCCTTCAGTCGCCTGATCTGCTCTGCGATCGCGCCATAGAGCGACGGATCGCCCGAATGGACCCGCGCGACATCCTCGCCCCGTCCGTGGGCGGCGAGGATCTCGGCATGGGTGTCGTCCAGCGTCATCGGCGCGGTGTCCATGACACGCGCGCCTTCGGGCGCATGGGCGACCACCTCGGCGGGCACAAGCGATCCGGCATAAAGACAGACCGGACACTCTGCGATCAGGCGCTGCGCTTTGAGCGTCAGAAGCTCGGGATCGCCCGGCCCGGCACCGATGAAATAGACAGTCATGACGGTGTTCCTTTCACCGGATAGCGCGAGGGGCGATAACGCCTGAAGGGACGCGAGCGTCGCATCGTCATCCCCGTCCCTCCGACAGATCGCCGTCGATTTTGCGCGCATAGCCGCGCGGCGTGAACATGCGCGGGCCTTCGCCCGTCGCCGCCAATCGCGATTGCGACGATCCCACCAGCACAACGGTCAGCATGTCGACCTCGTCGACCTGCAAATCCTCAAGCCGCCGATAGCGAAGGCTTTCTTCGGGCCGTCCGAGCGACGAGGCAAGCAACACCGGCGTATCGGCAGGACGATGCTTCAACAGGATATCGCGCGCCTCGGCCAGCAGCGTCCGGCGGCGTTTCGAGACAGGGTTGTAGAAGGCGATCACGAAATCCCCCTCTGCCGCAGCCTTCAGCCGCCTGACGATATCCTCGCGCGGGGTCAGAAGATCCGACAGGGAAATCGCGCAGAAATCATGCCCCAAAGGGGCACCGGCGCGCGCAGCGGCCGCCTGCAAAGCGGAAATCCCCGGCGCAGTCACGACCTCGACCCGGCGCGCGGCATCAGACACGCCTTCCTCTTCCGGCCCCCGATCGAGTAGCTCGAACACCAGCGCGCCCATCGCGTAAATCCCCGCATCCCCCGAACAGATCAACGCGACGCGCTTGCCTTCGCCCGCCCGTTCCAGCGCATAACGGCAGCGTGCCTCTTCCCCGCCCAGTGGGAAATCCTGGCGCGGTTTGCCTGACGCCAAGGGGCCCAGCAGGTCGATGTAAAGGCCATAGCCCACCAGTTCATCGGCCTCTGCGATCAGGCGCGACGCTTCGGGCGTGCGCCAGGCTGCCTGCCCCGGCCCGATCCCGACCAGCGAGACCTTTCCGCGTTCGCGCCCGGCCAAATCCACGACAGGCGCGGCGCAGGTCACCAGCGCTGCCGTCGCCATTGCCGTCTTGCGCTTCGGCACGGCCAATGCGCCTGCCTCCCCGGCCAGCGCCAAAGCCGCGTTTTCGGCCACGCCATGGGTGCCAATCTCGGCAAACACAACGTCCGAGGCTTGCGAGGCGCGCGGCGTTTCCGCGTCCAGCCGGACGGCATCGAACAGGCGCAAAGGCACGCCCCAATCGCGCGCGAGTGCCAGCATCGCGGGCTCATCCGCCTTGAGATCCACCGTCGCGATCGCGGCGAGGGCGCCCGGCGCGATACCGCCCGCCTCAAGCACCTCTTCGGCCAGGGCACGCATTTCCTCGGGCGGGCAGTTCCGTGCCGATCCAAGGCCCAGAACCGCGCGCTGTGGGTGGAACACCAATGTCCCCTCGGGGACCTCGCCCACCGGCGCCATGGTGCAGCGCAGCTCGACCGCGTCGCCCTTTGGCAAGCCCGTCAGCCAATCCGCCTGATCCGCCGACTCTCCGGTTACCCGCGCGCCGCCACCGGACAACAGAGTTGCCATCACCGATTTCGCGGCCTCGGGGTTCGCCAGACGCCAGCCCGTCGGCGGCTCGTCCAGCGCGACACCCAGCGCCACGTCGCCTGCTGTCGTCACCGCCGCCTTGCCCGACAGCAAATCCGCGATGTGCCGTGCCAGCCGGTTCGCCCCGCGATGCCCACCCAATAGCGGCACGACGACCGCGCCGTCATCGGACACCGACAAGACCGGCGGCTCTGTCCTTTTGTCCGACAGGATTGGCGCGACGCCACGGATAAGGATGCCCGACGCACAGACACCGATCACCGGGGTTCCCGCGGCGAAGAGGCTACGTACATGCTCCAGCGCATCGGGAAATTCTGCGTCCGCTACATCCACCCGGCCCGCGCGGCCATGGACGGGCGCGCCCAGCGCCTTGGCGATGCGGTGGGCCACATCCTCTCCCGCACGGTTGAGACAGACGACAACAGGGGTCAAAGCCATGGATCGGCGCCTTTCGTGACGAGGATCATCGAGAAATAGGGGGCGGTTTCGGGCGCTTCCGCCAGCGGGAGCGACACCTCGGCGCCCAGCGTCGCGCGTTCGATGTATATCGCGCGGTCGATCAGACCTTCAGCCGCCAACAAGGCCCGAAGGCGCGGCAGATGCCGCCCGACCTTCAGGATCGCCAGCGTTTCGGCCGCAGCCAGCCGCGCGCGCATCGCGTCATCTGGCAGGGGACCGGGAAGGACCGTCATCACCTCGTTGCGGGCGACCAGCGGTCTGCCGGCCACGGCGGCGCAAGCGGTCAACGACGACACGCCCGGCACAACGCGCACGTCATGCGTGCCCGAAAGCCGCGCGTGCAAATACATGAAAGAGCCGTAGAAGAACGGATCGCCCTCGCACAGGCAGACAACATCGGTCCCGCCATCGAGCGCTTCGGCGATCTCGGCGGCGCCGGTGTCGTAGGCGGCCTGCGCCGGGGCGCGGGCGGTGGTCATAGGCACGTCCATGACGATCTCACGCGCGTCTTCCGCGATCAGTTCCGCCGCGATAGACCGCGCAAAGCTGTCGCCCCCCGCGAGCGCAGGATAGGCGATCACCTTCGCGCCCGAGATCAGTCGCGCGGCCTTGACCGTCATTAGATCGGGATCGCCCGGGCCGACGCCGACGCCCCACAGAATTCCGCTCATCTTTTCACGAGGCTCCATTGCGTGACCGGCATGAAGGCCCGCCAACCGGTCAGGCTGCCCACCGGTTCCGCGCGCTGGGTCATCAGCTTGATCAGATGTCCGCCCTGGCGCTTGTGCAAGTCGAAAAGGATCGCCTCGGATTCCAAAGTCACTGCATTGGCGACAAGCCGCCCCAGCGGTTTCAACGCCTCCCAGGCCGCATCGAAGACCTCGACGGACAATCCGCCGCCGATGAAGATTGCATCGGGCGCAGGCAGGCCCGTCAGCGCGCCGGGCGCCTCGCCTTCGATCAGCTCCAGCTTCGGCGCGCCCAGCGCAAGCGCGTTTTCCGCAGCCATGGCGCGGCGGTCGGCGCGCGGTTCGATCCCGATGGCGCGGGCGTAATGCGCCGCGCGCATCCATTCGACAGCCACCGATCCGCAGCCTGCGCCGATATCCCACAAAAGCGCGCCGCGCATCGGCATCAGCTTGGCCACGGTGACGGCGCGCACCTCTTGCTTTGTCATCGTGCCGTCGTGGCGGAAGAGATCATCGGACAGCCCCGGCACGCGCGGCACTAGCGCCGCATCGGGCGAGGCGATGCAATCGACGGCAAGTGTATTGAAGGCCGGAACCTGGTGATCCCAATCGCGCGCCAGCCCGTCGAAACGCGACTCGTTCTCACCGCCCATGGCGGCCAGCACGGTCATCTGTGATGCGCCAAAGCCTCGATCAGTCAGGAAACGCGCGATCTGCGCAGGCGTTTCCGCGCCGGTTGTCAGGATCAACAGCCGCTGGTCGGGCTGGATGAAGGCGATCATCTGCTCAACAGGTCGGCCATGAACGGTCAGCGTTTCGACATCCGCCAGGCTCCACCCCATGCGGGCGGCGGCAAGCTGGAAGGCCGAAAGCTGCGGGTGATAGGTGATCTCTGCCGCCGGGATCGCGCGCCCGATGCGCGCGCCGACGGAAAACCAAAGCGGATCGCCCGTGGCAAGCACCACGACGCGGCGGCCCTTGAGCGCCTGAAGCTCTTCGATCAACGCATCGAAGGGATGCGGCCAGGATCGGCGCTCGGCCCCAACAGCTTTCGACAGGTCGTGATGCCGGTCACCGCCGATGATGATTTCCGCCGCCTCAACGATGGCGCGGGTGGCGGGCGACAGCCCGTCCATACCGTCCTCGCCGATCCCGACGATATGCAGCCAGGCCTCAGACATTGCGCTTGTCCTCCGGCAGGCCAGCGGCCAGCGCGTTGACGGCGGCAGAGGCCATGGCAGACCCGCCGCGTCGGCCGCGCAGGGCGACGAAATCGCAGCCGCGCGAGTTCAGCGCCAGTTCCGCCTTGGATTCCGCCGCGCCCACAAAGCCGACGGGAAAGCCGAGGATGACAGCAGGTTTCGGCCAGCCCTGATCAAGACGGTCAAGAAGATGAAACAGGGCGGTGGGCGCGTTTCCAATGGCGACGATTGCGCCGTCGAGCCGGTCTTTCCAAAGCTCTACCGCTGCCGCCGAGCGGGTTGTGCCAAGTTCTTGCGCGAGGGCGGGAACGCCGTCGTCGTTCAGCGTGACGATCACCTCGTTGCCCGCTGGCAAGTAGCGGCGGATCACGCCCGCGCCGACCATTTCCGCATCGCAGAAGATCGGCGCGCCTTGTTCAAGCGCCGCGTGGCCCGCGTCGAACGCCGCTGCCGAGAACGAGAGCCGATCGGCCACGTCGACCATCCCGCAGGCATGGATCACCCGGATCGCCAGCGCGTCGAGGCCTTTGGGAAACCGGTCGAGCCGCGCCTCTTTGCGCACCGTGGCAAAGCTTTGCGCGTAGATCGCCGCGGGGTCCCGCTCATACGGCCTGATCACGGTTTCGACTTCCGCGCGCTTTCGGGGCCAAGCGGATGCGCCGCATGGGGATAGACCGCATGGTGATGGTGGTGATGATCCCCGTCGCCATGGTGGTGATGGTGGTGATCATGCGCATGCTGCGCCTCTAGCCGGCACAGCCCGGTGCAGAACGTATCACACAGCGCGCAATCGGCGACGTTCGACCCCGGCGCGCTGGCACCCTGCCCTTCGACATGATGGTGGTGGCTTTCCTGCACGGCGCCGACCTCTCCCTCGAAACCCAGAACCTGCGTGCGGTACTTGCACAGAACGCAGGTGGGCGGTGGAATGTCGGCAAAGGCGGGATGGTTGCGATCCTCGGGGCGGATATGCCGGTGCTCGCCATTTTCCAGCGCAAGGACCTGCTCGCGATAGGCGCAGACCCCGCAGTTGGGGATGTTCGCGCCGCTGGCGATTTCCTTCACACGCTCGGCAAAGGTTTCCAGCACCTTGGGATGATCGTTGAGATACCCGGCCTTCACGAACTGGATGCCCGGGTGCTGCGCCGCGACCTGATCGGTGAATCCGTAGATGCGATCGATCAGGATGCCGGTGAACAGGAAATACGGGAAGACGATGACCCTTTTGTAGCCCAACTTGGCAACGTGATCGAGGCAAGGCTCCACCAGCGGGAAGGTCACGCCGGAATAGCCCACCGAACACCAGCCAAAGCCCATGCCTTCCCAGAGAAGACGGGCGATCTTGGCGACATTGCCGTTGGCATCGGGGTCAGAAGCGCCGCGCCCGATGACGACAAGGCAGGTGTCATGCAGCGGCATCTCGCCATGTTCGGCATTGGCGCGGTCCACCGCTTCGGCCACACGCGCACCGGCGGCGGCGACCATCTTGGGATCGACGCCAAGCTCTCGCCCGTATTTCACATCGACGCCATGCTTGGCCGCATAGGTGTTCAGAACCGTCGGGATGTCGTTCTTGGCGTGCATCGCGGCAAACAGCATGCCCGGCACCGCAAGGATCCGTTCGCATCCCGCATCCCGCAAACGGTCCAAACCGTCGCGGATCACCGGGTTGGCGAATTCGAGATACCCATAGTCGGTCAGCCAGTCGTCCGGCAGGTAGGCGGGCAGCTTTTCGGCCAGGACCTTGAACTCATCGACAGCCGCCTGGCTGCGCGATCCGTGGCCGCAGATCATTACACCGGTTTTCATGCCGCGTTTTCCTCGGACTGTTCGTCGTCATTCGCCGCTTCGGCCGCGTCCTCGTCCTTCTTGGTGCCCTTGCGGATCGCCGCCGCCAGCGCAATCGCCGCCGCTGCCGCGATGGCCGCACCGGCAAGCCAGTGGTTATGACCCGCAGCCTCGACCAGATGGCCGGGATGCGCAGCGGCCATTCCGGGCAGCAAGGACAGTGTCAGGATCAGCAGGGCTTTCATCGCGTCGTTCCTTTCAACCGGCAAACGGAAAGGGACCGCGAGAGGCGCGTCTTTGACGATGCCATGGCCCTGCCCCCGATCTGGGTCGGCCGGTCCAAGGCCCTCTCTCTGGCCCCCGGTGTGCGGGGCGTCGTCTTTCGACCCGTATAGGGATGACGTCTTTCCCCCGCAAACGGATTCGCGGGGCCTTTGACAACCCTGTGCGCCTATGTGGATGCCCCTGCGCTTTCCTGCGCCTTGCGATTGAACGCCGCCGGGATACGTCTGACGGGAACACGGATAAAAAGGACTTCAGCGATGGGTGAGCTTGTAAACGGCGAATGGATGGCAAACGGCCTGTCCTCTGCGCAAGAAAACGGGCATTTCAAACGCTCGACAACGGCCTTTCGCAACTGGGTGACGGCAGACGGATCGGCGGGCCCCTCGGGCGAGGGCGGCTTTCCGGCGGAAAGCGGTCGCTATCACCTCTATGTCGCCTATGCCTGTCCCTGGGCGCATCGCACGCTGATCTTTCGCGAACTCAAGGGGCTGACAGATCATATCAGCGTTTCGGTCGTGCATCCCGACATGCTGGACGACGGCTGGACCTTCAGCACCGATTTTCCCGGCGCGACGGGCGACGATCTGCATGGCTTCGATTTCATGCGGCAGGTCTACACCAAAGCTGACCCGCAAGTTTCGGGGCGTGTCACGGTGCCCGTCCTTTGGGACAAGCAACGCGAAACCATCGTGTCCAACGAATCGGCAGAGATCATCCGCATGCTCAATTCCGCCTTCGACGGAATCACCGGCAACACGGACGACTACTGGCCCGAGGAATTGCGCGAGGCCATCGAACCGGTCAACGCACGCATCTACGATACGGTGAATAACGGCGTCTACAAATCCGGCTTCGCGACGACGCAGGACGCCTATGACGAAGCGGTGAACCCACTCTTCGACAGCCTCGACTGGATCGAGGGCATCCTGTCCGAAAACCGCTACCTCATGGGCGACCGCATCACCGAAGCAGACTGGCGGCTCTTCACCACGCTGATCCGGTTCGACAAGGTCTACCACACGCATTTCAAGTGCAACAAACACCGGATCAAGGATTATCCGAACCTCTGGGGCTTCACGCGTGAGCTGTATCAATGGCCGGGTGTCGCAGACACGGTCGAAATGGATCACATCACGCGGCACTACTATTACAGCCATGAAACCGTGAACCCGCACCGGATCGTGCCGATCACCGCCGAACTTGATCTCGACGCCCCGCATGGTCGCGGCTGACAGGGGATTGCGTGTGCACCGTAGATCGGGTTCAAGGCGCGCATGACGACCTGGATCACGATCTGCGACACCTGCAAGCGCGACGGCTGGGAGGCTGGCGATATGAAGCGCACCGATGGCGAGGCTTTGGCCGAGCTGGTCGAGGCGCATCTGCCAGCTGACGGCGTGCGCGCGCGCCGCGTGTCCTGCACAATGGGCTGCCAGCGCGCCTGCAACATCACGGTGCAGGCGCCCGGAAAGATCTGCTATTCGCTGGGGGAGTTCGAGGTCGGCGCCGATGCAGCCGAGGCCATCGTTGATTACGCCCGCCTTCATGCAGAAAGCGAGACCGGGCAGGTCCCGTACCGGCAATGGCCGCAGGGCGTGAAGGGGCATTTCGTGTCCCGCCATCAGCCACTTCCCGAGGAATGAGCGCGCCGCGCGACCACGGCGGCGGCATTGACGCCGCCGTTGCCCGCTGGGGCGAGACGCGCGCGGACTGGATCGATCTTTCGACCGGCATAAATCCGTCGCCCTACCCACTGCCTGATCTTGCGCCCGAGGCCTGGACGGCGCTTCCCGACGCCAAGGCCGCCGATGCGCTTGTCGATGCCGCTCATGCGTTCTGGAAGGTGCCTGACGGTGGGGCGGTGCTTGCGGCGCCGGGCGCGTCCTCGGCAATCGCTCAGCTTCCTCGCCTTGTGAAAACAGGCGGAGTCGATATCCCCGGCCCGACCTACAACGAGCACGCCGCCGCCTTCCGCGCGGCAGGCTGGGCGGACGGCACGGACGCCCGCGTGATTGTGCATCCAAACAACCCAGATGGACGGCTTTGGGCCGAAGATGAGGCGACCGCTGGAAACCCGCGTCTTCTGATCATCGACGAAAGCTTTTGCGACATCGCGCCGGATCAAAGCCTGATCCACCTCGCGACGCGCCCCGGCACCGTCATCCTGAAAAGCTTTGGCAAGTTCTGGGGCCTTGCCGGCTTGCGCCTTGGCTTTGTCATTGGCGACCCGGCGCTAGTCGCGGGTCTGGCAGAGGCTTTAGGCCCGTGGCCGGTCTCTGGGCCTGCCTTGGAGATTGGACGCGCGGCGCTAGGCGATCTCAACTGGGCAGACGCCACGCGCGTCAGGCTGGCCGAAGATGCGGCAAGGCTGGATCACCTTGTCGGCGCGCCCATCGTCGGCGGAACGCCCCTCTTCCGGCTCTACGATGTCGGCAATGCGGCAGAGGTGCAGGATCGGCTCGGCAAGGCGCACATCCTGTCGCGTATCTTCCCCTATTCGGACACCTGGCTGCGCCTCGGCCTGCCCGCCCCGGACGCATGGCCACGTCTCGAAGAGGCGCTGGCATGAGCGGCGCGCTGGCCCTTGCGATGATCCTCGACGGGATATTCGGCGAGCCGAAGACGCTATGGTCGCGCCTGCCCCATCCCGCCGTTCTGATGGGCCGCGCCATCGGGTGGCTGGACGACACGCTGAACGATCCGCCTTCGCAAAAGGCCAAGGGGGTCGCTGCTGTGCTGATCCTTGTCGGCGGCGCCTGGGCGCTTGGCAGCCTCATTGCTGCGCTGCCCTTCGGCTGGCTCTGGCAAGTTCTGATTGCCGCGATCCTGCTCGCCCAGCGCTCGCTATCAGACCACGTGCAGGCGGTTGCCGATGGTCTGCGCCAGTCGACCGAGGACGGACGCACCGCCGTCGCGATGATCGTCGGGCGCGATACGGATGATATGGACGACAGCCAGATCGCCCGCGCCGCCATCGAAAGTGCGGCCGAGAACCTGTCGGATGGCGTGATCGCGCCGGCCTTCTGGTTCCTTGTAGCCGGTCTTCCGGGGCTTCTGATCTACAAGGCCGTCAACACGGCCGACAGCATGATCGGCTACCGCACGCCCCGGCACGAGGCGTTTGGCTGGGCGGCGGCGCGACTGGATGATCTGCTCAATTGGATCCCCGCGCGGATGACCGCGATCCTGATCCTCGCCGCGCATCTGAACCTCGATGGGTGGAGAATCACGCGCCGCGATGCGGGGCTCCACCGATCCCCGAACGCAGGCTGGCCCGAGGCCGCGATGGCCGCCACTCTGGATATCGCGCTGTCCGGGCCGCGCAGCTATGATGGCGCGCTTCGCGATTATCCATTCGTCCACCCCGAGGGCCGCCGCCATATTGGCCCGCCCGAGATCGAGCGCGCGGTCTCGGCGCTCTGGCGCACCTGGACGCTTGCGCTGGCGCTTACGATCATCATCGCGGTTGTCTGACGGCGCGGGGCTGCTACTGTCCGGCCGACCCGAATTGAACCCAAATCCGAGGCCCCCATGCGTCTGACCCTTGCCGCCCTTTGTCTTGCCCTCTCTGCCGGGGCCGCCGCTGCCCAGTCTTGCGGGGGGTCGTTCAGTGAATTCGTGGGCAAAGTCCGCGCCGAGGCGCTGAACCGCGGCTATGAGCGGCCCGTCGTCGATCAGTTTCTCGCGCCGGTGCGCTATGACCAGTCAGTCATCAATGCCGACCGCTCGCAGGGCATTTTCCGAATGGAGTTCGTGGATTTCTCGCGCCGCCTGATCTCGCAGAACCGGCTTGATGCCGGGCGCCGCAATGCGCAGCGCTATGACAGCGTGTTCTCCCAGATCGACAGCCGCTTCGGCGTGCCGCGCGGCGTGCTTCTGGCCTTCTGGGCGTTCGAAACCGATTACGGCGGCTTTCAGGGCGATTTCAACACGCTCAACGCGCTGATGACGCTTGCCCATGACTGCCGCCGACCAGAGCTTTTCCTGCCAGAAGTCTACGCGGCGCTGGAACTCTTCGATCGCGGCGATTTCTCGACCCAGACGACGGGCGCCTGGGCCGGAGAGATTGGTCAGGTTCAGATGCTGCCCGACGACATCCTGAACCACGGGATCGATGGCGATGGCGATGGCCATGTCCGGCTGAAGACCAGCGCGCCCGATGCGCTGCTATCGGGCGCGAACATGCTGTCGAGCTTTGGCTGGACACCGAACCAGCCCTGGCTGCAAGAGGTGACCCTTCCGCAAAACCTCGACTGGTCCCAGACTGGCCTGCGCACTACGAAAACGCCCGAGGACTGGGCCGCGCTTGGCGTTCAGCCGCGCTCAGGCCAGTTCGAAGCGGGCGGTCTGCCAAGCTCTATCCTGATCCCGCAAGGGCGCAAGGGCCCGGCCTTTATCGCATATCCGAATTTCGAAAAGCTGTTCGAGTGGAACCAAAGCTTTGTCTACGTCACCACGGCGGCCTATTTCGCGACCCGCCTGATGGGCGCGCCGCCCTATGACCCCGGCAATCCCGACCCCGCGCTGTCCCTGAACGAGATGAAGGCACTACAGACCAAGTTGCAGGCGCGCGGCTACGATGTCGGCAAGATCGACGGTATTCTCGGGGCTGGAACACGGTCTTCCACGCAGGCTGTGCAGGAAGAACTGGGCCTGCCCGCCGATGCCTGGCCGACTCGTGAACTTTTGAACCGGCTGTAATTGACGTCTGCCTGACCTTACCTGAGGTCAGGCGGCTTATTCCGTTTTTCATGTCCCTCTGCCGGAACTTTGCACCGGCATCAGTGTTGTTTGGTCAACGGGCCAGGAAAGCCCAATCTTCAAAACCGACAACCTTTTTAGGAGGAGAAACCATGAAACGGATTCTCACCACGACCGCGCTCGCCCTGACGATGGGCTCGACCGCATTTGCAGCATCGCACACGTCCGGCAACGAGACCGGAGCGATGAACAACGAAACCCCCTTCATGGCCGCAAACGGCGACATGAGCGCTGAATTGCGCGCGTCCGACATCATCGGCATGCGCATCTACACCAGCGATCAACCCGTCGAAGAAAGCCGGATGAGCAACCCGGCCGAAGGCTGGAACGACGTTGGCGAAGTCAACGACGTGCTCCTTGCGCGTGATGGCAGCATGGAAGGTATCCTTCTCGACATCGGCGGCTTTCTTGGCATCGGCGAAAAGCAGATCGCGGTGCGCATGGACGAGCTGAACTTTGTCACCGACGGCGACACGGACGGCGACTTCTTCGTGGTGTTCAACGCCGATCAGGCAACGCTTGAAAACGCGCCTGAATTTGACGCGACCGGCGTCTACAGCTGGCTCGACGCCGAGACCGAGCAGAACGCCCAAGCGATGAACGAGAACATGCAGGAAAACACTGACATGGCCGCGACCGGTTCTGCCGCGACGACGGACTCGATGGGCGGCAACACCAACACCGATGGCACGATGGCCGAGCAAGACATGGCCGCGACAGAGAGCACCGGCGACCCAATGCCCGGCGAGTTCGAAACCGCAGCCATGAACGATCTGACAGCGGAAGAGCTGACCGGCACCCCGGCATTCGACCAGAATGGCGAGCGTGTTGGCGAGGTTTCTGAGCTTCTGATCGACCAGGAAGAAATCACCGACGTCATCGTCGACTTCGGCGGCTTCCTTGGCCTTGGCGAAAAATCGGTCCGCCTCGCGATCAGCGACGTGAACATCGAGCGGAATACCCAAGACCAAGGTCTTCGGGTCACCGTGAATGTCACGCAGTCGGATATCGAAGGCATGGAAGAATACGACGGCTAATCGCCGCTCGGATATTCCGAAAGAATGGGGCTCGCCGAAAGGCGGGCCCTTTGTTCATGAGAACAGCGATTTGGTCGGTGCATCGTGACCGAGGCCGACCGCGTTTGCAAACCACGATGGAAACTATTTAATACCGAATGGTATTTTATTATTGACGTGGTGGACTTATATTCATACCAACCGGTACGTTAATTCCAAAGAACGGTGCTCACAGCCCTTCGCGACCCAGCCAGCCAAGGAGTTCACCTCATGAAAAAGACCCTGATTTCCACCGCACTCGCAACTGCCGCCATGATCGGCACGGCAAGTGCAGACGACATCGACACGGTCCGCGCGTTCTATTCCGACATCCTGACCGCGCCTGCCGAAACCACCGAAGAACGATATTACGAACTGTTCTCACCAGATGTCGTCTCAATCCCGACACCGCCCGGCGGTCCCGGCGCGCAGGGTATGATCAACACGGTCGCCTTCCTCGGCCAGGTCGTGCCTGACCTCACATGGGCGCCCGAAGAAATCATCCCGCTGGATGGCCGTTTCATCGTGCGCGGCACAGCCAAAGGCACGCCCGTAGGTCCGTTCCTTGGCGTCGATCCGGCGACAGGAAAAAGCTTTGAGATCATGTCGATCGACATCGTAACGGTCGAGGATGGCTTGATCACCAACATCTACCATCTTGAGGACTGGACCGGCGGGATCGCGCAACTGACCGCAGAATGATCTCGAACGAATGAACGACACGGCGGGCTGGCCAGATCACCGTCAGCCCGCCTACCCTGATCAGGCGACCAGCGCCTCGGCCTTCTTCAGGTCAACGGAAACAAGCTGACTGACGCCCTGTTCGGCCATCGTCACCCCGAACAGCCGGTCCATCCGCGCCATAGTCACCGCGTGGTGCGTAATGATCAGGAACCGCGTTTCCGTCCGCCGCGTCATTTCGTCCAGAAGATCGCAGAAGCGCGTGACGTTCGCGTCGTCAAGCGGCGCGTCCACCTCGTCAAGCACGCAGATCGGCGCGGGGTTGGCGAGGAAAACTGCGAAAATCAGCGCCAGCGCGGTCAAGGTTTGTTCTCCCCCCGACAGAAGCGACATTGTCGACAGTTTCTTGCCCGGCGGCTGGGCCATGATTTCCAGCCCCGCCTCGAGCGGGTCGTCGGATTCCACCAGCACCAACTTGGCCTCGCCGCCGCCGAAAAGATGGGTGAAGAGGTTCGCGAAACTGCCGTTCACCTCTTCGAACGCGGTCAGCAGACGCTCTCGCCCCTCGCGGTTCAGCCCGGCGATCCCGGCGCGCAGCTTGGCGATAGCGCTTTCGAGATCGGCTTTTTCAGCAACGAGCGTGCCGTGTTCCTCTTCGACCTCGCGCGCGTCTTCCTCGGCGCGCAGGTTGACCGCGCCCAAGGCATCCCGCTGACGGCGCAGACGCAGGACATCCGCCTCGATCCGGTCGGCTGCAGGCATCATGTCGGGGTCAAGTTCCAACTGTTCAAGCAAGGCCTGAGGCGCAAGTTCCGTTTCCTCGGCGATGCGTTCTGCGGCCGCCGTGACGCTTTCGCGTGAGGCTTCGGCCCGCGCCTCGGCAGCCGCACGCGCCTCGCGCGCGGTGCCTGCCGCGCGTTCGGCCTCACGCTCTGCTGTGACAGCATCGCGCAAGGTCTTCTCGGCGCCTGACAATGTATCGGCGGCAGCGGCCTGGCGCGCTTCGGCCTTTTGCACATCCGCCGACAGGGTCTCGCGTTCGGCCTTGATGCGGCCCGGCACATCGCGCGCGTCCTTGAGTTCCGCCTCCGACTCCTCGATCCGCGCGTCGAATTCCGCAATCCGCCCACCTGCCGCATCGAGGCGTGCGGTCCAGCTTGCCAGATCCTTGGCGACCTGTTCGGCGCGCCGCGCCCGCGCCTCGCCTGCACGCTTCAGCGCGTCATGGGCGGACCGGCGGGCCATCGTGTCCTGCCGCGCGGCTTCCACGGCGCGGCGCATGTCGTCGACCGCGCGGCGAGTGTCATCCAGATCCTCAAGCGCGGCACGCGCCGTTTCAGCCTCGGCCAGCGCAGTGCGGGCGGCGGCGGCGGCCTCGTCATTGCGCGTCACGGCAAGGCCGAGCGATTCCAGCTTGCCGGCGGTGATGTTGCGCTCCGCCTCCAGCTTGGACATGCGGCGGCTGGCGGTCACAAGCTGTTCATCGGCGGCGCGGCGCGCGGCGCGAGCGCGGCGGTCGGCCTCTGTCATCTCTGCAAGCCGCTTTGTCAGGCTTTGATGCGCGGCGCTGGCGCCATCCGCGCGGGCGGCCGCCGCCTCAAGCTCTTGCTTTAGCTCTTCCAGACGGTTGATCTGCTGCAGGCGCAGCGCGGCGGCGGTCGGCGCGTCTTCGGCCGCAGCGCGGAACCCGTCCCAGCGCCAAAGATCGCCCTCGATGCTGACAAGGCGCTGACCGGGTTGCAACGCGGACTGAAGCGCCGCGCCATCCGCTTGCGCCACGATGCCCACTTGCGCAATACGGCGAGCCAGCACCTCGGGCACATGCACCTGTTCGGACAGCGGCGACGCGCCAGCAGGTAGCTTCGGCGCATCAGGGTAGTCGGGCAGCGCGGCCCAGCCGGAACGGTCGCCAGCACCCATGACGGGCGCGCGCAGATCGTCGGCAAGCGCGGCGCCAATGGCCTTTTCATAGCCCGGAGCAACGGTCAGCAGATCGAGAACCTGTTCCCCCTGCCCGGTATCGCGCTCGACCAGTTTGCGCAGCGCCGTGACCTCGGCGCGAAGCGCGCTTGCCTCGCCCTCGGCCTCGGACCGGGCCCCGCGCGCCTCGGCCTCGCGGGTCTGGATTTCAGCGCGTGAGGCATCCGCCTCGGTCAAAAGCGCCTCGGCCTCTTCGGCGCGGGTCTGCGCATTCGTCTGATCGGCGGTGGCGGCGTCGAAATCGCGTTCCGCCTGATCTAGCGCATCGCGCGCTGTCTCAGCAGAACGGCGCGCCCGTTCGGCTTCGGTTTCGGATGCCGTGAGCGTCTTGCGGTGATCCGCGATGAGACGGTCGGCGGCTTGGTGCCGGGCCGACAGGCGCGCGGCCTCTTCGGACAGTTCCGACAGCCGATCCTCTTCTGCGCGAAGGGCCGCAGCGGCGGCTTGCGCGGCGTCCTGCGCCTCGGACAGCGCGGCGTCATGGCCTTCGCCCGCCAATTCGAGTTCCGCCGTCTCATCGCGTAGACGCGCAATCGTCTCGCCCGCATCGCGGTTCAGCGCCTCTTCGCGGTCGCGATCCTTGCCAAGTTGCTCAATCCGCTGAACCAGCGCGCGCACCGTTTCCTCGGCGCGCCTTTCTTCGTCGCTCAGCTTGTCGCGGTGGACCATCAGGCGCTGAAGAACCGCGCCCGCAATGGCCGCCTCTTCGCGGAGAGGCGGCAGCGCGTCTTCCGCAGCGGCCCTGGCGGTTGCCGCCTCGACCGCGGCACGCTCGGCCTCGGCGGCTTCGCGAAGTTTGCCTTGAAGCCGATCCGCGGCCTCCTGACGGGCGGTATCCGCCTCGCGCCAACGCCGATAGAGAAGCATGCCCTCTGCCTGCCGCAGCTCTGCCCCGATGGACCTGTAGCGCTGCGCCTGCTTGGCCTGGCGCCCAAGCTGCTGAAGCTGCTGGGCCAACTGTTCGATGACATCATCGACGCGCAAGAGGTTCGCCTCGGCGCCCTTCAGCTTCAGCTCTGCTTCGTGCCGCCGCTGGTAGAGGCCAGAGATGCCGGCCGCTTCCTCAAGGATACGGCGGCGCGCCTTGGGCTTGGCGTTGATGAGTTCGCTGATCTGACCCTGACGCACCAGCGCGGGCGAATGCGCACCGGTCGAGGCATCGGCGAACAGCATCTGCACATCGCGCGCGCGGACATCCTTGGAATTGAGCTTGTAGGCCGACCCGGCATCGCGAGTGATCCGGCGCGTGATCTCGAGGTGATCGGCATCGTTGAACCCTGCGGGCGCCAAACGATCGGAATTGTCGAGATGCAGCACAACCTCGGCAAAGTTGCGGGCAGAGCGACGACCCGACCCCGCAAAGATCACGTCTTCCATCCCGTCGCCGCGCATCGCCTTGGCGCGGTTCTCGCCCATCACCCAGCGCAGCGCTTCAAGAAGGTTGGACTTGCCACAGCCATTTGGGCCAACAACGCCGGTCAGACCCTCATTGATGATAAGGTCCGTCGGATCGACAAAGCTTTTAAAGCCGGTCAGGCGAAGTTTCTGGAACTGCAAGGCGCTGGGCTTTCGGTTTCGGGCGATTCCCTGATCGCCCAACTGTCCCGGCGCCGTGCCTGCGAGTCAATGACAGCGCCCACGATCTAGCGATGAGTGGCGGCTTTTCCACAAGATATTGGCGAAATGCCGCCACTGTAAATCGGCAGGCACTTCGCGCAAGACCACCGATTGGTCGCAAATCACCTTGACCCCGAAGCCCAGTGCGGCGCAAATGGCCATGCATGGTGCCCCGTCGACAGGCCAAGCCTGTCGGGGCCAAATGGGAATTCGGTGCTGGCGACCCATATCGGGGCCAAAGACCGAAGCCGCCCCCGCGACTGTAAGCGGAGAGCGCCCGCCAACAAGCCACTGAGGCAACATCCTCGGGAAGGCGGCGACGCGCGACGACCCGCAAGCCAGGAGACCAGCCATGCAAACGGGCGTGCCCTGCACGTCCGGCCTGACCAGCGGACGGGGTGTTCCGCGAAGGGTGCCTGATCATGGCCCGCCTTCGACGCGACCCCCCTTTCACATAACGAGAACCGAAAGGGGACAGACATGAAGAAGCTTATCACTCTCGCAGGTATTCTTGCGGCCACGCCCGCACTTGCGCACCACCCGCTTGGCGGCCTGCCCATGGAATCATTCGCCCACGGCCTGATGTCGGGCGCGGGGCACCCCGTTCTGGGGTTTGACCACCTGTTCTTCGTCGCGCTTGCGGGCGTTGCGGCCTTTGTCGCAGGCCTGCGCTTTGCCGGTCCCGCCGCCTATATCGGCGCGATGCTGGCCGGTTGCGCGATCACCTATGCGGGCGTCACGCTGCCCGCCGTCGAGGCAATCGTCGCGATCTCGCTGCTCGCGCTTGGCCTTGTGGTTGCCTCGGGCAAGATGCCCGGCACTGCGCCGCTCATGGCGATTTTCGCGGGCTTTGGCCTTTTCCACGGTGCGGCCTTTGCAGGCTCGATCACCGGGCAGGAAGGCGGCATCGGCGCTGCGGTTCTGGTCGGCTACCTGATCGGCCTTGGCGCGATCCAGTATCTCATCGCCCTTGGCGCAGGCCTTGCAGCCGCCAAGCTGATCGACGCCACCGCGCCCCAGGCCACCGGCGCGCGCCTTGCCGGTGCAATGGTCGCGGGCGTTGGCCTGTTCCTGGTGATGGAAGCGGCCGAAGGCCCGATCTTGTCGGCCGCCTTCGGCGTCTGATCCATAAACCATCCCTTGTCGCGGCGGCCCCGAACGGGCCGCCGCCCGTCGTTTGAAGGACTGCCCCAATGCCCGCCAAGATTCCCGCCACCGTCGTCACCGGCTTTCTCGGCGCCGGAAAGACCACGCTGATCCGCCATATGCTGCAGAACGCAAATGGCCGCCGGATCGCGCTGATCATCAATGAATTCGGTGATCTCGGCGTCGATGGCGAGATCCTGAAAGGCTGCGGGGATGAGACCTGCACCGATGATGATGTGATGGAGCTTTCGAATGGCTGCATCTGCTGCACCGTCGCCGAGGATTTCGTGCCGACGCTGGAGAAGCTGCTGGCGCGCGACGTGCCGCCCGATCATATCGTGATCGAGACGTCGGGCCTTGCGCTGCCGCAACCGCTCGTGCGGGCGTTTTCCTGGCCCGAGATTTCCACCCGCGTCACCGTCGACGGCGTTGTGACGGTCGTTGACGGCAAGGCCGTGACCGAAGGGCGCTTTGCCCATGACGTCGCCGCCGTCGATGCCCAGCGCAAGCTGGACGAGAACCTTGACCACGATACGCCGCTGTCCGAGCTCTTCGAAGACCAGATCGCCTGCGCCGACATGATCGTGGTGAACAAGTCCGATCTGCTGGATCAGGCAGAGGCCGACGCGCTGACCGCCAAGCTGACCGACGAGGCGCGCAAGGGCGTGCAGATTGTTCGCGCCAGCCACGGCGCGCTGCCCATCGACGTGCTCTTAGGGCGCGGCGCGGCGGCAGAGGATGACATGGAGGCCCGCCACGAGGTGCACCATCACCATCATCACCACGATGATGACGACCACGACGATCATGATCACGAGCATGAACACGGCCATGACGAGTTCGAAAGCTTCGTCGTCACTCGCGCCGAGATCGCCGATCCCAAGGCGTTTTCCGAACAGGTTGCTGCGGTCATCCGCACCCATGACATCCTGCGGCTCAAGGGCTTTGCCGCCGTGTCAGGCAAGCCGATGCGCCTGACCCTTCAGGCCGTCGGCCCCCGGATCGACAGTTATTTCGACCGCCCGCTCGCCGCGAATGAAAAAGGCCAGACGCGCCTTGTGGTGATCGGCCAAGCAGGCATGGACCGTGCCGCGATCGAGACCGCCCTGTCGGCATGATGCTGACGGTCCATCCCGGCGATCCGCGCGATCCA
Source organism: uncultured Paracoccaceae bacterium (assembly GCA_965662745.1). Classification (GTDB taxonomy): domain Bacteria; phylum Pseudomonadota; class Alphaproteobacteria; order Rhodobacterales; family Rhodobacteraceae; genus Anianibacter. The sequence continues at coordinate 29,587 of CBFIJK010000025.1, forward strand.
GAGGCGGCAGCGCTCTTGCACGAAAGCCATGCGCTGATGCAGCGTCTGTTTCAGCCGGAGGAAAACCATTTCCTCTCGCTGGATGAACTCGCCGCACCCGATATCCGCTTTTTCGTCGCGAAAGACCGGGACCGGATCGTCGGCACCGGCGCGCTGGCGATCCGCGAAGGCTATGGTGAGGTGAAATCCATGTTCACCGCCGAAGCCGCGCGCGGCAAAGGTGCCGCCGCCCTGATCCTCGATGCCATCGAGGCCGAGGCGCGCCGCCTGTCGCTGACCTGGCTGCGGCTGGAAACCGGTGATCTGCTGCATGCTGCGCACAAGCTCTACGCAAGCAAAGGGTTCACTCCCTGCGGCCCCTTCGGCGGATATGCCGCGAACAAGACCAGCCTCTTCATGGAAAAGCCGCTGACCTGATCCCCCGATACGGATGCGCCCCTGATGCACCTTCTTGCCGCAACCCCCGGCGCCATCGACGATGGAGAGCCTGTCGATCTTGGCCAATCCCCAGCCGATATCGTCGTCATTTCCGCCGCCGATACCGAAATCGCCGCCCTGTCCGAGGCGCGTTCGGCGATGGACGGCGCGCCCAGTTTGCGACTGGCCAGCCTGATGCATCTGCGGCACCCGATGGCGGTCGATCTACATCTGGACACCTGCGCCACGAAATCCCGGCTCGTGGTCGTCCGACTGCTTGGCGGCATGGGATACTGGCGCTACGGGGTCGAACAATACCACGCACGGCTGCGCGAGGCGGGCGTTCCCGTCGCCTTCCTGCCGGGCGATGACAAGGAAGACGGCGAGTTGCGGTCGCTGTCGAGCGTTGGCGATGCCGAATACGATGCGCTCTGGTCCTATTTCGTCGAGGCCGGGCCAGAGAACGCCGTGAACCTTCTAGGCTACGCGCGGCACATGCTGGAGGGTGGCGATGCGCCGCCCCCGGCCAAACCGCTTTTGCGCGCTGGCGTCTATTGGCCGGGTGAGGGCATCGCTGATCTGGATGCAGCGCGCGCGCATTGGACGGAGGGCGCGCCAGTCGTGCCGATCACCTTCTATCGTGCGCTTCTCGAAGGTGCGGGGCTGAACCCGATCAACCGTCTCACCCGCGCGCTGATCCGCGAAGGGCTAAACCCGCTGCCGATCTTCGTCGCCTCGCTGAAGGACCCGATCAGCGCCGCGACGCTGGAACATCTGTTCACCCAGGCGCCGCCCTCGGTCATCCTCAACGCCACCTCCTTCGCCGTCGGTTCTCCGCACGGAGACTCGAGCACCGAGAACCCCCTCGCCGCGCCCTTCGCCAATGCCGCGCCGGTGTTCCAGGTCGTTCTATCCGGCGGCGCGGAAGAGGCTTGGGACGAAGGCCTGACCGGCCTCTCGGCGCGTGACATCGCGATGAACGTAGCCTTGCCAGAGGTCGACGGCCGTATCCTCAGCCGCGCGATTTCCTTCAAGGGAGAGGCGTATTTCGACGAGGCCACGGAATGCCCCATCGCGGCCTACCGCGCGCGCGGGGATCGGGTGGATTTCGTCGCAAAGCTAGCCGCGAACTGGGCGCGTCTGCGCGACACCCCCGAAGCAGACAAGCGCGTCGCGCTGATCCTTGCCAATTACCCCAACAAGGACGGGCGTCTGGCCAATGGCGTCGGCCTCGATACCCCCGAGGCGACGGCGCATGTACTGGGGCTGCTGGCAGAGAATGGCTATGCCGTCGAAAACCTGCCCGAGGGCAGTGCCGCGCTGATGGACCGGATTACCAGCGGCCCGACGAACTGGCTGACCGACCGGGCGGATCGGACGGGGGGCGAGACTCTGCCGCTTGCCGACTATCTGGAACACTACAAGCGTCTGCCCTGGTCCCTGCGCGAACGCATAGAAACCCGTTGGGGGGCGCCCGATCAGGATCCTTTCGCCACAAAGGACGGCTTCAAGCTGTCCATTCATCGCTACGGAAACGCGGTCGTCGGCCTGCAGCCAGCGCGCGGCTACAATATCGACCCGACGGAAACCTACCACTCGCCCGATCTTGTCCCGCCGCACAACTACCTCGCCTTCTACATCTGGCTGCGCGAACACTGGGGCGCGCATGCGATCGTGCATATGGGCAAGCACGGCAATCTCGAATGGCTGCCCGGAAAATCGGTCGCGCTGTCCGACACCTGCCTGCCAGAGGCCGTGCTTGGACCCATGCCGCATCTCTATCCGTTCATCGTCAACGATCCGGGCGAAGGCACGCAGGCCAAGCGCCGCGCGCAGGCGGTCATCATCGACCACCTCACACCGCCCCTGACCCGTGCGGAAACCTACGGGCCGCTGCGTGATCTTGAGGCGCTGGTGGACGAATATTTCGAGGCTGCCGGCGTCGATCCTCGCCGCATCGCGCACCTTCGGCGCGAGATCCTGTCACTTACGGCGGCAACCGGTCTTGATGCAGATGCCGGAATGACCGGGACGGATGAAGATACCGATCTTGCCAAGCTCGACGCGTATCTCTGCGAGTTGAAAGAGGCGCAGATCCGCGACGGGCTGCACATCTTCGGGTGTTCGCCGACCGGCGTGCAGGACCGGGATCTCGCCATCGCGCTCGCGCGCAGTCCGCGCGGGGATGGCACGGGCGGCAATGCCTCGCTCTTGCGCGCCATGGCGAACGATCTGTCGCTCGGCTTCGATCCGCTGGATTGCGATATGTCCGATGCGGCGGAAGCGAAGCACGCGGCCTTGCAGCATCTTTCCGATGAACCATGGCGCAGTTTGGGCGATACAGTCGAGCGCCTCGAACTCTTGGCGCAGCGTCTGCTGCGGGACGGCGGGCGTTGCGACGCAAGCGAACGCGAGCCAGCGCCGTCCCCCGGCCCCGCAACAACGGCTGTTCTGCACGAGATCGAACAATCGCTGCGCCCCGCCATCGCCGCCTGCGGCCCCGCCGAGGGACAGGGCCTTCTGACCGCGCTCGCGGGCCGGTTCCTGGCCCCCGGGCCATCCGGCGCGCCGACGCGTGGGCGGCCTGACGTCTTGCCCACTGGACGCAACTTCTATTCCGTCGACAGCCGCGCCGTACCGACCCCGACCGCCTGGGCGCTGGGGTGGAAGTCGGCCAATCTGCTGATCGACAAACACTTGCAGACCCATGGCGATTGGCCGCGCGCTCTGCTTTTGACCGCCTGGGGTACGGCCAACATGCGCACGGGCGGCGATGACATCGCGCAGGCCCTTGCGCTGATGGGCGTGAAGCCGAAATGGGACGCCGCGAACCGCCGCGTCACCGGGTTCGAGGTGCTGCCCGCCTCGACCCTCGGACGCCCCCGCGTCGATGTTACCCTGCGGGTGTCCGGCTTTTTCCGCGATGCTTTCCCGCAGCAGATCGCCCTCATCGACGCCGCCGCGCGTGCCGTAATGGCGCTGGACGAGGACGCGGATCAAAACCCCGCCGCCGCCCGCGCCCGCGCAGAGGGTCCCGAAGGACAGTTTCGCGTCTTCGGATCGAAGCCGGGCGCGTACGGCGCGGGCCTTCAGGCGATGATCGACGAACGGCTTTGGTCGGACACCGCCGATCTGGCGAACGCCTATCTGGAATGGGGCGGGTATGCTTATGGCAAGGATTCCGAAGGCACCCGTGCGCGCGGCGCCTTCGAGACGCGGCTGGGCCAGGCCGAAGCGGTGGTGCAGAATCAGGACAACCGAGAGCACGATATCCTCGATTCCGACGATTATTATCAGTTCGAGGGCGGCGCGGCCGCCGCGATCCGGCACCTTCAGGGGCAGGATCGCCCGATCTATCACAACGATCATTCGCGCCCCGAGCGCCCGGTGATCCGCACGCTGGACGATGAAATCGGACGCGTCGTGCGCAGCCGAGTGGTGAATCCCAAGTGGATCGACGGCGTCAAGCGCCATGGCTACAAGGGCGCCTTCGAGATCGCGGCGACGGTCGATTACCTGTTCGCCTTTGCCGCCACCACCGGCGCGGTGCGCAACCACCATTTCGATCTGGTCTATGACGCGTTCATCGAGGACGACGCGACGCGCGACTTCATCGAGGATGCAAACCCCGCCGCGCTGGCCGAGATCGAGGCGCGCCTGCGCGAGGCGATCGAGCGCGGCCTGTGGCATCCGCGCGCCAACAGCCCACGCGCGCGGCTTCAACCCAAGGCAGAAGCCTAGTCCTCGCGATCCTGATAGTTGGCCGGATCGAAGGCGATGAAAAACTCATAGGTGCAATAGGCGCAGATCGCGCCGAATAAGATCGCCCAACCGGTATTGCCGCCCATCACCTCGACCAGCGTCCAAAGGCCCAGAACGCCCACTGTCGCTGCGCGCCGCCACGTTGGCAAAAAGAACGGCTGACGCAGATCGAAGAACTTCATCATTTTGCACCCGCCCAGCGCGCGGGGCGCTTGTTCAGAAAAGCCTCGATCCCCTCGGCGGCCTCTTCGCCTTCCCATGTGTCAGCAAGGCGGCGGATCGTGTCGTCTATCACTTCGGCGTCGATCCGTGGACCCAGCGCGCGCGCCAGCGCCTTCGCCGAGGCAACGGCTTTGGGCGCAACGCACAGGTATGGTTTCACTTCTGCCTCGATCGCCGCCGCCAGATCCCCGTCGGGCACGACCTTTGCCACAATCCCAAGCTCTTTCGCTTCCTCCGCGCCGAACACGCGGGACGACATGAAGATGCGCCGCGCCATCCCCTCGCCCAGCCGTGCGATGACATAGGGGCCGATGGTCGCCGGGATGAGGCCCAGCCGCGATTCCGTCAGGCCGAATTTCGTGCCCTCTGCCGCAATCGCAACATCCGCGACGCAAGCAAGACCCACGCCGCCGCCGAATGCGCCGCCCTCGATCTTGCAGATCAGCGGAGAGGGCATGGTGTTGAGCGCATCCAGCATCATCGCCAGCTTGCGTGCCTCAGTCATTCGGGTTTCGCGATCCGCCTCGATCTGCGCCTTCATCCAGCCCAGATCACCGCCCGAACAGAAGAGACCACCAGCGCCCGACAGAACCACCGCGCGCGTTTCATCCGACGCACCGGTGGTCTGTGCGAAGTCGGTCAGCTCCGCGATCATCTGCGCCGAAAGGGCGTTTTTCTTCTCGGGCCGGTTCAGCGTCAGATGGACCACACCATCTTCCGTGGTCTCGACGGTCAGGGTCTCATAGCTCATGGCGTGTCACTCCGCAGGGTGCTGGCGAGCCTTGCAGCCTCTGCCAGCGCGCCGCTGTCCAATCCCGTTTCAAAGCCGCGCGTGCGGACGAAGTCATCCACCGCCTCAGTCGCGACATTGCCCTTCGCACCAGGCGCATAGGGGCAGCCGCCAAGCCCGGCGACAGATGCGTCGAAGGTGCGCAGCCCGGCATCAAGGCACACGCCGATATTGTCCAGCGCGCGGCCCTGCGTGTCGTGGAAATGCCCAGCCAAACGATCCGGCGCGACTTTGCGCAACACCGCCTCCAGCATCGCCAGCGTCGTCTCGGGGGTGGCGGCACCGATCGTGTCGCCAAGACTGACCTCGTAACAGCCCATTGCCATCAGATCGGCGCTGACCTTTGCGACCTGTTCGGGTGGCACCGCGCCGTCATAGGGGCAATCGGTCACGCAGCTGACATAGCCGCGCACCGGAACACCCGCGCCCCGCGCCGCGTCCAGCACTGGGGCGAAGCGGTCAAGGCTTTCCGCAACAGAGCAGTTGATGTTCTTCTGGCTGAACCCTTCCGAGGCAGAGGCGAAGACCGCGACCTCATCGACCCCGGCGCTTATCGCCGCCTCAAACCCGCGCATATTCGGCGTCAGCGCGGTATAGACGACACCCGGCACACGCGAGATCCCAGCCAGCACATCGGCGGCATCGGCCATCTGCGGGACCCATTTGGGCGAAACGAAACTCGTCACCTCGATCTTGCGCAGACCGGTCCGGCCCAGCGCATCCACAAGCGCGATCTTCTGCGCCGTTTCGATCAGCGCCTTTTCATTCTGAAGCCCGTCGCGCGGGCCCATTTCGAAGATCGTGACGCGTTCGCCCAAACCGGGATCCCTTCGCTAGCTCAGCCTTCGACCCGCAAGAGCCGCATGGCGTTTTCCTTCAGGATCATTGGGCGCACCTCATCCTTGAAGGGTGCGTTTTCGAAATCTTGGAGCCAGCGGTCAGGCGTGATCGCGGGCCAATCCGACCCGAAGAGCATCTTCTTTTTCAGGATCGAGTTGGCGTATTTGATGAAGATTTCGGGGAAGTATTTCGGGGACCAGCCGGACATGTCGTAGTAGACATTGGGCTTGTGCTGGGCCACTGCAAGGCCCTCTTCCGTCCAGGGAAAGGACGGATGCGCCATGACGATCCGCATGTCCGGAAAATCGACGGCGACATCGTCGAGATACATCGGGTTGGAATACTTCAGCCGCATTCCCATACCGCCCCGCATCCCCGAACCGACACCTGTCTGCCCGGTGTGAAAGAGGGTGATCATGTCTTCCTCGGCGCAGGCCTCGAGCACTGTGTAACAGGCCTCGCGGTCATTCGGGAAAAAGCCCTGGAAGGTCGGGTGAAACTTGAAACCCTTCACGCCGAAGTCCCGCACCAGACGCTTCACCTCGCGCGCGCCCGCTTTGCCCTTGTGCGGGTCGACCGAGGCAAACGGGATCAGGATGTCGTCATTCTCGGCGCAGAGCTTTGCGACCTCTTCGTTGGAATAACGCCGGAAACCACTTTCGCGTTCGGCATCCACCGGGAAAATCACGGCGGCGATATTGCGCTCTCGGTAGTAATTCGCGGTGTCCTGCACCGTGGGCAACATTCCGTCGACACCAGCGGGATTCTTGAAATAGGCCGCCATGCCTTCCTGAAACTCTGTATAGCCGTCATCGCGTGGGGCGCAGCACGGCTCTTCCGCATGCGTATGAAAATCGATCGCGCGCACTTTGGAAAAATCGACCATGGTATGCCTCCTTCACTGCCTGCACCTGCGATAGCGAATAATTGTTACCCCCTACAACAATAAATGCCGCGGCACGGGCCGCTAGAAAGGCGGGACAAGCGGGGATCGGCGCGCTAGCCTGCCCTTGACCCTAGGGAACGAAGGGAACGCAATGTCAGTGCCGAAGAGCCGACCGATCAGGATCGCCGCGCCCGTGCTTGCGCTTGTCTTGAGCGCGGCGGGCGCCCTCGCCGAAGACTGCGCGGTGTCCTCGGTGACGGGGTCTGGCGACTGGTCCGTGGGCGATATCGTGACGAAGACGGATGAGATCCGCACTGGCGAGGACACCCGCATGACCGTCGACTGTCACAGCGGCGTGCGCGTGGTGCTCGGGCCGAACAGCGCGTTTCAGATGGGTGATCTAGCGGCGCGCAAAGACCCGGCGGGGGCCTTGCCCCGGCTTCTGAACGGGATCGTCGGGCTGATCTTTCCGCCCGGCACCGGATCTTCGGTGGAAATTCACACGCCAACCGCCGTCGCCGCCGTGCGCGGAACGGAATGGACGATTGCGCATGGCGAGGATGGCGGCGCGGTGTTTGTCCGCGAAGGGTCGGTCGAGGTCAGCGCCGGGGGTGAAGCGGTGGTTCTGAACGCGGCAGAGGGCGTCGATATCATGCCCAATGGCGCGCTGGGGCCGGTGCGGGAATGGGGCAGATCCCGGATCGCCGCGCAACGCGCCTTGCTGGGCGATAGCTGGGAATGAGCCTGCGTTGGCTGTCGGTTCTGCTGCTGGTCTGTGCACTTGTGGCGACGCTGGCGCTTGTTCTGACCCGCCCTGGAGAGCGCGCAGGCCTGACGGGCGCGCTGGACGGTCTGATGCTAGACGCGCGCTTCCGGTTTCGCGGGCCTGTCGCGCCGCCCACGGACATCCTGATTGTCGAGATCGACGATCAGGATATCGAGATGCTGGGCCAATTCCCACCGCCGAGATCTGCGCTGGCCGAAGTGGTAGGCCTTGCAGCCGAACAAGGCGCAGCGGCGGTGGCCATCGATATCCTGCTGCTCGGACCCACACCGGACGACGCTGCGCTGGCAGAGGCAATCGCGGGGTATGGCCGCACGGTGCTGGCAACTGCAAGACCGCCCGCCGCGTCCTCCGGCCGAGATATTCCCAACTTGAGAGAAAGCGCCTTCGGCGTCCTTCGGGATGTGCCGACCGTCTCTTCTTCCGATCTCGCCGCCCCGGGGCCTGATCTGACGCGCGACGCGCTTATGGGTCATGTCGAGGTCGCGCTGGACGGCGACGGGGCACTGCGCCGCCTGCCCGCCGCAGCCCCGGCTCAGGGGTCTGAAACTGACACCTTGTGGCTCCCCAGTCTCGCGCTCTCGACCCTGCGCGCGGCGACGGGACTTGATGCAACCGATCTAGAACTCGATCTCGGGAATACGCCGTCCGTCAGGGTGGGCAACGACACGCGCGACCTGGATGCCCAGGGACAAATCCCGCTTGTCTTTTACGGACCGCAGGGCGTCTTCGATACCGTCAGCCTGCGCGCGCTGCCCGATGCGCCGCTGAACGGCCGCATCATCCTGATCGGGTCCACAGCCACCGGCGTCGGCGATGCGTTCACGACGCCTTTCGATCCTGCGCTCCCCGGCGTCGAGGCGCATGCCACGCTTCTGGGCAACATGCTGGACGGGTCAAGCCTAACCCGCACCAACGCCTCTGCCGCACTCGGCATGATCCTCGCGCTCGTAGCGGCGATACTTGCCTTCCTCGCAGCCTCACGCGCCGGACCCTGGATCGCGGCGGGGTTGCTGGTCACGGTAACGGGCGCAAGTGCAGTCGCGGTTCAGGCGGCGTTTCTGGCGGGCTGGTGGCTTGATAGCGTTGGGGTATTGGGCGGGCTGGTCTTCGGCGGGCTCGCGGGCGTGATGGCGCGCCTCATCGCAAACCGCCGCCGGGCCGAGAACCTTGCGCGCTTCCACTCGCCCTTCCTTGTCAACACGCTCGCCGAAAGCGGCGCGTGGGGAAGCGAGCCGCGAGAGCAGACCGTCGCGGCGCTGTTCGTCGACGTGGCCGGGTTCACAGCACGCAGCGAAGCGCTTGGCCCGAAAGGCACGGCGGAGTTTCTGCGCGCCTTCCACACGCGGGTGGAAACGGCGGCGCTGGAACATCGCGGCGTGATCCAGCAATACGCAGGCGATGGCGTGATGCTGATCTTCGGCTTGCCAGATCCCGCGCCGGATGACGCGGTCCGCGCCATCAACTGCGCCGAAACGCTGCTGGAACTGATGGCCGAACTCAGTCTGACCGAACAGGCCGCAGGCCGCGCACCTGTGGGCGTCCGCATTGGCGGCCATGTGGGGCCGGTCGTCGCCGGTCTTTTGGGCGGAACACAGCAGCGGCAAGCGACGGTGGCGGGCGATGTGGTGAATACCGCAAGCCGCCTGCAGGGACTGGCGCGCGAAATCGGCGCCGATCTGGTGGTGTCAGAGACGCTGCTGATCGCGGCTGGCAATCCCGGCGCAATGGCGGCCCGGCTGTCGCTGAAAGATCATGGAGCCCGAAGCCTGCGCGACCGAAGCGAGCCCGTCAGCGTCTGGGCACGACCAGCGTTCCTGAACGCTTAACCCGGCACGCGGGCGGTGCTGGACCGGATTATGAGGCCGACATCGATCAACTCGATCACACCATCGGCATCATCACCGTCAGACCCGTTCGGCTGAAGCCGCTTCAAAAGTAGCTTCGCCGCCCGCGTGCCAAGTTCGCGGCGGTTCTGGCGGATCGTCGTCAGGGGCGGAATGGCGTGTTCGGCGATCTCGATATCATCGAATCCCACGACCGAGATATCTTCGGGGACGCGCAGGCCGCTGTTGCTCAGCGTCGAGATCAGCCCGATGGCGACCATGTCGGACGCGCAGAACACCGCAGTCGGACGGTCGGTCATCGCAAGGATGCGCCGCGCGGCGTCCTGCCCGGATTGCAGGCTGAAATCGCCCCGCATGATCCATTCGTCACGGGCAGGCAGGCCCAGTTCCTCGCGCGCGTCCAGCATGCCGCGCCGCCGCTCGCGCGTCAGGACATTGCCCGCCGGGCCGGTGATATGGGCGATCTTTCGGTGGCCAAGATCGTATAGATGTCGCACCGCTAGCCGCGCGCCCTTCACATTGTCGCTGCGCACCGAGGGCAGCGTCATGCCATGCACCCACTCACAGGCGAAGACGACGCCCTTGGCGTGGGGGCTGGATTCGAGCAGGGCCAGCTGATCCGGCGTCAGGCTTCCATCGAGAGAGATCATCCCGTCGATGCGCGTATCTGCGAAGTAATCGACGCTCATCCGCGCGATATCGTCCTGATCCTGGCTGTCGGCGATCAGGACGGCGTAATCGGTCTCGGCGAAAGTGGCGCTGATGCCTGACAGGATCTGCGAGAAGAACGGATTGCCTAGATTCGGCGTCATGACCATGATCGCCCCGGCGCTACGGGTGCGCAGATTCCGCGCCGCGCGATTGACCCGGTAGCCGGTCGCGCGAATCGCGTCCTGTACCGCAATGCGAGTCGAATCGGCCAGAAGCGCAGGATCGGTCAGCGCGCGGCTGACCGTGGCCGTGGACACCCCAGCGGCCTTCGCGACGTCCTGAATCCTTGGCGTTTTCTGTGTCATAGGGCCTTTTACTTAAAGGAAGCCAGGAAGGCTTGGCCAAAAACCGGGCAATAGCACAAATGAAAACGTTTACAGGCGCGTAATCAAGTCCTACGGTGAAATCGTTTTCATAGCGGCCGTTTCGCGGCCCTTGATGGCACAGTCGCGCGGGGAGGCACGGCTGACACAGTTCAAAACGGGGCCGCACAAGCAGCCTTCAGGGAGGATACGATGAAATCACTTCGCACATTGATTGCGGGCACGACCGCGCTGACCATCGCGGGTGCGGCCCATGCCGCCGATATCGAGGTCACCCATTGGTGGACTTCGGGCGGCGAGGCGGCTGCGGTCGCGGAACTGGCCAAGGCGCTGAATGGGAACACCGAGCATAACTGGGTCGACGGCGCCATCGCAGGCGGCGGCGGCACTGCGCGTCCGGTCATGGTGTCGCGGATCATCGGCGGCGATCCGATGGGCGCGTTCCAGTTCAACCACGGACGTCAAGCCGAGGAACTGATCGAGGCAGGCCTTCTGCGCGACATGACTCATGTCGCCGAAGCCGAGGGCTGGCTGGACACCGTCAATCCGTCATCGCTGCTTGATTCGTGCACGCTTGACGGCCGCATCTATTGCGCACCGGTCAATATCCATTCGTGGCAGTGGCTGTGGCTTTCGAACGGCGCGTTCGAGAAGGCAGGCGTCGACGTTCCGTCCAACTGGGATGAGTTTGTTGCCGCCGCACCCGCACTGACCGAAGCCGGTATCCAGCCGATGGCACTTGGTGGACAGCCATGGCAATCCTCGGGCGCGTTCAACGTGCTGATGGCCGCGCTGGCCGGGCCGGACGTTCTTGAACAGGTCTATGGTGATGGCGGCGATGCCGAGCTTGCCGCGGGCGAAGAACTTTCCCGCGTTTTCAAGGCGGCAGCCGACATGCGCGAAATGGTTCAGGGATCCAACGTGCAGGACTGGAACCAGGCGACCAACCTTGTCATCACCGACGCGGCCGGCGGCCAGATCATGGGTGACTGGGCGCAGGGCGAATTCGCCGTTGCCGGTGAAGTCGCTGGCGAGGATTACACCTGCCTTCCCGGCCTTGGCGTGATCGAGGTGATCTCGACCGACGGCGATGCGTTCTACTTCCCCGAGACCGGCAACCCCGAGATCGAGGCGGCGCAGGACGCCCTTGCGGCTACCCTTCTTCAGGCCGAAACGCAGGTTGCCTTCAACCTCAAGAAAGGCTCGCTGCCGATCCGCGGCGACGTCGATCTGGCTGCAGCGAACGACTGCATGAAAAAGGGCCTTCAGCTTCTCGCCGATGGCAAGACCATGCCTGCGGTGAACCAGTTGAACACCGAAGACACGAACAGCCAGCTTAACGACCTGTTCGTGCAGTTCTTCCAGGACACGTCGATCTCTGCCGAGGACGCGCAGGAGCGCTTCGTCAATATCGTCGCGAACAAGGACTGACGCCAGACGTCTGACCGGGGCCGGGCCGCAGTGGTCCGGCCCACTTTTCTCTCTCACTTTGTGCAAGGGGTAGCGCGATGGCCGCGGTCGCTCGCAGGAACCGGCTTTTCCGAAATCTCTCCGCCAAGATCGCCGCGATTCCGATGATCTTGACGGCGCTTGTCGTGTTCGTCGGCGGCACGCTCTGGACGGTGACCTATTCGTTCACCAATTCCAAACTGCTCCCGCGCGAGAAATTCGTCGGCTTCGACCAGTACCGCCGCCTGTGGAGCACCGAGCGCTGGCAAGTCGCGATCGAAAACCTGCTGATCTACGGCATCTGCATGCTGATCGCATCGTTCATCATCGGCTTTGTCCTTGCCGCACTGCTCGATCAGAAAATCCGGTTCGAGAACACATTCCGCACCATTCTGCTGTATCCGTTTGCCCTGTCCTTTATCGTCACCGGCCTTGTCTGGCAGTGGCTGCTCAATCCCGATTTCGGAATTCAATCCGTGATCCGGAATCTTGGGTGGGATAGCTTTGCGTTCGACCCGCTCTACAACGCCGACATCGTCATCTTCGGGGTACTGATCGCCGGGCTTTGGCAGGGCACCGGCCTTGTGATGTGCCTGATGCTGGCAGGCCTGCGCGGCATTGACCAGGACATCTGGAAGGCCAGCCGGGTCGACGGCATCCCAGCCTGGAAGACCTATATCTTTATCGTCATTCCGATGATGCGCCCCGTCTTCATCACCACCATCGTGATCATCGCAAGCGGGATCGTGCGTCTTTACGACCTGATCGTCGCGCAGACCGGGGGCGGTCCCGGGATCGCGTCGGATGTGCCTGCGAAATACGTCTACGATTACATGTTCCAGGGCCAGAACCTTGGGCAAGGGTTCGCGGCCTCGACCATGATGCTGCTCGCTGTCCTGATTGTCGTCGTCCCATGGGCCTATCTCGAATTCGGAGGCAAAAAGCGTGTCTAATCCCGCCACACTCGCCACCACCGTCGCAGGCGCGGATGCCGTCAGATCCGATCTGGCCGGCCCGCGTGGGACGCGCCCGCGCAGGCGCTTTTCCCGGCGCAACATCTTCATCTACGGGACGCTGATCGTCGTTGCGCTGTACTATCTGCTGCCGCTCTACGTGATGATCGTAACCTCGCTGAAGGGCATGCCGGAAATCCGGCTTGGCAACATCTTCGCACCCCCGGTCGAGATCACCTTCGAGCCCTGGGTCAAAGCCTGGTCCGAGGCCTGTACCGGCCTCAACTGCGACGGGCTAAGCCGGGGGTTCTGGAACTCGGTCCGCATCACCGTGCCATCCGTGATCCTGTCGATCCTGATCGCATCGGTGAACGGCTACGCGCTGGCCAACTGGCGTTTCAAGGGGGCGGATGTGTTCTTCACCATCCTGATCTTCGGCGCGTTCATCCCCTACCAGGTCATGCTCTATCCGATCGTCATCATCCTGCGCGAGATGGGTCTTTACGGCACGCTCTGGGGTCTGGTGCTGGTGCACTCGGTCTTCGGGATGCCGATCCTGACACTGCTCTTCCGGAACTACTTTGTCTCGCTGCCGGATGAGCTGTTCAAGGCTGCCCGCGTCGACGGGGCGAAGTTCTGGGGCATCTATTTCCAGATCATGCTGCCCATGTCGCTGCCGATCTTCGTGGTCGCGATGATCCTGCAGGTCACCGGCATCTGGAACGATTTCCTGTTCGGCGTGATCTATACCAAGCCGGATCTCTACCCGATGACGGTGCAGCTCAACAACATCGTCAACTCGGTACAGGGTGTGAAGGAATACAACGTCAACATGGCCGCGACGCTGCTGACCGGGCTTGTGCCTCTCGTCATCTACTTCGTCTCCGGCAAACTTTTCGTGCGCGGCATCGCCGCGGGCGCCGTCAAGGGCTGATCCAATGCATTCCGTTGAAATCAAGAACCTCGATCTCGCGTTCGGCGCGGTCGAAGTCCTCAAGAACCTCAACCTGACCATCGGCAAGGGCGAATTCCTCGTGCTTCTGGGGTCGTCCGGCTGCGGGAAATCCACCCTTCTGAACTGCATCGCGGGGCTTCTGGATATCACCGACGGCCAGATCTTCATCAACGGCGAGAACGTCACCTGGGCCGAACCTTCAGCGCGCGGGATCGGCATGGTGTTTCAAAGCTACGCGCTCTACCCGCAGATGACGGTCGAGGGGAACCTAAGTTTCGGCTTGAAGAATGCGGGCTTGCCAAAGGCCGAGATCAAGGAACGCGTCGCGCGCGCCGCCGAAGTCTTGCAGATCGAACCGCTGCTCAAGCGCAAGCCGGGCGCCCTTTCGGGCGGTCAGCGCCAACGCGTCGCCATTGGCCGGGCGCTTGTGCGCGATGTCGAAGTGTTCCTCTTCGACGAACCACTGTCGAACCTTGACGCCAAGTTGCGCACCGATCTGCGCGCCGAGATCAAGCAGCTTCACCAGACCCTCGGCAACACGATGATCTATGTGACGCATGACCAGATCGAGGCGATGACGCTGGCCGACCGGATCGCGATCATGCGCGGCGGTCTGATCCTTCAGCTTGGCACCCCGAACGAGATCTACAGCACCCCGGCAAACAAATACGTCGCCGATTTCATCGGCTCGCCCTCAATGAACTTCATCGAAGGCAGCATGACTGGCCAGCGCTTTTCCAGCCCCCTGGGCGAGATGGAGCTTGGCGATTATCCGTTCCTGGACGGTCCCCCGACGAACAACGCGGCCTGGCTCGGCATTCGCCCTGAACATATCGCCAGCGGCGAGGCGGCTGCCGAGATGCCCATCCGCATCGACAGCAAGATCGAACTGGTCGAGCCGCTGGGGTCAGACACTTATGCCCGCGTAACGGTCGGGGACGCCCGCATGTGGGTGCGCCTTGACGGGCAGGCCCACATCCGCGCGGGCGATCCGCTGCCGCTCGGCTTTTCCGGCGCACGCGCACATCTATTCGACAAAACCACCGAAGAGCGGCTCTGACCGCCCAAACCGACAGGATTTACGATGGACGTTTCCTTCCAGCTGTACTCTGCCCGCGACTTCACCCCTTGGGACGACGTGATCGCGAAGATCTCTGCCATGGGCTACACCCAGACCGAAGGCTTCGGCGGCGTCTATGACGACCCCGCCGCCTTCCGCGATCTTCTGGACAAGCACGGCATGACGATGCCCTCGGGCCACTTCTTCCCCGTGGGTCACTTCGAGGACTCGCTCGACAAGACCATCGAGACTGCCAAGATCCTCGGCATGTCCCGTGTCTTTTGCCCTGCGCCCGAAGACACCTGGCGCGACGGCACCGATGCTGCGACCTGGATCTCGCTCGCTGAGCGGCTGGAAGCCGCCTGCAAGAAGGTGAACGACGCGGGCCTCGCCTTTGGCTGGCACAACCACCACTGGGAATTCATGCCGCTTCCCGATGGTCAGATCGCGATGAACCTGCTGCTGGAACACGCGCCGTCGATCGATTGGGAAATGGATGTCGCCTGGGTCGTACGCGGCGGGGCCGATCCGCTGCAATGGATCGCCGATCACGGCGCCCGCATCACCACCGCCCATGTCAAGGATATCGCCCCAGAAGGCGAGAACACGGATGAAGACGGCTGGGCCGATGTCGGTCACGGTACGATGGACTGGAAGGCGATCATGGCCGCGCTGCGCGGTGCGGACGTCGATCTGTTCGTGGCAGAGCATGACAAGCCGTCCGATGTGACGCGCTTTGCCGAACGCAGCCTTGCCGCCATCCGCCAGCTTTAAGAGGACAACATGACAACACTTGGAATCGGCGTCATCGGCTGCGGGAATATCTCGGCCGCCTACATGAAACTCGCCCCACTCTTCAAAGGCATCGAGATGAGGGCCTGCGCGGACATCAACATGGACGCCGCACAGGCGCGCGCCGATGAATTCGGCCTGCGCGCCATGTCAGTCGAGGATCTGCTCGCCGCAGACGATATCGACATCGTCGTGAACCTGACCGTCCCGGCCGCGCATTTCGAGATCTCGAAACGGATCCTCGAGGCGGGCAAGCATTCCTATTCCGAAAAGCCCTTCGTGCTGACGCTCGAAGAGGGCGAGGCGCTGAAAGCGCTGGCGGATGAAAAAGGCCTGCGCGTCGGATCGGCGCCCGACACCTTCTTCGGCGGCGCGCATCAGAGGGCGCGCATGGCGCTTGATGCAGGACAGGCGGGCCGGATCGTCGGCGGCACCTGCCACGTTCAATCCTTCGGGATGGAGCACTGGCACCCGAACCCCGACTTCTTCTTCCAGCCCGGCGGCGGCCCGATCCTTGATCTGGGCCCCTACTACATCACCAACCTCGTGCAACTGATCGGCCCGGTGAAATCCGTGGCCGCGATGACCGGCAAGGGGCGCGAGACGCGCACTATTTCAAACGGTCCGCGCAATGGCGAAGAGATCCCGGTGGACACGCCGACAAACATCCACGCGCTTCTGGAATTCGCGAACGGCGCCATCGTCACGCTTGGCGCAAGCTGGGACGTGAAGGCGCACCGCCATAAAAACATGGAGCTTTACGGCCTTGACGCCTCTGTCTACGTGCCCGATCCGAACTTCTTCGGCGGGGATGTCATCCTGGCAACACCGGACGGCACCGAGACGCTGGACCATTCCGACCATCCATTCAGCGTGAACAATTCCGAAGGCGGCGACCGGGCGAATTACCGCTGCGCGGGGCTTGCCGATATGGCGGTTGCCATCGGCGAAGGCCGCCCGCATCGCTGTTCGCAGGAACTCGCAACCCATGTGGTCGAGGTAATGACCGCGATCCTGCGCGCGGGTGAGGCGCGGCAGTGGGTCGACATGACCACGTCCTGCGATCGCCCCGCCGCGCTTGGCCCCGAGGACGCGAAGGCGCTTTTGGCATGACATCGGCGCGGCGGTCGCAATCCAAGACGCGTTCGCCGCGCAAACCCGAACCCCCGGCAACAGGGAACTGCACATCATGATCCGCAATCCGATCCTGCCGGGGTTCAACCCCGACCCTTCGATCTGCCGCAGGGGCGATGAGTATTTCATCGCGACATCGACGTTCGAATGGTATCCAGGCGTGCAGATCCACCGGTCCACCGACATGGCGAACTGGGAACTGGCCAGCCGCCCCCTGTCGCGTGCAAGCCAGCTTGATATGCGCGGCAATCCCGACAGTTGCGGCATCTGGGCGCCCTGCCTGTCCTGGTCGGACGGACGCTTCTGGCTCGTCTACACGGATGTCAAACGCTACGATGGCAACTTCAAGGACGCGCATAATTACATCGTCTGGTGCGACGAGATCGACGGCGAGTGGTCGGACCCCGTCTACGTCAATTCCTCGGGCTTCGATCCGTCGCTCTTCCATGACGACGACGGGCGGAAATACTTCATCAACATGCAGTGGAACCACCGGTCGAATTCCATCGGCGGCAGCCCCAAGCACCACGCGTTCGATGGGATCCTCTGCCAGGAATGGCACCCGGACACGGGCCTGACAGGCCCCGTGCGCAACATCTTTCCGGGCACCGCACATGGCCTTGTCGAGGCACCGCATCTCTACAAACGGAACGGCTGGTACTACCTGACCACCGCCGAGGGCGGCACGGGCTATGACCATACCGTCACGATGGCACGCTCGCGGTCCTTGTGGGGACCGTATGACCTGCACCCCGACACCTTCCTTCTGACCGCCAAGGATGCCCCGGACAGCCCGCTGCAGCGGGTCGGCCACGGGCAGATCGTCGAAAGCGAAGACGGAGAGACGTGGCACACCTATTTGTGCTCTCGCCCCATAGACAGCGAAGGGCAGCGTACGTCGAAAGGGTTTTCGCCGCTTGGCCGTGAGACGGGGATCGAGCGGTGCGTCTGGCGCGATGACTGGCTGTATCTGGAAGCAGGCGGGCAGGTACCGCGCGAAAACATTCCGGCAGAGGCGGACAGCGTCCCGGCCCCCGCGCTGCATCGGCGGTTCGACACGCAGACCCTGCCGCGCGAATTCCAATGGCTGC
>CBFIJK010000026.1:0-35593 GCA_965662745.1 uncultured Paracoccaceae bacterium
TTCGGGCTTGAACAGCACCGAAGGTGCCGGGCCCATCGCCAGACCGCCCCATCGGGCTGGCGATTTGGTTTAGCCAAGCGCACCGAAGATTCAGAGTTCCACGGCGACTACCATCAAACGAGTAGAACCGAAGTAGATCGCCATCCCGCGGTCTGTCGATTGGCACTCAAACTTGGGCCTTGTCCGCACAGCCGACATCCGCAGCCAGCGTCCCAAGCTGTCTTCGCAAATTGGCGGTTTACCGGGGAATTGGAACAGGACGACGCTTCTCCCGGCGCTCAATCACCAAACGCAAATGGGTGGCACCGTCCGCCGCTGCCACCCTGATCCCAGCCGATCACCGCAGGATCGAACGCCCGGCATAAACAGCGGTCTCGCCCAGCATTTCCTCGATGCGGATCAACTGGTTGTATTTCGCCAGCCGGTCCGACCGCGCGAGCGAGCCGGTCTTGATCTGCCCGCAGTTCGTCGCGACCGCGAGATCGGCGATGGTTGCGTCCTCGGTCTCGCCCGAGCGGTGGCTCATCACGTTGGTATAGCGCGCGCGGTGGGCCATATCGACGGCCTTGAGCGTCTCGGACAGGGTGCCGATCTGGTTGACCTTGACCAGCATGGAATTGGCCACGCCCTTCGCGATCCCGTCCGCCAGGCGCAGGGGGTTGGTGACGAACAGATCATCGCCCACAAGCTGGATCCGGTCGCCGATCTTGTCGGTGAGCAGCTTCCACCCGTCCCAGTCGTCTTCCGAACAGCCATCCTCGATCGAGATGATCGGGTAATCGTCGCAAAGGCTTGCCAGGTAATCGACATTCTCCGCGGGGGTCAGCGAGGCGCCTTCGCCCTTCATCTCGTATTTGCCATCCACGAAATATTCGGTCGAGGCGCAATCGAGCGCGAGATACATGTCCTCGCCGGGCTTATAGCCCGCCTTCTCGATGGATTTCAGGATGAAATCGAGCGCTTCGCGCGTGCCGCCAAGTTCCGGGGCGAACCCGCCCTCATCGCCAAGACCCGTGGACATGCCCGCGTCCGACAGTTCCTTTTTCAGCGTGTGGAAGACCTCGGACCCCATCCGCACGGCTTCGCGGATATTGCTGGCCGAGACGGGCATGATCATGAATTCCTGGATGTCGATCGGGTTGTCTGCATGCTCGCCGCCATTGATGATGTTCATCATCGGAACGGGCAGAGTGCGGGCCGAGGTGCCGCCCACGTAGCGGAACAGGGGCTGCGTGGTGAATTCCGCCGCCGCCTTGGCGCAAGCAAGCGAGACGCCAAGGATCGCGTTCGCGCCCAGTCGGCCCTTGTTGTGGGTGCCGTCGAGTTCGATCATTGCAGCGTCGATGGCTTCCTGCTCGACCGCGTCGACCCCGGCCAGCGCCTCGGCGATCTCGCCATTGACCGAAGCCACGGCATCCAGCACGCCCTTGCCCATGTAGCGCGCCTTGTCGCCGTCACGCTTTTCGACAGCCTCATGCGCGCCGGTAGAGGCGCCCGAGGGCACAGCGGCGCGGCCCATCGTGCCGTCTTCAAGAATCACGTCGACCTCGACGGTGGGGTTTCCCCGGCTGTCGAGGATTTCGCGGCCGATAATGTCGATGATGGTGCTCATGGGCTGAATGCTCCGGCTGAAAAGGCGTTAGCGCTCGCCTACCTTGACTTGCGGTTTTTCTCAAGGGCGCGGCGCTCGCGCCAGAGGGTGTAAAGGCCCGAGGCAATGACGATGGCCATGCCAAGCCAGACGATCGGATCGGGCCGTTCGCCGAAGACGAAAAGCGCGATCAGCGTGGCGAAGACGATCCGGGTGTAGCGGAACGACGCGATGGCCGACATGTCCCCGGCCCGCAGCGCGGCGGTGATCGACCAATAGGCCAGCATTCCGAAACCGACCCCGAAGATCAGCCAAAGCCAATCGGTGCCCGTGGGCCAGACCGGCGGGCCGCCGACCCCGAACCCCATCAGGATCAGGCCCGAGGGGATCACAAAGAGAAACGCATAGGTCGTCAGAACCTTGTCCGAGATATGCCTCGGCACTCGCCGCGTCGCCAGATCACGCGTGGCGAGCGCCAGCATCGCCAGAACGGCCAGAAGAAGGGCGGGGTCGAAATCGGCGGCCCAGGGCCGGATGATCAGAAGTACGCCTCCCATCCCGACGATCACCGCGCCCCAGCGGTGACGCCCGACCGTCTCTCCGAAAAACAGCACCGCGCCCGCCGTCACGATCAGCGGGTTCGCCTGGATGATGGCCGAGGCCGGTGCGAGCGCGGCCAGCCCCAACACCGTGACGAAGGCCATCGTGCCCAGAAGCTCGGAGAAATTGCGCAGCATGACATTGGGATGCCGCCACGCGCTGCGCAGTTGCACGCGGTCCTCGCGGCCAAGGGCGGTCAGGAAAACGGCGCTGCCGCCGATACCGATGAAGAGGATGATCTGACCGCTCGGCAGATGCGCCGAGAGAATCTTGATCGCCATGTCTTCGAGTGCGAATCCGGCCATGGCGAGCACCATCAGGATGATGCCGCGCAGGTTGTCCGGCTGGGATGCGTCCGGTGCCGGGGTCTTTGCCGTGGAAGTTTCGGTCATGGGGCCGCCCCTGCGCGAAAGCTCAAGGCCCAGTGATGACCCGCCCCGCGCAAAGGTTCAATGCGGCGCGCACCTATCCGATGAAGACATATCCCACGATGCCGATCATCGCGGCCATGGCCGAGGTCAGGATCACCAGCCGCGCGGTATCGAGCCCGCGGAATTCTTCTTCTTCGGTGCCGGGCCCGTTTACGCCGCCACTCATCGAACGGCCTTGGGGCAGCTTGCGAAAGCCCGTGCCGTCCGCCGAATTGGCATGGACCGAAAGGCTGTCTGGATGGGGCATGATCGCTCCTCGTTGCCGGGTGGCGCGGTTGGGTATAGGACGGGCAGTGATCCCGACCGACGGTGACACCTTCGCTTGGGATTCAGTCCAAATCTGGGCAGCGCGGAGAAATCTTTCGGCGCATTTCACGTTTGAAGGGAAGTCTCTTGGCGCGCAAAGACGGGATCGACACGTTTGGCGCGGTGTCGCTGGTGGGCTTCGCCGCGATCCTTGCCTTCAACCAGGTCGTCATCAAGGTCACGAATGACG
Organism: uncultured Paracoccaceae bacterium; assembly: GCA_965662745.1. GTDB lineage: Bacteria > Pseudomonadota > Alphaproteobacteria > Rhodobacterales > Rhodobacteraceae > Anianibacter. The sequence continues at coordinate 3,119 of CBFIJK010000026.1, forward strand.
GGTTCCAGCCGGTGTTTTCTGCCGGTCTGCGCTCGGCGATCGGGGCGGTGCTGGTCTTGGGGTGGATCAAGGCACGGGGCCTGACGATCCCGGTGGCGCGCAACACGATCTGGCCGGGCATCGCGCTAGGCCTTCTCTTCACGGTCGAGTTCATCTTTCTTTTCACCTCGCTCGACCTCACGACGGTCTCGCGCAGCGCAATCATCTTCTATTCCATGCCGGTCTGGCTGGCGCTCGCCTCGCACGTCCTGTTGCCGAACGAGCGGCTGAGCCGCGCCAAGATCATCGGGCTGGCCTGCGCCATGGCGGGTGTCGTCGTGGCCATCGGCGCGCGGTCTGAAGGCGGGCAGGCCAGCCTTGCCGGGGACCTTTTGGCCCTTGGCGCGGCGATGTGCTGGGCGGGGATCGCGCTGGTGGTGCGCACAACCCCGATCGGAGAGGTCCGCCCCGAGGGGCAGCTCTTGTGGCAACTGGTGATCTCGGCGCCCTGTCTTCTGATCGCGTCGCTCGCCTTTGGCCCGTTCATCCGCGATCTGGCGCCGATCCACCTGTGGGGCCTGGCGTTTCAGGCCATCGTCGTCGTCTCGGCAGGCTTCATGTTCTGGTTCTGGCTGCTGTCGATCTACCCTGCGAACAGCGTGGCTTCGTTCAGCTTCCTGTCGCCGGTGCTGGCCGTGATCCTTGGCTGGGCAATCCTGGGAGAAGCGATCACGCCCTCGGTCATCATCGCCCTCGCGCTGGTGGCGCTTGGGCTTTGGTTGATCAATCGTCCGGCGCGGCGGCGGGGTCTGGCCGAAAGCTGATCCGCAGGCACGTGCCTGTTCCGCCCAGCGGCGGCAGGCCATAGGCCGCTTCGCCGCCAAGCTGATCGACAGAGGCCGAGATGATCTTCTGGCCAAGCCCGCCTTCGCGCAGCGGCTCGCCGCTGATGCCGCGCCCGTTGTCGTAGATCGTCAGCTCATAGCCGCCGCCGAAACCGCGCCCCAGAACACGCACTTCGCCGCTTTGGCCCTCGTCGAAGGCGTGCTTGGACGAATTGGCTATGAATTCACCCACGATCATCGCGATGGCCTTGGCCTTGCCCGATGCGACCTCGATTTCCTCGATTTCGGACGCAAGGCGAATGCCGGGCGGCAGCGTGCCGCGCAGAAGGGTGCAGAGGCGCTGAACAAAGCCCGCAAGCTCCAGCGCCTGATAATTCTCGGTCGAGTAAAGCTCGTTATGCAAAAGCGAGATCGTCTTGATCCGGCGCTCTGCCGCCATCATCGCCTCTTTCGCTTCGGTCGATTGCAGGCCCGCGCGCTGAACCCGCAGAATCGATGCCACGGTCTGAAGCGAGTTCTTCACGCGGTGGTCGATCTCACCGCGTAGCGCAGTTTCCTGATCGAGAGAGCGGCGCAGTTCCGCCTGCGCCATCACCTGCCGCGCCAGAAACATCAGCGTCTCGCGCTGCAATTCGGTCAGCTTGCGCGGCCGCCGGTCGAGAACGCAAAGCGAGCCAAGCGCGAAACCTTCGGAATCGCGCAGGATCGCACCGGCGTAAAAGCGGACATTCTCTTCGCCCGTGACGACAGGGTTGTCCGCCGTGCGCGGATCAAGGGTCGTGTTCTCGATTTCGAGAAAGGTATCCTCAAGGATCGTGTGCGCGCAGATCGACGATTCCAGGTCCGTCTCGTTCGCGCCGAACCCGCAGGTCGATTTGAACCACTGCCGGTCCGCATCAACAAAACTGATCAGCGCGACCGGCACATCGCACATCTTCGCGGCAAAAGCGGTGATGTCGTCGAAATGGGTTTCATGGTCCGTATCGAGGATCGTAAGACGGTGCAGCGCGTCGAGCCGTTCACTCTCGTTCGGAAGGGGCGCGGCACGCATCGGGCATCAATCCTGCTCTGGAGAGGCCAAGGTCGGACCCGTCAGTCCGACCCCGCTCGTGAGGCGCTGGTTTCCGTCATTTTTGCCCGATTTGCAAGGGGATGTCGATCAGCCAGGGACGACGCAACGTCAATTACGTGCCGCAGAATGTGGCCGCGACTTTCTCTTCCGGACGCGGGGGCAGGGCATAGGGCGACCCGTCATGATCCCACGGGTTCTGCAAGGCGGCATGAAGCGCGTGGAAAGGCCCCAGATCACCATTCGTCGCCGCCGCGATCACCTCTTCCACGCGGTGATTGCGCGGGATGATCGAAGGGTTCGCGCGGCGCATGACCTCAGCCTGCTTGTCCGTGCTGGCCGGATCGCGGTCGCGCCTTGCCGTCCAGTCCGCCAGCCAACTGTCCAGCACGGCGGGGTCCTTGAACACCTCTTCGGGGCGGCCATTGGCCAGCGCGCGGAAGGTGTTCGTGAAATCCGCGCCCTGTTCGGCCATCAGAGTAAGAAGCGCCTGGATCAGATCGGCATCGCCGTCTTCAGCGCTGGTCAGACCCAGCTTGGCCCGGAACCGCGACAGCCATTCGGCGGCGTAAAGATCGGCATAGCCGTCAATCGCTGCCTGTGCCTCTTCAAGCCGGTCCGACCCGAGGATCGGAAGCAGGCTGCTGGCCAGCTGCGCCAGATTCCACGCCGCGATCTCGGGCTGGCGCGCATAGGCATAGCGCCCGTATTGGTCGATCGACGAGAATACCGTCATCGGGTGATAGTCGTCCATGAAGGCGCAAGGCCCGTAGTCGATCGTCTCGCCTGCAACGTGGCAATTGTCGGTGTTCATCACGCCGTGGATGAAGCCCAGCGACATCCACTGCGCGACCAGCGCCGCCTGCCGTGCCACGACCCCGCGCAAGAGGTCCATCGCGTCCTTGGCGTCAGGATAATGGCGCGCGATGACGTGATCCGTCAGCCGCCGAAGCGCGTCCAGATCCTGCCGCGCGGCGAAGAACTGGAACGTGCCGACGCGGATATGGCTTGATGCGATGCGCGTCAGAACCGCGCCGGGCAGGGGACGCTCGCGGATCACCGTCTCGCCTGTCGAAACGGCGGCCAGTGCGCGCGTCGTCGGCACGCCAAGCGCATGCATCGCCTCAGACACGATGTATTCGCGCAGCACCGGCCCAAGCCAGGCGCGCCCGTCGCCGCGTCGGCTGAACGGGGTCGGGCCCGAGCCTTTCAGCTGGATATCGCGGCGCACCCCGGCCTGGTCGATCACCTCGCCCAGAAGGATCGCGCGTCCGTCGCCAAGCTGCGGCACCCAACCGCCGAACTGGTGTCCGGCATAGGCCTGCGCAATGGGATCGGCGCCGTCTGGCACGGCATTGCCCGCCAGAACCGCAAGGCCGTCAGGCGTCTTCAGACGCTCGGGGTCCAGCCCCAGCTCTGCCGCTAGCGCGTCATTCAGCGCGATCAGCGACGGGTCCGGCACCGGGGTCGGCGCAAGGCGGGCGTGAAAGCCGTCCGGCAGGGCGGCATAGGAATTGTCGAAGGCGAAAAGGGGTTGTGCATCCATGGGCCCAATGTGGGGTCCATCGGCGCACTTGGCCAGAGGTTCGGCCTAAAGCCGCCCAATTCTCTCGGTCAAAAGGGTAAAAAATCCGTCCGCATCAAGATCACCCATGAAGGTCGCATTGGCCGGGCGGTCCGTCACGCGCCACCAGTCGGCAACGGTCATCCCGCGCGTCAGGGGCGAGATGGTCTCGATCTCGACATTGATATGTCGGCCCGTGAACAGCTCGGGCTTCAAGAGGTAGGCGATCACCGTCGGGTCGTGCAGAGGCGCGCCAGCGCTGCCGTACTTCTCCTTGTCGAAGCGTTCGAAGAAATCGGTCCAGCTTGCGACGGCTGCACCCACCGGACTTAGACTCCTGAAGCTTTCGACCCGGCTGCGTGTTGTCAGCGCCTTGTGCGTCATATCCAGTGGCATCACCGTCAAAGTAATTCCACTTTTGAAAACAATATCAGCAGCTTCAGGATCGACATAAATGTTGAATTCAGCCGCCGGGGTGAGATTTCCAACCTCGAAATACGCGCCGCCCATCAGGACAATTTCTTGCACTTTTTCAACAATTTCCGGCGCGCGCTGAAAGGCGGTTGCGATGTTGGTCAAGGGCCCCAAAGGGCACAAGGTGACGGTCCCCGCCGGTTCCGCGCGCAGGGTGTCTATGATGAAATCGACCGCGTGACCCTCGGCCATCGGCATCGTGGGATCGGGCAGTTCGATCCCGTCGAGTCCGGTCTTTCCATGCACATGTTCCGCCGTCACAAGGTCCCGCCCCATGGGCCGGTCGCATCCGGCGAAAACCTTCACATCGGGTCGTCCGGCCAGCTCACACACGATGCGTGCGTTGCGGGCCGTCAGCTCCAACGGCACGTTTCCCGCGACCGCCGTAAGGCCCAGAACCTCAAGCTCGGGCGAGGCGAGGGCCAGAAGGATCGCGACTGCGTCGTCCTGTCCGGGGTCGGTGTCGATGATGATCTTGCGTGCCATGCGGGGCCTTTCATGCGAAACGCGGCGAGGAAACCCCGCCGCGTTCCAACTGTCCAGAGCTTGCGGGATCAGCCGTCGAAATTGACCTCTTCCATGATCCGAAGCGCGGCGGCGCGGTGGCTGGCCAGCTCGTCAAGGCTGACGGTATCGGCCTCGAAATCGCCCCAGCTTGCGACCATATCGCTGACTTCGGCGCTGCCAAGCACCGGGTATTCAAAGTTCTCTTCGGCGTAGATTTCCTGCGCCGCTGGCGAGACGAGGTATTCCATCAACTGGATCGCCTCATCCTTGTTCGGCGCGGCATTCGTCAGCGCGATGCCCGACACGTTCACATGGGTGCCCGAGTCTTCGAAGGTCGGAAAGACGATGCGCACGGAATTGGCCCATTCCTGCTGTTCCTCGTCCTCGAGCATCTTGCCCATGTAGTAGGTGTTGCCGAGCGAGATGTCGCATTCGCCGGCCCAGATCGCCTTGACCTGTGCGCGGTCATTGCCCTGCGGCGTGCGGGCAAGGTTGTCCTTCACGTCTGCGGCCCATTCCTTGGCATACTCTTCGCCGTGATGCGCGATGACAGCGGACATAAGCGCGAGGTTGTAGTTATGCGTGCCAGGGCGGGTGCAGATGCGGCCCTGCCATTTGTCGTCGGCAAGGTCCTCGTAGGTCGTCACCTCGCCATCGGCGACACGGTCCTGCGAGGCATAGACGACGCGCGCGCGGGTGGTCAGCGCATACCAAAGGCCGTCCTCGCTGCGCAGATTTTCAGGCACTGCGCTTGTCAGCGCTTCGGTTTCGACGGGCTGCACGACGCCCGCATCAACGATCTGTTTGAGGTTCGCGATATCGACCGTCATCACCAGATCCGCCGGAGAGCGCGCGCCTTCGGCCCGCAGCCGCTCGACGATGCCTTCATTGATGAACGCCAGGTTGACCGCGATCCCGGTCTCTTCGGTGAAGGCGTCCATGACCGGCTGGATCAGCTCGGGCTGGCGGGTGGTATAGATATTGACGTCCGCGACGGCGGGGAACGCGACAAGGGCAGTGCCCGCGATAAGGGTGGCGCGAGTAAGCATGGGTAACTCCTGAAGTGCTCATTTGAACTGAGCGTTTTAAACCTGACTGTTTTAGTCGGGTCAATAGCCGATAAAGTTAGTCAGGAATTTTTTCGCCGCGATCCACACGCTTCGCCTCGATCCAAAAATTGTCCATTTCCGCCAAGTCGGAATCCGCGGGAGATTTCCCAAGTTTCTCAAGTTCGGTCTCTACATATCTAAAACGGCGCACAAATTTCGCATTCGTTCGGCGCAACGCGGCTTCTGGGTCGACATCCAGATGCCGCGCAAGATTGGCCAAAACGAACAACAGGTCCCCAAGCTCATCCTCAATGGCATCCGGTGACAAGCTTTCGCGTGCCTCGATCAATTCCCGCGATTCTTCGATCAGCTTGTCCAGAACCTGCCCCGTATCGGGCCAGTCGAATCCCACCCGCGCCGCGCGCTTCTGCAGCTTGACCGCCCGCAAGAGCGCCGGCAGCCCCACGGCCACATCATCAAGAACCCCGCCCTTGTCGCGTCCGGCGCGTTCCGCCGCCTTGATCTTTTCCCAATCGGCGGTCTGCTGCTCTGCCGATTTGTCGCGGCTCTCGTCGCCGAACACATGGGGATGGCGCGCGACCATCTTGTCGGCGATCGCCTTCGTCACGCTGTCGAAACTGAACAGCCCGCGTTCGGCGCCCATCTGCGTGTGATAGACCGTCTGGAGCAACAGATCGCCCAATTCGCCCTCAAGCTCTCCCCAGGCTTCGCGCTCGATCGCGTCGGCGACCTCGTAGGCCTCCTCGATCGTGTATGGCGCGATGGACGCGAAATCCTGCTCGATATCCCACGGGCAGCCCGTCTTTGGATCGCGCAGCCGCGCCATGATTTCCAGAAGCCGCGGCAACCCGCCCTCCGGGTCGTGGACAAGCGCGTCGGACGATTTGGCCATTGCGGGCCTCCTTTCCATGACAGAGGATACCGGCGTTATCCCACCCCCCAATGCCAAGGCCAACCCCATGCCCGTCCTCAACCGCATCGCGTCTTTTGCAGACGATATGACCGAATGGCGCAGGCATCTGCACCGCAACCCGGAACTTGGGTTCGACTGCCACAAGACGGCAGGCTTCGTCGCGGGCAAGCTGCGCGAATTCGGCGTCGACGAGGTGCATCAAGGGATCGCAACGAGCGGAATCGTTGCAATCATCAACGGGCAGGGCGCCGGACCGACGATGGGCCTGCGCGCGGATATGGATGCGCTGCCACTGACCGAGGAAACCGGCGCGGAATATGCCAGTGAGATGCCCGGCGTGATGCATGCCTGCGGCCATGACGGACACACGACGATGCTGCTTGGCGCGGCAAAATACCTGGCCGAGACGCGCAATTTCACAGGCCGCGTCGCGCTGATCTTCCAGCCCGCCGAAGAGAATGGCGGTGGCGGCGAAGTAATGGTCAACGAAGGCATCATCGACCGCTTCGACATCGCCGAGGTCTATGCCCTCCATTGCGGCCCAGAGATGCCCGAGGGGCATTTCATCACCACCCCCGGCCCGATCATGGCAGCGGTGGACGAGTTCACGGTGATCGTGAAGGGGCAGGGAGGCCACGGCGCTTTCCCGCATGAGGCGGTCGATCCGATGGTCGCGGCGGTGGCGATGATCCAGTCGATCCAGACGATTTCCAGCCGCAACCACCGCGCCATCGACGATCTGGTGATCTCTGTCACCCAGTTCCATGGCGGCACCGCGAACAACATCATCCCCGACAGCGTCCGGTTTTCCGGCACGGTGCGCACTTTCGACCCAGAAGTTCAGGCCATGGTGCAGGACCGCCTGAAGACCATCGTGGACGGCACGGCCGCGGCTTTCGGCGTCGCTTGCGACTATCACTATGACATCGGCTATCCCGCCACGGTAAACGATCCCGCCAAGACCGATTTCGCCGTCAAGGTCGCGTCCGAGATCGTTGGCGCCGAGGCGGTCACCGCCGACACAACACGCGAGATGGGGGCCGAGGATTTCAGCTACCTTCTGAACGAGCGCCCCGGCGCGTATCTCTTTCTTGGAACGGGGCCGGGGGCCTTCGTCCACCACCCGAAGTTCGATTTCAATGACGCGGTCTCGCCGCTCGGCGCGTCCTTCTTTGCGCGCCTCGTCGAGACCGCCCAACCGGTGGAGCGTGCCTGATGGCCCTTGAAGACGCGAAACGGCAGATTGACAACGCCTTCACGGCTGAGACCGACAAGGGCTATTCGTTCGAAAATACCTTCGCTGGCGCGACGTCCTTCCTGCGCCGCCGTTACACAAAGGACCTTTCGGGCGTCGATGTGGCCGTCACCGGCGTGCCCTTCGATCAGGCCGTGACCAACCGCCCCGGCACCCGCCTTGGTCCGCGCGCCCTCCGCGAGGCGAGCGCGCTTCTCTCGGTCGATCCGCCCTTCGGCTGGGGGATCGAGCCGCTCGTTGATCTCAGTGTCGTCGACTACGGCGATCTTGCCTTCGACTATGCCCACGTCGCCGAGTTTCCGGACACTCTGAAAGCCCATGTCGCCGGGATCCTGAATCAGGGCGCGGCAGCGATCCTGCTGGGCGGCGATCACTATATCTCTTATCCCAGCCTCATGGCGCACGCCGAAAAACACGGCCCCCTCGCGCTGATCCAGTTCGATGCGCATTCCGACACCTGGACGGATGACGACCTGACCCGCGTCGATCACGGCACGATGTTCTACAAGGCCGCGAAGACCGGCCTGATCGACCCGTCGAAATCGGTTCAGATCGGCATCCGCACCCACAATCCCGACACCCATGGCTTCACGATCCTCGATGCGCCCGAGGTGCACCGCCAGGGCCCCGAGGCCATCGCCAAACGCATCCGCGAGATCGTCGGCGATACGCCTGCCTATCTCACCTTCGACATCGACGCGCTCGATCCCGCCTTCGCGCCCGGCACCGGCACCCCCGTCTGGGGCGGGCTGGCCAGCTGGCAGGCCGAGGCGATCCTGCAGGGCCTCAAGGGTCTCGATATCCGCGGCGGCGATGTGGTCGAGGTTTCGCCCCCCTTCGACACCACTGGCGCCACCGCCATCGCGGGCGCGCATGTGGCCCAGGCGATCCTTTGCCTCATCGCGGCGGCAAAGGCCAATCAGGGAACCTGATCCAGCCTCTTTGGTGTTGATAAATATCCCCGGGGGGCCGCGCACAGCGCGGTGGGGGCAGAGCCCCCAAATCCCACGCCAGCCTCAAGGACCGGCCATGAAAACCATCCTCCTGATCCTCGTCATCCTCATCGCCGCCGTCATGCTCTATGTGCGCTTTGTGCCGACAAGCGCCGCACGCTGGCATACCGATCCCGCCGCCGCGCCCAGCCCGGGCGCGAGAGGCGTGCTGGTCAAGCCCGGCGCCCCGAACAATCCGCTGCGCTCTGAAGATCCGAAAACCGTGCTCGAGGCGGCAGAGGCCGCGATCCGGACAGAGCCGCGCACCAAGCGTATTGCCGGCAGCCCCGCCGAGGGGATGATGACCTTCACCGCCCGTTCGCTCGTCATGGGATTTCCCGATTACATCACCGTCAAGGCGACGACCGAAGACGACGGAACGGGCCTGTGGATGCATTCGCGGCTACGGTTCGGGCAGAATGATATCGGCGTCAACGCCAAGCGGTCAGAGCGTATTCTTCAGCGCATTGACGAAGTGCTCGGCACCGGTCCCGGACGGCTGAACTGAGACACCGGGGCATCCGTCCTGCATCTTGCGCCACTGGGTGAAGGTGCGGGTGGTCGACATTTCGCAGCGCGCCATCCAGGTCTGACAGCTTGCGGTGATGCACATGACCTCGCCGACTTCGCGCCGACCGCCATCCGCGTCGCGGCAGTAATATTCAATCCCCGGAAGGGGGCCGTACAGCCCGGGCTCCTCTTCGGCGGCCAGGGGCGCACCGATGAAAAGGGCGGGCAGGATCAGGGCTGCCGCACGTCGCATTACATAATCATGCCATAGCGCGCGTCGCCTGTCACCCTTGACCGCGGCATGTCTTTCGGCAACACCCGCGCCATGATCCCCGCAGAGAAACTTCAAAGCATCATAGAGCGCTTCGAATATGTCGAGGCGCGCATGTCCGACGGCTCGGGCGATATCGCCGCGCTCGGGCGTGAATATGCCGATCTTCGGCCCATCGTCGCGCAGATCGGCGAATGGAAGGCCCTTCAGGCCGAGATCGCCGAGGCCGAGGCGATGCTGTCCGATCCCGAAATGCGCGCCCTGGCCGAGGAAGAATTGCCGACGCTGAAGGCCCGCCTGCCAGAGGTCGAAGGCGCCTTGCAGATCGCGCTTCTTCCCAAGGATTCCGCTGATGCGCGCCCCGCGATCCTCGAAATCCGCCCCGGCACCGGCGGGGATGAGGCGGCGCTTTTCGCCGGCGATCTTCTGCGCATGTATCAACGCTATGCCGAGGCGCGGGGATGGCGGACCGAAATCATCGAGCTGGCCGAATCCGAGCTGGGCGGCGTGCGCGAGGCGGTTGTCAGCATCAAGGGCGACGGCGTTTTCGCGCGGATGAAGTACGAATCCGGCGTTCACCGGGTGCAGCGTGTGCCCGAAACCGAATCCGGCGGACGCATCCACACCTCTGCCGCGACCGTCGCCGTCCTGCCAGAGGCGCAAGAGGTCGACGTGAAGATCGACGCAAATGACATCCGCATCGACACCATGCGCGCCTCGGGCGCGGGTGGTCAGCACGTCAACACCACCGACAGCGCGGTGCGCATCACCCATATCCCCAGCGGGATCGTGGTCACGAGTTCCGAAAAGTCCCAGCACCGCAACCGCGAGATCGCCATGGGCGTGTTGCGCGCCAAGCTGTATGAGGCCGAGCGCGCCAAGGTCGACGGCGAACGCGCCTCGGCCCGCAAGACGCAGGTCGGCAGCGGCGACCGTTCAGAACGCATACGCACCTACAACTTCCCGCAGGGACGCATGACCGATCACCGCATCAACCTGACGCTCTACAAGCTGGATCAGGTGATGCAGGGCGATCTGGATGACGTGATCGACGCGCTGATTTCCGACGATCAGGCGACACTTCTGGCCGAAATGGGCGCATGAGCGGAACGCGTGCGCGTCTAGATGCGGCCGTGAAGACCCTAAAGGCCGCAGGCGTGCCCGGCGCCGCCCGCGACGCCGCGCGCCTCTTGCAGCATATCAGCCCAGGGGCGCTTACCGCCGATGCCCTGCCGGACGAGACATGGGCGGCCTTCGACGTCCTTGTGGCTCGCCGCGCGGCGCGGGAACCGGTCAGCCACCTGATCGGCCACCGCGCCTTCTGGGCGCATGATTTTCTCGTCACGCCTGACGTCTTGGACCCGCGCCCCGATACCGAGACCCTCGTCGAAGAGGCGCTGAATCGCGATTGGAATACAGTCCTCGACCTCGGCACCGGATCCGGCGCGATCCTTCTGTCCCTGCTGGCAGAGCGGCTCACTGCCACCGGCACCGGCACGGATATCTCCGCCGCCGCGCTGGGCATCGCCGGGCAGAACGCCGCCCGCCTCAATCTGAAAGACCGCGCAACCCTCCTCCAAAGCGACTGGTTCGCGGGCGTCACAGGCAAATTCGACCTGATCGTGTCGAACCCGCCCTATATCACTGCCGACGAGATGACCGGCCTTGCGCCAGAGCTGCGTCATGAGCCGCAGATCGCCCTTACCCCCGGCGGCGACGGGCTGGACGCCTACCGCGCGATCACTGCCCGCGCCCGACAGTTCCTGACGCCGCACGGTGCCCTCATGGTCGAGATTGGCGCCACCCAGGGTCCCTCTGTCCAAGCTCTTTTTCAGAACGCAGGGCTTGAAGACATCGCAATCCATCCCGATCTTGATGGCAGGAACAGGGTTATCGCGGGCCGTAATCCGGCGCCCGAACCTGAAATCCCCTGATATTCCCGTGACAATCGCGCAATATCGGGCTGATCAAGCGAAATACGCCTATTTTTTCCTTGTCAGCACGAAACCTGCATGATTAGTCGAGACACACCAAGGCCGACGGCTCCGCCCTCGCCTGGTGCATAAGCCGGACAAGAGAGACCTGAGCGCGCCGTTTTCTAATGCAGAGCGACAGGTCCTGAAGCACAGGCATTTACGCCGAAAACAGGCTGGAACCGAGAGTTTATGAGATCTTCGAAGTCACGTTCGCGGTCGAAGCAGAACCGCAACAACAACCGCTCCATGGGCAATATCGTCAACCGTGTGTTTGACTCCTCTGGCCCTGAGGGGAAGGTGCGCGGTACGCCGCAGCAGATCATCGACAAATACAATCAGCTGGCCCGTGACGCGCAACTGTCGAACGATCGGGTCGCTGCCGAGAATTTCCAGCAGCACGCCGAACACTATCTGCGCATGCTCGCCGAGGCGCAGCGCGAACAGGACGCGCGCCGGGAACAGCAAGAGGCCCAGCAGGGCAACAACAATCAGGGCGGCCAGAACAACGGCGGCCAGGGAAACACCAACCAGGGTGGCCAGCAAGGCGGCAACCAGGGGAACAACAACCAGGGCGGCCAGCAGGGCGGCAACCACGGGAACAACAACCAGAACAACCAGGGCGGCAATAATGGCGGTCAGAATGACGGCCAGCAGAACCAGCCGCGCGGGGATCACGACAACAACCGCCAAGACGACAATCGGCAGGACAACAATCGCCGCGACAACAACCGCCGCGACAACGACCGCCGCGACGATGCCCCCGCCGCGCAGGACGCTCAGCCCGAAGCGTCGGGTGGCGATCAGCCCAAGGCCGAAAAGCCCGCCCGCCGCCGCAAGAAGCCCGAACCTCTGGCCTTCGTGACCGGCGAAGAGGGTGAGGATAGCGGTCTCGTGGAAACGCCCGAGATGAAGGCCGAAAAGCCCAAGGCCCGGCGTCCTCGCAAGCCGAAAGCACAGGACAGCGATCAGCCGTCCAATCAGTCCTCCGGCGATGACACCACCGAAGCTGCCGAATAATCCCTAGCGCGCGGCAGAAACCTGCCGCGCGAGGGCGCAGAAGTCCTCGACAGACAGTTCTTCTGCGCGCGCGGTGGGCGCAATGCCAGCCGCGATCAGGATATCCTCGATCCCCGGCGCAACGCCCTTCAGACTTGCGCGCAGCATCTTGCGCCTTTGGCCGAACGCCGCCGCGACGACCGCGCTCAGCACTTTCGGATCGGCGGGAAACCGAGGCTCTGGCCGCGCGACAAGATGCACGACAGCCGACCGGATCTTCGGCGGAGGGGTGAAAGCCTCGGGCGGCAAATCCATCACGATCCGCGCGTCCGACCGCCATTGCGCAAGAATTGCCAACCGCCCGTAGGCCTTGCTGCCGGGCTTTGCCACGATCCGCTCGGCCACTTCGCGCTGGAACATCAGCGTCAGGCTTTCCCAGACCGGCGGCCATGCGGCAGGCGTCAGCCAGCGCACCAACAGTTCGGTTCCCACATTATAAGGCAGATTCGCCACGATGCGGATCGGCGGGCTGAGATGGGCGAGCGGATCAATCTTCAGCGCGTCGCCCTCGATCACCTCAAGCCGCCCGGGATAGACCGCTGCGATCTCTGCAAGCGCTGGCAGGCAGCGCGCATCCTTCTCGACCGCCAGAACCTTGCGCGCGCCTTCCGCCAAGAGCCCTCTCGTCAATCCTCCGGGGCCCGGCCCGACCTCCAAGATATCCGACCCCGCCAAATCGCCCGCCTGCCTCGCGATCTTGGCCGTCAGGTTCAAATCCAGAAGGAAATTCTGTCCGAGCGCCTTTTTCGCGCGCAGGTCATGGGCGGCGATCACCTCGCGCAGGGGGGGCAGACTATCGATCATGCCGCGCCTGTCTCTTTGGTGTTGTCAAATATCCTGGGGGGAACGGAGCCGAAGGCGAAGTGGGGGGCAAAGCCCCCCTCCCGGCGACGCCGGAGGCGGCGCAACTCTCAGGCCCCATGACGCGCCGCCGCCATCTCCCGCGCCATGCGCAAGGCGGCGATCAGGCTGGATGGATCAGCGATTCCCTGGCCCGCAATGTCCAAAGCCGTGCCATGATCCGGCGAGGTGCGCACGTAAGGAAGCCCCAGCGTCACATTCACCCCGCCCGCGAAATCGAGTGTCTTGATCGGGATCAAAGCCTGGTCATGATACATCGCTACCGCCGCGTCATAGCCCGCGCGCGCTGCCGCGTGGAACATGGTGTCTGCCGAGAGTGGGCCAATGATCTCCAGCCCCTCCCGCCGCAGGTCCTCCAGCGCCGGGATGATCAGCGCGATCTCTTCGCCGCCGATCGCGCCGCCTTCGCCCGCATGGGGGTTGAGGCCCGACACCGCGATCCGGGGGTGTTCCAGCCCGAAATCGCGGATCAGCGCGGCGTGTAGCACCCGGATCGTGCCTTCCAGAACCTCACGGGTCAGCGCGGCGGGCACCTGAGTGAGGGGAATATGGATCGTCGCGGGCACCACCTTCAGCTGGTCGCAGGCGAGCATCATTACGACACGGTCCACATCTGCCAGCGCCGCAAGGTATTCGGTATGGCCGGGATAGGCGAAATCCGCCCCGTCGATCAGCGCTTTCTTATGGATCGGCGCGGTCGCAAGCGCGCTGCATTGACCGCTTTCGACCAGCCGCACGCCTTCGGCGATCGCATCAATCACCCCTTGGGCGTTGGCCGCGTCGGGCTGGCCGAGGCGCGAGGGCGCGGCGAAATCCATCCGCCAGACCGGCATCCCGGTGCGCGCTGCAAGGGCGGCCTCGGCGGGCGAGGACACTTCCTCGATGGGCACGGCGCCATGCAGATGGCGCGGATCGCCGATCCAGAGGAAGGGCAAACTGTCCCGCAGCCGGTCCCAGGCCTTTGCCGCGATTTCGGGGCCGATGCCGGACGGCTCACCGCAGCTCAGCGCGATCGGGCGTTCGGTCATTGACCCTCGGGATAGGAAATCGCCGCATCCGCGCGCAGTTCGGACAAAAAGCCATCCGCGTAGGACTGGACGCGCTGGTTGAACAGGTTCTCGCGAATCTGGTCGCGCGACACCTCGTCGGTCAGCGCCAGCGTGCGGCCACAGAGCATCAGGAAGACCAGCGTCTGCCCGTCCGCCGTCGTCAGCGCGGTCGACACTTCGCCCTCGTCGAGCTTGGCCAGTTCCACCGCGATATCGCCCGCGACTTCGCTTGCAGGCACAGTGTCGCGCTGAAGCTGATTCTCGGGCAGGCCTTGGGTCACGCCGTAAAGATCGTCGCAGGTGTCCACCCGCGTCTCGATGTCTTGCGCGCGGGCCAGCGTGTCGGCCGTGCGGCCGCCAGGCAGAAAGAGGCGGGCGAATTCGACCGACACCACATCCTGTTGCGGCACGCCGGTTTCCTCAAGCGCGCGCAGCTGGAACAGCGCGATGCCGTTCGGGATCGGGATGGGCGCCGAGACCTCGCCGACATTCAGTGCCAGCACCTGGCTTGAAATCTGCGGCGGCAGGTTTGAGAGCGGCATCCAGTCAAGCCGCCCGCCGCGCCCCCGTGTCGGGGCGGCCGAGAAATTCTGCGCGGCCGAGGCAAATTCCGGGATCGAGTTGATCTGCGCGATGCGGCCGGCCCGCTGCTGCGCTGCCTGCGCGCGCTCGGGCGTGTCGGCGGGCAGGATGATTTCCGACAGCAGAACACGCACGCCGGACTGGACAGAGGCCAGTTCGATCGCGCGGTCGATTTCCTCTTCGGTCACCTGCGCGCGAGGGCCGAAGCGCTGGCCGACGAATTCCCGCCACAGAAGGCCGTTCACCACGAAATCGCGGAAGGTCTCTGGCGCAACGCCTTCTTGTGCAATCGCCTGGGTAAATTGCTCGGCGGTCAGGTTGGCGCGACTGGCGAATTCATCGAGGCCTGCCTGGATCTGTTCCTCGGTAAGGGTGATCCCGCCCCGGCGTGCCGCTTCCGATTGCAGACGCTCGTTGACCAGCGTGCGCAGCGCTTCCTGCTGGACATCGCCGGGCGCGCGCAGCGCCTGAAGGAAGAACACGCGCTGATTCAGTTCGTACCGGGTGACGACCTGGTCATTGACCCGCGCGACGGGCGCAAACAGGTTCTGCGCAAGGGCCGGGCCCGCAAGCAGCGTCAGGGTCATCAGGACAAGGCCGAGAAGGCCGTGGATCGGGCGAGGGCGCATAGTGGGGTCCATCCTTTTGCGTCTCAGTCCGCATTGCGCGGGGCGCGCGCATTGCGGTGTGCTGTCTTCATGTCACCTGCCGCGTTCGGGCAGTCTTGCGCCTGTCGGCGGGCCTAGCTGCTGCAGCTGCGCCGGAACCGGCGGGCATCGTTCCCGACACCATTGAGGCCGATGGTGATGCCATAGGCCGTTTCCTGCGTCGCACTTGTCGACGAGATGTATCGCTGCGTCCAGCTGAGGCCAACCCGGATGCATTCATTCTGGTAGATCAAATCGATCTTGGTGTCATCGCGCCGGGCGCTCACAAGATCGAAACGTGTCGCGAAATTCGTCGACCAGCGCTGGGACAGCGTCACGCCACCCGACAGGCCGATCTCGTTGACGCGAGTCGTCCGGCCTTCGGCGGCATCCGCCAGCGACCAGAAATGCGTGCCCGACACCGACAGGCGATTGATCGCGAATCCCAGCCGGGTCTCGGCCTTGGTGAAAGCAAGCGAGGGATCGATCAGCGCGCGCGACAACAGCGTGACAGGCCCGTAATCCAGCTGCGCTGCGACCAGGTAGTCGGATGCAAGACCCGACAGGCCGCTGGAATTGGTGAAGGACGGGTTCGCAACCTCGCGAAAGACCTGACCGGCCGCAAGATGCAGGGTCCAGCCGGAATTGGCGTAATGCGCCCAGCTCATCCCCAGCGCGGTGCGCAGGCCGTCTTCCAGCCGGTCGTCGCCGGAAAAGCGGCTAAGCTGCAGAAGGTTGC
Organism: uncultured Paracoccaceae bacterium; assembly: GCA_965662745.1. Classification (GTDB taxonomy): domain Bacteria; phylum Pseudomonadota; class Alphaproteobacteria; order Rhodobacterales; family Rhodobacteraceae; genus Anianibacter. The sequence goes on from CBFIJK010000026.1 coordinate 19,478, forward strand.
CGAAATCAAGCTCGCTGAGGCGGCTATCGTCATTGGGCAGCGTGTCGCCGATGACGTTGGAATAGGCGACTTGCAGGACCGGCTCGAGGATTTGACGGCCCGCGTGTGTGCCGCGGGCAAAGGGCCAGCGAAAGGTCGTCTGCGCCGAGGGCGCAACGCGGCCAAGGGCTGCGCCGAAAGCGGGATCGTTCTGGGTCAGCACATAGTCGCCCGCAACGCCAAGGTTCAGCGTGCCGACCACCCCGCTGCCCAGATGGCGCGTGCGTTCCCAATCCAGTTCCGTATGCGCCTGAAGGGTGTCGCGCGCGGTGCAATCGACGGTGACGGAGGTGCCGCAAGATGCCTGGATGGCCGGTGTGATCGTGGTCGCCGGGCGGTTCAGCCCACTCAGGTTGAAGATGAAACGCGCATCGCCGCCAAGATAGCTCGGCTTGAACCTGCGATCATACAAAAGCCCAACCCGCGCCGATGGATTGGTCAGCGCCGCCGACGTGGGCGCGACATTGCGCACTTCATAGGCGGACGCGCTCGCCGCGAAATACGAGAACCGCTTCGTGCGCGACAGGCTGACGCTTGAAGTTAGCGTGGTGCCGATGGGATAGCCGTATTCCGACGCATAGGTCCCGTCTGAAACGTCCGAGATCGAGAAGGCCAGCGTGAAGTCGCGCGGCAGCGAGAAGGACGCATCGGCCCGCAGGAAATACCGAAGCTCTCCGGGCCTGACAGTGTCGCTGCTGGCGGCGCCTTGAACCGTGATGAACCCGTCCCTGAGCGCCCGGCGATAGCGAAATTCCAGCGTGCGCGTTTCGGGCGCGATATAGGGCGTAAGCAGCAGATCCTGATGATCGTTGATGACGATGAAATACGGGATCTGCGCACCGAACCCGAAGAGATCGCTGATCCGGTAGCTGGGCACGAGAAAGCCTGTGGCGCGGCGCAGCGTCGGATCGGGCAGGCGCAGGCGCGGCAGATAGGCGATGGGCACGCCGCCGACCTCGAACCGCGCGTGATGAAAATAAAGCTGCTTTTCTTCCTGGTCGTGCACCACCCGCTCTGCCCGGATTTGCCACAGGGGCGGACCGTTGCCGCAGACCCGGCAGGTCGAGGCTAGGCCCTTGCGTATCTGGTTGTAGCGGCCCGCCACGCGAAACGCCTCGGCCCCCGCGATCTGCATCTGGTCATCCAGAACGGTCCGCGCGCCCAGCAGGATGCCGTTCATCAGGTCGGCGTCGAGATCGCCCTGTTCCGCTGTCAGGACCGTCCCGTCGGGCTGGACCAGCGTCATCGGCCCGTCGATGAGAATACGATCCTCGACCTGGTTGTAGACGATGCGCGGCGCGCGCAGGCGCGATCCCTCATGCAGAATCTCGACATTGCCGGTGGCGGTAATCGACTGATCGCCCGACAGCTGGACCTGGTCGGCGACCAGAGTCGCAGGGGTCTGCGCGGCGACGGGCAGGGCGGTCAGCAGCGAAACAAGCGCAAGACAAAGCGCCTGCCACAGCAGTCGCCAACGCCTTGGCATACCCCGCATAGCACGGCCGTCTTGCAGCACTTGGAAAAACCCCCGTCCTTTTGACGAAAACTCTAGCGGATCGTCCGGATAGGGGAAACTGCAAACTGGCAAATCCCCACGCCCACCGCTACCTATTGCGGAGAAGCGACAAAGGAGACGCAACATGACCACCCCCGCCGCCGTGACGCTGGCCGAGACCGATCTCGACGCGATCAAGGAGTTCGAGGGCCGCATCGCGATCCTCGCAGAGGCAGAAGGCCGCCTCGATCCCGCGGGCCGCCGGGTCAACAAGCTGACGCGCGGGGCCGTGGAACGTCTGGTCGCCTCGGACCGCTTTGCCAAGATGGACGCGGGCGACGTGGCCGAGATTGCTTTCCCCGTGGGCCTTGCCGCAGAGCTTTTGTGCGTCGTCAAACTGGACCGCAACACCGACGACCTGACCGCCCGCAAGGCCGGTGTGGGTCTTGGGTCGCGAAACCCCGGCAAACCGCTTTTGATTCTTGCAGGCAACCGCAAGCACGCAAGTGCGCTCGCCCTCGGCGCCAGCCTGCGCGCCTATGACTACACCGACCAGAAGACGGCGGATGCGGATCCGGCAGGCGCGATCACACTGATGGTCGGCAAACCCGCCGATCACGAAGACGCCGCCGCCGGCATTGGCCCGCGCTCCAGTGGCGTGTTCTTTACCCGCGACCTCGTCTCTGCGCCCTCCAACGTCTTGACCACCACCGAATTCGCCAACCGTCTCTCGGCGCTTGCCGAGGACGGCGTCGAGGTCGAGGTGCTGGAAGAGGATGAGCTGGAAAAGCTCGGCATGAAGCTCCTTCTTGCTGTGGGTCAGGGCAGCCGCGCCCCGACCAAGGTCGTCGTCATGCAGTGGCGCGGCGGCGGTGATGAGGCGCCGCTCGCGCTTATCGGCAAGGGCGTCGTCTTTGATACGGGGGGTATCTCGATCAAGCCTGCGGCGGGCATGGAAGACATGACGATGGACATGGGCGGCGCTGGCGTGGTGTCGGGCGTGATGAAAACGCTCGCGCTGCGCAAAGCCAAGGCGAATGTCGTCGGCATCGTGGGCCTTGTGGAAAACATGCCAGATGGCAACGCCACGCGCCCCGGCGATGTGGTCGCGTCGATGAAGGGCGATACGGTCGAGATCATCAATACCGACGCCGAAGGCCGTCTCGTTCTCGCCGATGTCATGTGGTACGCGCAGGACCGGTTCAAGCCATCGGGCATGGTCGATCTCGCCACGCTTACCGGCGCGATCATCATCGGTTTGGGCCATGAAAAGGCTGGCGTTTTTTCCAACGATGACGGGTTCTGCAACAAGTTCCTGCGCGCTGCCGACACGGTGGGCGAGGGCGCCTGGCGCATGCCGCTCGCGCCTGCCTATGACAAGCAGCTCAAATCGAGCGTGGCTGACATGAAGAATGTCGGCGGCCGCCCGGCAGGCTCGATCACCGCCGCGCAATTCCTGCAACGTTTCGTCAAGGACGAGACGCCCTGGATCCATCTCGACATCGCGGGCGTCGCCTCGACCAAGGCCGACAGCACCCACGCCCCCAAGGGCGCATCGGGCTGGGGCGTTCTCGCGCTCGACCAGCTGATTTCCGACCAGTACGAGGGATAATGGGTGCGGCCTATTTCTACCACCTGACGCACAAGCCGCTCGAGGTGACCCTGCCCATGCTCTTGGGCAAGGCGCGTCAGGCGGGCTGGCGCGTTGCCGTGCGCGGAACCAAGGCCGAGCGTCTCGATTGGCTGGACCAGAAGCTCTGGCTCGGGGCAGAAGACGGCTTTTTGCCCCACGGCGTTGCGGGCGGGCCGCATGATGCCGATCAGCCGATCCTCCTGACCCTCGGGGCGGACACACCCAACGGTGCGAGTTGCGTCATGGCGATCGACGGCGCGCCGGTCACCGCCGACGAAGTCGCCGCGCTGGACAGGGTGTGCATTATCTTCGACGGAAACGATCCCGATGCTCTCAACACCGCGCGCGCCCAATGGAAAAACCTGACCAAGGCAGGCGCAGAGGCACAATACTGGTCCGAAGAGTCTGGCCGCTGGGAAAAGAAAGCCGAAAGCAATGCCCCGGCGCAATAGCGCACAGTGCAAGGCAAAAGGGGCGATCCGCTTTTACTTTGGTTCGACAAATACCTCGGGGGTCTGGGGGCAGAGCCCCCAGCAAATCGCGGGCGAAGCCCGCGAACTCCCTACCCCGCGGCAGGTGATTTCAACCGGAACGGCATCCGCGTCATATCCACCAGTGACACGGTCGGCGCATAGCGCCCGCCAAGCGCCAGCGTCTCGCGGCGCATCATCTCGATCCCGGCATCGGACTTGGCGGGCAGGGCCGAGGGCGAGATCGGCTCACCGACATTGATGCGATAGGGCTGGCGGTGCTTGTTCAGCGTCTCGTGGAACAGCGTAATATCGCGCAGCGTCGGGTGGATCGCGTCGAAAAGATAGAACAACGCGGAATTGCGCGCGCGGATGTTCACCGGGATCACCGGCAGGTCGAACTTGCGCGCAATCATCGCGGCAGAGGCCATCCAGTCGCGTTCAAACAGGCGCAATCCGCGGCGCTTGGCCAGCCGCCCCGACGGGAAAATCACCCCGATCCGCCCTGCCTCGATCGCGGTTTTCGTCAGCTTCATCGTCTCGCGGGTCTTGGCGTGGCTGCGCTGCTCGGGCCGCCATTCGACGGGCACGATCATCTCGGCCATCTGCGGCAGCACGCGCAGGATGTCGGAATTGGCATAGACGAACAGATCGGGGCGGATCGGCGCCAGTGCGGCATACATCATGATCCCGTCGGCGATCCCCGTGGGATGGTTCGATACAACCAGCGCAGGCCCGTTGCGCGGAATATTTTCCAGCCCCGACACTTTCAGATCGCGCGCCAGACGGGCGGCCATGTGATCCATGATCTCGGCATTTGGCCAGTCGCGCATCTCGCGTCCCAGCTCCAGCGTTTCGCGATACCCCAGCATCCGCTCAAGCGCGCCGCGGGCCAGACGCGTTCCGGGACGGTCCGCGAAAAGCCAAGGCGCCCGTTCGGCGATCAATGGGTCTAGTCGATCACGCATTTCCGCCCTCTCGCAGACGCATGCAACGTCGGTATGACAAGTCTAGGTCCCGCCTGAAAATGGCAAGGGGCCGGACCGCCACGAAGAAAACCCGCCGCGCTGTGCGCGACGGGGGAATAATCGCCCGAATAGGCGCTCTTCACAAGGAGGTGAGCAGAATCAGGCCGCTTCACGCTGATGTTCGCCTTCCTGGATCTCTTCGATGATCTTCTTGCAGAACGCATCGAGATCGCCCGGATTACGGCTGGTGATGATGCCGTTGTCGGCGACGACTTCCTCGTCGACCCACTTGGCACCGGCATTGACCACGTCGGTCTTGATCGAGGGATAGCTGGTCATGGTGCGGCCCTTCGCGATGCCGGTCTCGACCAGAAGCCAGGGCGCGTGGCAGATGGCTGCAACGGTTTTTCCCTTGTTGTGAAAGTCCTTGATCAGCTTCAGCGCGTCTTGGTCGAGGCGCAGAATATCGGGGTTGATCTGGCCGCCGGGCAGCACGATCGCGTCGTAGTCGTCGGCGTTCACATCTGCCAGCGCGATGTCGTGATGGGCGATATCGCCCCAGTGATCGCCGTCCCAGCCACGGATGTCTTCACCGCCGGGCGTGGCAAGATGCACGGTCGCGCCGGTCGAGGACAGCTTGTCGCGCGGCGCTTCAAGTTCGGACTGTTCAAAGCCGTGGGTAGCGAGGATGAGAATCTTCGATTCGTTGATGGCGGGCATGGAATGTCCTCCGTCTCGTGTGGGTGCATTTCTGCTTCACCACGCCAACGGATGACCGCGCCCGAAGTTCCGTCCCCGCCGCCCTTGAAGCGGCCCTTTAGCGCCCGCCCGACACGTCGAGAAGCGCGCCGGTCACATAGCTCGCCTTGCCAGACAGAAGCCACAGAATCGTCTCGGCCACCTCATCGGCGCTGCCAGCGCGGCCTGCGGGAACCTGCGGGCCGATCTGCGCGATACGGTCGGGGATACCGCCTTTCGCGTGGATCGGGGTCTCGATAAGGCCGGGGCGCACCGCGTTCACGCGGATGCCGTCGCCTGCAACCTCCATCGACAGGCCGCGGGTGAAAGTGTCGATGGCCGCCTTCGAGGCGGCGTAATCGACATATTGCCCCGGCGAGGCGAGCCGCGCAGCGGCAGAGGACACATTGACGATCCCTCCGCCATCGCCGCCCAGCCCCGTGGCCATCCGCCGAACCGCCGCGCCCGCGACAAGGATCGGCGCGGTGACATTCGTCGCCATCATCCGCTCCACCCGCGCATGCGAATAATCGGCAACGTTCTGCGCCTCGTCCACGATGCCTGCGTTGTTCACCAGCCCGTCGAGCCGGTCGAACGCCTCGTCAAGTGCAATGAACAGCCCGTCGACCGCGCCCGATTCCGCCAGATCGCCGCGCCATGTCTCGACACGCGCGCCGCTTTTACGGCAGGCAGCGGCGACCTCTTCCATCGCGGCATCACTCGACCGGTAGGTCAGCATCAGGTCCCAATCGGGTGCGGCCAGCTTCGCGGTCGCGGCGCCAATGCCGGTGCTCGCGCCGGTGATGAGAAGGACAGGGCGGGTCATGCAGCGTCTCCCAATATGCGGCTGACCATCTCGGTCGTGTCGCGTGACAGGCCCTCGGTGCCAAGGATGCGGCGCAGCGCGCCGGTCATCATCGCCTGCCGGTCGGCATCATAGCGCCGCCATGTCTCAAAGACCGAGGACATGCGCGCCGTGGTTTGCGGGTTCACGGGATCAAGCCGGATCAGCCAGTCCGCGACCAGATCATAGGACGCACCATCGGGCGCGTGAAAGCCCGGCGCATTCGCCGCCAGCCCGCCGATCACGGCGCGGAAGCGGTTGGGGTTCTTCCAGTCGAAATCCGGGTGCTCTGTCAGGTGCCGCGCGGTATTTGCCGCATCGCCTGGCAGGGCGTGGACGGTTTGCAGCATGAACCACTTGTCCATCACCAGCCGGTCGCTTTGCCAGCGGCGGCCGAAGGCGGCGATTTCCTCCTCGCCCTTGCCACGATCCAAGAGCACCGAAAGCGTCGAAAGCTGCTCGGTCATGTTATCCGCCTCGCGAAACTGGCGCCGCGCGCGTTCCGCTCCGTCAAGCCGAGCCAGAAGCGACAATGCGGTCGCGCGCAATGCGCGCTTTCCGGCGGCGCGGGCGTCCGGCGTGTAGGGGCCGCCGACCGCCATCTCGTCGTAAAGCGTGGCAAGGGGGCCTTCGATATGGGCGGCCAGCGCCTCTGCCAATTTTTCGCGCGCCGCGCGGATTGCCAGCGGGTCGGGCACCGCGCCCCCATCAAAGATCGTCTGTGCCATGTCGTCGTCAGAGGGCAGGCGCAGCGACAGCGCGCGGAACGCCGGATCGAGGCTGTCGTCGCGCGCCACCCGGTCGAGCGCATTAAGGTAATCCGGTCCCGGCGACGCGCCTTCGGTGACCATCTGCATCAGCACGTCCTTGGCCAGCGCGCGCCCCGCTTCCCACTTGTTGAAGGGGTCCGTGTCATTGGCCAGAAGAAAGGCGCGTTCTTCCGAACTCGTCTCGCGCGAGACGATCACGGGCGCGGAGAAGCCGCGCAGGATCGACGGGATCGGGCGCTCTGGCAGCCCATCGAAGGTAAAGCTCTGGCTGGCTTCGGTCAGCTCCAAAACCTGCGTCGGAACCACTTCGGCACCGTCCGGTGACAGAAGGCCAACCGCAACCGGGATCACCAGCGGGTCCTTTTCCGGCTGGCCCGGCGTCGCGGGCGTCGATTGCGTCAGGGTCAGCGTATAGGTGCCATCCTCGAACGCGTCGGACACAGACACGCGCGGCGTTCCGGCTTGCGTATACCATTTTGAGAATTGGTGCAGATCGCGCCCGGTCGCGTCCTGAAAGACCGCCAGCCAATCCTCGATCGTGGCCGCGTCGCCGTCATGCCGCTCGAAATAGAGATCAAGCGCCTTGTCATAGGCCTCGTCCCCGACAAGGCGCTTGAGCATCCCGATCACCTCGGCGCCTTTTTCATAGACGGTCGCGGTGTAGAAATTGTTGATCTCGATATAAGAGGACGGGCGCACGGGATGCGCCAGCGGGCCGTTATCCTCGCGGAACTGGCGGGCGCGCAGTTGCAGGACATCCTCGATCCGCTTGACCGCATGGGATCGCGCGTCGCCGGAAAACTGCTGGTCGCGGAAAACCGTCAGACCCTCTTTGAGGCACAACTGGAACCAGTCGCGGCAGGTGATCCGGTTGCCGGTCCAGTTATGGAAATACTCATGCGCGACGATGCCCTCGATGAACTCGTAATCGCGGTCGGTGGCGGTTTCGGGCGTGGCGAGCACGAACTTGGAGTTGAAGATGTTCAGCCCCTTGTTCTCCATCGCGCCCATGTTGAAATCGTCCACTGCGACGATGTTGAACTCATCCAGATCGTATTCGCGGCCATAGACGTCTTCATCCCAGCGCATGGACCGCTTCAGCGCATCGAGCGCGTAATCGCAGCGCGACTCGTCCCCGGGGCGCACCCAGACGGCAAGGCGCACGGCGCGGCCTGACATCGTGGTGAAGCTGCCCCTGACGGCTTTCAGATCCCCCGCGACGAGGGCGAAGAGGTACGCAGGCTTTGGCCAGGGGTCTTTCCATTCGGCGATGCCCGTCTCTTGCCGCGCCGGGTTCCCGTTCGACAGAAGGACCGGCGCATCCCCTTCGATCCGCACACGGAAAGGGGCCATCACGTCAGGGCGGTCCGGGTAATAGGTGATCTTGCGAAAGCCCTCGGCCTCGCATTGCGTGCAATACATGCCGTTGGACATGTAAAGCCCCTCAAGCGCGGTATTGTCCGCTGGCGCGATCTCCACCTCTGCGGTCCACTCGAACGCGTCCTCGGGCAGGGTGCTGCCGTCGACACGCAGGCCCGTCTCGCCTTGATGCATCGCCTCGGCCGGGATGTCCGCGCCGTCGATCCGCGCCGAGATCAGCGTCAGCATCTCGCCATCGAGCCACAGATCCCCGCCCGCGGCGTCCGGATTGCGCCGGAACAGGATGCGAGAGGCCACGCGCGTGGCCTTGGGATCAAGCTGAAACGCCAAATCCACCTCGTCCACCAGCCAGTTCGGTGGCGTATAGTCGGCAAGGCGGATTGTCTGGGGCGCACTGTCTTTCATCGCGAGGGGACCTTTTTTCACCAATTGATCTGGAACCTATGACGGGGACGCCGCGTTTGCACCCTGAAGACTTCCCGAAAGGGCTCGTTTTTCAACAAAGGGGAATTATCAGTGTCCGCACCGAACACGAATATCGAAAAGCAGGAACGCCGCCACAAGCCCTCCCTTCTGGGGATCGCCCTGTCGGTGGGTATTGCCGCAATCCTTCTTCTTGCCTTCATCGTCTACGTTTTTCTGAACGGGCAAGAGCCGGGAACCGCCGACACGCAGATTGACGGCCGCACCGGCGAAGTCGTCGAAACGAATTGATCCGATGATATTTCAAGTGACACGGCCGTGCTGCAGCGCGGCCGTTTTGCTATGAGCCCCCTTCGGAGCGCGGATATGGCACAGACCAAGAAACGCGACCTGCCGGTCAAGACCTGCATAACCTGCGGGCGCCCGTTCACATGGCGCAAGAAGTGGGAAAAGGTCTGGGACGAGGTGCGCTATTGCTCTGAGCGCTGCAGACGGGCGCGCAAGGCGCCCTGACGGCTGAAAAATGCGATGCGGGATCGTGTTGCCTATCGGAAACTTTTTTCCTATCGGTGCTGCGGCCCGTCAGAACATCAAGGAGAGCGCAATGACCGACCGGATCGAACGCCAGGGACTTCAGATCGAGGCGGGTCTTGCGGAGTTCATCGAAAATCAGGCGCTGCCTGGCACCGGCATCGAGGCGGATCGCTTCTGGACCGGCCTTTCTGCGCTGATCCATGAATTCGGGCCCGAAAACCGTGATCTTCTGAACCGCCGGGCAGAGCTGCAGCGCCAGATCGACATCTGGCATGTCAGTCGCCGCGGCCAGCCCCATGACGCCGAGGCCTATACCGCCCATCTGCGCGAAATCGGCTATCTCGTCCCCGAGGGCGAGGATTTTGAGATCGAAACTGCCGAGACGGACCCCGAGATCGCACATATTCCCGGCCCGCAGCTTGTCGTGCCGATCATGAACGCGCGCTTCGCGCTCAACGCCGCGAATGCGCGCTGGGGATCGCTTTATGATGCGCTTTACGGCACCGACGCGCTGGGCGCGCTGCCAGAGGGCAAGGGATACGACAAGGCGCGCGGCAAAGAGGTGATCAACTGGGCCAAGGTATTTCTTGACGAGGCTGTGCCACTGCACGCCGGCCCGCATTCCGATCTCATCGGCTACCGCGTAACGGATCGCGGCCTTGTCGGCCTTGTGCTGAACGATCAGGACCATCGCGGCAGCGTGTCCACCGTCCGCCGCGATGTCGGTTCGGGCGATGCGCCGCCTATCGACACGCCCGAGGTGCCGCTCGCCAATCCGTCGCAGTTCAAGGGCTATCGCGGCCCCGCCGAGGCGCCGACGCATATCCTCTTGGACCATAACGGGCTGAAGATCGAGATCGTCATCGACGCGGATCACCCAATTGGCACCGACGATCCAGCGCATGTCTCGGACATCCGGCTTGAATCGACGCTGTCCTCGATCATGGATTGCGAGGACTCCGTCGCCGCTGTGGACGGGCCGGACAAGACGCTGGCCTATGCCAACTGGCTGGGCCTGATGAAGGGCGATCTGGAAGAGCGGTTCGAGAAGGGCGGTGAGACGGTCACGCGCACTTTGGCGCCCGACACCGAGTATACCGCGCCGGACGGCAGCACGCTGACCGTGAAGACCCGCGCGCTGATGCTGGTGCGCAATGTCGGCCACCTGATGACGACGCCCGCGATCCTGGATCGGGATGGAAAAGAGGCCTTTGAAGGGCTGATCGACGCCATGGTCACCACGATGATCGCGATGCACGATCTGCAAAAGAAGGACGGCGCGCGCAATTCGGTGACCGGGTCGGTCTATGTCGTGAAGCCGAAGATGCACGGCCCCGAAGAGGTGGATTTCGCCTGCCGGATTTTCGACCTGGTAGAGGAAACGCTTGGCCTGCCGGATGGCACCGTCAAGCTGGGCATCATGGATGAAGAGCGCCGGACCTCGGCAAACCTCAAGGAATGTATCCGCGCCGCGCGCCACCGGGTTGCCTTCATCAACACCGGTTTCCTTGATCGGACAGGCGATGAGATCCACACCTCGATGGAAGCGGGCGCGATGGTGCGAAAAGGCGAGATGAAAAACGCCGCCTGGCTGTCCGCCTATGAGGATCGCAATGTCGATATCGGCCTTGCCTGCGGCCTGCGCGGGCGAGCGCAGATCGGCAAGGGCATGTGGGCGATGCCCGACCGGATGGCTGAAATGCTGGAGGCGAAGATCGGCCACCCCAGGGCGGGCGCGACCTGCGCCTGGGTGCCGTCGCCCACCGCGGCCACGCTGCACGCCACGCATTACCACAAGGTGGACGTTAAGGCCGTGCAGGACGAGCTTGCCAAGGGCGGCGCGCGCGGAAGCCTAGGCGATCTGCTGACGATCCCGGTCGCGGACGGGCATAACTGGTCCGAGGACGAGATCACGCAGGAAATCGAGAACAACGCACAAGGCATCCTTGGCTATGTCGTGCGCTGGGTGGACCAGGGCATTGGCTGTTCCAAGGTTCCCGACATCCACGATGTGGGCCTGATGGAAGACCGCGCGACCTGCCGGATTTCCAGCCAGGCGCTGGCCAACTGGCTGCACCACGGCGTGGTGAGCGAGGATCAGGTCCGCGCCGCGATGGAGAAGATGGCGGGTGTCGTGGACCGGCAGAACGCGGGCGATCCGGCGTATGAGCCGATGGCGCCCGGTTTTGACGGCGCGGCCTACAAGGCGGCCTGCGATCTGGTGTTCGAGGGCCGCAAGCAGCCGTCGGGCTATACCGAGCCGGTGCTGCATACCCGGCGGCTCGAGCACAAGGCGGGGTAGGGATGTCGCCCGGGCTACGCCCGGTCGATCCGCTGGGGGGAGGCGCTACCTCCCCCCAGACCCCCCTCCGAGGGTATTTTTAGAACCAAAGTGAGAGGGGAGTGCTGAAATGGCGATGTCTTTGGAAGCGGCAGAGATCATGATCGGGGAAACGCGCGCGGCGGGGCGCGAGATGGGGCTGAAGCCCTTGTCCGTTGCGGTGCTGGATGCGGGCGGAAACCTTCTGGCGTTTCAGCGCGAGGATGGCGCGTCGCCGGGGCGTTTCGAGATCGCGTTCGCCAAGGCCTATGGCGCGGTGATGCTGGGCATGCCGGGATCGGCGCAGATGGCGCGGGCCGAGGCGCAGGCCTATTTCATGGCCGCCGTGAACGGGGTCTATGGCGGCAAGACCGTGCCGGTGCCGGGCGGCATACTCGTCAAGGACGACAGCGGTGCGGTGATCGGCGCATTGGGCGTGACCGGCGATACCTCGGACAATGACGCCGAGGCGGGGCTGAAAGGCATCGCCGCAGCAGGGCTGACCGGCGCGGCGTAAGGCCGCTTGATCGCCCAAATTCAGGGCATGTGCGGCTGAGACGGGCGTACTGTGCGGTCTCGGGGCTTCATTTCCGCACCGTTGACCGCTATGTCCTTCGGTATGGCAGGATACGGAAAGCACGGCGCATGACGCGGCCCATCGTCGGAATCATCGGCAACGCCCATATGGTGACCCAGACCTACAAGGTCCATGCGGGGGGATATCATTGCTCGCGCGCGATTGCGCAGCATTCGGGCGCGTTGCCGCTGATCGTGCCATCCGATCCCGAGGTGGTGGATATCGAGGCGCTGATGGAAAGCTGCGACGGCTTTCTGCTGACCGGTGGGCGTCCCAATATTCACCCCGAGGAATACGGGCATGAGCTGACCGAGGCGCATGGTGCGTTTGACCGGCCGCGCGATCAGATCACGCTGCCGCTGGTGCGCCGACTTGTGGAACGCGGGCAGCCGTTTTTTGGCATCTGCCGGGGCTTTCAGGAAGTTGCGGTCGCTTTTGGCGGCACACTTCATCCCGAGATCCGCGAGCTTCCAGGGCGCATGAACCACCGCATGCCCCCCGAGGGCACGCCCGAGGAGATCCGCGAATTGCGCCAGCGCGTGCGCCTGTCGGGCTCTGGGCCGTTTCAGCGGCTCTTCGGCAAGACCGAGGTGATGACGAATACGCTGCATGGTCAGGGCGTGATGGATCCGGGGCGCGGGGTGGTGATCGACGGCTATGCCGATGATGGTACGCCCGAGGCGATCTACATCAAGGATGCGCCGGGATTCACGCTGTCGGTGCAATGGCACCCGGAGCTGAATATCGACGACGATCTGCCGTCGCAGCAGCTGTTCGCGGCATTCGGCGCTGCGGTGGAAAGCTGGGCCGCGGGCGCGCGGCCACTGGCGCTGAAAAGCGCCTGATCCTGCGCCACATCGCCCTATCATGACCGGCCTGCCGCCCAACCCGCATCCCATTGATCCTGCGCTAATCGAGCCGGACTATCCCGCGCAGGCCCATATCGGGTTTGAGCTGACGGGCTGGGCCGAAGGCTTTGCGCGGTTCGAACTGGCGCTGGGCCCGCATCTGATGAACCGGCACGGCAACCTGCATGGGGCGATCTATGCTGCGCTTCTCGACAGTGCGATGGGCTTTGCGGGGGCCTATACCGGCGATCCGAAGAACCTTCAGCACACGATGACACTGTCGATGACCGTGAATTACCTCGCGCCCGCAACAGGGGCGCGTATCGCCGCCGAAGGGCGCGTGACGGGGGGCGGGCGCAAGACCTTCTTCACCGACGCCAAGCTGTGGGACGATAGCGGCCGCCTTGCGGCGACCGCGACCGGAACGTTCAAGAAGCGCAGCGTTTAGAAACCCGGAAGCTGGTCGATCAGGCCGCGGCGCGAAAAGCTGGGCTTGCCGGTGCCGAAGGCCACACTGCCGCCGATGCCGATATAGGCGCCCGAACGGCGCGTGGCGCCCTGGTTCACGATAGAGGTGCCGATCTCGGCGGTGATGCCGAAGCGGTCGACGACCTGCACTTCGCCGCCAAGGCCGATGCGCGTGACAGAGGTGTTAGACAGGCCCACGTGGTCGATCCCGGCGAAGATATCGATGCCTTCTCGTGCGGCCATGTCGCCGCGCACGCCATAGGTCGTGCCGTTGAACGTGCCGCTCTGGGCGAAACCGATATAGGCCTCGATATCGGCCTGATCGAAGCCGAAATTCCCCTCGACGCCATAGTAGCTGGCCGTGCCAAAGGTCGCGCCACTTTCATGGGTGTAAAAGCCCCCGACGGCCGTTCCGGGTGTTGGGGCGAAATTCAGGTGCAGGCCGTAGCTGTCATAGCTTTGCCCGACATTGTTCAGCCGAGAGTTGGTGTATTCGACCTGACCGCCATAGGTGCCGGCACGCGCCTCGGCGCCGAATCCAAGCTCGCGTTTCGACAGGCGCATGTCGCTGGCGTCGGCGGAAAACCCAAGATGGAACGCGCCGCCGAAATCGCTGGGCGCGGTTTGCGCGGATAGGGGGGATACAACACAAAAGGTCGCGGCGGCGAACGCCGCCATCCGGATGCTCATGACTCTGCCTCTCAATATGTCCGCCTCTTTCGGGCGTGTATCGGGACAGTATAACGGAAGTTTCGGGCTGCAGATAGGGTTTTCCACAGGCGGGGCCGTTCCCTGCGGCAGGCTTGCCATAGGTCGGGACGGGCGCGAGTTTATAGAAGCGTTCGCTGTGCAACTGGCAAATGGTCGTCCTGTCCGCAGACCCGCCAATCGAGAGCGTGTTTCCTGCGGCTCAGGGCTGGAAGATCCCTCCGAGGACAGCCTGGACGAGATTGGCCTGATGTTCCGCGAAATACGCGATGAGGGTGGTGAAAATGCGGGAATGCCCGCCCCTGCGCGCGCCTTCGTCTTGGGTCGACGCGTGCGGTAAATGGCGTTTCGGATGCATCGGAACGCGAGGCAAAAGTTGATGCGGGCCGCTTGGCCCATGAAATTCGCGATGTCCTGAAGGACGAAGGGCCGCCCGAAGGCGACCCTTTTTCGTTCCCAACCTCTGAGGAGGATATTGGAGCGGGTGAGGCGATTCGAACGCCCGACCCTTACCTTGGCAAGGTAATGCTCTACCCCTGAGCTACACCCGCATCCTTGGGTGAGGGAGGAGATATAAATAACCCCGTCAGGCCGCAAGGGGATTTTTGCGGCTTTCGGCAGATTTTTTTGCCCCATTCCAACGGAATCGCCGTGACCTTGCGTAAGACCCTTCGACACAAGCGAAGGAGGACCGCGAATGACCCGCAGCATGTTTGCCTTGTTGGCCCTGACCCTGCCGATGGCGGTGGCGGCCCATGATGGCCACGCCGAAACCGGCGTTCTGGTCGAGATCGCCTCGGCAGTGACGGACGGCAAGACGCTGAGCGTGACTGCCATCCTGACCAACCTGGAAGATGCCCCGCGCGCGTTAAGCGGGGTCAGTGCAGAGGGCGCGCTGATGACGGCCCTGCCGCAGCCGCTGGCCATCGCGGCGGGTCAAAGCGCGCGGATGAGCGCGGATTTCGACTTTGCAGGACCGGTGCCCGGCATCCTGTCGCTCGGTTTCGATTTCGGCGCGGACGGGGCCGGGCCGGTTCTGGTGATCCCCGAGATAGGAGGCAGCGATGTCCTTTGATCCCACACGCCGCATGATGCTTGTCGGGCTGGGCGCGATTGTCGCAAGCCCCGTTCTGGCGCAGCAAATGCGCCGCCACACCGCCACGCAAGGGTCCGATTTGGCGCTGACGCCTGCCAGCGCGCAGGTTCCCGGCAACGAGGTGTCGATCACCGTGTCGGGCGGTCAGCGGATCATCACGTCGAATGGCATCCCCGATCACGCGGTCGGGGTGTTTCCGAACCGGGGAAACCCCAACCGCATCTCGGCGCAGCGCTATCGCTTCACGATGCCGACCGCGCCGCGCAAGGCCGGGGGCCTGTCTGACATGCGCGGGGTATTGTCCGGCGTTGCGGTCAACGGCGTACCCTTCGATCCCGGCACGGCGGAATTCTGGCAGGGCGACCGCCAATCGGGCTGGAATTACGAGGCGCTGGGCGGTGCGGTGCCGCTGGGGCTCGATGCCAACTACGGTCATGTGCAGCCCACGGGCGCATTCCACTACCACGGGTTGCCCATTGGGCTGATGCAACGCCTTGGCTGGCAGTCCTCGTCGGCGTCACCCCTGATCGGCTGGGCGGCGGACGGGTTTCCGATCTACGCGCTGACGGCGAATATCGGGGGCAGCGTGGTCGAGATGTCCTCAAGCTATCGTCTGAAATCCGGTAATCGCCCCGGCGGATCCGGGCCGGACGGGCGCCATGACGGCAGTTTCGTGCAGGATTACGCCTATGTCGCCGGCGCGGGCAGTCTGGATGCGGCGAATGGGGCAACTGTCACCACCGCCGAATATCCCGGTGGGACCTATGCCTATTTCCTGAGCCGGAGCTTTCCCGTGATCCCGCGT
>CBFIJK010000026.1:35603-46645 GCA_965662745.1 uncultured Paracoccaceae bacterium
CTTTCGCAAATCCGGCGGGGGGGACGGGCTTACAAGCCCCCCGCGTCCATCCGGCGCGGGGCCACGTCCTTGAGCTTCGTTATCCCAAGCTGTCCCATGTTGGATTTGAGATCATCCGTCAGGATGTGAACCACATGGGCCGCGCCTTCGGCCCCGAAGGCGGCCAGTCCGTAGTGAAACGCGCGGCCCAGCATGATGAAATCGGCGCCAAGCGCGATGGCGCGCAGAATGTCGAGCCCGCCTTCGACGCCCGAATCGAAGATCACCGGATAGTCCGCGCCCACCGCCGCGCGCACGTCCGGAAGGCAGTCGATCGCGCCGGGCGCACCGTCGAACTGGCGGCCTGCATGGTTCGACACCCAGACGGCATCCGCGCCTTCGGATTTCAGTTTGGCTGCGTCGTCGCCGAAGAGGACACCCTTGACCACAAGCGGTCCATCCCAGGCCGCGCGCAAGCGCTTCAGGTAGTCCCAATCGGGCGAGGTGCGCAGCAGGTAGCCGATATGCTGCGTGGACGGCAGCGGACCGACATTGCCCGCGTAGCTTTCCATGAACTTGAGGCGCGGCATCCCGTGCTGGAGCGTCCCCAGCGCCCAGGCGGGCCGCAGCGCCGTCTGCGCCAGGATGCGCGGAGACAGGCGCGGGGGATGGGTCAGCCCGCCCTTGCGCTGACGCTCGCGGCGGCTGGCGACAGGCACATCGGCGGTCAGGATCAGCGTGTGAAACCCCGCGTCGCGGATGCGCGACAGCATGTCCTTCAGGATTTCAGGGTCTTTCGGAGGGTAAAGCTGGAACCAGCCCTGGTCGCCAATCATCGGCGCCACATCCTCGGGCGTGCGGCTGGCCACGGTCGACAGGCCATAGGGAATCCCGTGCTGTTGTCCAAGCCGGGCAAGGATCCCCTCGGCCCCCGGCCAGATCAGCCCCGACATGCCCACGGGCGCGATCCCGAAAGGCAGGGGATAGTCGCGCCCCAGAAGATGCGCGCCGAGATCCGGCGTCTGCTGTCCCGACAGGATCGCAGGGCGCAGGATGACGCGGTCAAGCGCAGCGCGGTTGCGGGCTTTCGTCGCCTCGGACCCCGTGGCGCTGTCGAGGTAATCCCAGACGAATCGCGGCACCCTGCGGCGCGCGCGTGCGGCAAGGTCGGAGATCGAGGGATGTGTGTGATCGAGATCCATGCGCACAGCTTTAGAGGGGCTGGTGCGGCAAGGAAAGACGGCGTGGAACGGATGGGCGCGGCGCGTGTTGGGCCAGCAAATCCCCGACATCTCTCGAAGGAGAACTCCATGTCCCGTTTCGGCGGCAAACGAATCCTGGTCACCGGCGGCTCGTCCGGCATCGGCCTTGCGACAGCAAAACGCATCGTCGAGGAGGGCGGCGAAGTCGCCGTGACCGGCCATAGCGGCGACCACCTCGAAGAGGCGGGCCGCGCGCTGCCCTCGGGCTCTTTGGTTCTGAAGAACGACGCCTCCGATCCCGAAGATGCCAAGCATCTCGCCGCGAAGATCAAGGACCAGATGGATGGCCTCGACGGCGCGTTTCTCAATGCCGGCTACGGCAATTTCTGGCCCGTGGACGAGACCGATATAGGCGCCTTCGATCACATGATGAACACCAATGTGCGCGGCCCCGCGCTCCATATGGCGCATCTGAAGGAGATGCTGAACGACGATGGCGCGGTGCTTCTGACCTCGTCCGTCGCGCCCTATCTCGGGCAGGCCGAAGGCGCGGTCTATGGCGCAACCAAGGCCGCCTGTCTTGCGCTGGCGCGCGCCTGGGCAAGCGATCTGGCCCCACGCGGCATCCGCGTCAATGCCGTCGCACCGGGCCCCATCGGCACGCGGTTCTTCGACGGTGTCGCCGATACAGAAGAAGAACGCGAGGCGTTCAAGAAACAAGTCGAATCGCAGGTGCCGCTGGGCCGCGTCGGCAAGGCCGAAGAAGTGGCCGCCGTGGCGTGCTTCCTGCTGTCGAGAGATGCGTCCTATGTTACCGGGTCGGAATATTTCGTTGATGGCGGCATGACGAAACGGTGATCGGTTTCGCCCGGGCTGACGCCCGGACGATCCGCTGGGGGGCTTTGCCCCCCAGACCCCCCAAGGGTATTTGAAGAACCAAAGTAGGGGTGGCGTTTAGTTTCAGAAGGAATGGCGGAACGGAAAGCGAACACGGGCTTTCCCAAGCGCGATCTTCCGTCTAGCATGCGCCTATGAGTCACTTTGATGAAGACGATGCGTTTTCCGCAGCCGCCGGGGCCTCGCTGGCGCAGCGCGCCATGGCGGCGCGGCCTGCGCCCTATCTTGATGATCTGAACCCGGCGCAGCGCGCGGCGGTCGAGGCGATGGACGGGCCGGTTCTGATGCTGGCGGGGGCGGGCACCGGCAAGACCAAGGCGCTGACGACGCGGATCGCGCATCTTCTCAATTCCGGCAAGGCGCGGCCCAATGAGATCCTTGCGGTGACCTTCACCAACAAGGCCGCGCGCGAGATGAAGGATCGTGTGGCGCGTCTTTTGGGTCAGACGGTCGAGGGGATGCCGTGGCTAGGCACCTTCCACGCGGTGTGTGTGAAGCTGTTGCGCCGCCATGCAGAGCTTGTGGGGCTGAAGACGAACTTCACCATTCTCGATACAGATGACCAGGTTCGGCTTCTCAAGCAGCTCATTGTCGCTGCCGGGATTGATGAAAAACGTTGGCCGCCGCGGCAGCTGGCCGGGATCATCGACGGCTGGAAGAACCGGGCCTGGACGCCTGAAAAGGTGCCGGCCGCCGAGGCGAATGCCTACAATCAGCGCGGGGTGGAGCTGTATGCCCAGTACCAGGCGCGGCTGATCGAGTTGAATGCCGTCGATTTCGGCGATCTTCTGCTGCATGTCCTGACGATCTTTCAGACCAAAGACGACGTGCTGGCGCAATACCAGCGCTGGTTCCGCTATATTCTTGTCGACGAGTACCAGGACACGAACGTGGCGCAGTATCTGTGGCTGCGGCTTCTGGCGCAGGATCACAAGAATATCTGCTGCGTCGGCGATGATGACCAGTCGATCTATGGCTGGCGCGGGGCCGAGGTGGGCAACATCCTGCGCTTCGAAAAGGATTTTCCCGGCGCGCATGTCGTCCGGCTGGAGCAGAACTATCGCTCAACCCCGCATATCCTTCAGGCCGCCTCTGGCGTTATTCGCGCCAATGCGGGGCGGCTGGGAAAAGAGCTTTGGACCGAAGCCGAAGAGGGCGAGAAGGTCCGCCTGATCGGCCATTGGGACGGCGAGGAAGAAGCGCGCTGGATCGGCGACGAGTTGGAGGCGATGCAGGGCGGTACGCGGCAGATGCGGCCCTATTCGCTGAACGATTGCGCGATTCTCGTGCGCGCCTCGCACCAGATGCGCGCCTTCGAGGACCGGTTTCTGACCATCGGCCTGCCGTATCGCGTGATCGGGGGCCCGCGTTTTTACGAACGGCTCGAGATTCGCGACGCGATGGCCTATTTCCGCGTCGCCGTGTCGCCAGACGATGATCTCGCGTTTGAGCGGATCGTCAATACGCCCAAGCGCGGGGCAGGCGACAAGGCGCAGCAGACCATCCAGAAGGTCGCGCGCGGCAATGGCGTGTCGCTGCTGGAAGGCGCGCGGCTGGCGGTGTCGTCGGACATGCTTTCGGGTAAGGCCAAGGGGCAGATCGGCACGCTTTGCCAACAGTTCGACCATTGGCATATGTTGGCGCGCGAGGCGGGGCAAAGCCATATCGAACTGGCCGAGATGATCCTCGACGAATCCGGCTATACCGCGATGTGGCAGAACGACAAGACGCCCGAGGCGCCCGGTCGGCTGGAGAACCTCAAGGAGCTTGTGAAAGCGCTGGAGCAGTTCGAGAATCTGCAAGGATTTCTCGAACATGTCGCGCTGATCATGGACAATGAGCAGGACGAGGGCGGGCCGAAAGTGTCGATCATGACCCTGCACGCGGCAAAGGGGCTGGAATTTCCGGCCGTGTTCCTGCCGGGCTGGGAGGATGGGCTTTTCCCGTCGCAGCGGTCCATGGACGAGTCTGGGCTGAAGGGGCTCGAAGAGGAACGGCGGCTGGCCTATGTCGGGATCACGCGCGCCGAAGAGGTCTGCACGATTTCATTCGCCGCGAACCGCCGGGTCTATGGCCAGTGGCAATCGGCGCTTCCGTCGCGTTTCATCGACGAGTTGCCCGAAGAACATGTCGAGGTGCTGACGCCGCCGGGCCTTTATGGCGGCGGGTATGGCGCGGCTGGTATGGCCGCCAGCGCCTCGCCCCAGATCATGACGGCGGCAGGATCGGATCTGCACGACAAGGCAAGCCGCGCGGATGTCTACAACTCCCCCGGCTGGCGACGGCTTCAGACCCGCGCGGGCGAGCGGGGTATGAGCCAGCCGCGCGAAACCAAATCACAGGTGATCGACCTGGATGCGGTATCCGCCTTCACCGAAGGCGAGCGAGTGTTTCATACAAAATTCGGCTATGGCGCGATCACCGGGATCGAGGGCGACAAGCTGGAGATCGCGTTCGACAAGGCCGGCACGAAAAAGGTCGTGGCGAAATTCGTCGTGGCCGCCGCAGATGCGGATGACGTGCCGTTCTGACGGCAAGCGCCAAAATTTTCGAAAAAATTTTATTCTGAATCGACGTATCGCGAGCAGCGACGGATCGGGGAGGGGGATCGCCGCCGCTCGCAAAGCCATGTCATCCTTGGGGAGGAATGCGATGACATGTCTTTAACGTCGCGTCCAAAGGGGCGGTTCCATGCGGTGCAGATTTTCAGAAATAGGAAAAATGCGGCGATGCTCAGGGAGGAGGAAGAGCATCGCCGCTCTAGTCACGGACCTCAGGGAGGAGGAAGAGGCCCGATCCTGTTTGAGGCCGTGTCGGCCCCGGAATATCGCAGCGGCGATGCCCAGGGAGGAGGAAGGACATCGCCGCGCTTGTCACGGACCTCAGGGAGGAGGAGGCCCGATCTTGGTGAGGCCATGTCGGCCCCGGAATTCGCAGCGACGATGCCCAGGGAGGAGGAAGGACACCGCCGCGCTTGTCACGGACCCCAGGGAGGAGGAAGAGGCCCGATACGATCCAAGGCACTCTGGCCTTGGTATTTTGGCGGTGACCCTCAGGGAGGAGGAGGAAGATCACCGCTGAACCGCAAGCTGCCAAGGGAGGAGAGGCAGCATAGGGTTATTCTTATTTCCCGTAGGCCGCCTCGTAGGCGATCGACGCGATGTTGCCGCGGTGCATGCCCAGATCGGCAAGTTCGCGGTCCGACAGACCCGCCAGTTCCGAGTACGTGGTGCGGTAGACCTTATGGGCCTCCCAGCGCGCACGCAGATTGGTGGTCAGGTTGTTCATTCGGGTGCCGGCGCCGTTGGACGTGGCAAAAATTTCAGTCATGGAAGCCATTATGCGTTCCTTTCACTCATAAGCCTCTGGTCTGGCGATCCAGCGGTGCAGGCATCGCTCCGTCGCCGTTGGGACTAATTTGGAGTATTTCTGCGCCTGCACAATCCCGAGAAGGCTCAATGCCGCTATGCAGCATTCGCATATGTCGCGCTTTTGGGTTGAGTGCTGACCTTTGGGTAGGCGACCAGCGGCCCGGGTTGGGGTGGTTTGGGATTTCGACCCATAATTCGCGCAGACCGGTAGATCTTCTGGGATTGTATGGGATAGACCCTCAGGGCGTGGGAATTTACGCAAATTTCAGTATGAATCTTGTGAATCTTGGTGTTCTGAGCGCCCAAAGCGCAGAGCTGGCAAGAAAATTGAAAAAAAATTGCACGCACGATTGGCCTCGGTTCTGGGCATATATGGTGCCCGTTTAGAGAAACATAACAACCACTGCCATATTTACGCCGTTTTCGAGGGGTTTGAGCCACTGTCCCATCCCGTCCCATGCGCCCCATGGGAGAATTTCCCCTTGAGATCCATGAATTCCCGAAGTATCACTAAGTCATCGAGAGGGACGGGCACTCGGGGAATAAAACAAACAACCCCACACCCTAACCAAAAATAAGAT
Source organism: uncultured Paracoccaceae bacterium (assembly GCA_965662745.1). GTDB lineage: Bacteria > Pseudomonadota > Alphaproteobacteria > Rhodobacterales > Rhodobacteraceae > Anianibacter. The sequence continues at coordinate 41,634 of CBFIJK010000026.1, forward strand.
AGCGGCAGGCTTCATACAGGCAGCCCTCATCCCTTTCGGTGAAGAAGAATCCGGTGCGCAAGCAGTGAACATCCCCCCAGGTGGCGCGCGCAATCGGACAGCCCAGTAACTGGGTCAAGTCGGCGGGTAGGGCGGTGGCAGCGGCTCTACCCGCCGTTTTAGTTTCGGAGCTCCGGCCGTACCGGGGCGTGCAGGTTACAAGGGGCCAAGGGACAGTGGCTCGCAGGTTCAGAGGTGAATACACCCAGAAGGTGGACGGGAAGGGTCGGATTTCGATCCCCGCCAACTTTCGGCGTGTCCTCGAATCCGGTGATCCCGGCTGGTCCGAAGGCAAAACCCCCGAATTCGTGATCGTCTACGGGGATGAACGCCGCAATTACCTTGAATGCTACACAATGGAAGCCATCGACGAGGTCGACGAAAAGATCGCGGCGATGAAGCGCGGCTCTCCCAAACGCAAGCTGCTCGAACGGCTGTTCAGCGGGCAATCGCTGCCCACAAGCGTCGATGACACCGGCCGGATCGTGATCCCCGCCAAGCTGCGCGAGAAGATCTCGCTGAAGGGCGAGGCGTTCATGATCGCAATGGGCGACACGTTCCAGATCTGGAACCCTGAGGAACACGACGCCGAGGACGCGGCCAAGACCGAGGCTCTTCTGAAAGAAATGCCCGAGGATTTCGATATCCTTGATCTTCTGGACGAGTGACGGAGGACGCGGTGGACGAGCCCTTACCCGCCCCGCATATCCCGGTTCTGATCGCGCCCATCCTGCGCGCGGTCTCTCCGGTTTCCGGCATATGGCTTGACGGCACGTTGGGCGCGGGCGGCTATGCGCGCGCGCTTCTTGATGCGGGCGCGGACCGGCTGATCGGGGTTGATCGTGATCCGCTGGCCCATGAGATGGCAGCCGAATGGTCAGCGCCCTATGCGGACCGTTTGACGCTGGTCGAAGGCACGTTCGGTGCGCTCGACGAATATAGCGACACGCCGCTCGATGGCGTGGTCCTCGATCTCGGCGTGTCGTCAATGCAGCTTGACCGGGCCGAACGCGGGTTTTCCTTCCAGAAGGACGGCCCGCTCGACATGCGTATGGGCAGTGATGGGCCGACGGCAGCCGATATCGTCAATGATGCGCCAGAGGGCGAGATCGCCGACATCCTCTATACATATGGTGAAGAGCGCGCCTCGCGCCGGATCGCGAAGGCCATTGGCCGCGCGCGGACCGAGGCACCCTTCGAGACCACGCTGCAACTGGCCAATGTCATCACAAGCGTCCTGCCGCGCCCGAAGCCGGGCCAGGCACACCCGGCCACGCGCAGTTTCCAGGCGCTTCGGATCGCGGTGAACGATGAATATGCCGAACTCGCGCGCGGTCTCGATGCCGCCGAACGCGCCTTGGCGCCGGGCGGTTGGCTGGCGGTCGTGACCTTCCATTCCATCGAGGACAGGATGGTCAAACGCTTCTTGCAGGCGAAATCCGGCGGCGGTGGGCAGGGCAATCGCCACGCGCCTCTTCCCGAGACCGAAACGCCCAGCTTCGAGGTGACCAGCCGCAAGGCCATCACCGCTGATCCAGAAGAACTCGACGCCAATCCCCGGTCGCGATCCGCCAAGCTGCGTCTTGCGCGCCGCACCGAGGCGCCCGCGACCGAAACCGACCGCGCGGGGCTGGGCATGCCCGTTCTGCCGCAACCCAAATCCTCGAAGGAGCGCCGCTGACATGCGTCCGATCCTCTATCTGCTGACCGCGTTTGCCGTCATGGGGCTCGCCTTCTGGGCCTACCAGCAGAATTACCGCACAAAGGCCGCCGTCGATACGGTCGAAATCCTGCAAAGCGACATCCGGCGCCTGCGCGAGGAACGCGCAACGCTGCGCGCGGAATGGGCCTATCTCAACCGTCCCAAGCGCCTGATCGAGCTGGTGGAATTGAACTATTCACGGCTTGACCTGTCGCCCCTGCGCCCCGGCCAGTTCGGGCGCGTCGATCTGATTCCGTATCCCCCCGCCGAGGCGCTGTCCGACCTTCCGCTCGAGATCGAGAATGCCGTCGATGTCAGCGGCGAGCGCAGCGAACAAGAGGCCGACTATCCATGACACGCACGCCCCTTCGCCCCCTGGCCCGGATCCTTGAAGCGCGCGGCAAGGGTGAAAATCCCGACGCGATCGAGCGCGAGAATATCCGCCTGCGCCATGAGGAAATGCGCGACAAGGCGCGGGGCCGCGCGCAGATGCGCCTTCAGATGCTGGGTCTGTTCTTTCTTTGCGCCTTCCTGACCGTGGGCGCGAAAATGGGTGCGCTGGCCGCATCCGAGCCTGAAGAACCTGCCGCTGTCACCGTCGGCAACTCCATCGCCGCAGGCCGCGCCGAGATCGTGGACCGAAACGGGCGTATCCTGGCCGCGAATCTTGTGACCCACGCGCTTTATGCCCATCCGCAGGACATGGTTGATCCCGAAGGCGCCGCCATGAAACTGGCGCGCATCTTCCCCGATCTCGACCGTGAAAAGCTGCTCAAGCGCTTCACCGGAAAGTCGAAATTCATCTGGATCAAGCGCAAACTGTCGCCCGAACAGATGCAGGACGTTCATGATATCGGCGATCCGGGGCTTCTCTTTGGCCCGCGAGAGATGCGGCTTTATCCCAATGGCAACCTAGCCTCGCATGTGCTGGGCGGCTATCGGTTCGGCGAGGAGGGCGTGTCGTCTGCCGAACTCGTGGGCCGTGCGGGGATCGAGCGGGCGATGAACGATTACCTGCGCGATCCGGCCAATGGCGGAAAACCACTGGAGCTGTCGATTGATCTGACCGTCCAGGCGGCCGTGGAACGGGTTCTCTATGGCGGGATGAAACTGCTCAACGCCAAGGGCGCTGCGGCGATCTTGATGGATGCGCATACGGGCGAGATCGTTTCGCTTGCCTCGCTACCGGATTTCGACCCAAATGACCGTCCCGCGCCGCCCGTCAGCGGCAGCCCGTCCGACAGCCCGATCTTCAACCGCGCCGTGCAGGGGGTGTATGAGCTTGGCTCGACCTTCAAGATCTTCACCTCGGCCAACGCGATGGAACTTGGGCTGGTGAACCCCACGACGATGGTCGAGGCCAACGCCCCGATGACCTGGGGCAAGTACAAGATCCGCGAATTCGACAACAAGAATTACGGCCCACGCCTGTCGGTGACGGATGTCATCGTCAAGTCTTCGAATGTCGGCACGGCCAGCATGGCGATGATGATCGGCGGCAAGCGGCAGCGCGAATTCCTGGGCAGTCTCGGTATTCTCGATCCGCTTCCCGTCGAACTTGGCGAAGCGCCCGGTGTCAATCCTCTGGTGCCGAAGAATTGGTCAGAAATCTCAACGATTACAATTTCCTACGGCCATGGCCTGTCGTCCAGCCCGCTGCATCTGGCGACCGCATATGCCTCGCTTTTGAATGGCGGGCTGCGGGTTCAGCCGACGCTTTTGAAGACGGAAAATCCCGCGCCGGGGCCGCGCGTCGTGAGCGAGGAAACCTCGCTTCTATCGCGCGCCATGCTGCGCCAGGTCGTCGTGCGTGGCACCGCGTCCATGGCCGAGGTCGATGGGTATGCCGTTGGCGGCAAGACCGGCACCGCCGACAAGCCCAAAGACACTGGCGGTTATTATGATGACGTCACGATCACTACATTCGCGGGCGTCTTTCCAAGCCATGACCCGAAATACGTGATCGTCGTCACCTTCGACGAACCCGAGGATACGACGGGGGTTAAGCCGCGCCGCACAGCGGGCTGGACGGCTGTACCCGTCGCTGCCGAGATCGTACGCCGCGCCGCGCCGCTGCTTGGTCTCAGACCCGAGATTGAACCCCATGCCCCTGCTGCGGTAACAGTCTCTGCAAAGCAGTAGGGTAGGGTGCGAACATGACCGAACGGGATGCAGTGAAATCACTAGGCTCGCTCGGTCTGACGGCGAAAGGCGGGCGCGAGGCTGATATTACAGGCCTTGCCGTCGACAGCCGCGAGGTCAGGGACGGGTTTCTCTTTGCTGCGCTGCCCGGAAGCCGGGTCCATGGCGGCGAGTTTATCCAATACGCCCTGCGCCAGGGCGCGGGGGCGATTCTGACCGACCGCGAAGGCGCGCGGATTGCCGCCGATGTCCTGAAGGCCAGCGAAGCGGCGCTGATCGTCGCCGAAGACCCGCGACAGGCGCTCGCCTATACCGCCGCGCTTTGGTTTGGCCGTCAGCCAGAAGTGGTCTGCGCGGTGACGGGCACCAACGGAAAGACCTCGGTCGCGACCTTTACGCGCCAGTTATGGATGCTGATGGGGATCCCGGCGGTCAATGTCGGCACCACGGGCGTCGAAGGCGCCTATGACGCGCCTTTGGGTCATACGACGCCTGAACCGATCACATTGCACCGGATGCTTGCCGCGATCGCCAACGCCGATGTCGATCACGCCGCGATGGAGGCATCGTCCCACGGCCTTGAACAGCGTCGCCTTGACGGCGTTCGGCTTGCCGCGGCGGCGTTTACAAATTTCAGCCAGGATCACCTAGACTATCATGAAAGCTTCGAGGCGTATTTCGCCGCCAAGGCGGGTCTGTTCGACCGGGTCCTGCCAGAAGACGGGGTCGCGGTGGTCAATATCGACGATCCCAAGGGCCGAAAGATTGCCGAGATGGCGGAAGATCGCGGGCAGGATCTGATCGCCGTCGGCAAGGGCGCAGGCGCGCATCTGCGGATCGAGGGCCAGCGCTTTGACGCGACTGGTCAGGAATTGCGCTTTTCCTGGGCGGGCGGCGCGCAGCAGACGCGGCTGAACCTGATCGGAGGCTTTCAGGCGGAAAACGTACTTGTGGCGGCGGGGCTTGCCATCGGCTCGGGCTGCGATCCGGCGCAGGTCTTCCGCTGCCTGCCGGAACTTGGCGGCGTGCGCGGGCGCATGCAGCTTGCCGCCACGCGTGAGAATGGCGCGGCGGTCTTTGTCGATTACGCCCACACGCCCGATGCGCTGTCCACGGCGCTGAAGGCGTT
>CBFIJK010000027.1:0-45931 GCA_965662745.1 uncultured Paracoccaceae bacterium
ATCTGCGCTGGCTGCGCCATTACGGGTTCTCTGCGCTGGATGTGCCTACGATGCGGGGGGGATTGTCACGGTGAATGATCTAATGTCCTCTGTACTCTTTGAAAGCATCTACGGTGTCGGAATCGTTGCCGCCGTAGCTTTCGGATCATTCTGGCTGCTCGGGAAGTTGACCCGGAAGGATCTGCACCCAGAGGTGTGGGCAGTAGTCGTTGGGATCGTCGCATTGGGTACACTGCCGACAATACCTCGCCTCCAGTTTCAGAAAGAGGTCGAAGCGGGTTTGGAGGAAACGCCTTGGGTGAAAGTAGTGGCAACTGCCGAGTATGGCGATCTGACAGAGCCGTTGACATGGTTCATAAAGACAACTGGCTTCTATCGCCTTTTGTCCCCAGATCCTCTTGATCCAAATCAATTCTGGGAGACTACGATACGTTATCAGGAACAGCCAGATCACAGGATCATCGATGTTGACTGCGATGCAGAAGTCTATTCAATTTCATTGCCGGATGCGGAAGGCACATTTCGTCGCTTCCCGGATAAAATAAGATTTGAAGCCAACGACTATCTCAATTTCTGTGATACAAACTGGGAAGAGCAACGCGGCGCTTTGAGGGCTGAGATGCTCCGCGGAAACAACTAATGAAACTCACTCTCTTTTGGCTGAAAGGGCAGTTCGACACCACTGCGTTCGCGCGTTCTAAATGACCGACGGAACGGAAGACCTGCAAGTCACCTATCCCGGGCTGGGACGTTAAAGTTTGGCTACAGCGCCGCGTAGATCGCGCTGGTGCGCTCCGCCGAGAAGCGAGTCACCCGCGCCGCGCTCGCGGAATTCGAGGGCGATCCATCCGTCGCAACGGGGCAGGGGTTCTGGGGAGATGTCGGCGGCGTGTTCGACAATGCGGGCTTTGAGATCGACATGTCACAGCAGGGCCGTGTGCTGGAAATGGTGATGAGCCACCATCTGCCAGAGATCAGCGCGCCGATTTTCGCGACATACGCCTGCACCGACTGACGCCTTCCCCCGCGCCACAAGCTACGGTAAGCAGCCCCCGACATGACACCGGGGCCTGCATATACCTTAGCGATACGCGCTGACGAAGACCGCACCTTTAACGTTGCGGCCCGTCGCGTGCTTGCAGCGCGTGGAAATCAGCAGCGCACCCGTCGCGCAGGCGGCCGATCCAAGACCGGTTGCTGCGAAGATGCGCGGCGTGCCCTGGCGCAGATCGCCGTCGGACAGGTAGAGAATGCTGGCCGCGATGACGACAAGTGCGGCGACGACGCGCAGCAGTGGGTGTGTATCACTCATAACGAAAACTCTTTTTGCAGTGGCCTTGCGCCATTGGATAGTCGTTCATTGCGGCGAGATAATGATCCGCTTTGGGCGCTTTTGAACGAAACTCGGGGACAATCCCTAAAATTCGAGGCAAATCGATGAAGTTCACCCTGTCCTGGCTTAAGGATCATCTCGACACGACCGCATCGGTGGACGAGATCGGCGAGGCGTTGACGGATCTCGGGCTTGAGGTCGAAGAGATCGTGAACCCTTTGGATAGCCTTGCCGGGTTCACCATCGGCTATGTGAAAGAGGCGGAGAAGCACCCCGATGCCGACCGCCTGCGCGTCTGCCAGGTCGAAACCGACGAGGGCATGAGTCAGATCATCTGCGGGGCGCCGAATGCGCGCGCAGGGATCCGTGTCGTGATCGCCAAGCCCGGAATGTATATCCCCGGCATCGACACGACGATCAGCGTGGGCAAGATCCGCGGCATCGAGAGTCACGGCATGATGTGTTCCGAGCGCGAGATGGAGCTGTCGGATGAACATGACGGCATCATAGAACTGCCGGGCGAGCCCGCCGTCGGCATGAAATTCACTGATTGGCTGGCAGAGAACGATCCGGCCAAGGTCGATCCGGTCATCGAAATCGCGATCACGCCGAACCGTCCAGACGCGCTTGGCGTGCGCGGCGTGGCGCGGGATCTGGCTGCGCGCGGGATCGGAACGCTGAAGCCGTGGTCGGTTGAGCCGGTGAACGGCAATGGCGCCAGCAGCATCGGCGTGACGATTGATGCAGATGTGAAGGAAAAGGGCTGTCCGCTGTTCGCAGGCCGGGTGATCCGGGGCGTCAGGAATGGCCCAAGCCCCGAATGGCTGCAAAAGCGGCTGAAGGCGATTGGCTTGCGCCCGATCTCGGCGCTCGTCGATATCACGAACTTCTTCACCTATGACCAGAACCGCCCACTGCACGTCTTCGACGCGGACAAGGTGAAAGGGGATCTGCGCATCCATTTCGCTCAAGGCGGCGAAAGCATCGAGGCGCTCGATGAAAAGACCTACAGCTTCGGCGCAGGCATGATGGTCATTTCCGACGACAACGGTGCCGAAAGCATCGCCGGGATCATGGGGGGCGCGGCGTCGGGCTGCACCGATGAGACGGTCAATGTCTTCCTCGAATCCGCCTATTGGGATCCGATCACGATTGCCACGTCCGGGCGCAGGCTGAAGATCAATTCCGATGCTCGTTACCGGTTCGAGCGCGGGGTGGATCCGGCCTTCACGCTTCCGGGGCTTGAGGCGGCAACGCGAATGATCCTCGATCTCTGCGGCGGCGAGGCGATGGATGTGGTGATGGATGGCGCGGTTCCCGATGTCAGCCGGGCCTACCGTCTTGATACCGACCGCGTGCAATCGCTTGTCGGAATGGAAATCCCGGCGGAAACCCAGCGTGCAACGCTGACGGCGCTTGGGTTCGAACTCGACGGCGATATGGCGACCGCACCCACGTGGCGGCCCGATGTGCTGGGCGAGGCGGACCTCGTCGAAGAGGTTGCGCGCATTGCGTCCCTCACCAAGTTGGTCGGTCGGCCCCTTCCGCGCGTCGATACAGGCGTGCCGCGCCCGATCCTGACGCCGATCCAGCGCCGCGAGCAGGCGGCGCGGCGGATGGCGGCATCGCTGGGCTATAATGAATGCGTGACCTATTCCTTCATTGACGCGAAATCTGCGGCGCTGTTCGGGGGCGGTGCGGATGCAACGAAGCTCGACAACCCGATCTCGTCCGAGATGAGCCATATGCGCCCCTCGCTGCTGCCCGGCCTTCTGCAGGCCGCCGCCCGCAACCAGGCGCGCGGGATGGCTGATCTTGCGCTGTTTGAGGTTGGTCCTGCCTTCGCGGGCGGCGAGCCCGGAGAGGAAAGCGCCGTGATCGCGGGGCTCTTGGTGGGTCATACCGGGCCGAAGGATGTGCATGGCACCCGCCGCGCCGTCGATGTCTACGACGTCAAGGCCGATGCCGAGGCGGTGCTTGCCTCTGTCGGCGCACCGGCGCGCGCGCAGATCCTGCGCGGTGCTGGCGATCAGTGGCATCCCGGGCGTCACGGCAAGATCTGCCTTGGCCCCAAGAAGGTGCTGGCGATCTTCGGCGAAGTGCATCCCAAGGTTCTGGCCGAGATGGATGTAAAAGGCCCTGCCATGGCCTTCACCGTCATGCTTGAGGAAATTCCAGAGGCGCGCGCCAAGACGACCACCCGTGCAGCGCTTGGCGCATCCAGCCTGCAACCGGTGGAACGCGACTTTGCATTTGTCGTCGATGCGGATGTCGAGGCGCTGACGCTTCTCAACGCGGCGCAGGGCGCGGACAAGGCGCTGATCGACGATGTGCGGGTCTTCGACGAATTCATCGGTGGCGCGCTGGGCGAAGGCAAGAAATCCCTCGCAATTGCCGTACGGCTTCAGCCCACCGACAAAACGCTGACCGACGAGGATATCGACGCCGTGGCAAAGAAGATCGTCGAGAAGGTCACCAAGGCGACCGGGGGCAGCCTGCGCGGCTAGAGGATCAAGGAGATCGCAGATGACGCTGACCGTTTATCTTTCGGGCGAAATTCACACCGACTGGCGCGACCAGATTCGCGATGGGGCGCAGGGGCTCGACGTTGTCTTCAGCGGCCCTGTCACGGATCACGCCGCCAGTGACGATTGCGGCGTTGCGATCTTTGGGGCTGAGGACGACAAGTTCTGGCATGATCACAAAGGCGCAAAGCTGAACGCGATCCGCACCCGCAAGGGGATCGAAGAGGCGGATGTCGTCGTCGTGCGCTTTGGCGAGAAGTACAAACAGTGGAACGCGGCCTTCGATGCGGGCTACGCGGCCGCCCTAGGCAAGTCCCTGGTGATCCTGCACGGACCCGATCACGCCCATGCGCTGAAAGAGGTCGATGCCGCCGCTTTGGCCGTTGCCGAGACACCCGCGCAGGTTGTTGACGCCCTTCGCTATGTTCTTACCGGTAAATTGCCTGCGAATTCGTAAATCGCCTTTATTTCCCCTGTCGAATCGCTATCGCTTTCCCAGCGTCAACCAACAGGCGCAGCGTGGAAGGGACACGGGAATGCTTCAGGAATTCAAAGATTTCATCGCTCGCGGGAATGTCATGGACATGGCCGTCGGCATCATCATCGGCGCGGCGTTCACCGCGATCGTCAGCTCGCTCGTGGCTGACCTTATCAACCCGATCATCGGCCTGTTCATGGGCGGGATCGACTTTACCAATTTCTTCGCGGTTCTCGATGGCGGCGAATACGCAACCCTCGCCGAAGCCGAAGAAGCTGGTGCAGCCGTCTTCGCCTATGGCCGGTTCTTCATGGCGATCATCAATTTCCTGATCATCGCCTTCGTCGTGTTCATGCTCGTCAAAGCCGTGAACCGCGTGAAGGATGCCGCAGAGAAGAAGGCCGTAGAGCCTGAAGCCGCACCCGACGCGCCCAAGCCCCCGTCCGAGGTCGAGCTTCTGGCTGAGATCCGCGACGCCCTGAAGGCGCGCGCCTGAAGGACCTGATGCTGTCGGGGCGCTGGTAAAGCGCCCCGGCAACGTGCACCTTCTGTCTGGTGGATGGTATACCGGACGGCAGAAGGGACATGAATGGCCGATATCGACGACACGGATCTTCGCATCCTGCGGGTGCTTCAGGGATCGGGGCGGCTTTCGAACGCAGACCTGGCAGAGCGGGTTCACCTGTCGGCCTCGGCCTGTCACCGCCGGGTGCAGCGCCTAGAGGCGGATGGCGTCATCGACCGCTATGTCGCCTTGCTCGACCCGAGGATGTTCGGGCGTCAGACCATCGTATTCGTGGAAATCACCCTGTCGGCCCAGGCCGATGACGTTCTCGACCGGTTCGAACGCGATGTCGCGCGGATCCCGGATGTCCTGGAATGTCACCTCATGGCGGGACGGGCTGACTACCTCTTGAAGCTGGCGGTCAGCGATACCGAGCATTTCGCCCGCATCCACCGCCGCTACCTGTCGCGCCTGCCTGGGGTTACGCAGATGCACAGTTCGTTCGCACTGAAGACCGTCTGCCAGACCTCAGCGCTTCCGATCTGAGGCCTCGTCCCGGCGCGGCGGTGGGGTGCACCCAAATTGATAGTCTGGCGAATCGGTAACCGAATCTAAACTATAGTCGTAAGACAATAGCGCGCCTTGGCCGTAACGCACCGGGGCTTAAGTGAAAAATTATCCACAGGTCTGTATGGCTGCTCCTGTGGGTAGTGTTCACGTGTCTATACTGTCGTTTCAAATCCAAGCAATCAAAATTAAATTTTAAAGAATATCTTATTTGTAATCATAGACTTGCAAAAGGTTAATGCGAATAATGCAAATTGGTGATTGCCGGGTCATTACTTTCGTGTAGATTGCTCCCGTATAACGCGACTAACAGTCAACCATAGGGGTAATTCAATGTCCATTCGTCATAACCTTCCCACAAGCCTGCTCGACACTTCTACTGTTCGCCTCGGCAACTCTGGCATGAAAACCGCGAAAGTGCCTGCCGATCTGCGCGACACCGCTGCCGTGCGCCTCGGAAACTCCGGCATGAAGACCGCGAAGGTTCCCGCCGATCTGCGCGAAACCGCTGCCGTGCGCCTCGGCAACTCCGGCATGAAGACCGCGAAGGTTCCCGCCGATCTGCGCGACACCGCTGCAGTGCGTCTGGGCAACTCCGGCATGAAGTCCGCGAAGGTTCCTGCCGATCTGCGTGACACCGCTGCCGTGCGCCTTGGCAACTCGGGCATGAAGACTGGGAAGGTTCCTGCCGATCTGCGCGACACCGCTGCCGTGCGCCTTGGCAACTCCGGCATGAAGACCGCTAAGGTTCCCGCCGATCTGCGCGACACTGCCGCCGTTCGCCTCGGAAACTCCGGCATGAAGACCGCGAAAGTGCCCGCCGATCTGCGCGACACTGCCGCCGTGCGCCTTGGCAACTCCGGCATGAAGACCGCGAAAGTTCCTGCCGATCTGCGCGACACAGCTGCCGTGCGCCTCGGAAACTCCGGCATGAAAACCGCGAAGGTTGTGTCGGAGTAACCCTCGCCTTATCACTGCGAAAACGGGCGGTGCCGTCAGCGCGCCGCCCTTTTCCGTTCGGCGACACAGAGGCCCGGCATGATCCAGTTCCATTCCCTGATTGGCGGCGGTCATGCGCCCCGTGCGGCGGATAAATCCGGCCTTGGCACCCTGCCCACCGACGGGTTTCGCTATTGCGAGCCGGTGCGGACCGCCACCAGCTATGGCTGGCACGTCTTCCTGCCCTTCAGCCTGTGGCTGACCTTTTCGGGCCATGACATACAGTTCTCGCTTGATGCCGGGGACACCTGGTATCCGCTCGACGACGCGATCCAGTACCCGAACTTCCGCCATGAATTCGATGCCGCTGCGCCCGAGCGGATCAAGGGCTATTCGCCGCCTTTTCTGGCGCGGACTGCAGATCGGGACATCCTTCAGGTCTGGACCGGCGCGGTCGCCAAGACCCGTGAGGGGATCCATTCCTATGTGCGCGGGCCAGTGAACCTGCGGCGCACGGACACCTACGAGGTGCTCGAAGGCGTCATTCAGACCGATTGGTGGTTCGGGCCGCTCTTCACGAATATCCGTCTCCTGAAGACGGATGTGCCGATCTTCATCAACAAGGACGCGCCGTTCATCCAGGTGCAGCCGGTTTCGGCCGAGATCACACGCGACAAGACCCTGGCCGATGCGCCGGTGTCGCACGGCCTGGATAGCCTGACGGATGCCGACTGGGATGCCTATGCCGATACGGTCGTGCGCCGGATGGAAACGCGGCAGCGCCTCGGCGACTATGCCGTCGAGGCGCGGCGTAAGGGCAAGTCCACCCCCTAAAATAAACAAACCCCCGCGCGGAAACCGGCGGGGGTCGCTTTGACAAAGGGCCAAGGCCCTCAGTGTCAGAAGTGCCTCAGAGAAGCCCTTCGCGCTGGGCTTTCTTGCGTGCGAGCTTGCGGGCACGGCGGATAGCCTCTGCCTTTTCGCGCGCGCGCTTTTCAGACGGTTTCTCGAAATGTTGCCGAAGCTTCATCTCACGGAAAACGCCCTCACGCTGCAGCTTCTTTTTCAGGGCACGAAGCGCCTGATCGACGTTGTTGTCGCGAACACTGACCTGCATGTGGTTGTCACCACCTTTCTAGGTTGAAGTTGAACAGAATTGCAGGAACGGATGACATAAGTGGAATCAACCCGTTTGTCCAGTGTTTCGGGCGCGCGCGGGCTGGCCTGCGCCGCACATCCGCTTATGTTAACCGGAAAGCGACCCGCGACAGAGGAGTCCCCGATGACCGAGACACAGACGCAGGCCGAACACCGCCCCGATGCGCTGCTGAATGCGATTCTGCCCCATGTGGCCTTCGATGGATGGTCCGACACGGCGTTTCGGGCGGCGGCCCGTGATATCGGCGTTAGCATGACCGAAGCGCGCGCGGCCGTCCCGCGCGGCGCGCTCGGGCTGGCGATTCTGCACCATGAACGCACCGATGACGCGATGGCCGAAAAGATCGCCACCGCCGATCTGTCCTCCATGCGTTTTCGCGACCGGATCGCGCAAGCGGTGCGCTGGCGGATCGAGCTGATCGAGGATCGAGAGGCCGTGCGCCGCGCCTCGTCACTCTTTGCCCTGCCGACGAACGCCGCCGAAGGATCGCGCCTGATCTGGGGCACGGCGGATCGCATCTGGACCGCGCTGGGTGACAGTTCGACCGACATCAACTGGTACACCAAGCGCGCGACGCTGTCGGGTGTCTATGGCTCGACCGTCCTCTACTGGCTCGGAGATCAAAGCGTGGGTCATGAAGCGACGTGGGGCTTTCTGGACCGGCGCATCGACGACGTGATGCGGATCGAAAAGGTGAAGGCAAAGGTGAATGACAACCCGACGCTGAAACGCCTGTTTGCGGTCCCGGGGCAAATGATGGGCCGCGTGCGCGCGCCGAAAAACATGATGCCCACGGACCTGCCGGGCCGCTGGACACTGAAGGATTGAAGGGGATGAGCTTGCCCGACACGATGACCGCCATCGAGATCTCGAAGCCCGGTGGCCCGGATGTCCTGACGCCGACGCAACGTCCTGTGCCGCAGCCGGGCCATGGGCAGATCCTGATCAAGGTCGCCTATGCGGGCGTGAACCGTCCCGATGCTCTCCAACGTGCCGGGGCCTATGCGCCGCCGCCGGGCGCGTCGGATTTGCCGGGGCTGGAAGCCTCGGGCGAGGTCGCGGCGATTGGTGAGGGCGTGACAGACTGGGCCATCGGCGATCAGGTCTGCGCGCTTCTGCCCGGTGGAGGCTATGCCGAATATGTCGTCACGCCAGCGGCCCACGCGCTGCCCGTGCCGGATGGCATGGGCCTGAAAGAAGCCGCCTGCCTGCCAGAGACCTATTTCACGGTCTGGACGAACGTATTCCTGCGCGGTGGACTATCGGCGGGTGAAAGATTCCTCGTCCATGGCGGATCCAGCGGGATCGGTACGACGGCCATTCAACTTGCCCGCCATTTCGGCGCTCGGGTCTTTGCGACTGCCGGGTCCCAGGCGAAATGCGACGCGTGCCTCGAATTGGGCGCGGAGCGGGCGATCAATTATCGGGACGAAGATTTCGTCGATGTTCTGAAGGACGAAGGCGGCGCCAACCTCATCCTCGACATGGTTGGCGGAGACTATATTCCGCGCAACATCAAGGCCTTGGCGGATGACGGGCGGCTGGTGCAGATCGCGTTCCTGTCCGGGCCGAAGGTCGAACTGAACTTTGCGCAGGTCATGACGCGGCGGCTGACGATCACCGGATCAACACTGCGCCCGCAATCGGACGCGGCCAAGGCGGCCATCGCATCGGACCTGCGCGAAAAGGTCTGGCCGCTTTTGTCGGCGGGCACCATCGCGCCGGTGATGGACAGCGAATTTGCGCTGGCGGACGCGGCCAAGGCCCATGCGCGCATGGAAAGCTCTGACCATATCGGAAAAATCGTATTGAACGCGGGCTGACACCGCGCGGGGAGGGATAGAATGGCTAAAACGGTAATCATCGAAGAGCACGGCGGGCCGGAGAAGATGAAGGTCGTCGACCGCGAGGTTGGCGATCCGGGCCCGGGCGAAATTCGCATCCGGCACGAAGCCTGCGGGCTGAATTTCATCGACGTCTACCAGCGCGATGGCCTTTATCCGATGAACCTGCCCCATGCGCTTGGCATGGAGGCGGCGGGCATTGTCGAGGCGGTCGGGGACGGGGTGACGCATCTCAAGCAGGGTGACCGCGCCGCCTATGCCTCGAACCCGCCGGGCGCCTATGCCGAGGCGCGCGTGATGCCCGCGGCGCAGGTTTGTCCCTTGCCGGACGAGATCCCCTTTGAGGAAGGCGCTGCGATGATGCTGAAGGGGCTGACGGTGCAGTATCTTTTCCACCGCACGACGCCCCTGCAAAAGGGCGATACGGTCCTCTTTCACGCCGCTGCGGGCGGTGTAGGCCTCATCGCATGTCAATGGGCGAAATCCGAAGGCATCCACCTGATCGGCACGGCGGGGACGGACGAAAAATGCCAGCTTGCGCTGGATCACGGTGCAGAGGCCTGCATCAACTACCGGTCCGAGGATTTCGCCGCCAAGGTGAAAGAAATGACGGATGGCAAGGGCGTTCAGGTGGTCATGGATGCCGTGGGCAAGGATACCTTTGATGGATCGCTCGACTGCCTTGCGCCCTTGGGAATGATGATTTCCTTCGGCAACGCATCTGGCCCGGTGCCGCCCTTTACCATCGGCACGCTGGGTCAGAAGGGATCGCTGAAGATCACGCGCCCGACGCTGTTCACCCATATCGCCGATCACCAGACCTGCCAGGATATGGCGGCGATGCTGTTCGGAAAGGTGAGCTCTGGCGATGTGTCGATCCGCATCGACCAGCGGTTTGCGCTAGAGGATGTCGCAGAGGCGCATCGAGCGCTTGAAGCGCGCAAGACCACCGGTCAGACGATCCTGACCGTGTGAGATGCGCGCCCGTCCGGGGGCATTGAGCCCCCGGCCAGCCGCATGGGGGCTCTGCCCCCAAACCCTCGGGATATTTGCAAACACCAAAGAGGAGCGGCGTCAGTCGATCGGATCGAGAAGCGCGTCCGTCATTCGGCAGTCGCGGACAGTGTCCAATGCGCAGAGGCGCGGATCCAGGTCTTTGGTAAGGCAGAGGCGGGCCTCTTGGATGCGGCCTGCCTTGCAAGTGATCGTGAGCATGTCGGGCTTGAGGTTTGGATTGTCCTTGAGGAAAGCCTCTTCGACGACTGCGGCGGGCAGGGTGACGGCGCGGTCGAGTTTGCGGAAGATTTCGGGGCGGTTGACGCTTTCGAAGGCGGTGCGCGCGGCGCTGTAATATTCGCGAGCCGAGAGGCCCGAGCAGCGCCCGTGCTTTTGCCATTGATACCATGCGAGGCCAGAGGTGCCCATGATATCGGCCATCGCCTCGGTGTCAGAGCGCGAGGGATTGCGTTCTGCGGTCGGGCAATTGGCCGGCCAGCCCTCTTCGTATTGAGGCCAGAGGCCGTGCAGGACCCAGCCGAAATCTGCATCCGGGTCGCATTGCGGTGAGCCTCGATCGTCGCCTTCAAGTGCGCACCACGTGGGCGACCAGCTGAGCGCCAGCACGTAGTAATCGAAATCGCCCGGGCGTTCTCCGTCGGCCAAAGCCGGGGCGGCGCCGAGAAGCAGGGCAAGGAGGGGGGCGAGCGCGTTGCGCATTTCTCTCTTTTCTCCGAGGGGGGAAACGACTATATCGGCCCTCAACTTCCCTGAAAACGAGGTAAGGGTCCAGCCGGGCCAGCCGTTTTCCCGGCGAAGGAAGATATTGTCTGAGGAGATGACCCATGGCGAAACCGTTGATGGCGAAAGCCACCGCAGTCTGGCTGGTGGACAACACGACGCTGAGCTTCAAGCAGATCGCGGATTTCTGCGAGATGCACGAGCTTGAGGTGCAGGGCATCGCGGATGGCGACGTTGCGGCCGGCGTGAAGGGCTTTGATCCGGTTGCCAACAACCAGCTTGACCAAGAACAGATCGACGCCGCCGAGAAGGACCCGATCGTTCGGCTGAAACTGAAGCACAACCCGGCGTCCGTTGGCGAGGAAAAGCGTCGGGGACCGCGCTATACGCCGCTGTCCAAGCGCCAGGATCGTCCTGCGTCGATCCTGTGGCTGGTGAAGTTCCACCCGGAACTGGCGGATTCGCAGATCTCGAAGCTGGTGGGCACCACCAAGCCGACGATCCAGGCGATCCGTGAGCGCACCCATTGGAACATCGCCAATATCCAGCCGATCGACCCCGTGGCGCTGGGCCTGTGCAAACAGTCCGAGCTTGATGCCGCCGTGCAGAAGGCGGCCAAGAAGAAGGCGGCCGAGGGCGGCGTTCTGACCGATGACGAGCGGCGCAAGCTGGTGTCGACCGAGCAATCGCTTGGCATGTCGTCCGAGCCGAAGATGCCGACGGCGATCTCGGGGCTTGAAGGGTTCACGCTTGGCGATACCGCGCCCGACGAGGATGCCGCCGACAAGGACGTCCCGGACGCGGACAGCTTTTTCAACCTGCCAAATGATGAGGAAGACGAGAAGGACGAGGATTGATTCTGCCTTCGATCTCCGAATGATCAAAGGGCCCGCCGGTTTCGCCGCGCGGGCCTTTTTCTTGCCGGCGGGTCGACTTTACGCCCCGTGGCGGCATGATGGTGGGGCGACCATGGGAGGGAATGATGCGGCTTTGTCTTGTGCTGATCGGCGCGCTTACGGCGCTGGGATCGCCCGCCATCGCGGATGAGCGCTGCGATGACCTTTGGTTCACGCGCAACCTGATCTTTGACCGGGCGGGGTATTGCTTTGGCAGCCCCTTGGGGCAGGCCGTCTTTGGCAATGAGGGCTGCACGACGTCAGAGCCGGTTCTTGGCGGCGACGACCAGTATGTCGTGGCCGAGGCCGGATGGAAGGAAGCGGAATGGAATTGCGCGGTGGATACCGGGCGCGCGGCGCTGACGATCAGCGGGCTCGACCTGCGCCGGCAAATCCGGGATCTACCGCTGATTTCCGAGTTCGAGAGCGCTTGCATCGGCTGGCGCGGCGGGCGCCTGCCGCTCCGGGCGGCGCGGGACCAGATCGCGCAGTTGACTGGCGCCGCGCGGGATGGCGAGACGCTGTTGTTTCGGTTCGACGACCGGCGGGGGTGGAGCTTTGTCGAAGTGATGCGGGGCGAAGTCTTGATCGGGGCGGGCTGGACCCAGGCCGAGATCGGTGAAGACAGCTGCGAGGCGATCGCGGGCTAGAAGGATCGGCGCGCCTTGAGGGCCGCGCTGATCGTGCCATCGTCGAGGTAATCCAACTCTCCACCCACGGGAACACCCTGGGCCAGCGAGGTGACGTTGACGCCGTCTCCGAGTTGATCGGCAATGTAGTGGGCAGTGGTCTGGCCATCGATGGTGGCGTTGAGGGCGAGGATTACCTCTGTCACGCCTTCGCTGGCGACGCGGTCGATCAGTTTGGGGATGCGCAGGTCTTCGGGGCCAACGGCGTCGAGCGCCGACAGCGTGCCGCCCAACACATGATACCGCCCCTTGAACACGTTCGAGCGTTCCATCGCCCAAAGATCAGCGACCTCTTCGACGATGCACAATTCGCCATTCGCGCGGGCGTCCGACGCGCAGATCGGGCAGATGTCGGATGTCGCGACATTTCCGCAGTTCAGGCATTCGCGGGCGGTGTCCGCGACGGCGCGCAGGGCGCCCGCCAAGGGTTCAAGCAGCTGCGCGCGCTTGCGAATAAGATGCAGAACGACGCGCCGCGCGGACCGCGGACCAAGCCCCGGCAGTTTCGCCATCATGTCGATGAGCGTCTCGATTTCCCGTGGAGTGTCGCTCAAACGAGGCTCAGAACGGCATCTTGAAATCTGCCGGAAGGCCAAGCCCTTCGGTCAGTTTCGACATCTCTTCCTGCGTTTTTTCCTGCGCTTTCGCCTGCGCATCCTTGATCGCGGCGAGGATCAGGTCTTCGGCAACTTCCTTGTCGCTTTCGTTGAAGATAGACGGGTCGATATTGAGGCCCGTCAGCACGCCCTTGGCGGTCGCGGTCGCCTTGACGAGGCCCGCACCGGATTCGCCCTCGACGGTCACCGTCTCAAGCTCTTCCTGAAGGGTGGCCATCTTGGCCTGCACGTCTTTTGCGGCCTGCATCATCTTGGCCATGTCGCCGAGGCCACCGAGTCCTTTGAGCATGTTAGTCTCCGTCTTTAGTCGCGCACCGGGCGCGGTCGGGTGAAGAGGATCGTTGCGATACATATCGCAGCGCCCAGCGAAATGAACAAGGCAGGAGAGCCCATGCAGCCTTCGGCGCGCGCGGCGGCCTGCACTTGGGAATTGCCTACTGCGATCACCGATATCCACGCGGTCCAGCCGACGACGACCGCCAACGCGCCCCATTGGTGACGCAGCCGGATCGCAAGCGCCATGCCGAGAAGCAGCAGCAACGAGACCGGAGATGCGAAAAGCAGAAGCGTTTCCTCGATCAGCCCGACCTCGGTCCCCGGCGTCCAGTTCGGGCGCACCTGGTCGCAGACCGCGGCCCAAAGAGGCGACGGGGCCAACGCGAACGCGGTGAGGGTCAGTCTTCCTCGAAGGGGTCCCATTCGTCCTCGACCTCTGGCAGGGCCTCTTCGGCGGCATCCTCTGCGATCTGTTCCGGCGTCTTGATGTCGGTGATGCGCGCATTGGGAAACGCGTTGAACACGGCCTGCACAAGTGGGTGTTCCTTGGCGGTGTTTTCCAGCGCCAGCCGGTCGGCATCGCGGACATCGGCAATCGTATCGCCGCCGCCTTCATTGACGACCGTGACAGCCCACCGCGCACCGGTCCAGGTTTGCAGGCGCTGGGCGAGCCGAGCGGCAAGGTCGCGGGGGGCGTTATCGGTGGGCTGAAACTCGATCCGTCCAGGTGTGTAGCGCGCCAGCTTCAATGAGGTTTCGACATCGATCAAGAGCTTGGCGTCGCGGTGGCGGCGGATAAGTTCGACCACCTGCTCGAACCGGTCATAGCGCGCAAGCGCGTCTGCCGGGTCAAGAGCAAGCGCCGTGGCGCCGCCGCCATGCGCACCAGAGCTGCGGCTGTGGGACACGGCATGGGTTTGCGCCTGCGGCCCGCCGGACGGGGCGGGTGCACGAGGCGCAGGGCCGCCGGGGGCCGAACCTTGGGGCGGGTTGTCGCGCAGATTGCGCAAGAGGTCCTCGGGCGCGGGCAGATCGGCGACATGGGTCAGCCGGATGATCGCCATCTCGGCGGCCATCATCCCGTTCGGCGCCTGCGCGACTTCGTCGAGGGCTTTCAGCAGCATCTGCCACATGCGCGTCAGAACCCGCATCGGCAGCGCCTCGGCCATGGCCTGACCGCGCGTGCGTTCATCGGGGCTGATGGTCGGGTCTTCGACCGCCTCGGGCGTGATCTTGATGACGCTGACCCAATGGGTGATCTCGGCCAGATCGCGCAGCACCGCCAGCGGATCGGCCCCGTCGGCATATTGCGCCGACAGTTCCGTCAGCGCGCCCGCCGCATCCCCCTTCATCACCAGATCGAAGAGATCAAGCACGCGGCCCCGATCCGCCAGACCCAGCATCGCGCGGACCTCGTCGGCGGTCGTCTCGCCTGCGCCGTGGCTAAGCGCCTGGTCGAGCAGCGAGGTCGCATCGCGCGCCGATCCTTCCGCAGCGCGTGTAATTAGGGCCAGCGCCTCGTCCGTGATCTGGCCTTTCTCTGCCCCGGCAATCTTTTGCAGAAGCGCGATCATAACCTCGGGCTCGATCCGGCGTAGATCGAATCGCTGGCAGCGCGACAGGACTGTGACGGGCACCTTGCGGATCTCGGTCGTCGCGAAGATGAATTTCACATGTGCGGGCGGCTCTTCAAGCGTCTTCAGAAGCGCGTTGAAGGCGCTGGTCGACAGCATGTGCACTTCGTCGATGATGTAGATCTTGTAGCGGGCGCTCGCGGCTCGATAATGGACGCTGTCGATGATCTCGCGGATATCATTGACGGAGGTGTTGGACGCGGCGTCCATCTCGTAGACATCCACATGCCCGCCTTTGGCGATGGCGGTGCAGTGTTCACACACGCCGCAGGGTTCGGTCGTAGGCCCTCCGTTCCCGTCAGGCCCGATGCAGTTCAGCCCCTTGGCGATGATGCGCGCGGTCGTCGTTTTGCCTGTCCCCCGGATGCCGGTCATGATGAAGGCCTGCGCGATGCGGTCCGCCTCGAACGCGTTCTTCAGCGTGCGGACCATCGCGTCCTGGCCGACAAGATCGGCAAAGGTCTCGGGCCGGTATTTCCGGGCAAGCACCTGGTAGGTGTCTGGGGTCTCGGCGCTCATGCGGGTGGGCTTTCGGATTCGGGTCAGACCCCAAGCTAGGGGGGCGGGCGGCAACAGTCCACCGGCGGCCTTGCGCGAAATCGAAGCCGGATGTAGAACGCCCATGCCCTTTGGGGGGCATCCAGGTCCGCGGAAAGCCGTATTGGCACCCACATATTCGAGACGACTGTTTTTGACGGTCTTTCTCATGTCTCCCGATGCAGCGGACCGGCGGGAGGTTTGGTGAGGAAGCCGATGACCCAATCTCTTGACCGCCTGCGCAAGCAGGCGAAGGCGCTGAAACGCGCGTATGAATCGAATGACCCGGTCGCATTGCAGCGCATCGCCTCTGCCGGGCCCCGTTCCGATGACACCCCGCTGAAACATGCTGATTTCCTGCACGTCGTTGCGCGTGAGGAAGGATTTCGCAGTTGGCCCGATCTGAAAGCCGCGGTCGAGATCGCGGGCCTGGATCGCGCCGCCAAGGTGCAACGGCTGAAGATCGCCGTATCGCACGGGCAGGTGCAGGTCGCTGAGCGCCTGCTGGCGGAAACGCCCGATCTGGCTGAGGGCCAGTTTGGCGTGCAGGTCGCGCTTTACGATCTGGACGCCGTCGAGGCGGCGCTTTGGGCCGATCCCGGTCTTGCGACGTCGCGTATCGACGGCAAGCCCGCGCTGGCCCATCTCGCGTTTTCGCGGATGATCCATGCCTGGCCTGACAGGAAAGCGCATATGCTGGCCATTGCCGAGCTGCTGAAAGCACGCGGTGCGGACGTCAATTCCGGCATCCCCGTCGGGGACGGAACGCATAGGCTTTCGGTGCTCTACGGCGCGATTGGCCATGCCGATAATATGGTGCTGGCGGAATGGCTGTTGGCGAACGGCGCGGACCCGAATGACAACGAGTCGCTCTATCATTCGGTCGAGCTTGGGCATCACAGGGGGCTTGCGATGCTGCTGAAGCATGGCGCGTCGCCCGGCGGCACGAACGCTTTGCCGCGTGCGCTGGATTTCAACGACCACAAGGCGGTGCAGATGCTGCTGGACGCGGGCGCGGACCCGAATGAGTTCAGCGCGGGCGAGGTGGGCGGCGAGGCGCCCTTCGTCATCCCGGCGCTGCATCAGGCGGCCCGGCGGATGTGCGATGCGGAGATGATCGACCTGCTTCTGACGGCGGGCGGCGATCCAGGCGTCCTGTGGAACGGGCGCAGCGCGCATGTCTACGCCGCGGTCTACGGCAATGCCGCCGCACTGCGCGCGTTCAAGAAGGTAAGCCCCATGCCCGCGATGAGCCGTGAAGAGGCGCTGCTTGCCCAAGCCGCGACGGGGGAAACGCCGGAGGGTGTGTATCTGGACCCGGCGAAGCTGCCAGAGGAATTTCGCAATCTCATCCGGCATATCCTGCACCTTCCGGGGCGGCTGGATCATGTGAAACGGCTTGTTGCGCTGGGTCTCGAATACGACCGCGTGGACCCGGTGGAACAGATCACGCCGGTCCAGGTGGCCGGGTGGAATGGTCTGCCCGAGATGATGGAGTATTTGCTGAAGCTTGGACCGGATCTGGGGTTCGTCAACGGCTATGGCGGAACGCTGCTTTCGACGATCATCCATGGATCCGAAAACTGCCCCGAGCGGGCAGAGCGGGATCATGCCGCCTGCGCCCGGATCGCGCTGGAGCATGGGGTCGCGTTGCCCAAGCGCGCCATCGGACTTGCGGGCGATCCGGGCATGCAGGCGCTTCTGGCCGATTGGGCACAGGCGCATCCCGGTGCGGTGGTTGAAAGCGGTGTCGTCTAGGAAAGGGCGGGGCTAGGATCGGCGCATGTCGATCCGAAACCTCGTCATCCTCATGCTATGTGCGTGGCTGGCCTGCTATGGCTGGTCCTTCATCGGCTTTCGCCTGACGCCGCCCGAAGGCAGCGGATTCACGCGCGGAATGAACCGCGTCGCGCTCTTCTTCGGGTGGCAGGCGCTGGCGAGTGTGCTGGCGCTGGTGGTTTGGCTGCTCGGGCGGCGCCTGCCGCCGGGCACGATGACACGCCGTCTGTCGCGGGTGCCCGGATTGATCGCCCTTGGCCTGCTGATCGGGCTGATCGCGGTGTTCGCCTATCTTTATTTCGGGGGCACTGACATACCACAGGCGGCCCCGGGGGACCGCCTGATATAGGGTGAGAGGCTGAACACGACCCAAGCGGGTCTCGTTACGGCTGCTTCCTTCCGGACCTGACCGGGTTGGCGAGGCGCCTGCCCGCGCCAACCTCTCGACGCTTCAGATAGCGATTTCGTCGCCGGTCTTCAAGGGACGGTGTGCGCGGCTCGTGGCGATACGCCCCGCATCGCCACGCCTGCCGTCCATCGGCTATCGCCTTAGCTTTGGGGACGTTCGGCCCAGCCTGCGAAGACTTTTTCCAGCGCGACCACGATGTAATACAGAACGATCCCGAGGAACGCCAAGGCGATGAGCACCGCGAACATCAGAGGGTAATCCGAGTTCGTCTTGCCCGAATCAAACAGCGCCCCGAGGCCCCGACCATGCGGAGAGACGATTTCCATCAGGTTCGTGCCGATGAACGCCAGAGTCACCGCCACCTTCAGCGCGCCGAAGAATTCCGGCAGCGTCTTGGGCAGCGCGATCTTCCAGAAAATCGTCATCTTCGACGCGCCGAGAGAGCGCAGGATGTCGCGGTATTCCGGCTCAAGCGTCGAAAGCCCGATGGAGACCGACACCGCAATGGGGAAGAAAGAGATCATGAAGGCGATCAGGATCGTGTTGAAGTCATGTGCGCCTACGAAAAGCAGCGCGACGATGGGCACGACGGTCGCTTTGGGGATCGCGTTAAACCCGACGAGGAGCGGGTAAAGCGCATCGCGCATCGTCCGCGAAAAGCCCATCACCATACCCAGAAGCAGGCCGAAGAGCACCGCCAGTAAGAGGCCGACGATCGTGCGCCACAGCGTCTGCCAGCCCATGACGATAAATAGCTCCCAGTAGCGCGAATAGGCAGCGGGCAGGTCGGATGGCGAGGCCATCAGGTAGTTCGGCCAGCCATTCGCCCAGACCAGAAGTTCCCACAGCACGAGGAAGACGACCATCGCGATGATCGGGATCATGACATTCCGAATGGTCATGCGTCCGACTCCGCCGGGGCGCGGCCTTGCGCGATCTGGATCTGATGGCGGAGGGTGTTCAGCATCTCGGCGGCCTCTGGCGTATAGAGCGAATCGATCTCGCGCGGGCCGGTTGTCGGCACGTCGAGCGTGAATTGCGTCCGCGCCGGGCGGCCCGACAGCACGACCACCTGATCGGCGAGGAAGATCGATTCGCGCAAGTCATGGGTGATGAGAACGCCGGTGAACGGCTCTTCTTCCTTCACCTTGTGCATCGTTTGCCAAAGGTCTTCGCGCGTGAAGGCGTCGAGCGCGCCGAAGGGTTCGTCGAGGATCAGCACCTCGGGCTTGTGGACGATGGCGCGGCAGAGAGAGGCGCGCTGGCGCATGCCGCCCGATAGTTCTGACGGGCGCTTGTCTTCGAAACCGGCAAGGCCCACGAGTTCCAGCAGATCGCGGGCGCGTTTCTGCTTCTCTGCGGACGACATGCCGGTGGAGACGATTTCCAACGGCAGCATCACGTTCTGCAGGATCGTGCGCCATTCGAGAAGAACGGGGTTCTGAAAGGCCATGCCGACATTCGACCTTGGGCCTTTGACGCGCTTGCCGTGAACGCTGACTTCGCCTTCGTCGGGGATCATCAGGCCCGCGACCAGTTTGGTGAGCGTGGACTTGCCGCAACCCGAGGGGCCAACAACGGCGACGAACCCGCCTTCGGGCACTGACAGTGTCAGGCCGTCGAGAACGGGCAGAGGGCCGTCATCGGTGCGATACGCGTGGCGCACATTCTTGATGTCGATCAGTGCTTCGTCCACGTCGCAGCCCCCAAAAATTTCGGCCCCGATCTGCGGGGCGTGCAAGAAAAAGCGCGCGCTGGTTCACCCTGCGCGCGCCTGTGTCTGGCTTGATTACTGAAGCATGCGCGCGTCGGCGGCGGGCAGGTAGGCATCCGTGAAGACAACCGCCGAATCGGCGTCGTTCTGGAACTCGTAGGTTTCGGCAATCTGGCTCATGGCAGTGGCCATACGCTCTGGCTCGATGCCGCCCATCCCGTTCGCCATCGCGTAATCGGTCAGGACGTTTGCATCGATGGCAAGCTGCAGGCGGCGCTGTTCCAGATCGGCATCGGCCGCGGGGTTGCGTTCCATCAGCGAAGCTATCGCGCCTTCAGGATCGGCGATCGCGTCTTTCCAGCCCATCGCGACGGCGGTCAGAAAGCCGGTCACGATCTCGGGGTTCGCTTCGGCGAAATCGGTGTTGACGATGATCGCGTTGCCATAAAGTGCGAGGCCGTAGTCGGCCATCAAGATTGTCGAGATGTCATCTTCCGGCACGCCGAGACGCACGAGGTTCAGGTAGGACGAGAAGGAAAAGCCGGTGATCGCTGCGACATTGCCTTCGGCCAGCATCGGCTCGCGGGTGGGAAAGCCGACCGGTTCGACCGTGATCGCGCTCATGTCCAGATCGTTGGCCGTGGCGAAGGCCGGGAACTGCGCCCACGCGCCATCGGGCGGCGGCGCGCCGAGAACCTTGCCTTCAAGATCCTTGGGGGTTTCGACACCCAGCGATTTGCGGCCTACGACAGCGAAGGGGGGCTTGTCGTAGACCATCATCACGGCGGTGACGGGCGCGCCGGGGTTCTGGTCGAGGAATTTCACGAGGCTGTTGATGTCGGCAAAGCCAAAGGGGAAGGCGCCGGTGGCGACCTTCGGGATCGCGTCGAGAGAGCCTGATCCTTCAGAAATCGAGACGTCGAGGCCCTGCTCTTCGAAAAAGCCCTTATCCAAAGCCACGAAGTAAGGCGCAGCGGGCCCTTCGAATTTCCAGTCGAGTGCGAAAGGCGCTTCGGTCTGTGCGGTGGCGGCGGTGGCAAGGGCCACGCCGAGCCCGAGGCCTGCAATAATACGGTTGAACACGGAATCTTCTCCCAGGTTGATATCGGACCGAAACTTGCGCCCGCTGCCCCGTGGAAGGAAAGCGGTGGAGGCCCTGCTTTCAGGCGTCGCGGATCAAAAGTCCTCTCTATGCCGCCAATTAGGCATGGCGCCTCTTAATTGGGCAAGTGATAATTCAGGGGCTTTGAGGCCTTGGCCCCGCGCGCGCAGTTAGAGGCGGATGCGCAGGCGCAGGAAGCCTTGGGGCGTCCTGTCCAAAGTTTCGATCTCCAGGCTATCCAGATCGTGCAGAAAACCCATCGCATGGGGGCTGGTGTCGAACAGCACGCTTGTCCCGGGCATAGGGGTGAATTGCCAGCCCGGGCTGGCGGGCGGGTCAACCGCCGGGCGCGTTGCAATATATCGCATGACGATATCGCGGTTCGTGATCGGCGAATCGAAGATCATCTGCGTGGGCCCCGTGCCCGGAAACTGCCCGCCGCCCGAGGCGCGGTAGCTGTTCGTTGCGACGATGAAGGGCATATCAGGCTCGACCGGCATGCCGTTATGGCAAAGGTCGCGAATGCGCCGCGCCTTCGGATTCGCAAGCCGTCCATAGCTGTCGTATTTCGCAGGCTGCGACAGGTCGATCCGGTAGGTGACGCCTGCAATAACGTCGAAATTGTAGGACGGCACATCGGTCGAAATCAGGGGCGCGTCCTGTGACCCCGGCGCGACGTGCCGGAAAAGGCCCGCCGCGCGTTCCAGCCAATCGGTCAGCTGTGTTCCGGTGATCTTCAGCGCGCGGATGGTGTTGGGATAAAGGTAAAGGTCGGCGACATGGCGCAAGGCCAGATCGCCCGGCGGAATGAAGGTATAGTTCTCGGGGCCGCCGCGCCCGCCCGCCTTGAACGGGGCGGCGGCGGACAAGAGGGGCAACTCGCCCTCAGGCGTTCCGTTCAAGGCTTGCCGGATGAACCAGCGCTGGGCATCTGCGACGATCTGGATCGACCGATCTGGACCAACAAGCGCGAAGTAGCTGTGCACCGCGGTCGCGCTTTGTCCGACGGGTCTGCGTATATAGTCAAGCGTGCCAAGGTGCCCCGTTTGCGCGGCGGCGCTGACAGCCGGGTGATCCTTGACCGTGGGGATGGTGGCCCGCGCGGCATCCCGCGTCGCGATGGCACGCGTTTCGGCGCTAAAGGACAGGATGGCCCAGCCAAGGCCAGGAGCCTGTGACAACAAGAGATCGATCATCCCAGCGTGCGAGCCGCCAAAACCCGCCATCACCGCGGGTTTGCCGTGGATGGTGCCCTGTTCCGGATCGACGAACTGCGTCCTTGTGAATTCGGTCGACGGGAAAATCTGATGCCCATGCCCGGTAACGATGACGTCGATCCCGTCCACGGCGGCCAGCGGAACGGCGGCATCCTCGATCGCGTCATCCTCCAAATCCGCATCGATCCCGGTATGAGCAAGCGCGATGATCAGGTCCGAACCCTCGGCCTTCATCTGCGGCACGAGCGCCTTCGCGCTCTCGACGATACCGAGGGTTTCGATCCGCCCCTTCAAGAGCCGACAATCCCAGGTCATGATCTGCGGCGGCAGAAACCCGATGATGCCGATCTTCAGCGCACGGCTTTGTCCCGCGCCGTCCATCACCTGTCGGTCAAGGATCACATATGGCGGATAAAGCGGCGCTTTCGCCATGCCTGTTCGGCCGGGCAGCTTCATGACATTCGCGGTAACAACGGGGAAGGCCGCGCCTTCGATGGATCGTTCAAGGAAATCCAGGCCGTAGTTGAATTCGTGATTGCCAAGCGTCGCGGCGTCATAGCCCACCGCGTTCATCGCGGCGATCACGGGATGGACGCGGCCTTTTCCAAGACCCGTCTCATAAGCGACGTAATCGCCCAAAGGGTTGCCTTGCAGGAAATCGCCATTGTCGACCGTCAGCGAATTGGCGGCGCCCGCGCGCAGCCCGTCGATCAGGCTGGCGGTGCGGGTTAGGCCATAGCCATCGTCGGGCCTGTCGGTGAAATAATCATAGGGAAACAAGAACGCGTGCAGATCGGTGGTCGACAATATGCGCAGATGCACCTCGTTCGCCGCGGCGGTTTCAGAGTATGGATGGCGTCCTGTCAGGGGTCGCACCTGCTTGATCGGTCCAGTTTCGAACGTGGGGTGCCCTCGGGACGTGCGCCCCGAGGGCAATCCGGCCGCGCCGCCCAGGGAGATGAGGCGACTGGCGGCCAATTTAATCTCCTTTAACGTGTATAAATTTATTCGATAACCGTAAAGGCGATTTTCGAAAGCCGTTCTGATCGTTGCCGATTTGACAGTTTGCGCCAACGGACCGATCAAGGCGACAAGGGAGGACCGATCATGCGCATTGCCGAAACTGTTACCTTCGGGGGATCCGGACTGGACCGCGCGGCAGAATTGCGCGGCGATGCGGCGGCGCTTGATATTCTGCGCGGTGGCGAAACGGCTAGGGTCCTGCCGGTCTGGCGGGGCAAGCCGCTTTTATCCCTGGAAGAGGGCGCCGCAGCTGGGGGATGGCTGCCCGCGAGTGCACCAGTGCTCGAGGTTTTGACGGGCCCTGAGATCTTTCTTGGCCGCGACGCAGACACCGCATGGTTCGCACGAGATGTATCGGGCTGGGAGCCTGAGGACGTCCCCGAGACCTTGAACGCCTTTCTCGATCCCAGTGAACAGGCGCATCCCGATCTACCCATGGACATGCGCTTTGCCGAGCTTCGCCGCGTCATGACATGGATCACGCCGCGCGAGGCGGAATTGCTGGCGACGGCGCGCGCGATCCTGGGATGGCATATCTCGCACCGTTTCTGCGCCCGCTGCGGGGCCGAAAGCGTGATCGCGCAAGCCGGATGGCAGCGTGATTGCCCGGCCTGTGGCGGCCACCATTTCCCACGCACCGATCCAGTGGTGATCATGCTGATCACACGCGGAAACGAGGTGCTGATGGGCCGCTCGCCCGGTTGGCCCGACGGAATGTATTCGCTGCTTGCGGGCTTCGTGGAACCCGGGGAAACAATCGAGGCCGCCGTGCGGCGCGAGGTTCTGGAAGAGGCGAATATCAAGGTCGGACAGGTCGATTACCTTGCGAGCCAGCCCTGGCCCTTCCCCGCGTCCCTGATGATCGGCTGCCGGGGTGAGGCGCTGAGCCATGAGATCACCGTCGATCCGGCAGAGCTTGAAGATGCCATCTGGATGAGCCGTGAGGACATCGCAGCGTGTCAGTCCGGCAACGACACACGCATCAAACCGGCCCGAAAAGGGGCGATTGCGCATTTCCTGATCGCCAACTGGCTTGCGGATCGACTTGACTGAGCGTCATAAGCCGCGAAAAGGCACAAAGAGGCAGACGCGATGAAATTCAATGTGCGAGAGGACATCGACGCCCCGATCGAGACGGTGTTTTCCATGGCGACCGATTTTGAACGGTTTGAACGTCAGGCGATGCGCCGCGGCATGGATGTCAGTCGCAACGATGTCTACCACGCGCCCGGCGTCGGGACCGAGTGGCGCATCAGGACAGAGTATCGCGGCAAGGACCGGCGCATCACCGCGCTTCTTGAGGAATACGAGGAGCCGAGCCGTCTGCAGATTCTGTCAAAAACCGGTGGCATCGAGGGTTTGATCCTTGCTGAATTCGTGCCGCTTTCACCGCGCCGGACCCGTGTCGATTTCACCGTCGATCTGGCGGCAAAAACTCTGTCGGCGCGCCTCTTGCTGCAATCGCTGAAATTCGCGCGCGGCACGATCATGGCGCGGATGAAAAAGCGGATGAAGGAATTCAAGCTGACCGCCGAGGCGCAGGCGGACGGCAAGCTCGCCTAGGGTAGCGGCCGGTTCGCAGCCGCAGGGTAAACGCCCAGGATGTGCAGCATCGAGGTGAAGTACCCCAGTTCTTCGAGCGCGCGCTGCACGGCCGGATCGTCGGGATGGCCCTCGATATCGGCATAGAACTGCGTCGCGGTGAAGCTGCCGTCCACCATGTAGCTTTCCAGCTTGGTCATGTTCACGCCGTTCGTCGCAAATCCGCCCATCGCCTTGTAAAGTGCGGCAGGAATGTTGCGAACGCGGAAAACGAACGTGGTGACCATTTCCGTATCGCCGCGCCGCTCCTTGTTCTCGGTGGGCGACATGATGAGGAACCGCGTCGTGTTGCTGTCGTGATCCTCGATATGGCGTGCAAGAACATCCAGCCCGTAGATTTCCCCGGCCAGTTCCGACGCCAGCGCGCCTTGTGTCTTGTCGCCCGCTTCGGCCACGTCGCGCGCGGCGCGGGCGTTGTCGGTGGACATTCTGCCCTTGATGCCGTTCTCGCGCAGGAAGGTCCCGCACTGCGGCAAGAGGACAAGATGGCTCCACGCCTCCTTGATGTCTGAAATCTTGGCGCCGGGCACGCCCAGCAGATTGATATGCACCCGCAGGAACGTCTCATCCACGATGTGCAGGCCGCTTTCCGGCAGCAGCCGGTGGATATCGGCGACGCGGCCATAGGTCGAGTTTTCGACCGGCAGCATCGCCAGTTCGGCCTCGCCTGAGCGCACCGCCTCGATCACGTCTTCAAAGCTGCGGCAGGGCATCGCCTCGTGGTCCGGGCGCGCCTCTACGCAGGCCTGATGGGAATAGGCGCCGGGTTCCCCCTGAAAGGCGATACGTCGTGTCATTTCGTTCCTGTCAGCCAATCTCTTGCGGAAAGGGCGTTTCGTCGCGGTTCATAGCGCTTGAACAGCAGGGGAGGAAGGGGATAGACAGCGCCCGACTTTGCACGGAATGGAACGCGACATGTTCGACACGATGACACTGACCAAGGTGATTGGCGCGGTTTGCGGATCGCTCCTGATTTTCCTTCTCGGCGGATGGGCTGCCGAAGCCATTTATCACGTCGGCGGATCCGGTGATCACGGCGATGGCGAGCATGCCCAGGCCTATTCCATCGACACCGGTGAGGAAGAGGGCGGCGAAGAGATGGCCGAAGAAGAAGGCCCCGACTTTCAGACCGTGTTTGCCTCTGCCAGTGCCGATGACGGCGAAAGCCTGTTTCGTGCGTGCAGCGCGTGTCACAAACTTGACGGCTCGAACGGTGTCGGCCCCTATCTGAACGGTGTCGTGAACCGCGAGATCGCCGCAGTGGATGGCTATTCCTATTCAGACGCTCTGGCCGGAAAGGAAGGCGGTTGGGAGCCCGAAGCGCTTTCCGCATTCCTCGAGGCGCCGACCGACTGGGCCCCCGGCACCAAGATGAGCTATCGCGGCATGTCCGATATCGAGGACCGGGCGAACCTGATCGCCTACCTTCAGTCCACGGGCAGCTGATCGCATCTGCGCTGAAAATTTCCAAAGGCCGTCCCTCGGGGCGGCCTTTTTCGTCGCATCCCCTCACGATGGATCACATCCGGTGTGGACCTCTTGGCGTTTCGCATCATCTTTTGTTTAACTTGGATCGAACCGCGCCCAGGAGGTACATCTATGGATCATCGCACATCGCGCAGCACCGCAATCGCCGCTGAAAGATCGCAAGCCGGATCCACCATGCGCTGGGGCCTGACCGCCGGGCTGGGTATCGCGGCGCTGGGCCTTTCCGCGCTGGCCGCGTTTGCCCAGGGCGATGAGCTGACGATCAGCCACGGGTTTACGAATTTTGGCGAGCTGAAATATCCCGCCGATTTCGAGCATCTCGATTACGTCAACCCGGATGCGCCAAAGGGCGGCGAGATTTCCACCTGGAGCCAGGGCAATTTCGACAGCTTCAACCAGTATGCCCGCGAAGGCGTGCCCGCAGCGCTGAACACCATCGGGTCGGAAAGCATCCTGGCCTCGTTCGCGGATGATCCCTACGGCGCGTATTGCTTCATGTGCACGACGCTGGAGTATCCCGACGATCTGTCCTTCGTGACCTTCAATCTGCGCGACGACGTGACCTTTTCCGACGGAACGCCGATGACCGCCGAGGATGTGGCGTTCTCGTTCGATCTGTTCCAGACCCAAGGCATCGTCGAATACCGCCGCATCGTCGAAAGCTTCATCGAGCGGGTGGATGTCGAAGGCCCCTACCGGATCACTTTCTACTTCCAGGACGAGGCTTCGGTGCGTGACCGTGTCGGCTTTGCGGGGGGCACTCCGGTGTTCTCGAAGAAGTATTTCGAGGATAACGAATTGCGCCTCGACGAGTCGACGGACGAGCCGTTCCTGTCCACCGGGGCCTATGTTCTCGAAAGCTTCGATTACAACCGTCAGGTCATCTATGAGCGCAATCCCGACTACTGGGCGGAGGGTCACCCGATCGCGAAGGGGCGCAACAATTTCGACCGCATCCGCGTGGAATATTTCGCCGATACCGGCGCGGCCCTCGAAGGATTCAAGGCGGGCGAATACACCTATCGCGGCGAAAACTCGCCACAAAACTGGGTGACGGGCTATGATTTCCGCGGCACCGAAAACGGATGGGTGGTGCGCGAAGAGATCCCCGATGGCAATGTCGGCGACCGCCTTGCCTGGGTGTTCAACCTTGATCGAGAGCCGTGGCAGGACATCCGCACCCGCAAGGCCATCGCGATGATGTATAACTTCGCCTGGTCCAACCAGACGCTGTTTTACGGCCTTTACGAGCAACCCGTGTCTTATTGGGCGAACACCGATCTGGCTGCCACCGGCACGCCGAGCGATTTGGAGCTTGAGATCCTCGAGCCCCTCGTCGCCGATGGCCTGCTGCCCGAAAGTGTGCTGACGGACGAAGCTTACGTCCCCGTGGATCACGAAGCCGAAGACAACCGCCCCGGGCGCCGCATCGTGCGCGCGGCAGGCCAGCTTCTGGATGAGGCAGGCTGGGTCGCGGGCGATGACGGCATCCGCCGGAATGAGGCGGGCGAGGTGCTGAGCGTGAACATGATCCAGTTCAACCCTCTCTATGATCGCATCGTGAACCCCTTCATAGACAACTTGCGCCTCCTGGGCGTCGAGGGCCAGTTCGAGCGGATCGACACCGCGCAATACGTGCAGCGTCGGCGCGAGGGCGATTTCGACATGACCAGCCAGCGCTTTGCCATGGGGTTCGAGCCGTCCATCGGCATCAAGCAGTGGTATTCGTCGGAAACTGCCGACAATTCCTCGCGCAACCTGATGCGTCTGCGGAACGAGGCGGTGGACCGGATCATCCCCACGGTGATCGAGGCCGATACGCTGGACGGCCTGACGTCGAGCGTGAATGCGCTGGACCGGGTGCTGCGGCATCTGACCTTCGATATCCCGGTCTATTATAACCCCGAGACGTGGCTGGCGTATTACGATATGTATCGCCATCCCGATCCTTTGCCGCCGCTGGCGACGGGTGTTCTCGATTTCTGGTGGTACGACGCGGAAGCGGCTGAACGGCTTCAGGCCGCCGGCGCATTCTGAGAGGCGCACATTGGCCGCATATATCCTAAGGCGACTGCTGCTAGTGATCCCGACCCTGTTCGGGATCATGGTGGTGAACTTTGTGCTGACGCAATTCGTGCCGGGCGGGCCGATCGAACAGATCATCGCCCGCATGGAAGGCTCTGGCGACGTGTTCCAGGGGATTGCCGGGGACGCCGGGCCGAACATGGCCGTCGAGGAAGCGTCGGGCGGGGGCGGGAACGACCGCTATCTTGGATCGCGCGGCTTGCCACCGGATTTCATCGCTGAGCTTGAGCGCGAATTCGGCTTCGACAAGCCGCCGTTGGAACGGTTTCTCATCATGATGTGGGATTATTTGCGCTTCGATTTCGGCGAAAGCTATTTCCGGTCGATTTCCGTCATCGACCTGGTGATCGAAAAGCTTCCCGTGTCGATCACGCTGGGCCTTTGGTCCACGGTCATCGCTTATCTCATCTCAATCCCGCTTGGCATCCGCAAGGCTGTGAAGGACGGCACGCCCTTCGATACATGGACCTCGTCGGCGATCATCGTTGCCTACGCGATCCCGGGCTTTCTGTTTGCGATCCTCTTGCTCGTCCTGCTGGCGGGTGGGTCGTATTTCCAGATCTTCCCGTTAAGGGGTCTGACCTCGGACAACTGGGATGAACTGTCGCTGCTGGGCAAGGTCGGCGATTACTTCTGGCACATCACGCTGCCGGTGCTGGCGACCACGATTTCCAGCTTTGCGACGCTGACGCTGCTGACGAAGAACAGCTTTCTTGACGAGATCAAGAAGCAGTACGTCATCACCGCCAAGGCGAAAGGTTTGCCCGAACGCCGGGTCCTTTACGGCCACGTTTTCCGCAACGCGATGCTGATCGTGATCGCGGGCTTCCCTGCGCTGTTCATCGGGGTGTTCTTTGGTGCGTCGATCATCATCGAGACGATCTTTTCGCTCGACGGTCTGGGCCGCCTTGGGTTCGAGGCCGCCGTTGCCCGCGATTACCCGGTGATCTTCGGCACGCTCTTCGTGTTCGGCCTCATCAGCCTCGTCGTCGGGATCCTGTCGGATCTCATGTATGTCTTCGTCGATCCCCGGATCGACTTTGCAGCGCGCGAGGGGTGATCCATGGCCCGGCGTGAAGATGATCTGATCCCCGAACCCATGCCCGGAGATCCCGGCGCGCCGGCCCCTGTCGTGCCGCCGCGGCGGCGCAAGCGGCTGGCGCTGTCTCCGCTGAACCAGCGACGCTGGACGAACTTCAAGAAGAACCGCCGGGCCTACTGGTCGCTGGTCATCTTCGGCATCCTGTTCGGCCTGTCGCTGTTTGCGGAACTTCTGGCCAATGACCGCCCGCTCCTGGTCAGCTACCGGGGAGAGCTGTTCACGCCTGTGACCAGCTTCTACCCCGAAACGGCCTTTGGCGGCGATTTCAGGACAGAGGCGGTCTATTCCGATATCGAGGTGCAGTGTCTGATCATCTCGGGCGGGCTTGAAACCTGTTTCGATGACCCCGAAGGCGTGATCGAACAGGCCGGAACAGGCGTCGTGGACGGCGCCGAGATCGAAAAAGGATGGCTCCTCTGGCCGCCCATTCCCTACAGCTTCAACACGATCAACCAGATCGACGGCACGGCGCCTTCGGCCCCGAGTGCCGATCACTGGCTGGGCACCGACGACACGGCGCGCGACGTGGTGGCGCGGGTGATTTACGGGTTCCGCCTGTCGATCCTCTTCACGATCATCGTCACGGGCGTTGCCAGTATCATCGGGATATTCGCCGGGGCTGTGCAGGGTTATTTCGGTGGCTGGATCGACCTTGTCTTCCAGCGCCTGATCGAGATCTGGGTGTCGACCCCATCGCTTTACATCATCATCATCATGTTTGCGATCTTGGGGCGAAGTTTCTGGCTTTTGGTATTCCTCACGGCCCTCTTCGGCTGGCCCGCGCTTGTGGGCGTGGTGCGCGCCGAATTCCTGCGCGCGCGGAATTTCGAATACGTCCGCGCGGCGAAGGCCCTCGGCGTGTCGAACTGGACGATCATGTTCCGGCACATGCTGCCCAACGCGATGGTCGCGACGCTGACCATGCTGCCCTTCATCATCACAGGCACCATCGGCACACTTGCCTCGCTTGACTTCCTCGGCTTCGGCTTGCCGTCTTCGGCGCCGTCACTGGGAGAGTTGACGCTACAGGCCAAGCAAAACCTGCAGGCGCCGTGGCTTGCCTTCACCGCCTTTTTCACCTTCGCGATCATGCTGTCGCTTCTTGTCTTCATCTTCGAAGGCGTCCGCGATGCGTTCGATCCCCGAAAGACGTTCCAATGACGCTTGATAGTCTTCCAACCGTCCGCCGAGGCCGTTCATGAGCGCGGTTCTCGATGTCAAAGACCTGAAGGTCTCGTTCAATCAGGATGGCCGGACAATTCCGGCCGTGCGCGGTATTTCTTTCCATGTCGGCAAGGGCGAGACCGTCGCGCTGGTGGGCGAATCCGGCTCTGGAAAATCCGTAACGGCCCTGTCGACCGTATCGCTTTTGCCCGCCAGCGCGCGGGTCGAGGGGTCGATCACCTATGGCGACGACCAGATGGTCGGCGCGCCGGAAGAGCGGCTGATGAAGGTGCGCGGCAACGATATCAGCTTCATCTTCCAAGAGCCGATGACCTCGCTCAACCCGCTGCACACCATCGAAAAGCAGATCACCGAAAGCCTGACACTGCATCAAGGCCTGCGCGGGCAGGCGGCGCGGGACCGGATCGTCGAGTTGTTGACGCAGGTCGGCATCCGCGATCCCGAAACGCGGCTGAAGGATTATCCCCACCAGCTTTCCGGTGGGCAGCGCCAGCGCGTCATGATCGCCATGGCGCTTGCGAACGGGCCGGACCTGCTCATCGCAGATGAGCCGACGACTGCGCTTGACGTGACCATCCAGGCGCAGATCCTCGATCTGCTGTCCGATCTGAAAGACCGGATGGATATGAGCCTGTTGTTCATCACCCACGATCTGGGCATCGTCGAGAAGATCGCAGACCGCGTCTGCGTGATGAAGGATGGCGAGATCGTCGAGCAGGGCAGCACCGCCGAGATTTTCGCCAATCCGCAGCATCCCTATACGATCAAACTTCTGTCGGCCCACGCGAGTGGAGAGCCGCTGCCGGTCAAGGAAGGCGCCGAGGAAATTGTGCGCACCGATAACTTGCGCGTCTGGTTTCCCATCTATCGCGGCCTGATGCGGCGCGCGGCCGGGCATATCAAGGCGGTGAACTCTGCCAGCCTGACCGTCCATGCGGGTGAAACGCTTGGGATCGTGGGCGAATCGGGGTCCGGCAAGACGACGCTGGCGCTTGCGATCATGCGGCTGATCTCCTCCGACGGATCGATTGTCTACATGGGCACCAATATCCAGGGCTGGAAATCTCGCGCTCTGCGCGCGGTGCGGCGCGACATGCAGATCGTGTTCCAGGACCCTTACGGATCGCTCAGCCCGCGCATGACCGTCGAGGAAATTATCGCCGAGGGCCTGAGCGTCCACAAGGTCGAGGGCGGCGGCGACAAGCGCGAGATGGTTGCCAAGATCATGTCCGAGGTCGGGCTCGACCCGTCCACGATGGATCGCTACCCGCACGAGTTTTCCGGTGGACAGCGCCAGCGCATCGCCATCGCGCGGGCCATGATCCTGCGCCCGCGACTTCTGGTGCTGGACGAACCGACATCAGCGCTCGACATGACGGTGCAGATGCAGATCGTGGATCTTCTGCGGGGGCTGCAGGAACGGCACGGGCTGGCCTATCTGTTCATCAGCCACGACCTGAAGGTCGTGCGTGCCCTGTCGCACCGGGTGATCGTGATGAAGCAGGGCGATATCGTAGAGACCGGGACGGCGCAGAAGATCTTCGACGCGCCCGAGACGGATTACACGCGCGAACTGATGGCGGCGGCGTTCGACCTGAAGGCGGCTGAGTTGGGGGAAGTAGCCTCCTGACGCGGGCCGCGCGACGTCCTTCCCTATCGCCAGCTCGATGGAGCGGTCTGGCAATGGGCCCGGCACCTTCGGTGCATTGTGGGCCTCGCGATCAGGCGATGTGGCGCTAGCCCGACGGCCCCAGAGGATTGCATTCGATGCTGCGCGATGTCAGTCGGCGGCAGGCCATCGCGGCGCTGTCTTCGGTCATGCCGACAAAATTCGCCTCGAACCCGGCATTGCGCTGAACGACCTTGCGAAGCGCTTCGTCCAGCATCTCGATTTCCGACAGCGCGGTCTTCAGAAGGACCTGCTCGGCCTGGAACCGGGTCGGGTACTTGCCGACATTGATGCCCCAATGCCGCCCGCCAGAGGTAGACATCCGTTCGACCACTTCCAGCG
Source organism: uncultured Paracoccaceae bacterium (assembly GCA_965662745.1). Lineage (GTDB taxonomy): Bacteria > Pseudomonadota > Alphaproteobacteria > Rhodobacterales > Rhodobacteraceae > Anianibacter. Next base: position 32,454 of record CBFIJK010000027.1, read on the forward strand.
CAGGCGCGTCATCCTCTCCCGGCAGCGCGTCTGTGTCTGACAGGCCGGGCACAGAAGTCTCCAGAGCGGCAAGCTCGACCAGTTCGGGACGCGGGCGGGGTAGGGGCGCCTCTGCCAGCGCGGTCTCGGTCGGTGGCGCCTTGGGCTGCGTCTCGACCGGTAGCGCCTCGGCGACAACGTCAGACACCTTCGTCTCGATAGCGGCGATCAGCGCGGCGGTTGCGGGCGTCACGTCGGGCCGGGCGCGGGGACGCAGGCTGGCGGTCACGGCAAGCGCTTCTGGCTTGGGGCTGGCCGGGCGGCCATTCGGCGCATACTGCGGCTTTTGCGGGGGAATGACGGCGACGCGGGTTGGCGCGCGCTCAAACCCCATATTGAGAAGCTCTGCGACGCGGGCGTTGCGCTGCGCTGTTGACCGGCCACCGAACATCGTCGCGATAATGCGCTCGCCGCCGCGCTCTGCCGAGGCGACAAGGTTGAAGCCGGCCGCGCTGGTATAACCCGTCTTGATCCCGTCTGCGCCTTCATAGGCGGCCAGAAAGCGGCGGTTGGTGTTCGACACGGTGCGCATCCCGGCATCGGTCGAGCGGCGTTTGAAAATGTTGTAGTAGGCCGGATAGTCGAAAAACAGGTGCCGCCCGAGGATGGTCATGTCGCGTGCCGTCGACAGGTGTCCGCTGGCCGTCAGCCCATGAGCGTTCTTGAAGGTCGTGTTCGACATGCCAAGAGCACGCGCAGTGCGGGTCATCCGGTCGGTAAAGGCGCTTTCGCTGCCCGAAATTGCCTCTCCCAAGGCTGTCGCCGCGTCATTGGCCGATTTCACCGCCGCCGCGCGAATGAGATAGCGCAGGCGGATTTTCTGGCCGGACCGCAGACCAAGCTTCGAGGGGGGTTCCGCAGCGGCATTGCGAGAGATTGTGATGACGTCATCGACGCCGATCTCGCCATTCTCGATGGCCTGAAAGACGACATAGAGAGTCATCATCTTGGTCAGCGACGCCGGATGCAGCCGCGTGTCCGCGTTCCGCGAATGCAGAACCTTCCCGCTGCGCGCATCCATCACCATCGCCGCATAGGGCGCGGCGACCGCGGATGCCGATTGGAGAGTGAGGAATATACATACCAGCCCGAGTGTACGGGCATACTGCGCCACACGTTTCACGTCACCTGTCCCATTTCCTGCCTCTGGGGTCCGTGGTCTTAGTGCCTGGATCCCCTGATCGACTGAAAGGCTAGCACGGAAGTACGCATCCGAAAATACCTTAGTAAATAATACTTTCTGGCTAACTCTTCATGTGAGGCGCGATATCTAGGGGGCGGGGCAAGAGTCGCCCCAAGATGTTTCAATGCGGCAGAACTATGGCGCGCGCGATGTGCCGCAGGCGCCGACTCAGCGGTCGTAGCGGGCCACCAGTTCCGGCAGCGGTGCGAGCGATGACAGGTGGTGGAATCGCGGGTGATCGACCGGCGCTTCGGCCTTTTCGAGCGCCCATTCCAGATCATGGGGCACATGCACGCCGACCCCGCCTGCCTCGATAACCGGGATGACATCCGACTTCAGCGAATTGCCGACCATCAGCGCCGACTCGGCGCCGTGGCCGTGCCGCGTGAAGATATCGGCGTAGATCGATTTGGTCTTGTCCGACACGATCTCGATTCCGTCGAATAGCTCGCCAAGCCCCGATTGTGCCAACTTGCGCTCCTGGTCGAGAAGATCGCCTTTGGTGATCAGCAAGACCTTGTGCGTTTCCGCAACCGCCTCGACCGCCGCGCGGGCGCTGGGCAAGAGTTCGATCGGATGAACCAGCATTTCTTGGCCCGCATCAATGATGTCCTGAATGATTGTGGCGGGGACACGTTTATCGGTCACCTCGATTGCGGTCTCGATCATCGACAGGACGAAGCCCTTGATTCCAAAGCCATATCGCCCGACATTCCGGCGCTCTGCCTCGATCAGGCGTTCGCGCAGATGGTCCTGCTCAGCGAAATCCGACAGAAGCCCGGCAAAGCGCTCTTCGGTCAGGCGAAAGAACTGCTCGTTCTCCCAAAGGGTGTCATCGGCATCGAATGCGACGGTTGTCAGGCGGGGGGTCAATCATATTCTCCGCATCAAGAAGCTGCTGAGTGTCGCGCCCCCCTTTTCAGCGGGCACCGGGCGCTTATATAACGAGGCCGTAGCAGGACAAATGACCTTTCACGAGGATCGTGTGACCGATCATCCAACTACCCTTATGGCGGACAAGAAAAATAACGACGACGGTGACGTCGGTGTCGTTCTCGAAACGCGTCAGAAAACGCAGCGCCCGCCCCTCTACAAGGTGATGTTGCTGAACGACGATTACACGCCGATGGAATTCGTTGTGCATGTGCTGGAACGATTCTTCGGCATGAGCCACGCGCAGTCGTTCGAGCTTATGTTGACCGTCCATAAAAAGGGCGTCGCCGTAGTCGGCGTGTTTTCCTTCGAGATTGCCGAGACCAAGGTCGGGCAGGTGATGGATTTCGCCCGTCGGCATCAGCATCCGCTGCAATGCACCATGGAAAAGGAATAAGGCGCCACGCGCCCGCCCCATGCTGACTGACAGATTGCCCCTTGCCGTAGATGCAGGTGCGTTGCCCGAGGCTGCGGCGCGCATCGTCGTGTTCGGCCCCGTGGCGGGTCAGGACCTTTCGGCGCTGGGCAAGGACCGCGTGACCGTCGTTCAAGGCTTCAAGCCGGACCATGACTGGTTCGATGCGTCGGGCTACACGACCGTGATCGTGCCCGACGGCTTGTTCGACGCCGCCGTCGTGTCGGTACCGCGCGCCAAGGCCTCTGCTCGCGCGCGGATGGCACAGGCGCTTGATCTGACAGGGGGCGGTCCGGTTCTGGTCGATGGTCAGAAAGAGGACGGTGTCGAGAGCCTGCTCAAGGATTGCCGCAAGGTCTGCAGCGTCGGTGACGTGATCTCGAAGGCGCATGGCAAGATTTTCAGCGTCTCGGGAACTGCGCCGGACGACTGGCGGCTCGACGCCTCATTGCATGAGGTAGAGGGCGGTTTCTTCACCACGGCGGGTGTGTTCTCGGCTGATGGCATCGACCCGGCGTCGCGTCTTCTGGCCGAAACGCTGCCCGCGAAACTGCCGCGCCGCATGATCGATCTGGGCGCTGGCTGGGGCTACCTGTCCCGCGCCGTGCTTGAGAAAGACGGCGTCGAGGCGCTGCACCTGGTGGAGGCGGATCACGCCGCGCTGGCCTGCGCGCGTCAGAACATCACCGATCCGCGCGCCGAATTCCATTGGGCCGATGCCACGCGCTTTGGCACGCAGGCCAGCGTCGACGGCGTTGTCTGCAATCCGCCCTTCCACAAGGGCCGCGCGGCCGATCCGGGGATCGGGCGCGCCTTCATCGCCTCTGCTGCGCGCCTGCTGACGCCGTCCGGTCGACTGTGGATGGTTGCCAATCGCCATCTGCCCTACGAAAAGGCCGCTGCGGAACTCTTCGCCGATGTGCGCGAAATCGGCGGCACGTCATCCTTCAAGGTGATTGAGGCCGCAAAGCCCCGTCGCCTGCGCCGCTAGGATCGCTTAACCTTCACCCGGACGGGAATCGGGACCACATCCATGAGCTTTTCCATCGCGGGCAAGACCGCAATCGTGACCGGGGCCGCCAATGGCGTGGGCCTCGCCATCGCCCGCCACTTTGTCGAGCACGGCGCAAACGTCGTTCTGGCGGATATGGACGAGGACCGCCTGCGACAGGAAATCGGTGACGAGGCCCAGAATGATGGCGGAAACATCCATCTCTTCGGCGGGGATCTGCGCGAAAAGCTGACGATCGCGAATCTTTTGTCGGCCAGCATCGACGCCTTTGACCGGGTCGATATCCTTGTGAATGCCAGCCGCCAGATGATCGTCTCGGATCCATTGAATTCGGACGACGACGCGGTCGAAACGCTGATCCAGCAGAACCTGATGACCAGTCTGCGCCTCAGCCAGCAGGTCGCAAAGCGCATGATCCGCCAATCCGAGGAAAGCGGCGGATCCGACCGTCCGGCGGGTTCGATCATCAACCTGTCCTCTATTGCCGCGCGTCGCACGCAGCCGGAACTCTTGGCCTATTCCGTATCCTCTGCCGCGCTCGACCAGATGACCCGTTCGCTTGCCGTGGCACTGGCAGAGCACCGGATCCGCGTCAATGCCGTCGCCTTCGGCAGCGTCATGAGCGCATCCCTGAAAGGTGCGTTGTCCGAGCATGACGAATTCCGCGCCGAGATCATCGACGGCACGCCGATGCACCGCATCGCCAGCGCGAACGAAGTCGCAGAGGCCGCGCAATTCCTGGCCTCCGAAGGGTCGGGCTTCATGACCGGGCAAATTCTGACCATCGACGGCGGGCGCACGCTGGTCGATGCCGTTGTCGCCCCTGCGCATTAGGCGGGACTGTAACTCTGGGTTGACAGTTGAGTTACCAGAGCGCTACCGCCTTTGGGACAAGCGCAAAGGGGGCGGGCCATGACCGACAATTTCGACGACAAGAAAGCGCAAGCCTCGGCCTGGTTCCGGCAGCTTCGGGACGATATCGTCTCTAGCTTCGAGGCGCTGGAACAATCCCATTCCGAAGGCCCTTTCGCGGATGAGGCCCCCGGCACATTCGCCGTGTCGGAAACCAGCCGCACCTCTGACGACGGCAGCGACGCAGGCGGCGGCCTGATGAGCGTTCTGCGCGGCGGGCGCGTGTTCGAAAAGGTCGGCGTGAATGTCTCGGCGGTCTACGGCACCCTTGGCGCACGGGCACAAGCGGCCATGGCGGCGCGCAAGGATATTCCCGGCATCGTGGACGATCCGCGTTTCTGGGCGTCGGGGATCAGCCTTGTGGCGCATATGAAAAACCCCAAGGCGCCGGCGGTCCACATGAACACCCGCATGTTCTGGACGCCGCATGCCTGGTGGTTCGGCGGCGGGTCCGATCTGAACCCCTGCATCGAATACGCCGAAGATACGCAGCATTTCCACGACACGTTGAAGGCCCATTGCGATCCGCATGATGCGGCCTACTACCCGCGCTACAAGGACTGGGCGGACGAGTATTTCTTCATCCCCCACCGCAAGCGCGCCCGCGGCGTCGGTGGTATTTTCTATGACGATCACAATACCGGAGACTGGGAGGCCGATTTCGCCTTCACGCAGGATGTGGGCCGCGCGTTTCTGCCCGCCTTCGTTCCGCTCGTCGAAAAACGCCGGGTCGAGGCGTTCGGAGAGGACGACCGCGAAACGCAGCTTAGGCATCGCGGGCTCTATGCCGAATACAACTTGGTCTATGACCGGGGCACCAAGTTCGGGCTTGAGACGGGGCATGACCCCGATGCCGTCCTGATGAGCCTGCCGCCCATCGCGAAGTGGTATTGACCGCCGCATCGCCCTAGGATCGCGGCAGACCCCGCGACCCCGAGGCATCATGCTGTCCATCCTGACCCATCCAGCCTTCGCGCGCCTTTTCGCGGCGCAGGTGGTGGCGCTTATGGGCACCGGGCTATTGACCATCGGGCTTGGCCTTCTGGCCTATGATCTTGCGGGGGCCGAGGCGGGGCGTGTGCTCGGCCTCGCGCTGACGATCAAGATGGTTGCCTATGTGGGCCTCTCGCCGATTGCCGCCGCGTTTGTCGTCAGGATGGACCGGCGCATGGTGCTGATCGCGGCGGATGTGGTGCGGGCAGCCGCGGCACTTTGCCTGCCCTTCATCACCGAGATCTGGCAGGTTTATGTACTGATCTTCGTGCTGCAAGCGGCCTCGGCCACCTTCACGCCGACCTTCCAGGCCGTCATCCCCGATATTCTGCCGGACGAGCGGGACTATACCCGCGCCCTGTCCTTGTCGCGGCTGGCCTATGACATCGAGAATGTCCTGTCTCCGGCGCTGGCTGGCTTGCTGTTGACCGTCATCTCGGGAAGCTGGCTGTTCGCGGGCACGGGAATTGGCTTTGTGATTTCGACGGGCCTCGTACTGGCCACGGCGATCCCCTCTCCGCGCAGCACCGCGCCGCGCCCTTTCATTGACCGCCTGACGCTGGGGACGCGGATTTTCCTGGCCACTCCGCGCCTGAGGGGGCTTTTGGCGCTGAACGTCACCGTCGCCTTCACCGGCGCTGTGCCGATCGTGCTATCGGTGGTGATCGCTCGCGCGATCTATGGCGGAGGCGAGGGCGATCTGGCGCTTGCCATGGGGGCATTCGGGTTTGGGTCGATGATGGTTGCGCTCTTGTTGCCGCGCCTTCTGGATCATGTCGGGGACCGCCCGGTGATGATCGCGGCGGCGGGGATATCGGGGTTGGTGATGGCTGTTTCGGGCCTCACGATTCTGGCGCTCGGCTGGCCGCATTGGTGGGGGTTTCTGGCGCTCTGGTGCGTGATCGGCGCGGCGATGTCCGGGATCATGACACCCTCGGGCCGCCTGTTGCGCCGTTCGGCCCACGCCGAGGATCGCCCCGCGGTCTTCGCCGCGCAATTCGCGCTTAGCCACGCCGCCTGGCTCCTGGCGTATCCGGCGGCGGGCTTTGCAGGATCGCTTGGCCCGCCGGAACTGGCGATGGCCCTCTTGGGGATGGTCGGCCTTGGCGCCGTGGTCGTCGCAGCGCGGGTCTGGCCTGCGGGGCTGCCGACAGAGATAGAGCATAGCCACACGGACCTGCCACCCGATCATCCGCACCTGAAAGACGCCTCAAGGCGTGGCGGGGCCTTCTGGCACCGCCACGTGTTCGTCATCGACGACGAGCACCACGACTGGCCGACACAGGGCTGATCGTTCTGGCGCTGATGCTTCCTGCCATGCGGACGCTTGCCCTAACTCCCCCGCAGCGCCTCCAGCATGACATGCACATTCTCGGGATCGGCTTCGGGTGTGATGCCGTGGCCGAGGTTGAAGACATGCGCGCCGCCCGCGAAGGCCGCCTTGATGCGCTTGGTCTCGTCGATCAGGCGCTGGCCGCCCTCGATCATCAGCTTGGGATCAAGGTTGCCCTGCACGCAGCCGTCTTTCTGCACATTCGCCGCTGCCCAATCGGCATCGACCGAATTGTCGATGGCTACGCAATCGGCGCCGGTGCGGGCATGAAAGCCGATATAGGCGTCGCCTGCTTCGCGTGGGAATGCGATGATCGGAACTTGCGGATACTTGGCCTTCAGCGCGTCGATGATGCGCTTGGTGGGGGCGACGGCGTATTTGTCGAACGCTTCGCCCTTCAGCGATCCGGCCCAGCTGTCGAAGATCTTCACGACCTCTGCCCCGGCGTCGATCTGCGCAGAAAGATAAAGAATCGTCGCCTCGGTCAGCCGGTCCATCAGCGCGTCGAACAGCGCGGGATTGCCGGTGCGCAGGGCATGGGCGGGGGCCTGGTCGGGCGTGCCGTGCCCCGCGATCATGTAGGTCGCCACGGTCCAGGGCGCGCCGGCAAAGCCGATCAGCGTCGTCTCATCGGGCAATTCGCGCGACAGGATCTTAACCGTCTCGTAGACCGGCGACAGCGTGTCGTGGATCGCGTCCACCGGCTTCAGTTTGGCGAAATCGGCCTCGCTTGTGATCGTGGACAATTTAGGGCCTTCGCCTTTGACGAACCACAGATCCGCGCCAAGGGCGTCGGGGATCAGCAGGATGTCGGCAAACAGGATCGACGCATCGAAGCCGTAGCGCTGGATCGGCTGCAGCGTCACCTCTGCCGCAAGGTCGGGCGTATAGCAAAGCGTCAGGAAATCGCCCGCCTTTTCACGCGTCGCGCGGTATTCGGGCAGGTAGCGCCCCGCTTGCCGCATCAGCCATACGGGCGGCACGCTTTGGGTTTCTCCCGCCAGCGCGCGCATCATCTTTTTGGTTTCCGCCATGCCTCTCCCCGGTCTATGCACGGCCTGTCGTCTCTGGCTGCTGTCAATCTGTCAAGACGAATGATTGTCAGCCCCGCTGGACACAGGCTATAGGTTTGCTCGATGGCTATCACACTTCCAGACCCCGCTTCACCCCTCAAGATCGGCACACGGGGATCCCCCCTTGCGCTGGCGCAGGCCAATGAAACGCGTAACCGGTTGGCGGATGCCTTCGGACTGCCGGAAGAGGCGTTTTCCATCGTCGTCATCAAGACGACCGGGGACCGGGTGATCGACCGGCCGTTGAAGGAAATCGGCGGCAAGGGCCTGTTCACCAAGGAAATCGAAGAGGCGATGCTGGGCGGCGAGATCGATATCGCCGTGCATTCGATGAAGGACATGCCGGTAGAGCAGCCCGAGGGGTTGCTTCTGGACACCTACCTGCCGCGAGAAGACCCGCGCGATGCCTTCGTGTCGCTGTCCGTCGAGGGGCTGCATCAACTGGCGGAAGGCGCTGTGGTTGGAACCTCTTCGCTGCGGCGCAAATCGCAGCTCTTGTTCAAGCGTCCCGATCTTCAGGTCGTGGAATTCCGCGGCAACGTGCAGACGCGTCTGCGCAAGCTGGAAGGCGAAGTGGCGATTGCGACCTTCCTTGCGCAGGCAGGCCTGAACCGGCTTGGGATGCGAGACGAAGTTCCGCACGCGACGATCGACACCGATTCGATGCTGCCCGCCGTGGCACAGGGCGCGATCGGGATCGAGCGGCGCGCGGAGGACAGCCGCGCCGCCGAGATGCTGGCAGCGATCCACGATGCCGAAACAGGCAAACGCCTTGCCGCCGAGCGCGCCTTCCTCGCGGCGCTGGACGGATCCTGCGAGACGCCCATCGCCGGGCTTGCGGAACTGGATGGCGGTACGTTGCGCCTGCGGGGCGAGATCCTGCGCACGGATGGATCGGAATGCCTTGCCGATGAGGTGGAAGGCCCGGTCGAGGACGGGGCCAAGATGGGCCGCGCCTTGGCGGGTGACCTGCTTGGACGCGCGGGCGAAGGGTTCTTCGACTGGAAATGAGCGCCTGCGGCGCATTCCATGATCAGGGGGCTTCGCCCCCGCCGCGCTGACGCGCGCCTCCCCCGGATATTTGGGAACACCAAAGAGATCAGTCGGGGATGACCTTCCCCGGGTTGAGGATGCCGTTCGGGTCGAGCGCCTGCTTGATCCGGCGCATTGTGTCGATGGCTGCGGGGTTCTTGCGGCGGCGCATGGAGTTGAGCTTGGCAAGGCCGATGCCGTGTTCGGCGGAAAAACTGCCGCGAAGATCGAGAACGATATCCTCGATCGCTTCGTTCATCTGATCGCGAAGGGATTCATCCGCGTCGGACGGCCAGATGGTCAGATGAATGTTTCCGTCCCCCAGATGCGAGACGACCGTGTGATCGACGCCCGGATCAAGCGTTTTCAGCGCGGCATAGGCGCGGGTGAGGCAGTCGCCGACCTTGTCGAGCGGGACGGCCACGTCTGTCGTGAGGTTGGGGTGTTTCGCAACAGAGACCTCGGCCGCTGATTCGCGGCGCGCCCACATTTCCAGCCGCTCTCGGTCGGATCGCGCGACCACAGCGTCGAGGACCTGGCCGGTGTCGTGGCGGGCCATGAGCGTGTCTTCCAGCATATCTGTCAGCGGCAGGCTACCGTCGTCGGTCAGGGTCGTGTCACGCGGGGCGGTGGCGCCAAGCTCGACCAGGATATTCACGTCGTGGGTTTGCTCAAACGGCGGGCGCAGGTCAGGGCGGACCTCGGCCAGACGCTCGAAGTAGTCGCCGGGCATGTATTCGAAGGCCTCGACCGCGCCGCCGGAATTGCGTTGCAGCGTGTTCAAGAGATCCAGCGCGTCGTCCAGCGTCTTCGTGGCGACCATGGCGGTCGCATAGGCCGTCGGCCTTTCGACGAGCTTGACCACGGCTGCGGTGATGATGCCAAGCGTCCCTTCGGCGCCGATCAGAAGGTCCTTGAGGTCGAGACCGGAATTGTCCTTGTGAAGCTCGCTCATCAGATCGAGGATCTCCCCGGTGGGCAGGACCGCCTCGATCCCCAGAACCAGCGCGCGGGTGTTGCCGTAGCGCAAGACGTTCGAACCGCCCGCATTCGTCGAGAGAATCCCGCCAATCATCGCTGAGCCCCGCGCGCCGAAAAAGACCGGGAAGGCGAGGCCGTGTTCATCGACGGCGCTGTGAAGCGCGGCGAGAACGACGCCTGCCTCGACCGTAGCGGTGCGGGCGGCTTTGTTGATCCCCCGTACATTGCGCATCCGCTCAACTGACAGAAGGATCGCGCCATCCGCCTTTGTGCCGCCGTTGAGGCCGGTGCGCCCGGCGGCGGGGACCACGACAGTGCCGGTATGATTGGCAAGCGTGACGATCTGCGCGACCTCTTCGGTCGTCGCGGGGCGGGCAACGCAAAGCGGGTCGGAGACATAACGTCCGGTCCATTCGCTGCGGTAAGGATCAGTCGCCGCGCCGGTGAGGACATTGGCATCGCCGCAAATCGCTTTCAGCTTGTCGATCAGGTCCATCTTGCCCCTCCTGCGCAATTCATCCTTGGCATGACGTTTTTCGACTTGAGGGGCAAGTGGGGCGTCGCGCAGGCTGAATGCGAAGGGGAGGGCCGCGCCCATGTCGAACGATCCGCTGATGCAGCCGTTTCAACTTGGGTCTCTGACGCTCAAGAATCGGATCATGTCGACTGCGCATGAACCGGCCTATTCCGAGAATGGCCTGCCGACAGAACGGTATCGGCTCTACCACCAGGAAAAGGCGAAAGGTGGCATCGCGCTGACGATGACCGCCGGGTCTGCTGTCGTGTCGCCTGACAGCCCCGAGGCCTTCGGCAACCTTCTGGCCTATAAGGACGAGATCGTACGCCCTCTGTCGGAACTGGCGGATGCCTGCCACGCCGAGGGCTGCGCGGTGATGATCCAGCTGACGCATCTGGGCTGGCGCACGGGGTGGAACAAGGGCGACTGGCTGCCCGTCGTTGCCCCGTCTTCGGTGCGAGAGCCCGCGCATCGCGCCTTTCCCAAAGAGATGGAGGACTGGGATATCGACCGTATCGTCGCCGATTACGCGGATGCGGCAGAACGGATGAAGGCGGCGGGACTCGACGGGATTGAGTTCGAATCCTACGGGCATCTGATGGATGCGTTCTGGTCACCCTATCAGAACCGGCGGGAGGACGAGTATTCGGGCAGCCTAGAAAACCGGTTGCGGTTCATGTGGCGGGTCGTGGATGCGGTGCGCGCCCGAGTTGGGCCCGATTTCATCATGGGCTTGCGGATGGTCGCGGACGAGCAGTTCGACAAGGGCCTGGCCCGCGAAGAAGGGGTCGAGATCGCACGGCGTCTGGCGACCTCGGGCAAGGTGGATTTTCTTAATCTCATTCGCGGGCGCGTGGCCACGGATGCTGAACTCACCGGCGTAATCCCGGTGCAGGGCATGGCCAGCGCGCCGCACCTGGATTTCGCGGGCGACGTGAAGGCGGCGGTCAAGTTCCCGGTCTTCCATGCCGCAAAGATCTCGGATGTCGCAACGGCGCGGCACGCCGTGGCCTCGGGCAAGCTGGATATGGTCGGCATGACCCGCGCCCATATCGCCGATCCCCATATCGCGGTGAAGGTCGCGCAGGGACAAGAAGATCGCATTCGGCCTTGCGTCGGTGCGACCTATTGCCTGGACCGCATCTATGAAGGGGGCGAGGCGCTGTGTGCGCACAACGCGGCGACGGGGCGAGAGGCGTGGATTCCCCATGTGATCCCGAAGGCGGAAGCACCGAAGCGTGCGGTAATCATCGGTGCGGGGCCTTCGGGGCTGGAGGCTGCGCGCGTCGCGGCAGAGCGGGGGCATGATGTGACCTTGCTTGAGGCATCGGACCGTGCGGGCGGGCAGGTTAACCTGCTCGTTGCGAATCCGCGGCGGCGCGAGTTGCAGGGGATCACCGATTGGCGTCTGGCGGAACTCGACCGGCTTGGCGTCGATATCCGCTACAATCATTTCGCAGAGGCGGCCGATGTGATCGCGCTGCGTCCCGAAATGGTCGTGGTCGCCACGGGCGGCTTGCCGCAGCCGCCCGAGATGGAGGGCGAGGCCTTGACCGTCTCAACCTGGGATATCCTGTCGGGCGCGGTGAAGCCTGCGGGGCGGGTGCTCGTCTATGACGACAACGGTGCGCATCCCGGTATGAGCGCGGCAGAGGTGATCGCGGCGAGCGGGGCAGAGGTTGAACTCGTGACGCCGGAACGCATGTTCGCGCCCGAGATCGGCGGTCTGAACCACGCGCCCTATATGGATGCATTTCAGCGCGCCGGGGTGCGGATCACGATCAACACCCGAGTGGTGCGGGCCGAGCGGATCGGCAACGAGATCGCAGTAACGCTTGGGTCCGACTACGCTAACGGCTGGTCAGGCGAGCGCCGGGTCGATCAGGTGGTCGTCGAGCATGGCACGGCTGCGCTTGATGAGCTTTATCATGCGCTGCGGCCTCATGCGAGGAATGGCGGGGCGGTCGAGTATGCCGCCCTCTTGAAGGGGGGCGATCCGTTTCCCGTGACCAAGCCAGAGGCGGACTTCACCATGTACCGGATCGGGGATGCCATCGCCTCTCGCAACATCCACGCGGGGATTTACGATGCGGTGCGCTACGGACTGCGGTGGTGATTGTGACTCGCGCGCGCCCGGCATGGTCGCGGCGCACCATGATCGCGGGGCTTGGGGCAACGCTTGCCAGTCCAGCGCTGTCGCAGCGCGCCTTGCCGCAGCCAACTGGCGTCCTGCGCAGCAACTGGTCGCGCGATCCTTATGCGCTTGGGGCCTATTCGCATCTTGGGCTGACAGCCTCTCGCGCGGATCGGGCGGCGCTGACCGAAGCGATTGAAGGGCGGCTCGTCCTCGCAGGCGAGGCGACGGAACCCGACTATCCCTCAACCGTGCACGGCGCGATCCTGTCGGGCCGCCGCGCGGCGCGGCAACTCGACTGGGCTGAGCGGGTGATCGTCATCGGCGCAGGCGCGGCGGGACTGGCGGCAGCGCGCGCACTTATGAGTGGCGGCGCCGAGGTTCAGGTGATCGAAGCGCGCGGCAGGCCCGGCGGGCGCATCTGGACAGACCCTGTCCTTGGCGCGCCCGTCGATCTTGGGGCGTCATGGATACACGGCGCGCGCGGAAATCCGGTGACGAGGATCGCCGATGATGCGGGCCTTGCGCGCGTGCGCAGCGATTTCGAGGATGTCGTGATCCGCGGCGCGGGGGGCTTGATCGAGACGCCGCTTTCCAGGTCGCTGGAACGTCTTCTGGATGTCGAACTGGAATACGCAGAAAGCGCCGCGCGACTTTCGGTTGAGGCGCGAGACGAAGGTGAGGAATTCGGCGGTAGCGACTACGTTTTCCCGAACGGCTATTTTGGCGTGATCGCTGCGATGACCAAGGGCATTGCCATCGACCTTGGCTGCCCCGTCTCTGCCATCGAGATTTTGAAGAATGGAGTGACGGTGCAGGCCGCCTGCGGAGTCATGCAGGGCGATGCAGTGATCCTGACCGTTCCGCTTGGCGTGCTGAAGGCAGGCGCTATCGCGATCTCGCCTGCTTTGCCCGGCAAAA
>CBFIJK010000028.1:0-45068 GCA_965662745.1 uncultured Paracoccaceae bacterium
CACGCACCGCGCCGAGATCTGCATCGACAAGCTTTATTCCCCTGACGGGCCGACAGGGCGTTTGGGCCTCGTGGAATTTCGCGGCTTTGAAATGCCGCCCAATCCGCGCATGAGCCTTGCACAGCAGCTTCTGATCCGGGCGCTGATCGCGCGGATGTGGCAAAGCCCGATCAAGGGAACGCTGACGCGCTGGGGCACCAGCCTGTTCGACCGGTTCATGCTGCCGCATTTCGTCTGGCAGGATTTTCTGGACGTGCTCGCCGATCTCAAGGCGCATGGTTTCGATCTCGATCCCGAATGGTATGCCGCGCAGGCCGAGTTCCGCTTTCCCTTCTGCGGCGAGGTCACGGTCGAGGGCGTCAATCTGGAAATCCGCCAAGCGCTGGAGCCGTGGCATGTGCTGGGCGAAACCGGCGCCATCGGCGGCACGGTGCGCTATACCGACAGCTCGGTCGAGCGTCTGCAGGCCCGCCTGACCACCAGCGATCCCGACCGCTACATCGTCACCTGCAACGGCCGGAAAATGCCGCTGCAACGCACTGAAACGGCGGGCGTTTCGGTCGCCGCCGTGCGCTACAAGGCCTGGCAGCCGCCGCTTGCGCTGCATCCGCAACTGCCGGTGGATGCGCCTTTGACGTTCGACATCTACGACACCTGGACAGGCCGCGCGCTGGGCGGGTGCACCTATCATGTCGCACATCCCGGCGGGCGGAATTACGACACCTTCCCGATCAACGCCAATGAGGCAGAGGCGCGCCGCCTCGCGCGGTTCGAACCGCACGGGCATACGGCGGGGCTTTATACGCCGCCGTCCGAGACGCCGCATCCCGAGTTTCCGATGACGCTGGATATGCGCCGCGCGCCGCGCGCGTAAAGAACAAGGGCGGCGCTCAGGCGCCGCCCGTCAACTCCCTGAACCGCGCCACATGCGCTGCGGCGCCGGCTGCCAGAAGGCGCGCGTCGGCCGACACGGTGCACATGTCGAAGCCCCACTCGATGGCCTTCCCGGCATAGTCCGGCGACCCGCAATGCAGCGCCGCACGTTTGCCGTTCGCCTTCGCAACGCCGAGGATATGCTTGATCGCGTCGATCATCTCGGGCTCTTCGCGGTCAAAGCCGGGCGCATACTCGCCCTGGCCAAGCGCTAGGCTCAAATCCGCCGGACCGACATAGAGCGCATCGAGACCCGGCGTTTTCGCGATCTCTTCAAGGTTGTCCATCGCAGCGCGCGTCTCGATCATCGCAAGCGCGACGATCTCTTCATTGGCGATCTTCGCGTCATATCCGCCAAAGGCAAACCCGGCGCGGGTCGGGCCGAAACTGCGCTCGCCATCGGGCGGATAGCGCAGGTGCCGGACGAAGGCGTCGGCATCCTCGGCGCTGCTGATCATCGGGCAGATGATGTTCATTGCGCCCGCATCCAGCGCCTTCATGATCGCCGCCGGGTCCAGCCATGGCACCCGCGCCCCCAGCGCCACGCCTGAGGCGCGCATCGCCTGGAACATCGGCAGCGCATCGGAATAGGCCAGCGCGCCGTGCTGGATATCGACGGTCACCATGTCATAGCCTTGCGCGGCCATGATTTCCGCCGTGAACGGGTTGCCGATAGATAGCCAGCCATTGATCGCGGGCTTGCCTTCGGCCCATCTCTGACGAAGTGAATTGCGGATCATGGCGCGTCCTTTCAAAAAGCGTCCCGAACGGGTGGTCCGGTGTGCCTAGCATTCCCAAAGCGTCCGGTCATCTGCCATGGTGGCCCATACGGCCGGCGCCGAACAGGAGACTACGCATGTCACACGCGCGCTATGCGATCTATTATTTGCCCCCCAACGGGCCGTTGGCCGAGTTCGGTGCGCGTTGGCTGGGCTGGGATGCGCTTGGCGGGGCAGAGGCAGCGATGTTCGATGTGCCAGGGCTGGCCGAAGCCACCGACACGCCGCGCAAATACGGGTTCCACGGCACGCTGAAACCGCCGTTTCGCTTGGCCGGGGGTCTGGATGCGGCTGCGCTTTCCAATGCGGTGGCGGACTTGGCCGCGCGCACGGCCCCGGCGCAGGCGGACGGCCTTTCCCTGACGCGCCTCGGCCGGTTCCTTGCGCTGACGCCGACCGGGGACACAACCGGTATCGCCCGTGTCGCCAGAGCAGCAGTTGCGGAGCTTGACGCCTTCCGCGCTCCGGCAGGAGAGGCGGAATTGGACCGCCGTCGGCAGGCCGGGCTGTCCACGGCGCAAGAGGCGAACCTCATGCGCTGGGGATACCCCTATGTGATGGACGAATTTCGGTTTCACATGACGCTCACGGGGCGATTGCCCAAAGCCGAGATCGCGGACTGGGAGCAGAAGTTGGCGGCTCATCTTCCACCGCTGCCCGCGCCGTTCAAGCTCGACGAGATCGCCCTTGTCGGCGAACGGCCCGATGGGCGGTTCGAACTGATCGAGCGCCATGCTTTGAGGGGCCAGGTCACCTTCCCAAAGACAGACTGACGCCGCGCCCCTTCGCCCTTAGACTGACCGGGTCACAGAGAGATTCGCATGCCATCAGACCTCCGAAAGCGCGCGCCGTGAGCCACAGGATCGACGCGCTTCAATATGCAAACTGGTCGGAAAAGATCTTCCGCCAGATGCGCGAGGGCGGGGTCGATGCCGTCCATGTGACCGTCGCCTATCACGAAACCTTTCGCGAGACCGTGCTGAACTTCGAGGCGTGGAACCGATGGTTCGAACGCGTCCCCGACCTTATTTTCATGGGCCGCACCGGCGATGATGTCCGCCGTGCACGCGACACGAACCGCACTGCGATCTTCTTCGGGTTCCAGAACCCCAGCCCCATCGAGGATGATATCGGGCTGGTGGAAATCCTGCACACCCTTGGTGCGCGCTTCATGCAGCTCAGCTACAACAACCAGTCGCTGCTTGCGACGGGCTGCTACGAGGCCGAGGATCCGGGCCTAACCCGTATGGGCCGCGAAGTGATCGCCGAAATGAACCGCGTCGGTATGGTCATCGACATGAGCCATTCTGCCGAACGCTCTACGCTCGAGGCGATCGAGCATTCCACGCGTCCGATCGCGATCACCCACGCCAACCCCCACAGCTGGACGCCCGCGCTGCGCAACAAGTCCGACACGGTGATCCGTGCGCTGGCGGAAAGTGGCGGGATGCTGGGGTTTTCGCTGTATCCGCATCACCTGAAGGACAAGTCGGGCTGCACGCTGGACGGCTTTTGCCAGATGATCGCGCGGACGGCCGACATGGTCGGGGCAGGGGCGCTTGGGATCGGGTCGGACCTTTGCCAGGACCAGCCTGACAGCGTGGTCGAGTGGATGCGTACAGGGCGCTGGACGAAGGGCGTGGATTTCGGCGAGGGGTCCGCCGCCGCGCCTGGTTTTCCGCCGATGCCGGACTGGTTTCAGGACAACCGAGATTTTGGCCGGATCGAGGACGGACTGCGCGCGGTGGGCTTTGATAGCGCCGAGGTCGCGGGGATCATGGGCGAGAACTGGCTGCGCTTCTTCGATGCCAGCTTTGGATCGGCGGCATGAGCGGGCCAGAGTCGACGCCGCTTGAAAGGCGCGAAACGCCCGGCCTGCGCCCGCCGGATCATGTCATGCGCCTTGCCCGCATGGGCGCGTTTCACCAATCGCGCTTGTCCTTCATGCGCGTGCTGTTGCGGCGGCTCAAGCGCGAGAACTGGCGCTTTGAGGTCCGCGCCTTCGACATCGACACCCGCGGCGTGGGTCACGCGGTCTACACGATGCACGGGCCGGATCGTTGCTATTCGCTCGTCGCCTTCGCCCACGACCTGCCGCCAGAGATGCGCTCCGATCGGGTGATCGCGACCGCCTGGGACGCGACGTTTTCCCTGTTCGATGGCATACCCGAGGCCGCCGATATCGCGCGGCTGTCGAAAAATGTCCCCCTGCAAGAGGCAGGGCGCGTCAGCTCGCGCGAATTGACCGTGTCGCGCGCGAACCGGTCGGTGCGCCTGTTCGATCACGTGGTTGATTGCCTCGCCAAAGGCACCCAGCCCGACGCCGACACGGTCGATGCCGTGGGCTATCTCTACCGGACGACGGCAGTCTACGGATCCGGCAAGCTTGGCGCGGCGGACCGCGAGGATATCGCCGCTCGCCCCGAGTTCGCTGCGCCGTTCCAGGCCGAGATGCTCACCGTCTACCTGATCCGCGCCTTCGTTCTGGACCTCGTCGATCACCTCGCCGCCGCACAAGGCGGGGACGCGGCCGTGCGGATGGATGCAAAGCTGCGCCGCCGCTTTGGGATCGGCAATTCGACGGGGCTTGGCATGGCGCCCTTCCTCATCAACCACCCGGTACTGCTGAACAACTGGATCGCCGCGCGGGAAACCGCGCTGGCCCGTGTCCGCGCCCTTCCGCAGGCGACCGAAGACACGGCGCGCGATTTCCGTTTGGCATTGACCGGCGCGCAGCGCGTCGCGCGCGATTGGCGGTCGGTCCACGATCTGCAAGCGCCCCGGATCATAACGCTTCGGGCGGATTTGGCCCGCCTCGCCGCGCATCTGGATACGGGGGCGCTGGACCGTCCAAGCCCCTGGGATGCCTTGTACCTCTGGGCCGAGGGCGCTCTGTCCATCGAGGGTCAGGAATGCCTTGTGTCGCTGCTGCTGGAGCCGCATGGAGACCTCGTAGACGATCTGGCCGAAACCATGAGCGCCGATGAATCCTCCTGTTTCCGGGTAAATGGCGCGCAATCCGTAGGCGCGCTGCGGGCCGATCTTTGGCGCGACTACGCCTGGGCAATGGCCTATGACTGGTCCGATCCGGCCTGCCATGCGCGCACATGGTACGTGTCTGCCGAAAAGCAGGAACCGCGCCTTGGCGAAACCTATCAAGAGCCGTTGGCCGATTTCGCCCAGCCGCTTGCACCGGGGCGGGACGCGGCGCTCTTGCACGCGGCCTTAGGGGATGAGGCCGACGAGACGCTGCTTGCGGATTTCCTGTTGCGCCGCCCCGAACATCGCCACAGCGCCCGCCGCGCCCAGATCGTCGCGCGCCATCCCTATGCCGAGATCCGGGACAACACGATCGATGCGGCGATGTTGCCGATCGACCTCTTGCGCGCGAAACTGTCCTTCTTCGGTGCCTGCCATTTCGATCCACGGTCCGATCGCTGGGTCCGCATCAACATGTTCCGCGGCGCGCCTTTGCCTGGCGAATTGCAGGAGTGCGACCCGGCAGGCTGGGTCTTCGGAATCGACACGTGAGCTATTCCGGAAACGAGATTGCCGCGCTGGCCCGCAAGGCCGCGCGGGGGGCGGGGTTTGACTGGGGCACCGCCGAAGAAGCCGGGCGCGCGGCGCGCTGGCTTGCCGCGCGTGGGCTTCCGGGGCCGGAGGCGCTGGCGGGGTTGCTAGAGCGGCTGGGCGAGGCGCGCGGTCCGGAGTGTGAGGGGCATGACTGGAACGCCGGGACCGGGGCGCTGTGCCCCTTGCGGACCGGCATCGCGATCAGCGACAGGCCTGCGATTGTGGGCGAGGGTGACCTCAGGCTGGGTCCGGTGATTTACCCCGTCCTCTTGCTGCCCTTCCTCGCCGATGTCGCGCAGGATGTCGGGCGGGTTCATCTGCTGGCGGGACCCGGCGGCGCGCTGATCGAGCCAGACCGCCTTTGGACCATCGGCGCTTTTCCCGATCAGACCGAAAGTGCCCGGATCATCCGCGCCGGACCCCACCCAGAAGACCTGTCCGAACATCCCCCGCAGCGCCCCGGCGCAATCGACCCGGGTGCGCTCGACACATTGAACGCTTTCGCCGAGCGTACTTACGCCCCCGCAACCGATGCCAGCCGCGCAGGCGCGGGCGAGGCCTAGCGCTTGACGCCGCGCGCCGCGTCGCCATGCTGCGCCGCAACGCCACAAAGGACAGACCCGACATGACCAGCCTCAAACCCAATGACTTCAAGGCCGCCCTTGCCAAGGGGCAGCTGCAGCGCGGTGTCTGGTGCACCATCCCGAACGCGCTGACCATCGAGATGCTGGCGGGCGCGGGCTTTGACTGGATGCTGATCGACACCGAACATTCGCCCATGGACCCGGTCACCGTCCTGCCGCTCTTGCAGGCGGCGGCCGCCTATCCGGTCACGCCCATCGTGCGGCCCGGATCGCTGAACGTGGCCGAGATCAAGAAGCTTCTAGACATCGGCGCGCAGTCTCTGCTGATCCCCTATATCGAGACGGCGGAAGATGCCGAACTGGCCGCAGCCTCGGTCGAATACCCGCCCAAGGGGATCAGAGGCGTGGCCGGATCGACGCGCGCCTCTGGCTTTGGCCGGATCAAGGATTACGCGGCCAAGGCGCGGGACGAGATTTGCCTGATCGTGCAGGTCGAGACGCAGAAGGCCCTCGATAATCTCGAGGCCATCGCGGGCACGCCCGGCATCGACGCGATCTTCGTCGGCCCCGCTGATCTGGCGGCGAGCCTTGGCTATCCCGGCCAGCCGGGTCACCCCGTGGTGGTGGCGGCGGTGATGGACGCCATCAGCCGGATCGGTGCTGCGGGATTGCCAGCGGGTATCCTGACGATGAGCGACGAGGTCTATGACGCCGCCATAGAGACCGGCGCCTTGTTTGTCGCACGCGATCTGGACCTCGTGGCGATGCGCAAGGGGTTGTCGATCGGGTAAGGGCCTGTCGCCAGTCCGAGGGGGCGGCATTGCCCCTCTCGGCAAAACTTGAACAGCCAATTCGCCTGCCGGGCAATGGATAGGCCCGGCAACTGCGATAGTGTTCGGGTCTGTGGCGTTGAATTGCGGGTTCGCGCCTACCGCGGGGCCATGCGGATGGCGCCGTCGATGCGGATCACTTCTCCGTTCATGTATTGCGTCTCGGCTATGGTCTTGACGAGGTTGGCATATTCCGCCGGATCGCCCAGCCGCGAGGGGAAGGGCACTTGCGCGCCAAGCGAGTCCTGGACCTCTTGGGACAGGCCTTGCAAAAGCGGCGTCAGGAAGATGCCGGGCGCGATGGTCATCACGCGGATGCCGTGCTGCGCCAGATCGCGCGCGATGGGCAGAGTCATGCCGACAATCCCGCCTTTCGAGGCGGCGTAGGCTGCTTGTCCGACCTGTCCGTCATAGGCTGCCACAGAGGCGGTGTTGACGATCACGCCGCGTTCGTCGGCGATGGGGTCCAGCGCCGCGGCCCGGGCAGCGAACTGGTTCAGCACGTTGAAGGTCCCAATCAGGTTGACCGAGATCACGGTTCCGAAAAGGTCGATCCCCGCAGGCGCGTTTTCCCGGCCAACGGTCTTTTTCGCGGGCCCGATCCCGGCGCAGTTCACGAGGATGCGCGCGGGACCGTTCGCTTCGGCGGCGGCATCGAGGGCAGCGATCACCTGCTCCTCTTTCGACACATCGACCTGGTGGAACGTGCCGCCAAGCTGCTTGGCCATCGCCTCGCCCGCATCCGCGTTCATGTCGAAGATCGCGACCTTCGCGCCGTTCTCGGCCAGCATTTGTGCGGTTGCGCCGCCAAGGCCAGATGCGCCGCCGGTGACGATGGCTGATGTTCCGTCGATCTTCATGATGTCTCCTCCTGCTTTGATCATGGTGATACCCCTGTCATCCGAAGGCGTCATCCGTAAAAGTCGGCGCATGGCAGGACAGGAGAAACAGATATGGGCGGAGCACTGGACGGATTGCGCGTGATCGAGATGGCGGGGCTGGGGCCTGCGCCGCTTGCGGGGCAGCTTTTGGCGGATCAGGGCGCGGATGTCGTGGTGATCGACCGCAAGAGCGCGCCGCTCGATCCGTCGGATATCAACCGGCGCGGCAAACGCTCGATTGCGCTGAACCTGAAAACCGAAGGCGGGATAGCGGCGGTTATGGCGCTGATCGGGAAGGCCGATGTGCTGATCGAAGGGTTCCGTCCCGGCGTCATGGAAAAGCTCGGGCTGGGACCGGACGATATGGCGGCGCTGAACGCCGGGCTGATCTATGCGCGCATGACGGGTTGGGGGCAGGACGGGCCTTTGGCGAAGACGGCCGGGCATGACATCAACTACCTCGCGTTGACCGGCACGCTTTACATGATTGGCCCGAAAGAAACGCCGATCCCGCCTTTGAACCTCGCGGCGGACTACGGGGGCGGGACGATGTTCCTTCTTTTCGGCATCCTCTCGGCGCTGTTCGAGCGGCAGAGATCGGGCAAGGGGCAAGTTGTCGATGCCGCGATGATGGAAGGCGCGCCCGCGATGCTGGGGCTCGTTCACCAGTGGATTGCCAAGGGCGATTGGCGGATGGAACGGGCGTCGAACCTGATAGATGGCGGCGCGCCCTTCTATCGCTGCTACGCGACACGGGACGGGCGGCACATGGCCGTGGGCGCGCTGGAGCCGCAGTTCTTCGCCGCGCTGGTCGACGGGCTGGGGGTCGGGATTGACCTTGGTCGCCAGATGGATCGCAGCTATTGGCCCGAGATGGAGGCGATCTTCGCCGCCCGCTTTGCCGGGCGCAGCATGGCCGATTGGACGGATGTGTTCGAGGGCAGCGATGCCTGTGTCTCGCCCGTGCTTATGCCCGAGGAGGCCGCGTCGCACCCCCATGTGGTTGCGCGCGGCGCGCTCACCAATCTGGATGGCGTGCTGCAAGCAGCGCCTGCGCCCCGCCTGTCGCGCAGCGGGCAGCGGGCGCCGATAGCGCCGGGGGCGCCGGGGGCAGAGGCCGAAGAGATCCTGTCGGAGGCCGGGTACGACGCCGCAGGCATAGCGGCGCTGAAACAGGCGGGCGGGCTGACCTGACGCAGGGGCATCCAAGGTGTGCCTGTTTTCGCAGCAATCTAGGGACTGCGCCCGGTAAAGCGGCAAGCAGGCAGATAACGGCTCTGGACCCTTGCCCTTGCCCGCGCCTAACTTGCGGATATGGAACCGGATCTCAGCCCGATCGCCCAGCCAAAGGCGCGCCGCAGCCCCGCCACGTTTTCAGAGCGTCTGACGGCGCTTCTTGACGTGATCTATCCCGATCTCGACACGGATGTGCTGGCCAGCAAGGTGATCGACGAATTCTGGCCCGGCGAGGCGCATCGCCGCAAACGGCCGCGCACGACGGGCAACATGCTGTGGTCCGAACGCGACGCGGTGCTGATCACCTATGGCGATTCCATCATCGACGGCACGCACAAACCGCTGGATCTTCTGAACCATTTCCTGACGCACCGGATGGAAGGTGTGGTGAACGGCGTGCATATCCTGCCGTTCTTTCCCTACACCTCGGATGACGGCTTCGCCGTGACCGATTACCGGAAGGTCGATTCCGCCCTCGGCGACTGGGCCGATATCGAACGGATCGGGCAAAGCTTTCACCTGATGTCTGATCTGGTGCTGAACCATGTCTCGAGCCAGGGCCCGTGGTTCAACGCCTATCTGCAGGGACAGGCGCCCTATGACGGCTTCTTCTTCGAGGCCTCACCCGAAGACGATCTGTCGATGGTCGTGCGCCCGCGCACCTCGCCGCTGCTTCGCGAGGTCGAGACGGCGAAAGGCACGCGCCATGTCTGGTGCACCTTCAGCCATGACCAGGTCGATCTCGATTTCCGCAATCCCGAGGTGCTGCTGGAAATCCTGCGGATCATCCGGCTGCACATCGAAAAAGGCGTGCGGACCATCCGGCTCGACGCCGTTGCGTTCCTCTGGAAAGAGGTCGGAAGCCCGTCGATCCATCTGCCCCAGACCCACGCGGTGGTGCAGCTCTTGCGGCTTCTGGCCGATTATTCGACTGAAACGGTCATCATCCTGACCGAAACCAACGTCCCGAAGGCCGAGAACCTGAGCTATTTCGGCAAGCGCAACGAGGCGCATGTCGTCTACAACTTTCCGCTGCCGCCCCTTATTCTGCATGCGGTGATGTCGGGGACGGCGCGCTATCTGGCCGCCTGGCAGCGCAGCATGCCGCCCGCGCCGCTTGGTTGCGCCTACCTCAATTTCACTGCCTCGCACGACGGGATCGGGATGCGGCCTGCCGAAGGGCTGCTGCCCGAGGATGAGATCGCGCGGATGATCGACACGGTGCGCGCTGGCGGCGGCCTTGTGTCCATGCGCGCGCTGCCGGATGGGGGTGAGGCGCCATATGAGTTGAACACCGGGTTCTTCGATGCGACGCGGCGCACGTTCGAGGGTGAGGACGACCAGCATCTTGCCAGGTTCCTTTGCTCGCAGACCATCGCCATGTCGCTGGAAGGGATCCCGGCGTTCTATATCCACGCCATGCTGGGGACGGGCAACGATCTGGAGGCCGTCGAGCGGCGCGCGATGAACCGGGCGATCAACCGCCACAAGTGGGATTACCCGACGCTGGAGGCCCTGCTCGACGATCCTGAAAGCGAACAGGCGCGGGTTCTGGCAGCGATGTCGCGGCGGCTGAAGATCCGCCAGGGCCAGCCGGCCTTTCATCCCAATGCGACGAATTTCACCCTCTCGCGGCTTGAT
This sequence comes from uncultured Paracoccaceae bacterium, assembly GCA_965662745.1. Taxonomy (GTDB): domain Bacteria; phylum Pseudomonadota; class Alphaproteobacteria; order Rhodobacterales; family Rhodobacteraceae; genus Anianibacter. Next base: position 10,458 of record CBFIJK010000028.1, read on the forward strand.
GAGCGGGTGCTGGGGCTGTGGCGGCAATCTCTGGACCGGTCGCAATCGGTCTTCGCTTTGCACAATGTCAGCGGTGAGGCAGTCGAAATCCCGGGCGATGCGCTGAACCTGATCGCGGATGAAACCTGGGTCGATCTGCTGTCGGGCGCACGGGTCTCGGGCGATCTGGACCTTGCACCCTATCAGTGCATGTGGATCACCAACGCCGGGTGAGGCAGCGGTGTCGGCTGCGCCGACAAGCGATGTCTTGCGCCGGCTGCGCCGTCGCTGGGGGAGGGGGCGTTGCCCCCTCTGCGCGGTTCCCGCGCATTCACCCCCAAGGTATTTGTCGAACCAAAGTAGAAATGGTCACGCGAAATCGGCGATGTCTTCGGCGACGGCTTTCCTGTAGTCGCCCATGAGCGTCGGATCCGCCGCATGGACGCGGTTCCAGGTGGGGATGAAAGGCGTCTCGCGCGGGTTGTCGAGAAAGACCTGGCCGGCTGTGACGATGTTCTCGGCGAACAGTTCGATCGAGCGTTCTTCGGAATGGCGGTCGAGGCTGAGACCGTTCATCCGCGCGTCGTGGAAGTAGAATTCCAGGAGATCGAGCGCCGAGCGGTAGTAGGTGGCCTTCAGCGTGCGGAAGACATTGGGCGTGAAGACGACGCCATCGGCGGCCAGCTTGCGGAAGATCGCCTTGCAGATATCGGTGGACATGCGGTTGAGGCCCGCCTTGGCGTCATCGGCCGAGAGCTGTTGGTGTTTGTGGTCATAGGCGTCCGAAATTTCCACCTGGCAGACGGCGCTGGGCGCGAGGTTGCGCCAGGCCTCTGACAGGACGCCGATCTCGAGACCCCAGTCGGACGGGATACGGAGATCCGGCAGGACGCTGGTGCGTAGCGCGAATTCGCCCGAGAGCGGGTAACGGAACGATCGCAGGTAATCGAGATAGTCGCGGTCGCCGACCACCTTTTTCAGCGCGATCAGGAGCGGGCTGACCAGAAGGCGCGTGACCCGGCCATTGAGCTTGCCGTCGCCGATGCGCGGATAAAAGCCCTTGGACAGTTGATAGGGGAAGTTCGGATTGGCCACGGGATAGACGAGGCGCGCAAGCATCCCGGCCTCGTAGGTGACGATATCGCAATCGTGGATCACCATCACCGAGGCATCCGCGCAGGCCATCAGATAGCCGATGCAGCCCCAGACATTCTTGCCCTTGCCGGGTTCTTCGGGCGCAAGGCCAAGCGCCTCGAGCCGGGCGCCGAGGCCTTTCATGCGGGGGCTGTCGTTCCACAAGACGACGTGATCCTGCGGCAGGTCGGAAAAGAACGCGCGGGCGTGGCGGTATTCGTCTTCATCGGCACGGTCGAGGCCGATGATGATCCGGTGCAGGTAGCGTACGGATTTGAGTTCTTCGACGATCTTGCCAATCGCTTCGCCCAGAAGTTCGGAATAGAGACAGGGCAGGATCAGGACGATCTTGCGCGTCTGCGCGAAGGTTTCAAGCTCGTAGACCAGCTCGTTCAGGGGGCGTTGGCGCAGGTTGTGAAACTGGGCGATGCTGCCGTTCTGGTGAAAATCGGCCATGACTAGCGCGTGCTCCTGTCTCGTTGGATCTTATCTATGACCGCTTGAACCGCGGTGTTCCAGCCCTCGGGGCCGGGCTGGGTCGTCCGGGTGATGCGGCCTGCGGTTTCGCCTGCGAGGGGCGGCAGGTTCGGCCCGTGGTCGTTGCGGATGATGACGCCCTGATCGGCGGCTTCGATCATCTCGATATCGTTGGGGGCATCGCCAAGCGCGAGGGTACGTTCCGGCGCGAAGCGGGTGATGATCTTTGCCATCTGATCGGCCTTGGTGCCGCCGAAGGAGAGGGTGAGGAAACGTCCGCCTTTGCGGGCTGTGACGTTGTTCCTGGCGAGGGCGGCCAGGAAATCCTGCAAGGCCTCGTCACTGCCAGACCAGACCCCCGGCTCTGAATGGGCGCGGGTCCTGGCGAGGGCTGCCCCCTTGGGCGGCAGGCCCGTAAGCTCGGCCACGCGCGCATCGGTCATGTCGCCAAAGCCTTCGAAGGACGCGCGCAGGGCGAAAGGCACGTCGTCCAGAACCGCGCGTAACTCGTCATAGCGGCTGGCAGGATCGTCCTGTCCCGGCACCATGACCGCTGCGCCGTTTTCCGTGATGGCGGGTGTGTCGCCGAGGCCCATTGCGGCGTGCAGTTCGGCGATCTCGGGCGCGGTCTTTGATGAGGCGAGCACGAGGCGGCCGCCCATTGCCTTCAGCGCATTGATCGCGGGGCGGGCCGCTTTGAAGGAATAGCCCTCGTGATCGAGCAGCGTGCCGTCGAGATCGCTGAAGACGAGAAGGGGGATCGCGGTCATGGCCAAGGGTCCGGACGTTATTGCCGGTGTCAACTGCCCCGGCATAGGTGATGAACGCAATGGCCTGCGCCCGGGTTTCCGGCGCTGGGCCGGAATATCGCCCTTTCCGATGCGTGCGGCCCGGTCTACATCGGCGGCATGCCCGTGACCCTTGAGAGCCTGCGCCAGTTCCTGACCCCCGATGCCGACACGGTGATCGACGTGCGCTCGCCGTCGGAATACGCCGAGGACCATGTGCCAGGGGCGATTTCCCTGCCCGTGTTCACCGATGCCGAACGGGCCGAGGTTGGGACGATCTATGTGCAGGACAGCCCTTTCAAGGCGCGCAAGATCGGCGCGGCGATCCTGGCGCGGAACACGGCCCATCATCTGGAAACGGCGCTGAAGGAAAAGGATGGCGGCTGGCGACCGCTGGTCTATTGCTGGCGCGGTGGACAGCGATCGGGCGGCTTCGCGACGATCCTGCAAGGTATCGGCTGGCGCGCCGAGACAGTGAAGGGCGGCTACAAGGCGTACCGGCGGCTGATCGTCCGCGCGATGCATGACACGCCTTTGCCGCATCGCCTGATCCTGATCGACGGCAATACCGGGACCGCCAAGACCGACATCCTGAAACGGCTCGGCGCGCGGGGCGTGCAGATTGTCGACCTTGAGGGGCTGGGCAATCATCGCGGCTCTGTTCTGGGCGGGCAAAACGGCGGGCAGCCGTCGCAGAAGGCATTCGAGGGGCGGCTTGCGGCGGCGTTCGAGGCGCTCGATCCCGCGCGCCCTGTGGTGGTCGAGGCGGAAAGCGCGAAAGTCGGCGATCTGGGTGTGCCACCCTCGGTCTGGACGGCGATGAAAGCCGCGCCGCGCATCCGTGTGACCGCGCCCTTGGAGGCGCGCGCCCGGTATCTGGTGCGCGCGTACGGGGATGTGATCGCCGATCCGGCAGCCTTGTCGGACACGTTGGCCAAGCTGATCCCGCACCAGGGCCGCGCGATCGTCGCGGAGTGGCAAGGCATGGTCGCCGAAGGGCGGTTCGAGACGCTGGCCGCCGATCTCATGGCCCGTCACTACGACCCGCGCTATGGGTCGTGGCGGGCAGAGAAGGGGATGGCGCTGTTGGGAGAGGTTGCCGGGCAGACGCTTGAGGATGGTGATCTCGACCGGCTGGCGGGCGAGATCGAGGCGATGGTTGCGGGGTAGGGGCTTTCCCGACACCTGGTGGCTAGTCGCCAGCTAGATGGGGTGGTCTGACCCTACCTACAGAATTGCCAAAGCCAGTTCGCCAGCCCGGCACTGGACGGGCCTGGCACCTACGGTGCTGTTCGGACCCGGTTCATTTTTCTCGCGAAACCAAATTGGATGTCTTCGGTATCGGTTTTCGCACGCCGCACGCGTGCTTTGACAAGCGTCGATTGACCGGGTCTACCAGCCGTGCAACCGTCCTAGGGCTTCTTCCGAAAACCATCACCCGATCTTCTCTACCGGTCATCACCCCTGGAGAAGTCCGCCCGAGAGGTCCCATGATCCGTTCCGCATTCCTCTTGTCTGCCTTGGCGCAACCCGCCTTGGCCCATGATCCCGCATCCCTGGTCGTTGAATTCCTGGACGGGCAGGCGGAGGTGATCGAAACCTCTGCCGGAGCGACGCCCGATACACTGTTCGTCCTCGCCTCGGTCGGCAAGGCCATGACTGCCGTCGCCGCCTTGCGTCTGGTCGAAGACGGGGCGCTGGATCTCGATGCCGAAGTTGCGCCCCTTGTGCCGCGTGACGTATCGGACGGGCTGGGCGGGCTGGACGGCGTCACCTTGCGGCATCTTTTGACCATGACCTCGGGCTTGCCGGACTACCTGAGCGACGATTTCGTGGATGCGGCGCTGGACAACCCCGGTATATTGGGGCCGGAAGACGCGCTAGCCTATGCCTTTGACGAGCCGCAGAATTTTGCGCCCGGCACCGGCTTTGACTATTCCAACACCAACTACGTCCTCGTTCAGATCCTCATGACCGAGGTGACCGGCGACAGCTATGCACAGATCATGGCCGACGAAGTCTTTGTGCCCGCCGGCATGACGGGGGCCTTTGTCTTCGGGTCGCGCCCCGTGCCACCCGCCATGCCCGACGGCCACGAAGACGGGATGCATGTGCGCGACTATTACCGGGGGCAGGGCCTTGGCGACGGGGGCACCATCGCTTCGGCGCGGGATCTCTATCGTTTCTATGATGCGCTACTGATTGAAAGGTCGTTGCTTGGCGGCTCGGCGCTGGCCGAAATGCTGAGGGATGAAAGCGGCGAAGGCTATGGGATGGGGCTGGAACTGGACGCGGAGGAGATCGGTCATTCTGGCGGCGATCTTGGATTTAGCAGCGACGTGCGCCTTGATGTCGAAACAGGCGCGGTCTGGATCGAATTGTTCGCCAGTGGGGATTGAGGGGGCGGTGCTTGCCAAGTGAGGGCGCGCCGGTCGCATCAAGGAACGGTCGGGCGAAGGGGCCGGCACCTGCGGTGCTGTTCGGACCGGGGCAATTCCTGATCACGGCAATTCAAACTTTTCACCGACACTCGATCTCTGGCGGACCTTCAGTGATCTCTCCGATCCAGGCCGCGTCATGTCCGGCGGCGCGCAGATCGCGCACGATGGCATCGGCGTCGGCGGCATCGACCGCAGCCAGTAACCCACCCGCCGTTTGCGGATCAAACAACAACTTCCCGCGCGGGCTGTCTGCGCCGATCACCACGCCTGCGCCGCTGCGGTTCGCCTCATACAGCGTTGAGGTCACGCCGTTTTCGGCCAGATGCACCGCGCCCTTCATCACCGGGATCGCGCTTAGATCAAGACACGCGCCGACCTCAGAGGCGCGGCATATCCCGGCCAGATGCCCGGCAAGTCCAAAGCCCGTCACGTCCGTCATGGCGTGGGCGCCCGAAAGGATCTTCGCCGCGTCGCCCTGTGCGACTTGCATCAACGACAGCGCCTCGGCCACCCAGGCGCCCTTGGCGGCAAGCTGCATCTCGGCGGCAAGAACCGTACCGCTGCCGATTGGTTTCGTCAGGATAAGGGCGTCGCCTGTTTGCGCGCCCGTCAGCGTGATCGCGGCGCGTTCCAAGAGGCCCGTCACCGTGAATCCGATGGTCAGCTCTGATCCGATGGAACTGTGCCCGCCGACAATCTCGGCCCCTGCGTCTCCGATGACGGTGGCTGCCGCCTCCATGATCTCGGCCATCCAGTCCTTTTGCAGGCGGTCCGACAACCGCGGCAGGATCACGCTTGCCAGCGCCGCCTGCGGGGCCGCGCCCATGGCCCAGACATCGCCGAGCGCGTGGATCGCCGCGATGCGTGCCATAAGCGCCGGATCCTCGGTGAAGGCGCGCAGGTGGTCTGTCGTCAGGACCTGCCGCGCGCCTCCGACCTGCAAGACGGCGGCGTCATCTCCCGGAAGTGTCTCGACATCGCCTCGCCCGGCGCGGGGTAATTCGACCAGCACATCGCGAAGTGCGGCGCCACCGACCTTGGCGCCGCACCCGCCGCAAAGGGGCTTTGGACCAAGCGCCTCGGGTACACCGTCGGCCACGACACGCGGCAGCGCAGGTGGGCGCATCGGGGCAAGTTTGGTGAACTGGTCCATGAACTTGCGGTCGATCCGGTCCTTCCAGCGCCACAGAAGCGCGCCCGACAGGCCAAGCCCCCATTTGTCGGCCAGCGCGCGCTTGCCGCCCATGGAGATCAGCTTGAGATAGTCGCGCTGCGGGTCGTAGCGCTTTGGCGCGTCCCCCGTCAGATCAGCGCGCAGATTGTTGAAAAGGATCGGCGCCTCGCGCACGGCATAGACCCCGGCCTTGACCACTGGCGCATGGGTCAGATGGGCGCAATCGCCGACGGCGTAGATGCGCGGGTCGGTGGTGCTGCGAAGGCGGGGGCCGACATCGACGAAACCGTCCGTCAGATCGAGGCCCGTCTCGCCGAGCCATCCATAAGGCCGTGCGCCCGTGACGGCGACGGTGAATGCGCTAGGGACAGACGCTGCATGCATCTCGACCTTCGACGAGGTAACGCGGGTGACCTGCGTGTCTTCGATCAGCGTCACGCCAAGACCCTCCATCGCGGCGTCCAGCTTGGCTCTCGGCCGGGCGCCGAGACCGGGCAACGCCTCGCCCCAGTCAATCACCGTGACTTCGGGCGTGGCCCCATCCGAGCGCAGCGCATATGCCATCGCCATCGACAGCTCCACCCCGCCGACGCCGCCGCCGATCACCGCGACCTGCGCCTTGGCCTCGCCGCGCGCGACCTTGGATCGGAACTCGGCCCAGGCATCGGCATAGGCGCCGAGAGGCTTGGCCGGGATGGTATGTTCCACCCCGTCGAAGCTGCCCGGCAGGTCTGATGTGATGCCGATATCGATGGACAGCACGTCATAGGCCACGCGCCGCCCGCTTTCGAGGATCACGCGCCGCGCCGCGCGGTCGATGCCGCAGGCCTTGTCGAGGATCAGCCGCGCGCCCGCGAAACGCGCGAGCCGCACCATGTCGATATCCAGCGTCTCACGGTCGTAATGCCCCGCCACATGCCCCGGCAACATGCCCGTATAGGGCGCATCGGGGCCGGGGTTGATCAGCGTCAGACGCGCGCCGGGCAGGGGCTTCATCCCCCAGGACCTAAGGACGAGCGCATGGGTGTGTCCGCCGCCGATGAACACGACCTCTTGCGTCAACGGTAGGGGCGGCGTGTTGATCATGGCGCGCGCCAATCTCCGGCCCAGTCATCTGTCGCTGCAAAGACCGCGCGGCGATGGGGATCGGTGCCAAGGTTCACCGCGTCGATCTCAACGATATGGGCGGTCAGGATCGCAAAGCGCGCGATGTCGGGCTGGCGGGAATACGCCTCTGGCCCCGTGATCGGCGTTCCGGGCGAAGGGACGGTGCCGTAATTCCCGCGCGAGGCTTCGGGGACCTTGTCCCACGCGGCGCGGACCTCTTCGCCGGACGCGATCTCGATCCGCACGCGCAGGCGGATCTGGATTTGCGTGTCCTCGTTCCAGATCAGCACGCTGGCCATCGGATTGGCGCGGATCTCGGCGATCTTGTCGGAATGCAGATCGGTATGCATCGCGACCGTGCCCGACGCACGATCCGCATCCCGCATCATCAGCGTGCGCACCTCGGCCCCGCCGCTCGTGTTCACCGTAGCGAGTGACACCCAGCGTTCCGGCGCTCCGCCTGCGCCGGCCTCCAGCCGCGTCCAGACCGTATTCAGGAAATCGCGTAGGCCCTCGTCACTCATATCCCGTCATCTCCAGATAGCCGCGTCCGGTATGGCTTCCCGTCACGGTCACCGGCCCTTCCCAGTAGGGAAAGGCCAGATCGTTCCACGCTGCGTCATTGAACGCGCGCACCTCGACGTCAAGCCCGCGTTCGGGCAATTCCACGCGCCAATGAACGGGGATATCGCGGCCCGCGACCTCGGCCCGTTCCAGCGGCGTCGCCCGGAAGGCGCCATCGGGGAAGGGCGTCGGCTGGCCGTCGGCGTCGATCCATGTGGCCGAGGTATAGTCCCCGGCCTCGTCATCGCGCAGCACGAAGCCCATCAGCTTTTCGCCCCCGTCGAGATGTAGCGAGAACCAGTCCCAGCCCGATTGCGACCGCGCCAGAAGTTCCGAAGACCATTCCCGGTCCAGCCAGCCTGTGCCTGTGACCTCGACCGGCCCGCCGGGCAGGTCGAGCGTGCCGGTGACGGTGTAGAAGGGCTGCGAGTAATAGTGGCTGGCCTGTCCGCTGGCCGCCTTGACCGAATAGCCGTTCTCGCCTTGCGGGACGAAACCCTTGTCCGACTGTAAATCCAGAGTATAGCCGAACGCGCCCGCATCCACGTCAAGCGTCACATCGCTCAGCGACGGGCCGTCCATACGCCAATCGTCGATCCAGGCTGCGAACGGCTCTGCCGTGACGCCTGCCTGACCGATGCCGCCTCGGGCGAAGCGTTCGGCGGCGAAGTGATCGTTCTCAGAGGTGACCGCCGCATGGCCGAACCAGATCTGCGGCGATCCCCAGCCCTCACCCGTTTCGGGGCGCAGGGCCGAACGAAAGAGCGTCCATTGCATGCCATAGCTTTGCCCATCCGCTCCGTCGAGGTTGGCGGTCAGATACCACCACTCGATCCGAAAGGCGGGATGGGGGGCGTGATCTGCGGGGAAGTCGAACCTGTAGTCCGCGTCCGGCACGGCAAAGCCATCCGCCTCGGTCCCGAGACCGGCGTAACCTTGCGCGCCCGCCTGTGTTGCGAGCGCCAACGCGATCAGGCAGGGCTTAACGTTCATTGGCGAAAACCTTGAGCAAATCCGACGGCGGGATGCGCGCCAGCCGCCGCGCGGGCCAAAGCGCGGCGAGGCAGGCGGCCAGCGCCGAAAGGCCCGCCAGCCACAGCCAGTCGCGCGGGAACAGCTGCATCGGCAGGCGCCAGCCGAACGCCTCGACATTGATGACCGCAAGCAGCACCCAAGCCAGCACCAGCCCCACAGGGATCGCGGCGATCAGCGTCACGGCTGCCAGGCAAAGCGCGCGCAGCACTTCGAGCCGCGCAAGGCGCCTGCGCGTCAAGCCAAGCGCCCAGACCGGCGCAAGCTGCGGCAGGCGCATATTGGCCAGCGTCAAGAGCGAGGTCAAAATCGCGAAGCCCGCAATGGCCAGCGTCAACACATTGAGCGCGCCGGTGACCGCGAAGGTGCGTTCGAATATGCCAAGCGAAAAGCGTTTGAGGCTTGCCTGATCGGTGACGTTGTCGGCTGGCAGGCCGAAGTCTTCGGATAGGGCAGTCTGCAGCGCGTCCACATCACTGGGTGCCACGCGCAGTCCGAACTGCGTCTCGGGCGTGCCGGGGAACCGCTCGCGGAAGTGATCGAGGCCGATCAGGATTTGGCCCCTCGGGTTGCCGTAATCGCTGTAGACCCCCGCGATCCGAACCTCGGCACCATCCGGCAAGGTTAGCGGATCGCCGGGCGACAGCCCCTCGCGCCGCGCCAGTTGTTCGTTGACCAGCACCGCCCTTGCCGCCACGCGATCCCAGACATCCGGCAGCGCGTCCAGCAAGGGCCAGTTGTCGCGATAGGTGGGGTGGTCAGCGACGGCAAAGATCTCGGCCGGGGCATCGAAAAGGCGCGTCTCGACCGAGACGATCGGCAGGACCGCGTCTGCCTTTCCATCGAGGAAGTCGCGCAGGCGCGCGGCCACTTCGGCGCTGCCGGTGTTCACGTAAAGCTCTGACGCGAGCCGCTGATCGAGCCAGCCGGTAAAGGTCGTGCGAAAACTTTGCACCATCGTGCCGACGCCAATATTGGCCGACAGCGCAAGCAGAAGCGCCATGAGCGCCAGCGACAGGCCCGGAAGCTGCTGGCGCGTATCCGCCCAGAACCATTCCGCCAGGGGTTTACTTGCAAGGCGTTCGGCCACGGACAGTAGTGCGTGCAGGAACAGTGGCAGCGCCAGTGCGGCGGCGATCAGAAGCGCGCCCAGTAGCGTGAAGCCCGCGATCAATCCACCGCCGATCCATCCCGCTGCCAGCGCGACCGCCAAAAGTCCCAACGCTGCGCCGGCTTGCACCAGCCGTCCGCGCGATGACCCTCGCGCCCAGGCGCGCGGCTGGGCCGAGGCGAGAAGTGGAAGGCGCGCCAGCTTCCACAGCGCGCCCGCGCCTGCGAGGCCGGTGCCGAGAAGCGCGATCACGAGGCCCGCCGCCCACCATGCAGGCCGCAGCGACAAGGTGCCCGTCACCTCGGCCCCGTAAAGGCCGCGGAGCGTCGCCGCGACATCGGGCAGAAGCGCGGCGGCGATCAGGTACCCAAGCGCCATGCCGATGGCCCCGGCGACCAGCGCGAAAACCAGAAGTTCGGCGGCCAATAGGGCGATGAGCGTCCGCAGAGGCAGGCCAAGCGCGCGCAAGGTTCGGAACACCGGGCGGCGCTGTTCAAAGGCAAGGCCAATCGCGCCATGGACGATGAAAAGGCCCACGGCGAAGCTGAGCAGGCCGAAGGCCGTCAGGTTCAGGTGAAAGCTGTCCGTCAGCCGCGCGATATCGCCCTGGCCCGAGGGTTCGCGCAAGGTCAGCCCCATCGCGGCCAGATCCGCGCCGTCCGGCAGCGGGCCGGTCAGGATCAGCCGCGACAGCGTGCCCTTCATGCCCAGAAGCGGCGCAACGATGCCGATGTCGCCTATGGCGCTGCCGGGCGCGACGTCCTCGAAGGGTTCGACCAAAGGGCCCAAGCCGTCCAGCAGCGGCGCCGTGTCCGGATGCGCGAAAAGCGTTCCGGGTGCCGCAATGAACCCGGCAAGATCGCCCTCGATCTCGGCTTCGTCGGGCGCAAGGCCGCGCGGAGCGGTCAGCGGCTCGATCCCGATCAGGCGGACCTCTTCGCCGTTTGCCTCGATCCGGCCCTCGACAATCGGCGAGACCGGCCAGCCCCTGCGCCGCAATTCGGCGTAGTCTGAGACCGGCAGCGGCACGGCGGGCACAAGCTGCGTATATTGGGCTTCGCCCAGTGTCGCGGCAGCCTCGTCATAGCTGGCCCGTGCTTCGGCATTGATCGCCTGAACCCCGGACCAGAGCGCGGTTGCCAGTGCCAGCCCCGTCACCAGCGTCACAAGCTGGAATGGCTGGCGCACCCAATGGTACAGCAGCGCGAGAAGCCCCGCACGGATCATGTCAGCCGCCCGCCGGTCAGGTGCAGCCGCCCGTCCATGCGCGCGGCGAGGCGTTCGGAATGGGTCACCGTCAGCAATCCTGCGCCGGTCTCGGAAACCAGCGAAAGGAGGAGATCCAGAACCCGGTCGCCCGTTGCCTCGTCCAGGTTGCCCGTCGGCTCATCCGCGAGAACCAGCTTCGGTTTTGCTGCCAGCGTCCGCCCGATGGCCACGCGCTGCTGCTGACCGCCCGATAGCTCTTCGGGGTATTTTCGCAGATGCGCGGTCAGGCCAAGCCGGTCTGCCAGATCGGTGTTCCAGCCCGGCTCATTCCGTCCCGCGAGGCGGGCCTGAAACGCGATATTCGCCGCCACGTCGAGCGAGGGGATAAGGTTGAACTGCTGAAAGATAACGCCAACCGTCCCGCGCCGCAGCGCCGCGCGGCCCTCATCACCAAGCTGCGCGATATCGGTGCCGTCGATCCTGATCTCGCCGCTATCGGGCCGGTCAAGGCCGCCCACGAGATGCAGAAGCGTCGACTTGCCAGAGCCGCTGTCGCCGGTCAGCGCCAAGGATTTGCCAGCCTCCAGCGTCAGGCTGACGCGGTCCAGCACGGTCAAGGGCCCGGCTTCGCCCGGATAGGTCTTGGTCAGGTCCGTGACGCCGAGCAGCATGGGATGGCCTCCGTTCGAGGGGAAGCCTAGCCTGTGCGCGCGCAGCGGCAAGCGGACGGCGCGTCGCAGGGGATGCGGTTGGACGGAAAGGGCCTTTCGCCAGACCGGATGGTGGTCTTGCAATCGCCCCGGCATCTGCGGCGCTATTCGGGCCGCGGCTTCGAAATCCGTTGCTGAACTAGTCCAGATCCACCGGCAGCCCGGACGGCACCTGTTCCGGTACGCCGCGCGGCAGGTCTTGCGCCGTCTCGCCGGTCAAAGCCCCGAGAAACGCGACGATATCGTCCACGTCACGGCGCGACAGGGCGACGGGCTGAATGTCGAAAGTGCTCGACTGTGCGGCCAACTCGGCGCGGTCTTCGCGCAGGGCGAAATCGATCAATTCCAGTCCCGGAACGGGCGGCAATCTCGCATCATCCGGCGCCCATTTCGCGAGCGATGCCAGGGGGTTGGCGTGATGGCGCACCATCGCATCGAGCGTCGCTAACGCGCCGTTATGCCCGTAAGGCGCCGTCAGCGAGACGTTGCGCAACATGGGCGTACGGAAGCGGTAGATATCGTCGAGCTTGCCGGTCTTGACCGCGCGGCCCGGATCGCGCGGGGCGCGGCCTTCGGCGTGCTCCTTGCCGGGGCCGAAGCCGGGCAGCGCCAGCGCGTGGAAATCGTCGTCGGTGAAAAGGGGCCCGGAATGGCAAGACGCGCATTGCGCCTCGCCAAAAAACAGGTCCATGCCCCGGATTTCCGTCTCGGACAGGGCGGCCGTGTCGCCCGCAAGATAGCGGTCGAAGGGGCTGTCATGGCTTTTCCATTCGGTCCCGATGAAGGCGGCGATCGCGTTGACGATATGGGTGATCTCGATCTCGTCGGACCGCTCGATATCCGGGAACGCATCGACAAAGCCGCGCTGGTAGCCGGGGATGCGGCGCACGCGGTCGGTGATGACGGGCCACACCTGTTCGATGCCCTGGCCCGCAGCGCGCGCGGCGTCATTCTCGGACCGCTGACCGGCCATTTCGGTGGCCGAGGTCATGGGAAACAGCGCCTGCGCCGCGATGATCGAGTTCAGGCCAAGCGGCGTGTTGTCCTTGGCGGGGGTGTCGAAGCCAGAGGGATGATCCGGGTTCGCGGCAAGGCGACCGTCGTGAAAGACGATCGACACGTCCTGATGCGCCAGGTTCCAAAGCGCCGGCGCGTTGCGCGGCACGCGTTCGTCGGGCAGGTCGGGACCTTCACTCACAAGACGTTCCGGGCCCAGCCCAAGGCCGCCCTCACCAATGGCGAGCGACACGCCATCGGTGCCGCCCAGCGTGTGGTGATGGCATGTCCCGCATGAGATGTTCTGGTTTCCGGACAGGATCTTGTCGTAAAATAGAAGCTGCCCCAGATCGGCCTGACGCGCGTCGAAAGCGATGAAATCGGCGTCCTTGATCGGGTTCGGCAGGGGAAGATCGCCTGCCGCAGCCCCGTGCGCAAGGGCCAGACCCAGCGCGGCCAACGCCGATATCCGCCCGATCCGAGGGCGGCGGTTCATCGTGCTACGCGAGATTGCCCGCATGGTGGCACCTATGGTGAATACGACGTTTCAACCATGACGCGTCACTTCGGGCGCAAACTCAAGCCCGCGCTTCGCAACAGTTCGTTTCCGTATGGTCAGGCGCAGAGCGGGCGTGGCAGGTCCACGGGCGCTTTCGTGCAAAGGGGCAGCCCGTTCGCGCGGTGCCGGTTTAGCAGACGGCGGACCCGCGCACCGCTTGCGAAAGGCCGGGCGCCGGGGAAAGTTCCGACGAAATGCTCGACCCCCGGCATCCGGCGGCGGATGGTGTGCAGGGCCGTCTGCCCAAGCGCGCGCAGGGACTGCTCTCCGAGATAGAGCGATTCCGTTTCCGCGCCGTCCGAATGCAGCACAAGATGGCGCGCAAAGAGAACATGATGATAGGCGATATCGCCTGCAGGCGCGCGCATTATGCCGGGCCAGCCGACCAGATCCTTGGCCGGAACAAGGATCTCAGACGCGTCGAACATTCGCTTTACGATGGCAGAGCGGAGCAGCACGCGGTGCTGCGGCGAGACGGTCAGATCGCGCGCAGGAACCCCGTCGCCAAGCGCGCCTGCCGCAATGCGCACAGGGGCCAGTTTCGGGTGCGCGCGCATCTCATCTTCGGTCTGGATACGTCCGCCCGCCCAGAGGACAGGCTCTGCCTGGCCATCGCTGGAATAGACAAGGTCGCCGCGTGTCAGCGTCTCGACCGCGCGAGGGCCCTTCGGCGTGTCGATCAGCGTACCCGCGGCAAAGCAGGGGGCGCTGATATAGCTGTCGTAGAAATCCAGCTCGCCGTCATTATCGCCCTCTCCGGGGTCGCCGTCCTCGTCATTGCCGAGATAGGTCAGGTTTGTCGGCGCACTCGGAAGCCCGCCTTCGAGATCGTACAAGAGGTAAGGCGCGCCGCCGCCGAGATCGGCGAAGACGACGTATTCGTCCCCCGCGCCGAGATTGGTCGCCAAGTCCTGGCGAGGAACGATGTTGGAATAGCCCGGTACGGTCGACCAGCCATCATTGCCGGTCGCCGGATCGCCGTCGCCATCCGCGGCGCTGTTGTAGGATTCCAATCGCCAGATTTGTCCGTTCGAGAATTCCACATCCGTTGTGTTGGTGTTCGAATGCCAGACAAGCCGATAAAAGCTGCTCGCGCCGCCAAGCGCGGTCACGTCCTGCATGACCATGCCGAAATCGGCATCGCCCGGGTTCCCCTGCTGAAGCGGCTGCGCCGACAACGACGCAACCATGTCCCCGCGCATGAGAATGGGATCAGAATATACCTGTTCGGGCATTGGGCCTTTGAATCACTTGAATCATAATAAAGAACAAACGGCAGCGTTGCCGCGTGTTTTAGTCAGGGCAAGGTGACACCGTGAGGTTCACAATGTGGCAATATTCCGAGGGCCACCACCTCAGGTTGGCGGTTCGAACCGCCCGAACCCGCCGGCCAGAAAGATCAGCGGCGCGCCGTCGCGCCAGGTGGCCTGTTCCACGCGGCCTACGATGATTGCGTGATCGCCGCCGTCATGCAGCGCCTCGGGGCTGCATTCGAAGCGGGCGAGGCAGCCGTCGATGAGGGGGGTATCATGGGCCCCCGGCGACCAGCTTATCCCTGTGAAATCCGTGCCTTGCGTCGCGAAATGGCGGCACAGCTCTTCCTGTTCGGCGCCCAGGATATGGATCGCGAAATGCGCCGCATTGGAAAACGCGTCGAAGCGTTTGGAACGGCGCGCAGGCGACCACAAGACAAGCGGCGGATCAAGCGACACGCTGGCAAAGCTGTTCGCGGTGATCCCCAGCGGCCCGACATCCGACTGCGTCGTGACGACCGTGACGCCCGTCGCGAACCGCCCGAGGGCGTCGCGCAGATCGCGTGTGGTCTCGGGCGAGGGCGTGATGGTCTGCATTCCGTGGGGCGTCCGGTGGTTATGGCTCAGGCGACTTCGCAGCCAAGGGCGGCCTCGTAAAGCTCAAACCATGTCTGACGGTCGAGGTCGACCTTGAACGCATCCGAAAGCTTCTCGATCCGCGAGATCGTGTTGGTGCCCATCACCGGCAGGATCATCGACGGATGCCGCAGCAGCCATGCCACAGCCACCGCCGCGCGGTCGGTGCCGGTATCCTTCGCGATTCGGTCCAACAGCGCGGGGACGGGCCCCGAGGCATCCGCGCCCACAAGATCTCCGCCGCCCAGCGGGGACCAGGCCATCAGCGGCTCGCCATGCATCTGGTGGAAGGCGACATCGCCATTGGTGAAGGCCTCATGCGCATTCAGCGACAGCTCGATCTGGTTGGTCGCCAGCGGCACATCCATCGCCGATTGTAAAAGCTCCCAGTCCCAGGGGCGAAAATTCGACACGCCTACGGCGCGGACCTTGCCCGAGGCGACGGCGGCATCGAGCGCCTGCCCGGTTTCACGGTGGTCCATCAGGGGGTCGGGGCGATGGATCAGCAGAAGGTCGATCTGCTCGATATTCATGTTCGCAAGCGAGGCATCGACAGAGGCCGCGATATGGGCCGCCGAAGTGTCGTAATGCTTGACGCGCGCGCCCGAGTGCCGGCCCATCGGCGCGACGATATCGCATTTGGTGACGATCTCGATCTGATCGCGCAGGGCTGGGGCCGCCTTCAGCGCGGCACCGAACAGCGCTTCGGCTTCGTATCCGCCATAGATATCGGCCTGATCCATCGTGGTGATGCCTTGTTCGAGGCACGCCTCGACCTTGGCCTGCACATGGGCGGGCGAAGTGTCGTCGTCATCCCCAAGCCGCCACATGCCATAGACGATGCGGCTGAAATCAAGCCCTTCGGCGATATTCACACGTTCCATCAGACCCTCGTTCCCGTTCCAAGCGGTGTTGCTGGCGTCCCCGCAGGGACACGCCCGTAGACATGGGGCAATGAGCAGGTTTTCAACTCTGGCATCACGCGGGCGCCGAAATGCTGCGCCTCGTCCAGATGCGGATAGCCCGAGAAGATGAACGCCCGTATGCCCATCTTGCGATATTCTTCGATTTTCGACAGCACCTGATCGGTCGATCCGACCAGCGCCGCGCCGCAGCCCGACCGCGCGCGTCCAACGCCCGTCCAGAGGCCCGGTTCGGTATAGCCGTATTGATCTGCCAGTTCCCGCGCCCGTGCCTGATGAGACACGCCCAGCGAGGTGGAATCAAGCGCCCGGTCCCGGATCAGCGTGCCAAGCTCGTCATCCAGTTTCGACGCCAGATGCTCGGCGTATTCCTTCGCCTCGGCTTCGGTGTCGCGCACGATCATATGAACGCGGAGCCCGTAATCCAGTGTCCGGCCATAACGATCCGCGACCGCGTGCACGTCGCGCATGCGCTGTTCCAGCATGTCCTTGGTTTCCGGCCACATCAGGTAGACGTCGCAATGTTCACCGCAAAGCTCCAGCGCGGCGGGGGAATAACCGCCGAAATACAGAAGCGGGCCGCCATTCTGCTGGTAAGGCTTGGCGGGGGCGGCGGTGACGTTCTCGAACTGATATACCTCGCCCTGATGGTTGATCTCATCCTTGGTCCAGGCCTGTTTCAGGATCTCGACCACCTCGCGCGAGCGCTGGTAGCGGAAGGCGCTGTCGGCTTTCTCGCCGGGAAAGTCGGACGAAATGATATTGATCGTCAGCCGCCCTTGCAGCATGTGATCCAGCGTCGCGATTGTCCGCGCCAGCATGATCGGTTGCATCTCGCCGCAGCGCACGGCGGCGAGGAAATTGATCTTGTCGGTGATCGGCGCGCAGCCCGCCACGAAGGACAGCGTGTCCTGTCCCACCTGGTAGGACGACGGGCAGAGGATGTTGCGAAACCCTTGGTTTTCCGCCTCTTTCACGATGGCCGAACAATGCGCCCAGCTGGATTTCAGGTCATCCTCGGGCACGCCCAGAAAGCGGAAATCATCGGAACAGAGCGCCGAGAACCACGACACTTCGGACGCATCGAGATCGGGCGAGGTGATGGGAACGACGGTCATCGGCTTTGGCTTTCCGGGTGGGTGCGTTGCGCCTTGCGTAGCACCGAAAAACATATGTATCAATGCTGCATCAATCTTGCTGCGAAGGCCCATGTCCGACCCAGGCGCGCTTCCCCTTTACGTGCAGACCGCAGAGCTTTTGATCCGCGACATCCAGTCGGGGCGGCTTCTGGACGGTGAACGCCTGCCCCCGGAACGCGAGATGGCCAAGGGGCTTGGCATCGCCGTCGGGACGCTCCGCAAGGCGCTGGAAGAGCTTGACGCCAAGGGACTGCTCGACCGGCGGCAAGGGTCGGGTAACTACGTGCGCGCGGCGCGCGATCCGGTCGGGGTCTATGCCTTCTTCCGGCTTGAACTGCACGAGGGCGGCGGCCTGCCCACGGCCGAGGTGCTGGACCTGACGGCAATGGACAAGCCCGGCGATCTGCCCGCCTTCGGCACATCGCATCAGGCGCAGCGAATCCGCCGTTTGCGCCGGCTGAACGGCCAGCCTGCGGCCTATGAGGAAATCTGGCTCGACCGCGACTGGGCGCCGGATCTGAAGCGCGGGGACCTGTCGGACTCGATGCACGAGGTCTACAAGACGCAGCTGGGCTTCTGGATCGCGCGGGCCGAGGACCGGATCGGGCTTGGCGTCGTGCCTGACTGGGGCAGGGGCCTTGGCCGCGCGGCGGGCACGCCCTGCGGATATATCGAACGGATCAGCTGGGACCAGACAGGCGTGACCTGCGAGGCGTCCCGGACCTGGTTCGACCCGGACATCGCGGCCTATGTGTCGCGGATCAGATAAGGATTATCAGAATGGCACAGCCGGTCCGCTACGGGATCATCGGCACGGGGATGATGGGGCAAGAGCATATCCGCAACATCGCCCTTCTGGAGGGGGCCGAGGTGGCCGCCCTTTTCGATCCCGATCCCGGCATGGCGCGCATGGCCGAGGCGCTGGCGGGCGGCGCTGCAATCGAGGGCAGCGTCGAGGCGTTGCTGGCGCGCGGCGATCTTGATTGCCTGCTGATCGCCTCGCCCAACCATCTGCACCTGCCGCAGATGTTGCAGGTCGCCGCCACGAACCCGCTGCCACTGATGATCGAAAAGCCGGTCTATACCGATCCCGGCGATGCCGCGAAGCTGGCCGAGATCGAGGCGCGCTATCCCGCACCGATCTGGGTGGCGATGGAATATCGCTACATGCCCCCCGTCGCGCGGCTTCTGGACGAGGCCGACAGCGCAACCGGCGGCGTGAAGATGCTGTCGATCCGCGAGCATCGCTTTCCGTTCCTGGAAAAGGTCGGCCACTGGAACCGCTTCAATCGGAACACGGGCGGGACCTTGGTCGAAAAATGCTGCCACTTTTTCGATCTAATGCGGCTGATCCTCAAGGCAGAGCCGGTGCGCGTCATGGCCAGCGCGGGCCAGATGGTGAACCACCGCGATGAGGCGCATTTCGGCGAGACCGCCGATATCTGGGACGCGGGATATGTCATCGTCGATTTCGACAGCGGCACGCGCGCCATGCTCGAGTTGTGCATGTTCGCCGAAGGCGCGCGCTATCAGGAAGAGATTTCGGCCGTTGGTCCCACGGGCAAGATCGAATGCTTTGTGCCCGGCCCGACGCGGTTCTGGCCCGATCACCTCGGCGCGCCGCCTGTGCCCGAGATCGTGGTCAGCCCGCGCGATCCCAAGGGCCCGACGCGCAGCCCGATGCCGGTGGACCCGGCGCTCTTGGCGGCGGGGGACCATAACGGTTCGACCTTCTACCAGCACCAGCGCTTCATCGACATCGTGCGCAATGGCGGCGTGCCCGAAGTCACCCTGCGCGACGGGGCGCGGGCGGTGGCGATGGGGCTTGCCGCGCAACAGGCGGCGCTGAGCGGGGAATCGGTGACGCTCTGATGCGGGCAGGACAGCAAAGGTCGGTCCCTGACATGTGAATGTCGCGGCTGGTAAGGACCGACACGGCGGCGCGGCCCCAAAATGGTCCGCACAGTGCAGGGGAGTGCGCCATGTCAGACCTCAACGCCGTACTCGGGCCAATCGAAGCCGCACACGGGCTGCCGAATGCACATTACATCGACCAGGGCACCTTCGCCGCCGAACGTCAGCGGCTCTTGTTCGACACCTGGACGGCGCTTGGCTTTGGCAAGGATATGCCCGAACCCGGCGATGCCAAGCCGTTCGATCTGGCCGGTTTGCCGCTTTTTGCGATCCGCGACGATGCGGGGCAAGTCCGGGTCTTTCAGAACACCTGCCGCCACCGGGGCATGATCCTGATCGAGGAAGAGAAAAAGCTGGGCGGTGTCATTCGCTGCCCCTATCACAGCTGGTGCTATGCCAAGACCGGCGCGCTGGTGACAGCGCCCCATGTGGGCGGGCCGGGCATGAACACCTATGACGGGTTCGACAAGGCCACGCTGGGCCTGATCGAAATCCGCACCCATGTCTGGCGCGACGTGATCTTTGTCAACGTCTCGGGCGATGCGCCAGAGTTCACCGATCACGCCGCCGCCGCCATCACGGCCTGGGCCGAGTTCGAAGATCAGCCGCTCGTCTTCGCAGGCGAAGAGGGCGCGTTTTCCTTCGATGTCGCTTGCAACTGGAAGCTGGCGGTCGAGAATTACTGCGAAAGCTATCACCTGCCGTGGATCCATCCGGGTCTGAACAGTTATTCGCGGCTGGAAGATCACTACCACATCGAAGAGCCGGGCGCCTATTCCGGCCAAGGCACGCTCGTCTACCGCCCGATGCTGAGCGAGGATGGCCGGCGCTTTCCCGACTTCCTGAACCTTTCCGAGAAATGGGACGCGTCGGGCGAATACATTGCACTTTATCCCAACGTGCTGTTGGGCGTGCATCGCGATCACGCCTTTGCCATCATTCTGGAGCCGAAAGGCCCGGAACGGACGGTTGAACATGTGGCGCTCTATTATGCCGACCCGGCAGTCGCGCAGCCCGATTGGGCGCCCATGCGCACCCGGAATGCCGAGATGTGGCATGAGGTATTCGCCGAGGATCTTTTCGTCGTCGAAGGAATGCAAAAGGGCCGCCACGGCATCCAGTTCGACGGCGGACGCTTCAGCCCCGCGATGGACGGGCCGACGCATCTGTTCCACCAATGGGTCGCGGGACGGATGTCCGCGCCCATGGCGGCAGAGTGACCGGCATGGCGCTCCATACGATACCCGATGCGGTCCATGCCGACGCCATCCTTGGCGCCGAGGCCGAGGCGCTGGATCAGGCGCTTCTGGCCGCCCATGATTGCCGCGATGCCGCGCTTCTGGCGCGCCTTTACGCCCGCGCCGCGGATCTGGCCGACGCGTCCGGCGATGCTACCGGCGCCGGTTTCTATCTCACCCATGCCTATGTCTTTGCGCTGGAAACCGGCGCGGCAGAGGCCTTGACCTACCGAAGCGCATTGATCGCGCGCGGACGCGAAAACTAAAAGGAATACAGTATGAAAACCCACGCCAAGGTCGTCGTCATCGGGGGAGGCGTGGTCGGATGCTCTGTCCTTTACCACCTCACGCGGTTCGGCTGGACGGATGTGGTCCTTCTTGAACGCTCGGAACTGACAAGCGGGTCGACCTGGCACGCTGCGGGCGGGATGCACACGATCAACGGCGATCCCAATGTCGCCAAGCTGCAGAAATACACCGTCGATCTCTACAAGGAGATCGAGGAATATTCCGGCCAGGATATCGGGCTGCACATGACCGGCGGCGTGATGCTGGCCGCGACCGAAGAACGGTTCGACTGGCTGAAATCCATCATGGCCAAGGGCCGGTATATGGGCCTCGATGCGGAACTCATCACCCCGGATGAGGCGGCAAAGCTGTTCCCGCTGATGGATCCCACGCAATTCGTCGGTGCGCTTTATGACGAGGTCGAAGGGCATCTCGACCCCTACGGCACGACCCATGCCTATGCCAAATCGGCCAAGAAGAACGGCGCCGAGATCGAGCTGCACACCAAGGTCGAGGCCCTGACGCAGCAGACGGACGGGACATGGCGCGTGACCACCGACAAGGGCGATATCATTGCCGAGCATGTCGTGAATGCTGGCGGTCTTTGGGCGCGGGAAGTCGGGCGGATGGTCGGGCTGGAACTGCCTGTCCTCGCGATGGAGCATATGTATCTTCTGACCGACGACATGCCCGAGGTCGCCGAATTCAACGCAGCCACCGGCAAGGAAATGCTGCATGCCGTCGACTTCGATGGAGAGCTGTACCTGCGCCAGGAACGCAAGGGCATGCTCATGGGCACCTATGAAAAAGACTGCCGCCCCTGGTCGCCCAAGGAAACGCCGTGGACTTTCGGCCATGAGCTTTTGGAGCCTGATCTCGACCGGATCGCGCCCTCGCTCGAGGTCGGGTTCCGCCATTTCCCGGCCTTCGAGAATGCCGGGATCAAGCAGATCATCAACGGGCCCTTCACCTTTGCGCCCGATGGCAACCCGCTCGTCGGCCCGATCCGGGGGCTGCCCGGCTTCTGGTCGGCGTGTGCCGTGATGGCGGGCTTTAGCCAGGGCGGCGGCGTCGGTCTGGCGCTGGCGAACTGGATGATCGACGGGGACCCCGGTTTCGACGTCTTCGCGATGGATGTCGCGCGCTTCGGCGACTACGCCACGATGCGCTACACCAACGCCAAGGTGCAGGAGAATTATTCCCGCCGTTTCTCGATCCGCTTCCCGAACGAAGAACTGCCCGCCGGGCGGCCGCTGAAAACCTCGCCGATCTATGATCTTTTGAAAGCCGAGGGCGCGCAGTTCGGCGCGTCGCACGGTCTGGAAGTGCCGCTGTGGTTCGCGCCGGACGGTGTCAGCGATGCGTTCTCGTGGCGCCGGTCCACCGATTTCGACCATGTCGGTGAAGAGGCAAAAGCGGTGCGCGAGGCGGTCGGCATCATCGAAACGACGGGATTTGCGAAATACCGCGTCAGCGGGGCGGGCGCCGCCGAATGGCTCGACGGCATCCTTGCCGCGCGCATCCCCGCGCAGGGCCGCATGGTGCTGGCCCCGATGCTCAAGGCGGACGGCAAGCTGATCGGGGATTTCACACTGGCCAATCGCGGCGATGATTTCCTCATCATCGGTTCGGGCATCGCGGAAGACTACCACATGCGCTGGTTCGCGCAGCATCTGCCAGGCGATGGGTCGGTCACGGTCGAGGCGCTGGGCGCATCGCTTACGGGGCTGTCCATCGCGGGCCCAAATGCCCGCGCCCTGCTTGAAGCGGTCAGCGGTGAGGACGTATCGAACACCGCGATGCGCTTCATGGATATCCGGCATATGGATCTTGGCATGGCCCCTTGCACGGTCGGGCGCGTGACCTTCACCGGCGATCTTGGCTACGAGATCTGGATGGCCCCCGAATATCAGCGCCATGTCTATAAGGCGCTGAAAGAGGCGGGTGCGGATTTGGGGCTGCGTGACTTCGGACTGCGTGCGCTCAACGCGCTGCGACTGGAAAAGAACTTTGGCGGCTGGGCACGCGAATACCGGCCCATCTATACGCCCATCGAGGCGGGGCTCGACCGGTTCGTCGCGCTGGGCAAGGACGCCGATTTCATCGGGAAAGAGGCCGCAAAGGCCGACCGCGCGACTGGCGGCAAGCTGCGCCTCAGGTCCTTCGTGGTCGAAGCGCGAGATGCCGATGTGATCGGGGACGAACCGATCTACCAGTCGGGCGAGGTCGTCGGCTGGGTCACCTCGGGCGGCTTTGCGCATACATCCGCGATATCTGTGGCGATGGGATACGTCCCGGTTGAGGTCGCGGACCGCGATGACGGCTGGGAGGTGGAATTGCTGGGTGAGCGGTTCGCCGCGCGCCTGCAACCCCAGCCGTTATTCGATGCAAATGGCAGCCGCATGCGTGCGTGACGGGCTTGGCATAGGGCGGGGATCATTCCCGCCCTGCCGCGAACTCAGGCGGGCAGCACTTCGATCACCTGCGCGGCAAGGGCGCGGAACGCTTCGGCCTCGCGGCTCTCGGGATGCGCGATCACCACGGGGGTTCCGGTATCGCCCGCCTCGCGGATCTTCAGGTCCAGCGGCACCTCGCCGAGGAACGGCAGGCCCATCCGTTCGGCATCTGCCTTCGCGCCGCCATGGCCGAAGATATGCGCCTCATGCCCGCAGTTGGGACAAATATAGGCCGACATGTTTTCGACCATCCCGATGATCGGCACCTTCAGCTTGGCGAACATGCCCACGGCCTTGCGCACATCCAGAAGCGCGATGTCCTGCGGGGTCGAGACCACGACCGCGCCCACGACTTGCGTCTTCTGCGCCAGCGTCATCTGCACGTCCCCGGTGCCGGGCGGCAGATCGACGACCAGCACGTCAAGCTCTCCCCATTGCACCTGTCCAAGCATCTGCTGCAAGGCGCCCATCAGCATCGGCCCGCGCCAGATCACCGGCTCGTCCTCGGCGATCATGAAACCCAGCGACATCAGCGTCACGCCATGGTTCTGCAAGGGGATGATCGTCTTGCCATCGGGCGAGGCGGGGCGCTTGGAAATGCCCATCATGCGCGGCTGGGACGGCCCGTAGACATCCGCATCCAGTAGTCCCACACGCTTGCCCGCTGCCGCCAGCGCACAGGCGAGGTTCGACGAGACCGTCGATTTGCCAACACCGCCCTTGCCCGAGGCGACCGCGATCACCGATTTGACGCCCGGCAGGGGCTGCGGCCCGCTGGGTTGCGCCGTGGGGTGGCGTCCGATCTTCAGATCCGGTGGCTTTTTATCGGTATGGGCGGTCAGCATCACCTGTACGCTTTTGGCGCCCTCCAGCCGCTCCACGGCGGCGGCGGCGGCGGCGCGCAGGGGCTCCATCCGGGGCGCCTGTTCCGGTGACGCCTCGATCACGAAGCGCACCGTACCGTCCTCGATAGTCAGCGCGCGCACCATATCGGCCTTCACAAGCGACTCGCCCGTATCGGGCAAGATGATGGATTCGAGTGCGTTCAGAACGTCTTGGCGGGTGAGGCTCATGTCATCTCTCCGGGCAGGTGCAGGTCAGATGTGGACCCCATGCGGCCCATGTGCAAGCGGCCTGGCGTCGCGGCTTGCCAGCGCGGCACGGCTCGTCCACGGTTTGCGCCGGGCAGTCTGTCAGAAAGGACAGGATCGGTGACGCTACCAGCGATGATCCTCGCGGGCGGATCGGGCCGCCGCATGGGCGGCGTAGACAAGGCGCTGTTGCCGCTGGGCGATGGCGTTGTGCTGGACGCGATCCTGGCGAGGCTACGGCCGCAGGCAGGGCCGATTGCGCTGAACGCAAACGGCGATCCGGCGCGGTTTGATCGGTTTGGTTTGCCGGTTGTACCTGACCGGCTAAGGAACGTTGGCCCTTTGGGCGGTGTCCTCGTCGCGCTGGACTGGGCGGAAGCGCAAGGCGCGGACCAGGTGCTGGTGCTGCCGGCAGATACGCCGTTCCTGCCGCTCGACCTTGTGGAGCGTCTGTCCGTGGCGCCGCGCGTGGCATATGCACGCTCCGGCGATGACTTGCATCCCATTTTATCAATATGGAACAGTCGTCTACGCAGCGATCTTCAGACCTTTCTTGAAGAAGGTGGGCGCAAGGTGCGCAGCTTTCTATCCGTTCAAAATGCAACGCCGGTCGAATTTCCCTCTTCGACCGAAGACCCGTTCTTCAACATCAACACCCCGGCCGACCTCGACATGGCAGAGCAGCGGTTCAGGGCGTCGGACCGCGCCGGATAAGCCACATGCGGGCACCTTCCGTGTCGCTCGTCTCCAGCACCTCATGTCCCGCCTCAGCGCAGAAATGTGGCAAGTCGATCGCGGCCATGGGATCGGTCGCCTCGATCCGCAGCACCTGTCCCGGCGCCATCCCGGAAAGCGTCTTGCGCGCCTTCAGAACCGGCAAAGGGCACAGCAGATCGCGGGCATCGACATGGGCGTCATGGGTCATGCGCCGGGGATAGGCGGGCGGGCGCGCGCTGTCCAGATGCCGCCGAACGGGGATTGCGGCGCGGCGCCACCTTAGGCACCATGCTGTAAAACAAACGGGCGGCGAGGCGACATGCGTATCAACAGACGGCAGGCTTTGATCTGGGGCAGCGCAGCCGGACTGTCAGCCTGCGGCGGTGTGCCTGCGCCCATCGCGAACGCCCCCGTCGAGCGCAGTGCATATCGCCCGGTGCCCAACCCTGATTTCGATGCCTGGGTCGCAGCCTTCCGGGGCCGTGCGGCGGGTCAGGGGATTTCCGAAGGTGTCCTGAACGCGGCGTTCCGCAGCGTCGGTTATCTTCCCGAAGTGATCGAGCGCGACCGTAATCAGACCGAATTCACCCGCACGCTGGAAGACTACCTTGCCATTGTCGCCAATGACGAACGCGTAGCGACCGGGCGCGCACAACGCGCCGCGCAGGCCAGCACCTTGGCCGCGATAGAGGCGCGCTACGGCGTCGATGCCTCGGTTGTGACGGCGATCTGGGGCGTGGAATCGCGGTTCGGCGCGCGGCGCGGGGACATCCCGGTGATCTCGGCGACCTCAACGCTGGCCTTCGACGGGCGGCGCGGTGCGTTCTTCGAAAGCCAGCTTCTGGCGGCGCTCCGCATCTTGCAGAACGGTGATATCACTGCGGATCGCATGACCGGCAGCTGGGCTGGGGCGATGGGGCATACGCAATTCATTCCAACGTCTTACCAGGCCTATGCGCAGGATTTCGACGGGGACGGACGGCGCGATATCTGGTCCGAGGATCCCGCCGATGCCTTGGCCTCGACGGCTGCCTATCTCGCGCGGTCTGGCTGGCAGACTGGCCGCCCCTGGGGCGTCGAGGTGCGATTGCCGGAGGGGTTCGATACAGGACTCGCTGGGCGCGGGCGTGATCGCTCCGTCTCCGACTGGGCGGGGCGTGGCGTGCGGCTCGCGCGGGGCGGTGCGGTGCCTGACCATGGTCCTGCGTCTCTCTTGATTCCCGACGGTCTGCCGGGGCCCGCGTTCCTGGTGTTCCGCAATTTCACGGCCATTTCGCGCTACAACAACGCGGTGAATTACGTGATCGGCGTCGGGCGGCTGTCTGACCGGATCGCGGGTGACGGGCCGCTGGTGACGGGCTTCGGCCCGGACCGCTACGGCCTGACGCTGGAGGACCGCAAACGGCTGCAAGCGGGGCTGAACGCGGCCGGTTTCGATGCGGGAACGCCGGACGGGGTGCTTGGGTCGAAGACAACCGCGGCCATCGAAGCGTATCAACGTTCCGCCGGTCTGGCCGTGACGGGTGAGCCGTCACGCAGTCTGTTGGCAGCGCTCTCGTGATTATACAAATCAAACATTTTTGCGGGGCTGCACGCTTATTCTCACATCCAAATCTCACTAAACTAATTTTGGAGGCGGAATTTGCGTGAGACGATGCAACTCGATGCTGACGCCGTCGGGGCGTGGCTTGAACGCAGGATCGATGGATTCACGACACCTGTGGAGGCCGAAAAATTTGCATCTGGTCAGTCTAATCCCACCTTCCTGTTGAAGACTCCGGACCGAAACTTCGTCTTGCGGCGCAAACCGCCCGGGCAGCTTCTGAAGTCGGCGCATGCGGTTGACCGAGAATATCGTGTGCAACGCGCTCTGGCGGACACGGACGTTCCCGTGCCCGAAATGCATGTCCTATGCGAGGAAGACTCCGTCGCGGGATCAATGTTTTACGTGATGGAGGCCGTCGATGGCCGCAGTTTTGAGGACCCGCGTCTGCAGGATCAGACACCCGAGACACGACGCGCGATGTTCGCGGATATGTGCCGTGTGCTGGCGGCGATCCACTCGGTAGATGTTGGTGCAGTGGGCCTTGGAGATTTCGGGAAGCCGGGGGATTACTACGCAAGGCAACTTGACCGCTGGACCAAGCAATACCGCGCGACCGAGACGGAAACGCTGCCGGAAATGGATGCGCTGATCGACTGGCTGCATGCGAACATGCCCCCCGATGACGGGAGGGTGACGCTCGTTCACGGAGATTACCGGCTCGATAACCTGCTTTTTGCCAAGGACGCGCCGCGGGTCGCGGCGGTACTGGATTGGGAGCTTTCGACGCTGGGCCATCCCTATGCCGATCTGGCGGGCGTCATCATGCAGTGGCGCTTGCCGCCGGGGCGCGAAGGGCGCGGGCTGCACGGTGTGGATCGGAAGGCTCTGGGAATCCCCGAAGATGAAGAATTTATCGCAAGCTATTGTGAACACATGGGACTTACGGGGATAGAGCGGTTCGATTTCCGGCTGGCCTTTGCGTTTTTCCGAATGGCAGCGATCCTTCAGGGGGTCAAGAAACGCGCGCTGGATGGCAATGCCTCGAACCCCGAACAAGGGCTGAAGATGGGCGAGCTTATCCCGCAATTCGCCCGCAAAGGGCTGGAAGCGGCGGGTTAATCCGCCGTCAACGCCAGCGCCCCGGTAAGCCATGCGAACCCGTTCGGCCCAAGCGCAAGAGCGGCCCCGGACAATTGCGCGTTCCGGCCGGGTCCGGTCAACTCGGCCTTCCCGGCAACCACCAGGGATGCGGGTTCGGGAGAAAGGTTGAAGACGCAGGTCACTGCGTCCTTGCCGGTTCCGCGCGTCAGGGCGAGCAGGGGATCGGGAAGGTCTTGAAACGCGGTGCCGCGCCCGATCAGCGCTGGCATGGATTTGCGCCAGTTCAGGATCTCCCGGTAGTAGTCGAGCACGCTATCGGCGGCGGCCTCTTGCACCGAGATCGCGCGCGCCAGTTGTGGCGCCTTGGCGGGCAGCCACGGCTCGCCGTCTGAAAAACCGCCATTCGGCAGGCCGTCATCCCAGATCATTGGCGTGCGGCAGCCGTCGCGGCCCTTGTAGTCGGGCCAGAATTTCAGTCCGGGTGGGTCTACGATCTCGCTGAATTCGAGATCGGTTTCGATCTGCCCACATTCCTCGCCCTGATAGATGCAGACCGCGCCTTCGAAGGACAAGAGAAGCGCGATGCATTGGCGGGCCAGCGCGTCGGTGTCCGCGCCATTCTCGCCCCAGCGTGAGACGTGACGGACGACATCGTGGTTGGAAAACGCCCAGCAGGGCCAGCCATCCGGCGCGTCGCGGAAGAAGCCTTCGACGCAGCGGCGGAAGTGCTTGGCGCTGAAATCGGGTCCAAGCATTTCAAACGAATACGCCATGTGCAGCCGGTCGCCGTTCTTGGTGTATTCGCCCATGATTTTGCCCGCGCCGCGGCCTTCGCCGACCTCTCCGACGCTGGTGGATCCTTCGTATTCGTCAAGAAGTGTGCGGACCTGTTGCAAGAAGCCGACCGTCTCGGGACGGGTTTTGTCGTAGATGTGGCGCTGGACGTTATAGGGGTTCGCCCAATCGTCGTGGCTCGCCTCGGCCAGCGGAGGATTGTCCCTGAGTTCAGCGTCATGGAAAGGGTAGTTGATGCTGTCGAGCCGGAATCCGTCAACCCCGCGATCGAGCCAAAAGCGCATCGCATCAAGGTTTGCCTGCGCAACCTCGGGGTTGTGAAAGTTCATCTGCGGCTGCGTCGACAGGAAATTGTGGAGGTAATACTGTCGACGGCGCGGCTCCCACGTCCAGGCCGGGCCGCCGAAGACGGACAGCCAGTTGTTGGGCGCGGTGCCGTCGGGTTTCGCCTCGGCCCAGACATACCAGTCGGCTTTGGGATTGTCCTTGGACATGCGGCTTTCGATGAACCATGGATGCAGGTCAGAGGTGTGCGAGGGCACCTGATCGACCGTCACTTTCAGGCCAAGCGCATGAGCGCGCGTGACGAGCGCGTCGAAATCCTCGAGCGTGCCGAACAGTGGATCGACATTGCGGTGATCGGCGATGTCATAACCCATGTCCCTCTGCGGCGAGGTGAAAAAGGGCGACAGCCAGATCGCATCCACACCCAGCGAGGCGACATGATCGAGGCGCTTCGTGATGCCCGGAAGATCGCCGATGCCGTTGCCGGTCGTGTCCTGAAAGCTGCGGGGGTAGATCTGGTAGATCACCGCGCTGCGCCACCATTCGTTCATCTGCGTCTCCTGTTGCCGAAGATCAAGCTAGGGCTCCTGCAGGAAGAGGGAAACAGCATCCGTTCACTCTTGTTGCGCTGCAGCGCATGCGCCACCCTGCGCGGCATGAATGCAACGATACGCCCCCTCGGCCCGGACGGCTGGCTGGTCAGTTTCGCGGATGGGTTCGACGATGCGGCGAACCGGGCGGCGCTGGCATTTCGCGCGGCGGTCGAGGCCGAAGGCTGGCCGGTAGTGCATGAAACGGCCGCGTCGCTGGTGTCGGTCTTCGTGCGGTTTGATCCCTTGGCGGATGGCGCGGATCGGCTCGAGTCGCAGTTGCGCGATTTGGCCGGGGATCGCGATTGGGCGGCAAGGGGCTTGCCCGATGGGCGGCGCCTTTGGCGCGTGCCGGTGGTCTGGGGCGGGGATCTGGCGCCGGGCTTTAGGAATGCGGCGCAGACGGCAGGCCTTCCTGAAGATGACTTGCGCTCAGGATTGGCCGAGGCACGACTTCGCGTCCTGATGCTGGGCTTTGCGCCGGGCCAGCCCTATCTCGGGACGTTGCCCGAGGCCTTCGACGTACCGCGCACCACTGATCTCACACCCGAGGTGCCCGAAGGCGCGCTGGTGCTGGCGGTGCGGCAATTGACGCTCTTCGTTCGGCCGGGCCCGACCGGCTGGCGGCATGTTGGGCAAACGGCGTTCCGCGCGTTCCGGCCCGGCGGCGATCCTGTGTTTCCGCTTCGCGCGGGGGACGAGATGTGCTTTCGCGCGGTCACTGCCGATGAGCTGTCCGATATCCGCGCGGCGGACGAGACAGGCAATGGCGGCGCAGAGATCGAGGATTTGCCGTGAGCCATGTGACGATCCAGAAGGTCGGCCCGCAGGTAACGGTGCAGGATCTTGGCCGTCCGGGGCATCTGTCATCGGGCCTGTCGCGTGGCGGCGCGGTGGATGTCGGTGCGGTTCACGAGGGCGCCGCGCTCTTGGGTCAATCGCCGGGCTGCGCAGTCTTGGAAATGGCCGGGCAGGGCGGCGTGTTCAGGTTCGACCGGGACACGCGCGTCGCGCTGACGGGGGCCGTGATGAGTGCGCGCTGTGGTGAGAGAGCCTTGCGCTGGAACGGCAGCCACCTTGTCCCCGCGGACGAGACGCTAAGCATCGGGGGCGCATCGGGCGGGGTCTATGGCTACCTGCATATCGGTGGTGGGATCGACACGCCCGCCGTTCTCGGATCCCGCGCGGCCCATTTGACGGCAGGGATCGGCGGACGACTTGAGGCAGGCGCGCGTTTGCCGCTGGGGCCGGATCGGGATGGCCTGGTTGGTTTGGGGTTCGCGGAAAGCGCCGTGGCGCACGGCCCGATCCGCGTTGCGGAAACCGCGCAGACCAGCCTGTTTACGGATGCTGACCTTCGGGCCTTCGAGGCTGCGCATTTCAAGACCGGCGCGCGCGCCACGCGGCAAAGCGTGCCGCTCGATCATGGCGGGGCCTTCGTGCCCGAGACGCAGAACCTGTCGCTGCCCTCCGAAATCGTCCAGCCGGGCGATATCCAGATCACCGGCGACGGCACGCCCCATGTTCTTCTGGCCGAATGCCAGGCGACTGGGGGCTACCCCCGGATTGGCCGGGTGATCGCGCCGGATCTGGCGCGCGTCGCGCAGACGCCGCCCGGTGGGGCCTTGCGGTTTGAGTTTATCGACCGCGCGGCGGCTTTGGCGGCCCTTCGCGCGTGGGACACATGGATGGCCGGGCGCGCCTCTGCCGCTGCGCCGCTCGTGCGCGATCCGGCAGACATCGGTGATCTGTTGTCCTACAACCTGGTCGGCGGCGTGATATCCGCCAAGGAGGACCCCTGATGGCAATGACCGTCGATCTCAATTCGGACATGGGCGAGGGCTTTGGCCCCTGGAAAATGGGGGATGATGCGGCGCTGCTCGATGTCGTCACCTCGGCCAATATTGCCTGCGGGTTCCATGCCGGCGATCCGGACGCGATGGCCTCAACTATGGCGGAGGCCGCGCGCAAGGGCGTCGGGATCGGCGCGCATCCCGGCTTTGACGATCTGCGCGGCTTCGGTCGGAGGCGCCTGCCCGTGGCGGGCGAGGCGTTGGACCGGATGCTGGTCTATCAGCTTGGCGCGGCGCTGGCGATGGCGCGCCATGCGGGCGGCGCGGTGCGACACATCAAACTCCACGGTGCGCTGTCGAACATGGCTTCGGAAGACGCCGATCTCGCTGCGCGCTGTTACAGCGCGATGGGCCGTATCGCGCCAGATCTGATCATGGTCGTGCTGGCCGGAACCGCGCAAGAGGCCGCCGTGCGCGATCTGGGCCTGCCCTGGGCGGGCGAGATTTTCGCAGACCGCGCGTATAACGACGACGCGACGTTGGTCGACCGCAGTGCGCCGGACGCGATGATCAAGGACGTGGGCGAGGCCGCGCGCCGGATCGTCGACATGCTGCGCGAAGGCGCGATCCTCAGCCGGTCGGGCAAGCGCATTCCGGCGGCCATCGACACGATCTGCGTCCACGGCGATTCGCCCGAGGCTGTGGGGCTGGCGACCGGATTGCGCGCTGCGCTGGTCGAGGCGGGGGTCGCGCTGCGAATGTTTTCCGGGCGCTGACATCAAGGCGCCGCGTTGTGCAGGGCAACCCTGATCGGCTGCAGGATGAGTGATAGCGCGGTTGCGCGGCCGGTTTCGATCTGCACAGCGACTTCGCTGCCCGGTGTCAGGTTGAACGCCGCGTCGGGTGTCGCGATCAGTTTGAACACGGGTGGTGCGCGGCTGCCGGGGTCTGGTGGCGTGGCGTCGGCGGCGAGATAGGTCAGATGGCCGTTGATTTGCTGCTGGGTGCCGTCGGCGCCGTTGGCGATCAGTCGCAGGGGCACACCCTGCGCAACGGCACCGATCCGTGCGGCGGGAAGGTCGGCCTCGACCGTTATCGCCTGGGTTGGCACGATCCGCATCAGCGCGGCGCCGGGCGGCGCAAGCGTGCCGGGCCGCGCGGTCAGCCCATCGACGATGCCTGCGACGGGCGCGCGCAAGGTCAGCGTCGCCTCGATCCGGTCAAGCGCGGTGATGCGGGCCTTCAGGGTGGTGATCTCGGTTATCGTAGCTTGAAGCGCCTTTGCGATTTCCTCGGCGCGTTCTGTGCAAAGCGCGTACCGCCGCGCGGTGATCTCGTTGATCCGCGCGGCAGCGCGCGCGCGCCTCTGTGCCAATTCTGCAGCCTGGCGTTCAAGGCGCGCCTCGGTCAAGTCTGCGGCAAGGCGGGCGTTTTCAGGGGAGAGGCCTTGTCTTGTCAGCTTTGCCTGGCGCGCGCGTTCTGCCGCAACAAGCGCGCGCTCGCGGTTCAGGGCGTCTTCTTCGACGGCGATCAGGTGGCTTTCTTGCTTCAGGGCGATTTCCTCGTGGTCAAGCGCGGCGACTGCCGCCGCAAACCGGGCCGCTCGGGCGAGCATCAGCGCCGCCTCGCCGTGATCGAGCCCGTTGGGAACAGGGGCATCCGCGGCTTCTGCGCGCAGTCGGCTCTGGCGCCCGTGGGCGGCGGAAAGCGCGGACTGGATCGTCAAGCGCTCCGCCTTGATGATAGTTCGGTCGAGTGTGATCAGCCGGTCGCCCGCCGCGACCTTTTTGCCACGCGCGACATGGACGATTTCGATCCGGCCGCCGTCGGCATGTGCGATTTCATGCGCGCCGTCGCCTGCGGTGACGGTGCCGGTCAGGGTGATTGCGCTCGAAATCGGGGCCATCGCGGCGAGCGTCATCAAGGCGAGGGTCAGAACGGTGACGAGGAGCGTTGCCGTACCCATCTGCCGTCCAAGGGGAAAGTCCACAGCGGTCATGCGGCGCGGTCCTCTGCAGGGCCGCGCAAGCCGGCGAGGACGTCTTTCGCGGGACCAAAGGCGCGCTGGCGGCCGGCATTCAACACGAGGATCCGGTCGCAGGTCTCGATGATCTCGCGGCGGTGGGCGATGACGACGACGGCGGAACCGGCCCAGGCTGCGGTGCGAATGGCGCGTTGGATTGTCTGGATGGAAGTGGCGTCAGAATGGGCCTCTGGCTCGTCGAGGATGACAAGCGGCGGCATTTGATAGAGCGCTCGGGCGAGGGCGAGGCGCCGAAGTTCACCGCCGGACAACGGCGCACCACTGAAGTTTAGTCGCGTGTCTGTCCCCTGTTCGAGGCGCGCGATACGGTCTGCAAGACCCGCAATCTCAAGCGCCTCGGAAACGGCCGTGTGGTCCGTGCCCGTGTCTAGGCCGGAGACATATTCGGCGATAGTCAGGGGCAGCGCGTGGCTGGATTGCGGCAGGTATCCGATCGTCCGGGTGCGGGTGCCTTCGGGCAGGTTCTCCAGGGAGAGACCAGCGAGGGACATCGCGCCGCCGTATGGATCGAGTACGCCTGTAAGGGCTTGGGCCAGAGTGGATTTTCCCGATCCCACCGCGCCGACCACGCCAAGGACCTCGCCGGCAGCGCAGCGGGCAGTGATACCGTGCAGAGCGAAATTTCGGCTGCGCAGCGAGAGGTTCTCGATGCGCAACTCTCCGCGTGGCACGGGCACTGTAAGCGCCGGTGTGTCGCGGGATGGTAGTCGCGCAAGGCTCTTGGCCAGCATCGCGCGCGCGCGAAGGAGGCGCAGGAGGGCGGGCCAACCTTCGACGAGCGATTCCAGCGGGGCGAGGGCGCGCCCGAGAAAGATCGAGATCGCAAAGACCATCCCGATGCCGATCTGGCCCCGGATCGCGAGATAGGCGCCGAGGCCGAGCGCGGCGCTTTGCAGAAAGAACCGCACAGATTTCGACTGCGCCGACAGGATCGCGCGGCGGTCGCTGGCGGCAAGCGCCGCTTGCAGTGCACGGTTTTGCGCGCCGGTCCAGCGGGTTGCGGCGGCAGGGGCCAGCCCGTTGCCGAAACAGCCGGGCGCATCGGCCGCGAGGGCGTTGAAGAGCGCGCTTGCGTCTTGCCGTTCGGCCTCGGCGCGCGCCTCTGGCCCGGCAGTGAGAGGGCGGCGCAGAAGGGCGAGCGCGATCAGACCGCCTGCGCCGCACAGCCCCAGCGCGCCGAGGGCCGGGTGCAGGACCCACAAAAGCGCGAGAAAGGCGAGGCTGAACGGCAGATCGAAGGGTGCCAGCGCGACGGGCGTGCACAGGATTGCGCCCACGGATTCGAGCGCCGCTAGCGGCCAGCCCGCAACATTTGGGCGCGCGCCGAGCCTTGCGTCATTAAGCGCGGCGCGAAAGACGCGAGGGCCAAGCGCAGCCTCGAACCGCGCGCCAGCACGCGCGAGAAGTTGGGCGCGCGCGGCATCCGTGATCGCCAGGATGCCATAGAGCAATGCCATGATCGCCGAGATCACCAGAAGCGTCTCGACCGAGGCAGCCGGGATCGCGCGGCCATAGACCTGC
>CBFIJK010000029.1:0-44069 GCA_965662745.1 uncultured Paracoccaceae bacterium
ATGGCCCACATCGCTCCCGCGAATGACACCCGGCATGCGGACAAGACGACCGAACAGATCGCAGACCTTCTGACCGCCGCCCAGCTTCTGGGTGTCGCCATCGGGGCCCAGACGCTCGCCGTGGACTATGCCAAGACGCGCGAACAGTTCGGCCGCCCGATCGGCAGTTTCCAGGCGGTCAAGCACCATGCCGCGAACATGGCGTTGGGGATCGAGATGGTGTCGGCCCAGCTCGACATGGCCGCAATCGCGCTGAACACCGCGCGCGAGGATGCGGGGTTCCAGATAGCAGCGCTTGCCCGGCTGGCCCCCCGTGTCGCGCTGGAAACCACGCGCGCGGGCATCCAGATGCACGGCGGGATCGGTTTCTCGGCGGAGGCCGATGCGCATCACTATCTCAAGCAGGCCCATATCCTGCGCCAGTTCCTCGGCCAGCGCGATTTCCCGGACGGCCCCGCCCCGCTTGCCCCCTACGAAAAGGACAGCTCATGAGAACCGCCCTGATCACCGGCGCATCAAGCGGCATCGGCCTTGCCACCGCGCGCAAGTTCCTGAGCGAAGGCGTGGCCGTCGTGGGCGTGGGCCGTGACCGGGCCAAACTGGATGCGGCGGTCGAAAGCTGCGCCGACCTGTCCCCGCCGTTCCTGACGCTGGCCGCCGACATCACCGACGACGACACGCCAGCCCGCGCGGTCAGGGTGGCGCTGGACAAGACTGGACGCCTCGATCACCTCGTGAACAACGCGGGCGTCGGCAGCCCGCAGCCGGTGCACTCGACTGACGATGAGACGCTCGACACGTTCCTGAACCTCATGCTGCGCGCGCCCTTCCGCCTGGCGCGCGAGGCGCTGACGGCCTTCGGGGACACGGCGACCATCGTGAACGTGTCCTCGACCTATGCCCTTGTCGGGGGACTGCGCGGTGGGGCCTATTCGGCGGCCAAGGCAGGGCTCAACGGCCTGACGCTGCACATGGCCGCGCAATACGGGTCGGCAGGCATCCGGTCGAACGCGGTCGCGCCGGGGGTGATCCCGACCCCCATGACAGAGCACCGGCTGGAGGCCGAAGCGTTTCGCCGCATGAATTACGACATGACGCCATCGGCCCGCTGGGGCACGGCGCAGGACGTGGCAGAAGCGATCTGGTTCCTGTCCTCGCCCGCGTCGGGCTGGATCAACGGACAGGTGCTTGCCGTCGATGGCGGCTGGACGACGACGAAATTCCTGACGGAGTCGGCTCTTTCCTCCGAACGTGACGATCAACCCGCAGATTGGAGCCATGCGGGAACCTAGTCCGAAAATGCGAGAGGATCGGCTGTGAACCGCGGCACGAATGCCGGAGGCTCCGACTTCTGACGATAGATTATTACATGCAAGACCACGCACTAGCGGACCACTCAAGACGAAAGAGACCGGTGAGCACCCTCCATGCAGGCTTCATCGAAGCTTCGGGACGGGCTAGCTTGCGGCCCTGTCGAGCACTTCCTCGGCCCACTGGTTCAGGCTCTTGCCTGACACTTCGGCGGCCAGCGCTGCCTTGCGGTGGACCTCTGGGCTGACCCGGAACATGACCTGTCCCGAATAGGTCTTCTGCGGCTCCTTGCCGATCCTGGCGCAGGTCTCAATGTAGTCTTCGACAGCCTCGTGGAAGGCGTCTCGCAGCCCGTCGACGGTGTCGGCATGAAACCCCACCCCGTCCCGGATACCGGCGACCCGGCCCGTAAAGACACCGTCCTCATCGTCATATTCGATCCGGGCAGCATAGCCCTTGTATGTCATGGTATTGGTCATGGTGTGATTCCGATCCGTTCCAGGAAGTCGCGAGCATCGCTCACCTGGTATCTCTTCGCTTCCTTCGCAGGGTGCGGGCGGTGAAAAGTCGCCACCTCGCCGTCCTTTTCAAACCGCACCCGTGACCCCCGCCCTTCGATCATCAACGCCCCTGCGGCCAGCAGCAGGCTTTCAACTGCCACCCATTCGATGGTGCCTGACACCGGATCGATGAAGACGGCAGCAAGGCTCTTGCGGTACTTGCTGTTCGTGAAGGCGTGTTCGGGAATGCCAACATAAATTGCAAGCTTTCCATCTGCGCTCGCTGAAGATTGTCCTTTCTGGGCTGGTCTTTGTCTCCATGCCCGAGGGGTGCGTACAGCCTCGTCCAGAAACTCCTCCACGGCAAACTCCAGAGCTTTGCACCCTTCCACCACTGCATGTATTTTGAGTTGACCAACGCCAATGCGCGCTCAGCTATGAGCCAGCCTCCAAGACTTCAATCAGGCCAGATTTATAAACCTCGTATCGGTGGTTCGATTCCGCCCTCTGCACTACTCGTTCGGAATTCCTGGGGCCGGTCAGGGTCAACACCATCCTCCTTGGGCTATTCGTGGGACCGTACAAATGGCATTAAGCGATCGCCTTGCTGCCCTGATCCAGAAAGCTTCGCCAACTGCCAAGGGCGCTGATATCCTCGGCACCGTGCAGGCCGCTGGTTTCGCACAAGAATCCCTTGACCTGTGTCCCATCCTCGATCTCGACGGTGCCGATGGCAAGTGGTGCGGGAATACCGGCCATGAAATCGCCCATGGCGGTTTTCGAGATCGCCCAAAGCTCCAATGCGATGGAGGTTCCGTGACCGTTTTCGGTGCGGCAAAGGCCTGGCCGGAAGGGCGGTCCGCCCGGCAAGGCATATAGGCTATAGCCGGGGGCTGTTTGTGTGGCTTTCAGGAACCGTGCACCACGCGATGTCAGTTCGTGGTTGAGCGGCAGGCCCGACATATGGGCGCCGCAGACGGCGACGATCATCTCGGTCCCCGATGTGAGACCGGTCTCTGGGATCGGCAGGTCGGGTGTCTCAAGACCCGTCGCCCCGAGCTTGGGTCGGCGCGTCTGCATCAGGCGCTGACCCTGCGCCGCGACTGCACCATCCTCGCCTGCGGACGCGATCAGCGTCACGCTGCCGGGGCGCCCGTCGCCGCGCGGGCCCGTCGGCACGGCCAATGCGCAGAGGTCCAGCAGGTTCACGAAGTTGGTGTACGTTCCAAGGTTTGAATTCGGCGTGATCGGGTCGACCTCGAGCTCGGCGCAAGTGGCGAAACACGGGATCGTCGGCACGCACAGCATATCGGTCACCTCTAGGATCGGCTCACAGGCGCGGCGCAAATCCGCAAGCCGGTAGAACCCGACGAAGGCCTCCGCCGCGCTCAAACTCTCGGCCTTGGCGATAATGGCGCGGGTCACCGGATGCACGGCCTCAGGCCGGGTCGTCATCATGTCTTCGATGGCGGCATAACGTTCAGCAATCCACGCGCCATCGTAAAGCATCCGCGCGACGTCGTAGAATGGGGTAAAATCGACCCGCTCGATCTGCGCGCCGTCTTCGGCCAGTGTCGCCAGCGTCGCCTCGAAATCTGCCGCCTGCACGTCGTCGCCGAAAAAGATCAGACTGGCCGCGTCCGGGGCGGTGATGCGCGGCGCGGGCAAGGTTGCGGGCATGGGCGCTGCCGACATGACCCGCGAATAGGCATCTGCGGGATCGAACGCGGTGGCGGCGCGGAACACGTCATGTGCGTCAGCCACGGTCAGCGCAAAGATCGAAATCGTGTCGAGCGTCCGGCATGCAGGGACCAAACCGCTGGCCGAAAACGCGCCGAGGCTCGGCTTCAGCCC
Organism: uncultured Paracoccaceae bacterium; assembly: GCA_965662745.1. Taxonomy (GTDB): domain Bacteria; phylum Pseudomonadota; class Alphaproteobacteria; order Rhodobacterales; family Rhodobacteraceae; genus Anianibacter. The sequence goes on from CBFIJK010000029.1 coordinate 3,666, forward strand.
CACGATCCCGTTCAGCGCGGCAGGCACGCGCCCCGACCCTGCCGTGTCGGTGCCCAGCGCGAACGGCACGATCCCATGGGCGACCACGACGGCTGAGCCCGAGGACGATCCGCCCGGCACGATGTCTGCATCCAGTGCGTTGCGCGGCACACCATAGGGCGAGCGCACACCGACAAGGCCGGTGGCGAATTGGTCGAGGTTGGTCTTGCCGATGGGAATCGCACCGGCCGCGCGCAATTGCGCCACGACAAAGGCGTCAGCGCGCGGGGCATAGGCATAGTCCGGGCAAGCCGCTGTCGTGGGCATGCCTGCCACGTCGATATTGTCCTTGACGGCAAAGGGTATCCCCCAAAGCGGCTTGTCGGGGTCGTAGGCGCCCAAAGCGGCAGCTTCGGCGGCGAGGTCTTCGGCACTGGCTTTGTAAATAAAGATCGCCGGATCGTCGACGGCGTCCAGACGGGCAAGCACCTCTGTCATGACTTCCCCGGGCGTCGCGCCAGCGGCATAGGCATCGCGCAGGGCGGCAAGGGTGAAGGGCAAGTCGGAAAGAGGCGTGGTCATGACAATCTACTCTTATTCAGCCGCAGATTTCGCAGCTTGGGTGGTCGTGGTCGGGGGTTTCGGGGCCGCGGCCAGCAGGGTGCGCGTATAAGGATGGCTCGGCTTGTCCATCACCTGCGCGGCAGGCCCTTGCTCCACGATCTCACCGCCTTGCATGACGATGACATGGTCGCAGAGCAGACGCACGACATTCAGGTCGTGACTGACAAAGAGGTAGGTCATGCCAAGTCGCGCGCGCAGGTCCGCCAGCAGGTTCAGCACCACCGCCTGGATGGACACGTCGAGCGCCGCTGTCGGCTCGTCCAGAATCAGGAATTTCGGATCGAGCGCGATAGCCCGCGCGATGCCCACCCGCGCCTTTTGACCACCCGAAAGCTGATGCGGGAAGCGGTCGAGCAACGAGAGCGGCAGACCGCACAGCGTCGCAAGTTCCTCGATCCGCGTGGTCAGGGCGGCGCCGCGCAGAGCGCTCATCCGCAGGATCGGATCGGCGATGGTCTGGCGCGCGGAATGGCGGGGATTCAGGCTGTCGGTGGCGTCCTGAAACACCATTTGAATCTGGCTGCGCCGTTTGTCGCGCACGAAACGGTCGGCGGGGATATCTGCAATGTCGAACCCGTCGAACAGGATATCGCCCGACGTACGATCCAGCAGCCGCACCAACATCGACGACGTCGTCGACTTGCCGCACCCAGACTCGCCCACCAGGCCGACGCTTTGGCCTTCACGGATGGTGAAGGAAATGCCCTTGACCGCATGGACCGGCCCGGACTTGCCGGGGTAGGTCTTGACCAGATCGCGCACCTGCACCAGCGCCCGGTCCCCCGGCACGTGATCGGCCAGCGGAGAGCGGGCCTCAACTGGCAAGAGGTCTCGCAAGCCCGCCCCAAGGCGTGGCGTGGCATCGACCAACTTGCGCGTATAGGGGTGCTGCGGATCGGCAAAAAGGGCAGCGGCGGGACCAGTCTCGACGATCTGGCCGTCTTTCATCACCGCCAGCCGATCGCAATATTCCGCGGCCATCCCAAGGTCGTGGGTGATCAGGATCGACGACATCCCACGCTCGCGGGTCAGGTCGCGCACAAGGTCCATCACCGCCTTCTGCGTGGTGATGTCGAGCCCGGTTGTCGGCTCATCCGCGATCAGCAGACGCGGCCCGCAGGCCAGCGCGATGGCGAAGACGACCCGCTGGCACATGCCCCCCGACAGCTCGAACGGATAGGCGTCGTAGCGCGCCTCGGCATCGCGGATGCGCACGGCCTCCAGCGCCTCGATCGCCTTGGCGCGGGCGTTGGCGCGGGTGGCCCGCCCGTGACGGCGCAGCACGTCTTCGAGCTGGTGGCCGACCTTGCGGATCGGGTTCAGCGCGGCGCGGGGGTTCTGGAAGATCATGCTGATCTGGCGGCCGCGGATGGCCTGCATGTCCCTCTCAGCCGCCTGCGCCAAGTCTCGGCCCTCGAAGATAGCGCTGCCCGCCTTGATCCGCCCGCCCGCGTCGAGAATTCGCATCAACGCATATGACGTGACGGATTTGCCAGACCCGCTTTCGCCGACGATGCCCAGCGTTTCGCCTTCCGCGAGATCCAGAGAGATGCCGCGCACCGCCTCGAGCTCGCCGCGCCGCGTGCGGAAGGACACCGCAAAATCGGAAATGTTTAGCATGGCTCAGGTCCTTCTGCGCGGATCGACAATGTCGCGCAGACCGTCGCCCATCAGGTTGAAGGTGAAGACCGCCAGCATCAGCCACAGTCCGGGAAAGAGCGCGACCCACCAATGGCCCGAGATGATGTAGTTGGCCCCTTCGGCGACCATGATCCCCCATTCAGGGGTTGGCGGGCGCACACCCAGGCCAATGAAGGACAAACCGGCCGCATTCAGGATCGCCCACCCCATATTGAGCGAGACCTGCACCATCATGGGCGGCAGGGCGTTGGGGAAGATATGGAAGGCCAGCGTGCGAACATGCGAATTGCCCGAGAGGCGCGCGGCCAGCGCAAAGCCTGCCTCGCGGCGAATGTTCACCTCGGCCCGCACAAGGCGCGCATAAAACGGGATGTTGATCAGAGCGGTGGCATAGATGATGTTCTCGATCGTGTTTCCGAGGGCAGCGACGATCCCCATGGCCAGCACGAACAAGGGGAAGGCCATGATCGTGTCCAGCACCCGGTTCAACACCACGTCGAGCCAGCCACCCCAATAGCCCGCGATGGCCCCGAGGATCGACCCGATCACGAAAGAGATCGCGACCGCCAGCACCGAAATCGTGAGGTCAAGCCGCGTGGCGACCACCACGCGCGAAAACACGTCCCGCCCCAGGCTGTCAGTGCCGAACCAATGGGTCCAGTTGGGCGGTTGCAACGCGTTTGCCGCGTTCGTGGCCAAGGGATCGTGGGGCACGAGAAACGCGCCGAAGAAGGCCTGCAGCAGGAAGAAGGCGAACATGCCGAATGACAGCAAGGTCACGGGGTTCTCGCGCAGCACATGCAGCAGATGTGCCCAGGCGCCATCGGGCTTGCGGCCCGGAATGTCGGTGGCTTCGGTCATTTGGTGTCGAACCCGATGCGCGGATCGATCAGCGCGTAGCTGAGGTCGATGATGAGGTTGAGCGTGACGAAGAGAAAGGCCATGGCCAACACGAAGCCCTGCACGGCCGCGTAATCCGAAGCGACCAGCGCCTCGACCGCGTAGGACCCGATACCGGGCCATGCAAAGACTTTCTCGACCAGCACGTTGGCGCCGAGAACGAAGGAAAACACCATGCCCAGCGTGGTGACGACTGGCAAAAGCGCGTTGCGCAAGCCGTAGCCAAACAGGATCTTGCCGCGCGACAGACCGGCGGCTCGCGCGGTGCGGATATAGTCGGACGACAGGGCCTGCAGCATCGCGGCCCGCGTCATCCGCGCGATGGGCGCCAGCGTGAAGAGCGCAAGCGTGATCGTCGGCAGTGTGAGTTGGCGCACCGTAGCGGCGAAGGTTTCAAGATCGCCCGCGATCAGGCTGTCGATCAGGTAGAAGCCGGTCACGCGCGGTGGCTCAAAATAGATGAAATCAAGCCGTCCCAGCGGCGACGGGGCCCAGCCCAGCAGATAGTAGAAGATATAGACCAGAAGGATGCCCGTGAAGAAGGTGGGCAAGGACACGCCCGCCGTCACAAGAACTCGGCACAAATGATCGACCCAAGACCCCTGCCGTACTGCCGCGAGAACACCCAGCGGAATGGCGATGAGGCAGGACAGCACCAGCGCCGAGAGGGTTAGCTCTAACGAGGCAGGCAAGCGCATTGCAAGGTCGGTCACCACCGGTTGCCCGGTGCTGATGGACCGGCCCAGATCGCCTTGGGCCAAATCGCCGACATAGAGGAAGAACTGCGTTACCAGCGGCTTGTCGAGGCCAAGCGCCTCGCGCACCTGCTGGATCGATTGCTCGTCCGCCATGGCCCCGGCGAAATAGACCGCCGGATCGCCGGGCAGCGCGCGGGTCAGGATGAAGCTGATCACGATCACCCCGATGATGACCGGCACGGTCTGTGCCAGCCGCATCCCGATCGCGCGCGTCCGCCCGGCCATGGCTCAGGCTCCCGTCATGCGGCGCGGGTCGAGCTGGCGGTGAAACCAGAACTCGTAGCCCGAGGCCCCGTTGACCGCGACGTTCAGCGCAGGCTGATACAGCGGGATGCGCGGCAGATCGTCGATCACGATCTCGAACATCCGCTTCACCAAAGGCTCCCATTCCGGATCATCCATGGACATGTGAAGCGTCTGTTCGGTCAGCGCATGGACCTCTTCGTTGTCGTAGTTGGACGAGTTGAACAGCCGATCTTTCTGATAGGCCCAGAAGAAATAGTAATCAGGCGTGTTCAGCCAGCCGCCAAAGTTTTCCAGATGGAAATCGAGCGATTTGTCGACCAGCGCCACGGTGCGCCAGTTTGCGCCCGGGATGCGTTCGACGGTGGTGGTGATGCCAAGCTGCCCAAGGCTTTCCTGGATCAGAAGCGCCGTCGGCTCCATCCAGCTTGCCAGATCGAGGCTGATCGACATCTGCACCGGGAACCCCGAGGCGAAGCTGGACGCCTCAAGATGTTCGCGCGCCTTTTCCATGTCGGTCATGTAGGGAAAGGGCCGCGGCCAGGCAGTGTCGGCAATCTCTGCCGCGCCGCCCCACATCGGTGCGCCGCGCCCGTAGGCGGCCGATTGAAAAATCGCCTCGTAGGGGATCGCATAGGCAATGGCCTTGCGCACCTCGGGGTCCTGAAACGGCTCAAACCTGGTATTGAGGCAGGCGCAGTGGATGCAGTTCTCGATCGGCGTCGAGAAGACATCGACAGTGCCCACCAGTTCGGACGCGTCCCGGTCGGGAATGTCGAAAGACACCTGCACATCGCCCCGCTCGATCAGCGCGCGGCGGGTCGAATTGTTCGGCACCTCGCGCATGATGACACGCTTTATCTCGGGCAGTGGTCCGCCGACCCAGTTGTCATTGCGATCATAGACGATCTGCTGGCCCTGATCCCACCGAGACACGGTGTAGGCCCCGGATCCGGCGGTCGTGGTGTGCAGGTATTCCGTGGCCCAGGGGTCAGCCTCTGTCGCGTTCGCGATGGCGACCTTCGAGTTGATGATGAACGGCACCGGAACAGCAAGGTTCGGCAGCGAAAGCTTGGATGGGAAGTCCAGCCGCAGCACGAATGTCCGGTCGTCCACCGCCTCGAACTGGTCGGGGCGGAAAAAGCCGCCTGCCCGCATCTGTGTCGAGGGGAAGCCTCCGACCGAGACGGCCCGGTCGAAGGACCATTTCACATCTGCCGCCGTGACAGGACTGCCGTCGGTGAAAGTGGCGTCGGGCTTCAGCGTGAAGGTAAACACGAGACCATCGTCGGAAATGGTCCAGCTTTCGGCCAGTTCCGGAACGACGGAATCGTAATCATAAGACATCTCGCCCGTCGACAATTGCTGCGACCCGAAGCCGACAAGCCGGTCGTAGCAGTTGATTGCAACCTGATAACTGGCGCGGTTTGTGCCGGTGCGGTGCAGATCGAGGCTGTTGATCGTCTGACCAGAGGCCACGACCATCGTGTCGAGCCCTTGTGCGTCTGCGCGTGTGGCCCAGGCAAACGGCGTCATCGCGGCACCGCCAGCTGCGGCGGTGAGTTTCAGGAAATTTCTTCGATTGGTGTGCATTGGTGGCAGCCCCCTTGGCGGTTTGGCGTCGATCATTCTTCTGCCCTGCAGCATGGCAGGTTGAGGGCAGTTCGAAAAATGCTATGATTTCACCTATCCGGTGCATTGAACGCACCACTTATGAGACGCCGCAATGCAGCACTTGGACACCTTCCGCCTGATCGAGGCGATTGCCCGCGCTGGTTCGATCCGAAAAGCAGCCGAGGATTCCAACATCACGGCATCGGCCTTGAACCGTCGCCTGGCCCGGTTCGAGCGCGAGTTCGGCTCGCAGATTTTCGAACGCTTGCCGCGCGGCGTGCGCCTGAACCCGGCCGGAGAGCTGGTACTGCAGCACTACCGCGCCCAACGCTCGGACCTCGCGCGGGTGAAAAGCCAGGTCGCCGACCTATCAGGGGTGCGCCGGGGCCATGTCACCATCGCCTGTTCGCAAGCTCTCTTGCCGTTCTTTCTGCCCCAGCAGATCGCGGCCTATCGCAATGCACATCCGGGGGTGACATTCGCCGTAAACGTTCGCGACCGCGAACAGGCGGAGGCGGATCTCGTCAGCTTCAAAAGCGACCTCGCGCTGGTCTTCGAACCCCGTGTTCTTGTGGATTTCGAGGTCGTCCATGCCATCCCTCAGCCTGTCTGCGCGCTGTTTTCCATGGATCATCCGCTGGCCCAGAAATCCGAACTGCGGCTGCGCGACTGTCTCGATCACCTGCATATCGCGCCCGCGCAGAAATACGGGGTGCGGGGTTTGCTCGACATGGCTGCCAAGCGGGTCGGACGGACGGTGACGCCCGTGGTCGAGACGGAATCGTTCGAGTTGATCCGCTACTATGTGATGCATGAACGCGCGGTCGGCTTCCAGATTCCCATTGGCCTGTCGACCGAACGTGATACCGGGATGGTGTTCCGACCGATCTCGGATCGGGACATGCCGCCCGGAAACCTGCTTCTTGGCCAGATGCGCGGGCGCGTACTGTCGGTTGCGACGTCACGCTTTGCAGATCAGATCGCGCTCGCACTCGCGCACATGGCGGATGATTGAGACAGATTGTAGGTCGCATGGGACCAGTGCGTTTCAATCTTCGCCGATGGCGCTTTCGCGCAAGCGGGCAAGAGTCAGACGTCGGCTCTCGTTTCTACTGGGCAAGCACCGATAATCAACGCCAGCACAGGTATTGCGCTTGTACGTTCCTCACATCAAGCCCGGCAGCCAGAGGACGATGATCGGGAAGAAAATGATGAGGGCCACGCGGATAATGTCGCTGATCAGGAATGGGATGACGCCCAGGAACGCATCCTGAACCCGCGTTTCCGGATCGGAAGCTGCGATGATGAACACGTTCAGCCCGATGGGCGGCGTGATCAGCCCCATCTCGACCACGATCAGCGCGAGGATGCCAAACCAGATCGCGGCGGCCTCGGGGCTGAGGCCCAGATCGAGCGTCAGGACCAGCGGCAGGAAGACGGGCACGGTCAGAAGGATCATCGAGATACTGTCCATCACGCAACCCAGGGCGAGATAGATCACCAGCATGCCAAAGAGCAAAAGGATCGGGGAGAGCTGGTATTCGCCCAGCGTCCGCGCCAACGTCTGTGGCAGACCGTTCATCGCGAGAAAGCTGTTATAGACCTCTGCCGCGACGAGGATCAGCATGATGAGTCCGGTTGTCTTCGCCGTGTCGAGGAGCGAGTCCATTATATTCTCGAAACTCGCCTGCCGTTTCGCGACCATGATGAGAAGCGTGGCGACCACGCCAACGGATGCACCTTCGGTCGGGGTGAAGAACCCGCCATAGATGCCGCCGACAACGAGCACGAACAGCATGACGACGATCCAGATCGACCAGAGACTGCGCAACCTGTCGCCCCACCCCGCGCGCATGCCGGCCGGGGCCTGATCTGGAAACATCCGCGAGTAGATCGCGATCACGCCAATATAGAACAGGACCGCCATGGTTCCGGGGACAAACGCCGCCATGAAGAGCTTGCCGATGCTTTGCTCTGCGATCACCGCGTAGATCACCAGGATGATCGAGGGCGGGATCAGGATGCCAAGTGTGCCGCCCGCCGCCAATGCGCCACCCGACAAGGTCGGCGCATAGTTCGAGGCGCGCATCTCGGGCAACGCGATCCGAGACATTGTTGCGCCCGTGGCCAGCGACGATCCGCAGATCGCGCCGAATGCGCCACAGGCGACGATGGTCGCCATGGCGATGCCGCCCCGGATATGACCCACCCAGTAACGCGCAAACGCGAAAAGGGATGCGCTGAGCCCCGCCTTGGTCGCGAAATGGCCCATCAGAATGAACAGGGGGATGACGCTGAGCGTGTAATTCGACGTCTTGCCAACGATCGAGGATTTCACGAATTGCGACAGCGCAAAGAACGAGTTGTATTCGACATATCCAATGCCCCCAATCACCGCCATCGCGATGGCAATGGGAAAGCGCAGCACGATAAGGCCGAACATCGCGACGAACATGAACAGGCCGAACGCCAGGTCACTCATGTGAAAAGCCTCCACGCCGACAGGAACGCGGCGGCGACGGACGTAATCACGAGAAGCACCATCCAGATCAGCGCAGGACCGTAGAACACCCATTCCGGCAGGCTGAGCACGAAGGATCGGTTCAGGCTGTCGAGCGATTCGACAAAGCCCGCATGAACGCGCCAAAGTGCGAAACAGGCGATGGCGAGGAAGGTCAGATCGGCAAGAAATTCCAGCCCGTGGCGCACCATGTCAGGGGCTGATTGCGTGAAGAATTCCGCCACCACGTTGCCGCGCGTGATGTGCGTGTAGGGAAAGAACGACAGCACGGCGATCCCTGTCATAAGCTCGACAAGCTCGAAGATGCCGAAAATGGGTTTATTGATGACCGCGCGTGTGATGACGCTGAAGGTGGTCATGCAAGCCATCGCAAGCAGCACAACACCCCCTGCCACGGCGCAGATCAAAGACAGCCGCAGCAAGAAACGATAGGCGCGGCGCAACGGGGCCGGCAATGTGCCGGCCCCAAAGTCAGTTGAATTGAATTGCATGGTGTTCCGTCAGGCTGACTGGCTCTCGATCATCGACAGGGCCTCGTCATATAGCGCCTGACCGTCCATGCCGCGATCGTTCACGGTCGCGATCCAGTTGTCGATCACCGGCTGGCATGCCTCGCGGAAACGGCCACGCTCGGCCTCGGACACCTCGATGATCTCGTTGCCCGCATCGACCGCAAGCTGGCGGCCCTGCGCCTCGTCGCCGTCCCAAAGCTCTCCAAGCTCGCGCACGAACTCTTCGCTGGAAGCGTCGTTGATGGCCTGTTGCAGATCGCCCGAAAGGCTGTCCCAGCGGCCCTTGTTCATCACAAGGCCGAAAACCGATGCGTAGAAATCAAGGACAGTGTGATAATCGACGACCTCTTGCAGGCGGATCGGGCGCGTGATGGTCCACGGAAGGGCCGCACCGTCGACAACCCCGCGCGAGATCGCCTCGGTTACCGCGGGAACAGGCATGCCGACCGGGGTCGCGCCCATCACGCCGATGGCTTCGGTGATCGGGCGGGACGGCCCGCGCAGCTGAAGCCCGGCCATGTCATCGACAGTTCGGATCGCGGTGCCCTTGGTGTGAAGCTGACCGGGCGCGTGCGTGTGGAACAGGATCGGATGCGTGTCGCCGTATTCCTCGGTCATGTTGGCCTTGGCGAAGGCGTGGACCGCAGGCGCGGTGACTGATGCGCTTTTCGCGACAAACGGCAGTTCAAATACTTCGGTCAGAGTGAACCGGTTCGCTGTATAACCTGGAATCGTCCAGATCATATCGACGATGCCGTCCTTGGCCTGCCCGTAAAGATCGCTGGGCTTGCCGCCGAGCTGCATGGCTGGAAACACCTCGATCTGCAGTTCGCCGTCCGTCGCTTCGGCCAGCCGTTCGGTCCAGGGCAGCAGGAATTGCGTGTGGGCGATGGATAGAGGCGAGTTGAAGTGATGCAGGCGCAATTTCACGCCTTGAGCCTTCACGATCGCGGGCGCGACCAGCATCGCGGCGCCGACAGTCGCTGTGCCCAGAAACGCACGGCGGGAATAGGCATTTCGAGTTGTCATAGTTCTCCTCCCTTTGAGACGGGCCGTAGATCGGCTAAGCCGAGCGCGCCCATTCTTGGCCTCAAGGGTGGCATGAGCCGCGACGGATTGTCACGAAAATTAATCGGATAACGAATTTTGTTCGTATAACGAACATTTCATGCTAGGGGACTTTGGTGCCTCCGGCCCACAACCAAAGCGAAAGGTCGCGTGATTGGCTGACGAAAACACCACCAAACCAAAGCGCGCCCCTGAAGGTATGGCCGGACTGGCCAAGGGGCTGGCGATTGTCGAAGCGTTCTCGGAAACCCGGCGCGAAATGACAGTGGCAAAGGCCGCGCAGGCCGCTGGCATTTCCCGGGCCAGCGCAAGGCGGTGTCTTTTGACCCTCGCCGATCTAGGATTTGTGCGGCAGGTCGGGTCGGCCTATTTGCCGACCCCCCGTATGCTGCGTCTTGGAAACGCATTTTTTGAATCAAGCTCTGTGCCCCAACTTGCGCAATCTCATCTCGAAGATGCGCGCGACGAATTGAACGAGGCGGTTTCCCTTGCGGTTCTGGAAGAGGGCCAGGCGGTCTTCGTCGCGCGGGCAGAGGTGACGCGACCGGTCAGTTCCTACGTTCGTCTTGGCGCCAAGCTACCCGCGTTCGCGTCGGCAACCGGGCGGGTTCTGCTTGCCGATCTAGATGACGCCGAGATCGCCGCCTACCTCAGTTCAGCCGATCTCAGCCCCCTGTCGGACAAGACCGAAACGGACATAGACCGGCTGAAGGGGCTAATCCGGCAGGTCCGCGACGCAGGCTATGCCCTGATTTGCGAAGAACTGGAACTGGGCATGCTCGCCATGGCAGTTCCCGTTCGCAATCGCCAGAACCAGACCATCGCCGCGCTCAGCATTTCGGCCTCGATTGCCCGCGTCGGCGCCAAGCAGGCGGAGGCGGAATTCCTGCCGGTGCTGCAAGCCCGCGCAAGCGCACTGTCACGAATGCTCTGACGCCCTTCCCCGTTTGATCAAAGCTGCCAGCCCGCGACTCGGTGCGGGTTGACTCGGTGCGTCGTCCACTTCTAGGCTGTGCGTATAGCGATAAATGTTCGTTATTCGAACACTTGGAGGCGCAATGAAGGACGGAACCGAGCGTACAGGGCCACTCGATGCCTGGGAGGGCGGCGTAAATCGCGTGCCCTATTGGGTCTTTTCGGACGAGGACGTGTTTCGGGCCGAGCAAGAAAAGCTCTTTCGCGGATCGTCCTGGAACTACCTGTGCCTGGAGGCGGAAATCCCGAACCCCGGTGACTACGTCGCCACCCATGTCGGCACGACCCCGGTGATTGTCGTCCGCGATTTCGACGGGCAAATCTATTCCTTCGAAAATCGCTGCGCCCATCGCGGCTCTCTTCTGGCGCTGGACGACCGGGGCAATGCGCGCGATTTCACCTGCGTCTATCACGCTTGGCGCCACACCCTGCAGGGCGACCTTGTAGGCGTGGCATTCGAGGAAGGGATGAACGGCACGGGCGGCATGGCCGAGGGGTTCTGCAAGAACAACCACGGACCCCGAAAGCTGCGCGTGGCCGAGCTGTATGGATTGGTCTTCGGCAGCTTTGATGAGGACATCGACGATATCGAGGACTATCTCGGCGATGAAATCACGGGCCGGGTGCAACGCGTTCTCGACGGCCGCGACTGCGTTGTTCTGGGCCGGTTTACGCAGATCCTGCCGAACAACTGGAAACTCTATGTCGAGAACACCAAGGACAGCTATCACGCGTCGATCCTTCACCTGTTCTTTACGACGTTCGAGCTCAACAAGTTGTCGATGAAAGGCGGCATTCTCGTCAGCCCGGATGGCGGCAGCCATGTCAGCTATTCCGCCATCGACCGCGAGGCGGAACAATCGAAAGCCTACCAAGAGGAACAGCTTCGCTCGCAAAGCGATGTGCAGCTTGACGACATGTCGCTTCTGGAGAACTTCAAGGAGTTCGACGACGACATCACGCTGCAGATTCTGTCGGCTTTCCCGAATTTCGTCCTGCAGCAGATCCAGAACTGCATTGCCGTGCGACAGATCCTGCCCAAGGGCCCCGACAAGACCGAACTGAAATGGACTTATGTCGGCTTCAAAGGTGACACCGACGCACAGCGCCGTATCCGTCTAAAGCTGGCCAATCTCGTGGGGCCTGCCGGTTATGTCTCGATGGAGGACGGCTGCATCGGCGGCTTTGTCCAGCGCGGTATCGCCGGGGCTGCGGACAAGGAAGCGATCCTTGAAATGGGCGGCACGGATTTCGGCAATAGCGGCAACCGCATAACCGAAGGATCGATCCGTGGCTTCTGGAGCGCGTATCGCGAAAGGATGCAGGGATGAAAGACATGACCGTCACATCCGACCTGCTGGTGTCCATCGGGCAAGTCCAGAACCGATATGCCCGCTGCATCGACGCTGACCGGATCGAGGATTGGCCCGGGTTCTTTACCAAAGACGCATTCTATAGCGTCACGAGTGTCGAGAACCACCGCGCCGGGCTTGAGGCGGGGCTGATCTGGCTGGACGGGATCGGAATGATCCGTGACCGGGTGACGGCGCTGCGCGATGCGAATATCTACGAGCGCCACAGCTATCGCCATATCCTCGGTCAGCCCTTCGTTCTGGGCGAGGATACCAATGGCGATATCCAGGCCGAGACATCATTCTTCGTGGTGCGGATCACCCGGGACGGCGTTACGGATGTTTTCGCCAGCGGCGCCTATCACGACAGCCTGCGCGACACCGGCGACGGCCTGAAATTTTCGCGCCGCGTGGTCGTGTGCGACAGCAGTCACATCGATACGCTGCTTGGGCTTCCGCTCTGACTGGCATGTCTGTTCCCAAGGTCCTTATCACGCTGGGTGATCCAAACGGGATCGGCCCCGAGATCGCGGTTGCGGCGGCAGCCGAATTGCGCGCCTCCGGCGATATCCGGCCTGTCCTCGTCGGCGATGCCCATGTGATCGAGCATGCCTCTGGCGTAGCCGGCACCCGGCTGGACGGGATCGAGGTGATCGAGGTCGACGCACTCGACAGGTCCGCGCATCAACCGGGAAGCGTCACAGCCGAAGCCGGCAAGGCCACCGTTCGCTATCTCGAAGCCGCACTGTCTGCGCAAGGCAAAATGAATGCGAAGGGCATCGTCGGCTGCCCCCATTCCGAAACGGCAATCAACGCATCGGGCAGGCCCTTTTCCGGCTACCCGAACCTTCTGGCAGAACTGTGCGGCACTAGTCCCGACAGCGTGGTGATGATGCTGTCCGGCGGCGGGCTTCGCGTCGCGCATGTTACGCTGCACGAGCCGATCCTCACCGCGTTGAACCGGATCACGACCAACCTGATCGCCCAGACGATCCGCACCACTCATGTGGGCCTGCAACGGCTTGGCATCCCCGCCCCGCGCATTGGCGTCATGGGGTTCAATCCTCATGCGGGCGAAGGTGGGCTGTTCGGCGATGAAGACGACCGCATCGTGCGCCCGGCCGTGGACCGTGCGCGCGACGAGAAGATCGACGCATACGGCCCGGAAGGCGCGGACCTGCTGCTGGGGCGCGAGGGCTATGACGCCTTTATCGCGATGTATCACGATCAGGGGCATATCCCGGTCAAGCTGAAGGCCGGGCGCAATATCTCGGCCCTGTCGCTGGGCGCGGATGTGCTGTTTTCATCCGTCGGCCATGGCGCGGCGTTCGACATCGCCGGGACGGGCACTGCCTCTGCCGAAGCGGTGCTGCGCGCGGCCCGCATCGTTGGAGGCGTCGATGGCGTATAGCGTGAAGATCGCAGAGACGGATTTCGAGTTCGACGTACAGGCGGGCGAGACCCTACTGGACGCGGCAGAGCGGCAGGGTCTTGCGATGCCCTATTCCTGCCGAAAGGGCGTCTGCAACACCTGCCTTGGGGACCTCGTGACGGGCGACGCAGGAGTGCGCGGGCGGGGTGATATCACTGGCCCCGTAAAGAAGGTGAAGTTCTGCCAGACCAAGCCACAGTCGGATCTGTTGATCGCACCCAAATCCGTGGAAAAGGTCGACCCCATCCGCCGCCGCAAGCTGCACGCGCGCATCCGGCGCAAGGACTGGATCGCCGCCGACGTCGTGCGCCTGTCGCTGCGCTTTCCCATCGGAACGCGCGTGCCATTCACGGCGGGTCAATACCTGCGCGTGTTCTTCGGCGACGGGCTCAGCCGCAACTATTCGCTCGCCAATGCGCCCCGAAAGAACGACGGGTGCGAGCTGCATATCCGAGTGATCGAAGGTGGAAAATTTTCCGACGATGCGCTGCATGCGCTTGCTCAAGACGATTGGCTGGAAATCGAACTGCCCTTTGGCACGTTCGGCGTCGATCTGGACGGTACACGCCCCGCCATCCTTGTTGCGGGTGGGACGGGCTATGCCCCGATCCGGTCGGTGATCGAAGACCAGATCGCCACACACAGCACCCGGCCGCTGCACCTCTTCTGGGGCGCAAGGCATCGCGACGGTCTTTACGATCTGGACCGACTGACACAGCTTGCAGCAAGTGCGCCCTGGTTCAGCTTTACACCGGTCCTGTCAGAGGACGAGGCCGATTGGCGCGGCGAGACGGGTCTTGTCCATGAGGCAGTGCTCGGGGCCTATCCGGATCTGTCAGATCATGAGGTTTACGCCTGCGGTGCGCCCGCGATGATCGACGCCGCCGAGGCGGCCTTCACAGCCGTGCCCGGATTACCCGCTGACCGCTTCCACGCAGACGCCTTCCTGACGACCGAGGGGCCAGCAGCGCCCGGCCAAGAGACAACCGAACACGAGGAGATCAAGGCATGAAGAGCGATTTCAAGATCGTCATTGTCGGCGGCGGGATCGGCGGTCTCTACACGGCCAACGCGATGCTGCTCAAAGGTTTTGACGTCGAGGTTTACGAACAGGCGCCCGAGCTGGGAGAGATCGGTGCAGGCGTCTTCATGACACCCAACAGTGTGCGCCAGATGCAGCGGATCGGCCTTGGCGACGCGGTCCATGAAAAGGGCGGTCTGGTGGGCGAGAAATCGCGCTACTATCGGCATGATGGCACGCCTATCGCGGGGGTCCAGACCACGGATTCGGCAGGCTGGAACGCGACATATGGCATGCACCGCGCCGATCTTGTGGACATGCTGGCGCGCAACCTGCCTGATGGGGTCGTGCGCACCGGGCACGTCTGTTCAGGCTTCGAGCAGGACGCCGATACCGCGCGCGTGCGGTTCGAGAATGGCCATGTCGCCGAGGCCGATCTTGTGATTGCGGCGGACGGCATCCATTCCACGCTGCAACCGTATGTCGTGCCTCCTTCGACGCCAGTTTTTTCCGGTGTTGTCGCCTATCGCGGGACGATCCCACACGCAAAGCATCCCGAGTGGCCGACGGATAGCTGGGAAATGTGGCTGGGCGACAGGAAACACTTCCTTGTCTTCCCGCTCCGCGCCGGCGAGATCATCAACTTTGTCGGCTTCGTGCCGGCCGATGACGAGATGCGAGAATCCTGGTCTGCGCCCGGCGATCCCGACCAACTGCGCGCAGAGTTCGCGGGTTGGAACGAACGGATCACAGGCCTCTTGTCCAAGGTAAACCAGACTTTCCGATGGGGCCTATATGACCGAGAACCTCTGAAAAAATGGTTTGATGGTCGCCTCGCTCTTCTGGGTGATGCCGCTCACCCGATGCTGCCGCATCTGGGCCAGGGCGCGAACCAGTCGATAGAAGACGGAATGGCGCTCGCGACGATCCTTGCTGAGGAAACCGACCTGCAACGCGCACTAAGCCGATACCAGGACTTGCGCCGTGACCGTGTCGCGCATGTTCAGACGAACGCACGCAAGAACGGAATGCGTTACGATTCCCAATACAAAGACCTCAGCGTGCGCGACGCCGAAATCTCGGCGCATCACGAGTTCAGGAAATCACTTTATGACTACGATGTCGTCCAGCATATTGGCTGACATAGGCTGTGTTCCGTTTGTTGATCGAGAATTGAACAAGAACATTCCGTGCGCATTTCCGCCAAGGTTCCGAAGAGAATTCTTCGATCGTGGCCGGAAAAATAGGAAGAAACTGCCACGCGCATTTTCTAGGGTCCGAACCCTAGAGTGGTCACACCGCCGTCTGTTTCATTCCCCTTCGCCGCTTGTGCCAACTGTGCGCGCAGTGTCTTCTGGTTATCGACCAATCGTCCGACGATCAGCCTGGTGATCGCCAAACCGAACAAGGGATGCTCTACGTAGAGCCGCAGGACGGTCTCCCGCTCGATCGTGCAAAGCGTGCTGTCCACGTCAGCACGCGCTGTGGCGGTGCGGGTTGCCTCTTTCGAAAAAAGGCCGATCTCGCCAAAGATGTCACCCGGCCCGAGCGCATTTTCCACCCCGGCAATCGAGATGCTACCGTCCACAACGTAGTAAAGCCTGTCCGCCGGATCGCCGCGCTCGAATAACAGCTGGTCGGCTTCGACGTTCAGCGACTGCATGAAGGGAAGCAGCGCCTCGGCTGTCGCGTCTTCCCTAGCGGCCATCTTGACCCGATCGATCAGGTCGACATGCTGCCACAGTCGGAACAGGTTCAGCGGCAAGAGAACGACATGGAGGATCAGGATCGGATAAAGGCTCGCACCAATGCCATAGGCGATGAAGACGACGTTGGACGCGATCGCGATGACGCGCAGCCAGACAAGCGTTTTCATGCAGAACGTCAGGAAGACCAGCAGCGAAGCGATGTAGCCAAGCAGTTCGACAGGATTGATCGTGAAGTCCATGCTCACCCTCTCTCGGCTGCCGCGGGATTGAACACCTTTCGAAACGAAAGACGCAAGGCTACTATGCCGGTCTCTGTTGTAACTTCCGTGGCTTGGACAGGGAGCCGCGAGGATGGAATGCGTTGCCGATCAGGCCATTCGGATCCTCAAGAAAGCCTTAATAAATATCACGTCATAGTGCCGATAGAGCGCATTTTCTGGATGAATTGACCACCGGCACAACGCGTAGAATAGCGACTAGGACCCTAGCAGTTTACGCAGTTCTTTCGGAAGGACCGTCTCGACCGCAAGACTTCAGTTCGACGCGACCGCCGCATCGATAGCCGTAGCCAGACGATCGACGAGCGTGTCGATTTCCGCGTCCGAGATGATGAAAGGCGGAGCGATGAGGATGTGGTCGCCTTGCACGCCATCCAATGTGCCCCCCGCAGGATAGCAGATAAGCCCCTCGGCCATGGCCGCCGATTTGACGCGGGCATGAAGCTTGCGCGCCGGATCGAACGGAGCTTTCGTCTCGCGGTCGGCCACGAGTTCAATGCCGCGAAACAGCCCGCGACCGCGGATATCGCCCACATGGGGATGCTGACCCAACCGCGCCTCCAGCGCTTGCGCAAGGCGGGCGCCGCGGCCGGAAACGCCAGCCACGAGGCCGTCATCTACCAAACGCTCCAGCACCGCCAGTCCTGCGGCAGCGGCCAAGGGGTGACCGTGATAGGTATGTCCGTGCTGAAAACTGCCAGAGCCATCGCGAATGGCCGCGTGAATGCGATCCGACAGCAGCATGGCCCCGATCGGCGCATAGCCCGCGCCAAGTCCCTTCGCGATGGTCACGATATCAGGCGCGACATTGTCCTGCTCGCAGGCGAACAGCGTGCCGGTTCGGCCCATGCCACACATCACTTCGTCGAGGATCAGCAGAACGCCGTGGCGGTCGCAAACTTCGCGCATGCGTTCAAAATATCCCGGAACGGGCGCGAGCGCGCCTGCCGTGGCGCCGACCACCGGCTCTGCGACGAAGGCCATCACGGTGTCGGGGCCAAGTGCGGTGATCTTTGCGTCAAGCTCATCGGCCAGACGCCCGGCATAGCCGGCATCGTCCTCGCCCGCCTGCTGGTCACGGTAGGGATAGCAGGGAGAGACATGGTGGCATTCGACCAGAAGCGGCGCGTATTTCTCGCGCCGCCACGCGTTGCCGCCCGCAGCAAGCGCCCCAAGCGTGTTGCCATGATAGCTTTGCCGCCGTGCAATGATCTTGGCGCGTTTCGGTTGGCTGATCTCCAGGAAATACTGCCGAGCAAGCTTCAGCGCCGCCTCCACGGCCTCGGATCCGCCCGAAAGCGGATAGACCTTGGAAATGCCGGTGGGCGCATTCTCGATAAGCTTCGCGGCAAGTCGTTCCGCAGGCTCGGTCGTGAAGAACCCGGTATGGGCAAACGCCACCTTGTCGAGCTGTGCGTGGATGGCCGCCCGCACATGTGTGTCGGAATGGCCAAGGCAGGACACCGCAGCGCCGCCCGATCCGTCGAGATAGCGGCGCCCTTCTGCGTCGATCAGCCAGCAGCCTTCCCCCGCCACTGCCGTCGGCAAGCGTGACGGACCACGGCCGAGAATCGCGCTTTCAGTCACGGACGATAAACACCGATTGCGACGCATGGCGCACCACGCGCGCGGCATTCGGGCCCAGAAGATATTCGGACATGTTTGGCTTTGGCGCGCCCATGACGATCACGTCGACCTTCAGCCGGTCTGCGGTGCGGATGATTTCGTCATAGATGCGGCCATGGACGACATGGGGGTGAACCTCTTGCGCGTCCGGCACATTGGCGTTGACCCATTTCGCCAGTTCCTCGCCGACCTCGTGCAAGGCCTGCGAGAGAAAGCCTTCCTGGAAGTACGAGCCGACCATGGACATGCCGAAATTGGGAATCACGGTGACGACATGCAGCGTTCCGCCCTTCGCCAGATCAAGGGATCGGGGCAAGGCGTGCTCCCACGAGGCGGGCGCGGCGAGGTCGATGGGGAAAAGAACGGTGCTCATGTCAAAAGGCCGGTTTTGTCTGGCGGCGCCGCTGCAGCACGATCACGAGACCGAGCAGAAGCAGAGCCGGGATGTAAAAGATTTGGGCGGGCCACCGGTTCTCGTTCGGGGCCAGCACTTGCGCAATTCGGACAGGGTCGTCCGAGTAGAAATCGAAATCGGCAAGGTTTTCTTGCATTTCAGTGCCGAACATTGGCTCCTCAAGCGCCGCGCCATCGCCCTCGAAATTCGGGCGCAGCATCAGCCCGGTTTCCTGCAGCCGCATGGAGCCGTCGGTTTCCGGCACGGTCAGTGACACCGTGGTTTCCGCCGTATCGCCAGTGTTGAAATCCGGCCCCGAAATGCGCAATCGGATACTTCCGCCAGGCTCTGCCGCAGCCAGCGTCTGCTCGAAGGCAGCCGGGTCGCTTTCGGTGAAACGCGGCTGCACCTGGTTCAGCCAGAAGTTCGGCACAAAGAAGGTGAAGGCCACCAGCAGCAGCGCCGCGCTTTCCACGATGTTCGACTTCGCAAGGAAATAGCCCTGCGTTGCGGCCGCGAAGAGCAGCATCGCAAAGGTCGCCACAATGAAAACGAACACCGCCTGCGCGATCCCAGCCCATGTCCCGAGATCGACGCCGTAAAGGATCAGGGTCGGGTTGTAGATGAAGAGGAACGGCAGGGCGACAGTCCGCAGGCTGTAGAAGAACGCCGTAAAGCCGGTCTTGATCGGATCGCCGCCCGAGACGGCGGCGGCGGCGAAGCTAGCCAGACCCACCGGCGGCGTTACATCGGCCATGATCCCGAAATAGAACACGAAGAGATGCGCGGCGATCAGGGGAACGATCAGCCCTTCCTGTGCGCCAAGGCTGACCACGACACCGGCCATCAACGACGAGACGACAATATAGTTTGCCGTGGTTGGCAGGCCCATGCCCAGAACAAGGCTGAAGAGCCCGATCAGCACCAGCATGATGATCAGAACACCGCCCGACAGCGCCTCGACCAGCGCGGCCAGTTCGGTGCCGATGGGCGTCTTGGTCACGGTCGCGACGATAATACCCGCCGCCGCCGTGGCGACGCCGATGCCGATCATATTGCGCGCGCCTGCAATCAGGCCGTCGACCAGATCGTAAAGCCCGGCGCGCACCGCATCGGACATGCTTTCACCTTTGCGGAAGATGGCCTTCAGCGGCCGCTGGGTGATGATGATGAAGAGCATCAGCGCGGTCGCGTAAAACGCCGACTTGGCCGGGCTTTGCTGTTCGACCATCAGGAACCAGACAAGTACGAGGATGGGCAGCACATAGTGCAGCCCCGTTTTCCAGACATTGGCGACCTTTGGCAGCAAGATGAGGCCGTCCTCGCGCGGTTCCAGGTTCTCGGGGTCGAGATCGGTCTGCTTGGCTGCGATATAGACCAGCCAGACATAGATCGCGGCCAGCGCGACCATCATGATCGGTCCGGTCAGATCGGGCAGAACCGCGTTCAGCCCGCCGATAATGTAGATGAGTGCCGTAAAACCCGCGCCGAACACGGCAAAGCCGATGGCAAAGTTCATCGCCATGCGCAGAAGTGATGCGCCCTCGCCCAGCGCCGGCATGTCCTTTTTCAGCGCTTCGAGATGCACGATATAGACCAGCGCGATATAGGAAATCACGGCAGGGACGAACGCGTGCTTGATGACCTGCACGTAGGAAATTCCGATGAATTCGACCATCAAGAAAGCTGCGGCACCCATCACGGGCGGCATGATCTGGCCGTTGACGGATGAGGCAACCTCGACCGATCCGGCCTGCTCTTTGGTAAAGCCCACGCGCTTCATCAGCGGGATAGTGAATGTACCGGTTGTGACCACGTTGGCAATGGACGAGCCCGAGATAAGACCGGTCATGGCCGAGCCGACAACGGCGGCTTTCGCCGGGCCGCCGCGCAGGTGCCCAAGCCCGGCGAAGGCAAGCTGGATGAAGTAATTGCCCGCGCCCGCCTTATCCAGAAGCGAACCGAACAGGACAAAGAGGAAGACAAACGCCGTCGAGACGCCCAGCGGGATGCCGAAGACGCCCGCGGTGTCGAGCCATTGCGCCGTGATCAGCGAGGTGAAGGACAGACCTTCATGTGCGATCAGATCGGGGATCAACCAGCCTTCGCCAAAATATGCATAGGCCAGGAAAATCGCGCCGACGATCGTTAGCGCAGGCCCAAGCGCCCTGCGCGAGGCTTCGAGCAGCAGCACAATCCCGACTGCGCCAATGATCACCTGAGTCTGTGTCGGCAGGCCCGACCGCGCGGTGGTCGCCAGCGTGTCAGCGAAAAGGAAGACGTAAAGCGTGGTGCCGGTGGCGACGATGGCCATGGCCCAGTCGAGTAGCGGCACCCGGTCACGCGGTGACGATTTCAACGCGGGATAGGCCAGGAATGCCAGAAACACCGCAAATGCCAAGTGGATCGGCCGCGTTTCGGACGAGTTCAGAACCGGGAAATACGCGCCGAACCACAGCATGGGCTGGGCGATCCAAAGCTGGAAGAGCGACCAGGAAAATGCCGTTATTCCAATGAGCGCAGCGATCCACGGCGTCGAGGGCGTCCGCGCCCCGGCATCGGATGACGCGACAAGATCCTGAAGTTCCTCGTCGGTGAATTCGCGGTTCTTGTTGTCTTCGGCCATGCCGACTCCCATTATCTGCGGTCCGTCTGACGCGGCCCGTCATCCCTTGACCCTACCGAATTCACACCCCTTTAACAGGGCGAATTTGGCGCGGCGGTGGCTCTGCCCATTGAACCCGAACATAAAAAGGGCCGCCCGATCTGCCCGGACGGCCCCTATTTCCAGACCGAAGAAAACCGGGACGCTTTACTGCATCAAGCCCGCTTCTTCGTAGTAGCGCTGCGCGCCCGCATGAAGCGGTGCGGACAGGCCGTCATTGGCCATGGCTTCCTTTTCGAGGTTCGCGAAGGCCGGGTGCAGGCCCTTGAACTGGTCGAAATTCTCGAACACAGCTTTCACCATCTCATACACCACATCGTCGGAAACGCTGGCCGAGGTCACGAGCGTCGCACCGACGCCGAAGGTCGTCACGTCGTTGTCGTTGCCGCGATACATGCCGCCGGGAATGGTCGCCGAACGGTAGTAGGGATTGTTGTCGATCAGCTTCTGGCTGGCCTCGTTATCGACCGGGACGATGACCGAGTCGCACGCCGTGGTCGCTTCCTGGATCGAGCCGGACGGGTGCCCGACCGAATAGACCATCGCATCGATGTTGTTATCGCAAAGCGCCTGGCTTTGCTCGGCGGCCTGAAGCTCGGAGGCGAGCGTGAAGCTGTCGGTGGTCCAGCCCATTTCTTCGATCATCCGCTCCATCAGCGCCCGCTGACCGGAACCGGGGTTGCCGATGTTGACGCGCTTGCCTTCGAGATCCGCGAAGGTCTCGATGCCAGCATCCGCGCGCGCAACGACGGTGAAGGGCTCGGGGTGGATCGAGAAGACGGCGCGCAGGTCTTCATCCGCGCCCTGGTCCGCGAATTGTCCTTCGCCCGCGCTTGCGAGGAACTGGACGTCCGACTGCGCAACGCCGAATTCAAGCTCGCCAGAGCGAACAGCGTTGACGTTGTAGACCGAACCGCCGGTCGATTCGACCGAACAGCGAATGCCATGCTCGGACCGGTTGCGGTTCACCAGGCGGCAGATCGCGCCGCCGGTCGGATAATAGACGCCGGTGACACCGCCGGTGCCGATTGTGATGAACGTCTCTTCCTGCGCTTGCGCAGGCATCGCAAGAACGGATGCAAGGGCCGAAGCCGCAAGGAAACGAATAGTCATTGTCATGATAGCACTCCCAGTTGCCGTCCCGATGACCGGAACCGTTATTATGTGACTATGATGACGCACATGCCGGAAACTTCAACCCATCGGCCCGAAAGCCGGTTTGGCCGTGCAGATCAGGAGGGTGG
Source organism: uncultured Paracoccaceae bacterium (assembly GCA_965662745.1). Classification (GTDB taxonomy): domain Bacteria; phylum Pseudomonadota; class Alphaproteobacteria; order Rhodobacterales; family Rhodobacteraceae; genus Anianibacter. The sequence goes on from CBFIJK010000029.1 coordinate 26,222, forward strand.
CGAGACTATGCTTTGGCCACCCACACCTGCTGGTCGACGAACTGCGCCTCATCCGGCGTTTCCATGAACGGGACATCCGCGGCATCCCGGCCTACTCCGATTACCGCGATCTCATCAGCCGAACACATGCCTGTGGGATCAACCATATGCCAAGCGCCGCCCAGCCAAACCTCTACAACTGCGTGAAAATCTGGCGGAGTCACCGATAGGCCGTAGGCCGAAACATAGCGCGCCGGAATATGCGAGGCGCGCACCAGGCCGCACATCATATGCGCATAGTCCCGGCACACGCCCTTGCGGGTCGCGAATGTATCGAGAAGCGATGTGGCGCCGTCCGAATGGCCCGAAACATATTCCAGTTCGGTGGTGACCCAGTCCGTGATTGCTTGGATTTTCTCTCCGCCGTTGAGATGTCCGAATTGGCGTTCGGCGAAATTCTCAAGCTGGTCGGACTGGCAATATCGCGAAGGCCTCAGGTAGGCGAAGACGTCGGCTGGGACCTCTTCAAGCGGCACCGCATCAAGGCTGCCCAGCCGTGCAGGATCGCGCGAAACCCGGGCAAGCGCTTGGTAGCGCAAGATCAATTGCTCGCCGCGAATCCGGACCCACTTGCGCCGACCGACCCCGCCTTCACCCTCAAGATCCTGAATGGCCGCGTCCTGGATTTCCAGTCGGTGCTCGATGACCGTCTGACCCTCACATCGCGCCGCTTCCATGGCCAAAAGCGCCTGCCTCTTGGGGCCCAACCAGTAGGTCAGTGATACGTCGATCTTCAGGTCCATGCTTCATCCCACCAAAGTCAGGCCCGACCGCTAGCCGAAATACCCACGGGCGTCAAAAGCACTTGGATCGCGGCGACCGCCGGAGAGCCCGGCACCAAAACCTGGCCCTTCAAATGCGAACGCTTCCCAGTCTCGCCCGCAAACACTAGAAAACCACGCCGAGTTTCGGGTTTGGCGGATCGGTCAGGATCTGAACCATACAGCGCCGCGCGGGCCGAGACCTCGATGACCATCCCCTCGAACGCCAAGAGGTTGACCATGATCGGCGATTGCGGCGGCCGGGCGGTACCGAGCCAGCACGTCATGACGCCGCAACTCTTCGCGATGGATCCGGCTGGATGCTGAAGCGCTAAAGATGATCCGGTTCGGACAGCGGCTTGATCATTTCTTCCAGTCTTGGGTGCGGAAAAGTGCGCGGGACCGTCACGGCGTAGAAGCTTTCGACGATATCAAGCGGGAACGGCGCGCTTGCAAGAATGCCCTGCGCCAGTTCATCCGCCAGCACCACGGCGGGGGTGATCGCAAGGCCCACATCCTCGCGGGCGAGCAGCCTGACCATCGCCATGTCATCGACAATCGCCGCGATCTGGGGCGTGATGCCAAGCCGGGCGACAAGGCTGTCGAACCCGGTCCGGATCGAGCTTTCGGACGGCAGGATCACCGGCTGCGTGGCCAAAAGCTGTTTCAACGTTCCGCTCGATACTCGGTTGGTGGTTCCGTGGATGCCCACTGGCTGTTCGGCGATGCGGTGGGCCACGAGTGTCGGGAACGCCTCTCGCTGCGGTGGGTCGGTCAAGAGCACGACATCGAGCGCGAGGTCTTCCAGCGCGCGCAAGAGCGTCTGGCTATTGCCCGAGGACAAAACGAGTTCCGCGTCGGGATCAGACAGGATCGGCTTGAGAAACCGCAACTGAAAATTCCGCGACAGCGTCGACAGCGCCCCAACGCGCAACGGGACGGTCGCGCCGCTGTTGCCGGTCAGCGTCGCGATCAGGTCATCGCCGACATCGAAGATCCGCTCTGCATGGTCGAGCGCGATCTGCCCCGCTTCGGTCAGCGTCATCGTCCGGCCCGTGCGGGTGAAGAGGGCGTGGCCCAGCCGGTCCTCAAGCTGCCGTATCTGCGTGGAAAGCGCGGATTGCGACAGGTTCAGATGTGCGGCCGCCCGGGTCAGGTTCCCTTCTTTGGCAACCTGCTGAAAGTAGCGAAGATGATGGTAGTTGAGCCGCATAGCGTTCTATTAAACAGAACGTTCCGATCCAAACAATGTATTTTTATTCAACTCACTCCTTGCCTAGGTCGACGCACATCACCGGCTAGGAGACCTGATCATGAGCCTTCTTCTCTTACTCGCGCCCCTTGTGATGGCCGCATCCGCCATCGCGATGGCCTGTCTTCCACCAACTCGTGGCGCCGCCACCTTGCGGCTGCCAGAGCTAGCTGCGCTGACGTCGCTGGCGATCGGCGCGCTTGGCGCCATCGGCCTTGCGATCTCGGGACCTGCGACCAGCCTGCTTTTTGGCGTTACGGGGATCGGCCTGTCGGCCCGGCTTGATATCGTCAGCGCAGCCATGCTGCTGACCGTCGCTTTCGTCGGCTGGATCGTCCTGCGCTTTTCGCGGGTGGCCCTCGACGGCGAAGCGCGGCAACCCGCCTTTATGGGCTGGATGTCGGCCACCATTGCCTGCGTGATGCTGCTGGTCGGCGCCGGGAATGTCGTGCAGTTGACCATCGGCTGGGTGGCAACGGGCCTCGCGCTGCATCAGCTCTTGCTCTTCTATCCCGAACGGCCCCGCGCCCAGCGCGCCGCGCGCAAGAAGGCGATCAGTAGCCTTGTGTCCGGCATCGCCCTTCTCATCGCCGCCGGTCTGCTCGTTGCAGGGTTCGGCACCTCGGATATCGCCGAGATCAACGCTGCCGCCCGTGCCGGAGAGCATACAGGAACGCTCTGGCTCGCGGCGCTATGCTTGGCGGTCGCGGCAATCCTGAAATCCGCTTTGATCCCCACCCATGGCTGGCTGACCGAGGTGATGGAGGCCCCGACGCCGGTCTCTGCCCTCTTGCATGCGGGCGTCGTCAACGCGGGCGGGTTCCTGCTCATACGCTTCGCCGACGTGCTTCTCGCGGTGCCGGGCGTTCTTGCGATCCTCGCGCTGATCGGCGGCTTCAGCGCACTTGTCGGCGCGGCGGTCGCACTGACGCAGCCTGCAGTGAAGACTGCGCTCGCCTGGTCCACCTGCGCGCAGATGGGGTTCATGGTGCTGCAATGCGGCCTTGCTCTCTTCCCGCTCGCGCTGCTGCACATCGTGGCGCATTCGCTCTACAAGGCGCATGCGTTTCTGGCCGCTGGCGGCGCTGTAAAAGAGGTTCTGTCGATCCGTCGGCCAGGCCCGGTCGCCGTTCCCGGCGCAGCGGCGGTCACGCGCGCCTTTGGCCTTGCGCTTGTGCTCTACGTCGCCGTCGGCCTGGTCTTTGGGATCACATCCAAGGCCCCGCAGGAAATCGCGCTTGGGGCGATCCTGATCTTCGGCGTGGTTTATCTGATCGCACAGGGCCTCGCCGATCTTGCGCCGCATGCGCTGGCGTGGCGGACGGGCGCGCTATCGGTCGTGGCAACCATCGCGTATTTCGCACTGCAATTCGGCGCAAGCTGGGTCTCGGCAGGCACCTTGCCGACGCCACCGCCACCGGATGGCCTGATCTGGGCAACGATTGTCCTGTCGGTCGTCAGCTTCGCCGTCGCCGCGATCGCACAAACGACCTTTCCGCTTTGGGCCGGGCATCCCGCCGCAGCCGGGCTGCGCGTGCACCTGATGAACGGCCTTTACATCAACGCAATCACAGAGCGGCTGTCCGGCCGCTGGACCCCAAAGCCGGGAGCGAGCCAATGAACACGCATATGAACTGGTCAGGTGAAACCCTTGCCCTTTTTGCCGCCGCCCATGATGCAATGCGGCAAATCCCCCCCGCCTTCCCTCTTGACGCGACGGTCGCGGTGAACCCGTGGCTTGGGCAAGTCCAGGAGGACCGCACGATCGCCGCGGCCCGCCTTGCCCGCGTCGGTGGAGGCCGGATGTTCCTGCCGCGCGAGACGGTGGCCGCAATGATCGACGCCGGCGAGATCGCGACCGAGGACATGGCTGCGGCGGCAGAGGCCTACGGGTTCGCCCCTGATGCGTTAGCCAAAGCGGCGCGCGCGCGCGCTGCGCCACAGGCTGCCATGCCCACACTGGCCGATCTTGCGCAGAAGGACAGCGGTGTCGATTGGCCCGCGCTGGTCGAGGACCGCATCGGCCATTGGGCGGCGGCGCATTTCGACCGAGGGCAGGCCTTCTGGCCCGCGCCTGAGGGCAGCGCGTGGACATCATGGAAGATCTACGCAAGCCGCGATCTGACACCCGATCTGGCCGGGCTGTCGGGGTTTTCTGCCCAGGTCGCGGCCACGCCTACCGGCGCGCGGGCCGCATTCGACGAGGCGTGCAGGGCGCTTGGCCTGACGGCAGATGACGCGCCGCTCTACTTCCACCGGCTGCTGGTGACGCTGTCGGGGTGGGCGCAGCACGCACGCCATCTGCATTGGCTCGCCGAACGGGACGGGGGTCATGATGACACGCTGTTCGATCTTCTGACCGTGCGCCTGATGTGGGACGTGGCGCTTCTCAAGGCGGGCGGCACAGAGCGCGAGACCGCATGGCAGGCGGCACGCGATGCCTATGTCCAGCCGGTCGGGGTCGACACCGAGACCAGGATCGACGCCGCCCTGCAGGACGCTGCCGACCGGGCCGCCGAACAGCGCTTGACCGGCACCTTGTCCGCCAACCCAAGCGAGGATGCCACGGACCGCCCTGCGATCCAGGCCGCGTTTTGCATCGACGTGAGGTCAGAGCGGCTGCGGCGGGCGCTGGAAACCGTCGACCCGAACCTCCAGACAATCGGTTTTGCGGGTTTCTTCGGCCTGCCCCTCGCGCACCGGGGTCATGCCTCTGACATTGTCGAAGCGCGCTCGCCAATTCTTCTGTCGCCGCCTTTGACAACCAAGACACAAGGCGAAGATCTGGCCGAACGGGCGACTCTGCGAACGATCCGGGCGTGGGGCCGCTTCAAGCGGGCCGCCGTGTCGGCCTTCGCCTTTGTCGAGGCGGCGGGCCCGTTCTACATCGCCAAGCTGCTGCGGGATGGTCTTGGCTATGCCAAAGGAAAGGGATCCAGCACCGTGCCTAAGCTGGACTTGTCCCTGGACGACCGCATTCAGACGGCAGCGGGTATCCTGAAGGCGATGTCGCTTACATCAGGCTTTGCGCGGCTTGTTCTGATCTGCGGTCATGGCGCACGCGTGACCAACGCGCCCCATGCAAGCGCACTGCAATGCGGGGCCTGCGGCGGCCATTCGGGCGAGGTGAACGCGCGCGTTCTTGCGGACCTTCTGAACGATGCGGATGTGCGCAAGGGCCTTGCGTCGCGTGGGATCGACATTCCGGAAGACACGCTCTTCCTCGCCGGGCTGCACGACACCGTCTCGGACGAGGTTCGCCTTTTCAAGGACACGCCGCAGTCCTCGCACACGCAGGACATGGTCAAACTCACGACCATCCTAAAGCGGGCCTCGGCGCTTGTCCTTGCGGAACGGGCGGCCACGCTGCCCCGAGGCGCTGCAAAGACGCTTCCCGCGCGCGGGCGCGACTGGTCGGAACTGCGGCCCGAATGGGGGCTTGCGGGATGCCGCGGGTTCATCGCGGCGCCGCGCAGCCGGACCGTCGGCCGGGATTTCGGCGGCGAGGTGTTTCTGCACGACTATAGCTGGCGCATGGATGAGGGCGCGGCCACGCTGGAACTGATCCTCAGCGCGCCGGTGGTCGTCGCAAGCTGGATCGCCCTGCAATACCACGGGTCGGCCATCGCGCCGGACGCATTCGGCTCGGGCAACAAGCTGCTGCACAATGTCGTCGGCGGCATCGGCGTGCTTGAAGGCAATGGCGGCGCGCTGCGGGCCGGGCTGCCGTGGCAGTCAGTGCATGACGGAGAAAGGCTGCGCCACGTGCCCAGCCGGCTCGCGGTGATGATCGAGGCGCCGGAAGAGATGATCCTGAACGTTCTGGATCGGCAGCCACAGGTACGGGCGCTCTTCGACAATGGCTGGCTTTCGCTTTTGGCCGTCGACAGCACCAGCGGCATGATCCGGCGCTATGAAAAGGGCGTTTGGGTCGAGCAAAGCCCAAGCGCAGACGCTTTTCCGGTGGCTGCCTGAAACTCGGAATTGGATAGGCCGTTACCGGCGGTGGTGCGTGATCGTGAACGGGCGGTCCACCACCGCCGGTTTGTCTGCAAGGGCGATCTGGCCAAGCTCTGCCTTGCGCATCACGGATTGCGCCAGAAGGAACGACACCAGCGCAACGACCACGCCCCCGGCCATCTGGCCAATCAGCACGCCGGTCGCGCCCCAGATCTGCGCGCCGACGTACACGAAGGGGAAGATGCCCAGAGTATTGCGGCCCCAGTTGACCCAGGTGGAATAGAACGGGTGGCCGAGATTGTTATAGGCTGCGTTGGCCACGAAGATCACGCCGTTGAAAATCCACGCCAGCGACAGCGGCCCGCAGAACATGAAGATCAGAGCCCGCGCGTCGCCCTCGGCCTTGAAAAGATCGGCAATGGGCGCGCGCAACAGGAACAGTACCGCGACCACGGGGACGACATAGGCCACGATCAGGATCATGCTGCGGTTGAACGCCTCATGGACCCGGTCATGGCGGGCGGCGCCGAAATTCTGTCCGATGATCGGACCGATTGAGCCGGACATCGCGAAGATGAGCGCGAAGGCGATCGGCGTGATGCGCCCGATGATCGCCATTCCAGCCACCGCGCCCTCGCCGAATTCGGCTGCTGCGCGGGTGACGTAGGCGCTGCCGATGGGGGTTGCGATGTTGGCGAGAATAGCGGGGATGGCGATGGCGGCGATCGGTTTCAGATCGCGGGCAAGCGCGCCAAGATTCGGAGCCGTGAGGCCGCCATAGTTTCGCTGAAGATACCACAGCGCCGTTCCCGCCATGGCAAAGCGCGCGAGGACAGAGGCGACGGCGGCGCCCTCCAGCCCCATCCCCAGCGCGAAGATGAAGATCGGGTCGAGCACAGCGTTCACAACCCCGGCCACCAGCGTCACCAGCATCGACAGACGCGCAGCGCCATGGCTGCGAAGCGCGGCAGAGGCGACGATCCCGACCATCAGGACCGGCATCGTCGGGATCAGGATCTGCAGGTAAGAGATCGCCAGATCCTGCGTCAGCCCGGTCGCCCCGACCAGCGTGGTCAGCCCCTCAAGATTGAAGAAGATCAACGCTGCGAAAAGACAGGCAAAGACGACGCCGACCGCCAGCACATGCGACAGGACCTCTTTCGCACGCTCCTCATCCCCTTCGCCAAGCGCCCGCGCCACGAGCGCCCCGGCCGCAATCGCGACACCGATACTGATCGAGGTCGTCATGAACAGGATCGACCCGGCAAATCCCACGGCGGCGGCAAGCTCTGCCACGCCCAGCATCGAGATGAACAGCATGTCCACGAAATCGACGATGAACAGCGCGAGGAAGCCGACCGCCGAGGTCAGCGACATCGTAACGATGTGGCCGGTGAGGCTGCCGGACAGGAATTTCGCCTGCGTGTCGCTCACGACGCGCGTTTGCTCATGATCGCCTTCATGCGATCGCCAAGCTCGGTCTCCCAGTTGCCGATGTTCTCGCGTATGTTCGCGATATAGGCGTCGTTTTCCGTGATCGGGACCGACGGGTCATAGTGTTCGGCGCCGATCAGCATGGACTTGCGGTCCATCTCGGAAAACGCCTGCACCATCGCGTCGCCCTGTTCACGGGTGTAGCCCAGCGCCTCGATGGACGAGCGCGCCATGCGCAGCGAGCTGTCATAAGTCTCGCGAATGATGTCCCGGCACCCGGCAGCCCAAAGGTCGTAGACATGCGGCCGGTCAAGCGCACGGGCGACGACATGGCATTGCGGGTAGTGCTTCACGACGTATTTCGTCAGCTCGGTCGTGTTTTCCTTGTCGTCGATGGCAATCACCAGAAGCTTGGCGTGATGAATGCCCGCAGCGTGCAGCAGATCAGGCCGCGTGGCATCACCGTAATAGGCCTGCACGTTGAATCTCTTGAGCATTTCAAGTTGTTTGGAACTGTAGTCGATCACCGTCGGGGTCATCCCCGCAGACCGCAGCAGGCGAGAGACGATGCCGCCCACGCGCCCATGGCCAGCGATGATGATATCGCCCTGCTCTTCGATCTCGTCCATCTCGCGCTCTTCGGCGGCGACATATCGCGGCGCGATCACCCGGTCGTAGAGGATGAAAAGCGCCGGGGTCAGCAGCATGGACATCGCGACGACGAGCAAGAGTTGATCGGCCAGCGCAGCTGGAATGACGGCATTTGCGACGGTGAACGACAACAGGACGAAGCCGAATTCACCCGCCTGTGCGAGGCCAAGACTGAAAAGCCACCGGTCGCCGCCTTCAATCTTGAACGCCACACCCAGCGCATAGAGCACCGCGATCTTCAGCGCGATCAGGCCAAGGGTCAGTGCAAGGATGCCGGCGAGATTGTCGAACAGAAGGGCAAAGTTGATCCCGGCCCCGACCGTCATGAAAAAGAGGCCCAGCAGCAGCCCCTTGAACGGGTCAATATCGCTTTCCAGCTCATGCCGATATTCGCTGTTGGCCAGAACCACGCCGGCCAGGAACGTGCCAAGCGCAGGCGACAACCCGATCAGCGACATCAAGAGCGCGATCCCGATGACGATCATCAGCGCGGTCGCCACGAACAGCTCGCGCAGCTGCGCGGCAGAGATAAACCGAAAGATCGGCCCAGTCAGATATGATCCGATCACGTAGACAAAAGCGATAGCGCCCAGCGTCACCAGGCCGACGCCCCAGCCGGGCAGCCCATCCACGAGGCTTAGCGACGCGCCATGGCCGCCCTCGCCCTGGTCGCCCGTGTGCGACATCGCCTCGGTCAGTTCGGGAAGCGCCAATAGGGGCAGAAGCGCCAGCATCGGAATGACGGCGATATCCTGAAACAGCAGCACCGAAAAGCTCGACTGCCCGCCGTCGCTTTTCATCAGCCCCTTTTCGCCCAAGGTCTGCAGGACGATGGCGGTCGAGGACAGCGCAAAAACAAGACCGATCGCAAGCGCAATGGTCCAGACCTGCCCAAAGAGCATGGCCACACCCATGACCGCGAGGGTGGTGATGCCGACCTGCCCGCCCCCAAGCCCCAGCAGCCTGCCGCGCATCGACCAAAGCAGCTTTGGCTCCAATTCCAACCCGACAAGGAAAAGCATCATGACGACGCCGAATTCAGCGAAATGCTGGATCGACACGACGTCCACGTGCAAAAGAGCGAGGATCGGGCTGATGACTATCCCGGCGATCAGGTAGCCAAGAACCGACCCCAGACCCAAGCGCGAGGCCACGGGCACGGCGATAACGCCAGCGGCGAGGAACACGAAGGCCAGAAGCAGAAAATCGGTCATTCGCGTCACTCCCCGCACAGCGCGGCCCCAAGCCTGACGCGCCTCGAATGACGTTGGGTTAAGCACCGCAAGAGGTCAAGCGCGGGTTGGGGCCGATGCTTCCCGTATGCCCAAACGGGTCGCAAACTGGACTTGGGCCGCCTAATTAGTTAACGTAGCGGTAACCAGCCGGAAACGGAGGTTCGCCCGAATGATGCTACGTCGTGCCTTTCTGATCCTGATCCTCGGCCTGGGCCTTGCCGCCTGCACCCCGGCCCGCGATCTTTCGATGCCCGCCGACACAACTTTCATCGTCTTGCGCCATGCCGACCGAACCGGTGAGGATCTGAGCGACAAGGGCCGCGCCCGCGCAGACGCGCTGGTCGAGGCGCTGCAGGGCACACCGATCGACGCGATCTACTCGCCCGGCATTCAACGCAACCTTGATACCGCCGCCCCCTTGGCCAGCGCCCGAGGGCTTGAGGTCGAGCCCTCCGCCCCCTTGGCCAGCGCCCGAGGGCTTGAGGTCGAGCGGTTCTCGGCAGAGCGCGCCGCAACCAACCTTGTCAGTCTGGGTGCAGGCAGGACCGTGGTTTGGGTCGGGAACAAGGGCAATCTGAATGCCATCTGGGATGAGCTTTCGCTGCCCGGCCCGCCGCCTCTCGAATATGGCGATCTGTTCTTCGTGACGCGCGATGGAACGGCCCGAACCGTAGTGACCCGCCAGCGCTTTGGCCCCGATCCGTAAACCTGGCCGATCGCCAGCTGCGCGTAACGGGGACGGGTGTTCAGGGCTTTTTCCATCACACCCGAACGGGAATACGATCCATGGCCAGAAAGACGGATCGCGACAGAAAGGCCTGCGGATATGGTCGGAACGCCTTAAACGCGCTAGACCATTCAGCCGCATGTGCCGCGCCCGAAGCCTGAGTGCCCGATGGTTGTCATTCCGCCCCGAACGCCGGATGTTGATCCGCGCGTTGAACGACGGACCGATTCATGACCCACCCCCCTGATCTGAAGCTCGGCCTGATCGGCGACAATATCGCAAGCTCGCGCGCGCCGCTCTTGCATGAACTGGCCGGTCGGCAGAACGGGATGCGTGTGCAATATGACCGGTTGGTGCCCGCCGATCTTGCGCAAAGCTTCGACGCCGTCTTCGATGCTTGCCAACCGCAAGGCTATCGCGGGATCAACGTGACATATCCTTACAAAGAACGGGTCGTGCCCAAGCTGCGCATCGACGACCCGCTTGTACGGGCCATGGGCGCGGTCAACACGGTGATCTTCACCGACGCCGGCCCGCTGGGATTCAACACCGACTATTCAGGGTTCATGGAAGCCTACAGATCGCGGCGCGGCAGCGATCCTACCGGCCCGGTGCTGATGATCGGCACAGGGGGCGCCGGGCGCGCGGTGGCGTTCGGGCTTGCAGGGCTTGGCACCCCAATCCTTCGTCTGGTCGACCGCGATCCGGTCAAGGCCAAGGCGCTGGCATCGGCTCTTCGCGCGGCCCAGCCCGATATGGATATCTCGGTTTGGGAGAGCGCCGAGGATGCGGCTCAAGGCGCAAACGGCATCATCAACTGCACCCCGGTTGGCATGGTGGGCTATGGCGGAACGCCGCTTCAGGCCAGTGCGATGAAAGGGGCCGCCTGGGCCTTTGACGCTGTCTATACGCCGCTGGACACGCAGTTTCTGCAAGACGCCGCAGCGGCGGGTCTCGACGTGATTTCGGGGTTCGAGCTGTTCTTCTACCAAGGCGTCCACGCCTGGACGCATTTTGCCGAAAAACCTCTCGACGAGGCCGCCCTGCGCCGCGCTTTATCGTCCAAGACGGCAGCTTAGGCCCGGCGTTCAGTTCGGCGAAAAATCCGGCGTCAGCTTCAGAAGAGTCTTGCTGTAGTCGGCCTGAGGCGCGCTGAAGAACGCCTCGGACGCGCTGGCCTCGACCACCTTGCCGGATTTCAGGACGACGATGTCATCGCTCATCTGCCGAACCACGGCGAGGTTGTGGCTGATGAAGAGGATCGTCAGGCCGAACCGCGCCTGTAGCTCTTTCAAAAGATTCAGCACCTGCGCTTGGATCGACACGTCCAATGCGCTTGTCGGCTCATCGCAGATCAGCACGCGGGGCCGCGCGAGAAGAGACCGCGCAACGGCGATGCGCTGGCGTTGCCCGCCCGAGAACTGGTGCGGATAGCGGTCGATGGCATCTGCCGACAGACCCACCAGATCGAGCATCGCCGCCGAGATATTCCTGCGCTGGGTGGCATCGTTCTCCAGCCCATAGAGCCAGAGCGGCTCTGCCAGGATATCACCAATACGGTGGCGACTGTTGAGGCTGCTGAACGGATCCTGAAACACCATCTGGATCAGACGGCGCGACGGGTCCTTGCGACCACGCGCGCGCGCCAGCGGTAGCGGATCGTCGCCAAGGGTCAGCGTGCCGCTGCTGGGCTGCACAAGGCCCGTGATGACCTTTGCGATGGTGGATTTGCCCGACCCGCTTTCGCCGACAAGGCCCATGACGCTGCCGGGACGCACCTCTACCGACACCTCGCTTAGCGCGGTAAACGTGTCGGGCTTGCGCAAGAGGCGTTCGCGCGGCGCGGAGAAACGGACGGTGATGTTATCCAGCCGCAGCCCCTCGCCCAGCGCCTGGTCTCCGGCACGCAGCCAGCGTTCTGCATCCGCCGCCGCCTTGCCCGCTGGCGCCACGCGTTTCGCCTCATCGCTTTGCGGCACAAGGAACCGGTCCAGCTTGACGTCCAGGCGCGGAATCGCGCTCATCAGGCTTTGTGTATAGGGGTGCTCTGGCGATCGCAGGACGCGGGTCGTGGGCCCGGTTTCCATGACCTTGCCGCCGCGCAGCACGGTCACGTTGTCGGTGATCTGGGCAATGACGCCGATGTCGTGGGTGATCAGCAGAAAGCCGATGCCGCGCGTTTCGGCCAGACGGCGGATCAGGTCCAGCACCTGCGACTGGACGGCGACATCAAGCGCAGTCGTCGGCTCGTCCGCGATAATCAGCTCGGGGTTGGTGCACAGCGCAAGGGCGATCACAACGCGTTGGCGCATGCCGCCGGAAAACTGGTGCGGGTAGGCCTTGATGCGCCTTGACGCGTCCTCGATGCCAATCTCTTCGAGAAGCTCCACGGATCGGGCCCGCGCCACAGAGGCGCTGACATCCTCGTGGGCCTGGATCGTCTCGATCAGCTGGTCCTCGATCGTCATCAGCGGATTGAGACTGGTTTGCGGGTCTTGGAATATCATCGAGATCCGGGCGCCGCGCAGGCGATGCGCCTCGTCCGGGCGCAGGTGGCGCAGGTCGGTCTCTCCGAGGCGCAGATTGCCCTTCGCCACGATCCCCGGCGGTTGAAGAAGGCCGATGATCGCGGCGCCTATGGTGGATTTGCCTGCGCCGCTTTCGCCCACAAGCCCGTGGATTTCGCCCGGCGCGATGGTCAACGACACGTCCTCGATCGCCGTGAAGGTGCCATGACGGCCGGGAAATTCGACGGTCAGATTTTCGACAGACAGCATCAGCGCAGCCTTGGATTGAAGACATCGCGCAGGAAGTCCCCGAGCACGTTGATGGACACGACGAGGCAGACGAGGAACACGGTCGGCACCCAGAGGATCCACCATTCGCCGGACAGGAGAAACTGCATCCCGATGCGAATGAGCGTGCCAAGCGATGGGCTGTCGGCTGGCAGACCGATGCCAAGGAAGGACAGTGTCGCCTCCAGCAGGATCGCCGACGCGAGATCGACGGTCATGATGACCAGAAGCGGGCCCATGATATTCGGCAGGATGTGCCGCAGCATGACGCGCAGCGGGTGCTGGCCCATGATCATCGCCGCCTGAACGTAATCCTTGTTGCGCTCGACAAACACACTGGCGCGGGCGGTGCGGGCGAAGTTGACCCAAAGCGACAGCGCGATGGCAAGCGTCAGGACGAAGACGCGCAGGTCTTCCTGCATGGACGCAGGCAGAACGCCCCGGGAGATGCCGTCGATCAAAAGGGCCGTCAGGATCGCGGGAAGCGCCAGTTGCACGTCCGCGATCCGCATGACGATAGCATCGAGCCGCCCGCCGTAGTATCCCGCCGCAAGGCCCAGACCGACGCCCAGCACGGTGGCAATCGCCATCGCCATCAGCCCGATCAGCAACGACAGCCGCGCGCCATAAAGGATCGACGAGATCATGTCGCGGCCCTGATCGTCGGTGCCAAGGGGAAAGCGCGGATCGCCGCCCTCCCAAACCGGTGGCAGAAGACCGTTCATCAGTGAAAAGCTTGCCAGGTCGTAGGGATCGGTGCTGGCGATCCAGGGCGCAAGGAAGGCCCCGCCGATGATCGCTGTCGCGGCGATGGCGGCAAGGATCGCCGCCGGTGAGCGCAGGAAGTAATAGACCCCGTCGGACTGGATGAGGCGCGAAAGCATCTAGGCCGCCTCTTTCACGCGCAGGCGGGGGTCGATCAGCAGGTAAAGCATATCGACCAGCAGATTCACCAGAACGAAGAAGAAGGCGATCACCACGAGGTAGACGCCCATCACCGGGATATCGACGAAGCGGATGGATTCGAGGAACAAGAGGCCGAGGCCCGGCCATTGAAAGACGCTTTCGGTGACGATGGAAAAGGCGATCACGCCGCCGAATTGCAGGCCGATGATCGTGATGACCGGGATCATCGTGTTCGCCAGAGCGTGGCGGTAGTGCAGCTTGCGATAGGGGATGCCGCGCGCAGTCGCGAAGCGGATGTAGTCGGAGCGCATGACCTCCATCATCTCGGCGCGCACGAGGCGCATGGTCAGCGTAAGTTGATAGACGCCCAGAGTGACAGCAGGCAGGATCAGCGCGCGCCAGCCGTCGAGGGTCAGAAGGCTTGTCGTCCACCAGCCCAGATCAACGGTGCCGCCGCGCCCGAAGGTCGGCAGCCAGCCCAGTTGCACGCCGAACAGGAAGATAAGGACGATCCCGATCACGAAGGTCGGGATCGACACCCCGACAAGCGTTGTCATCAGGATGACCTGCGTGGCCAAGCCGCGCGGCCTGAGCGCGGTGAAGACACCGGCAGGGATCCCGACCAAGAGCGAGATCAAGAGCGCGACGAAGCCCAGTTCCAGCGTCGCAGGGATGCGGTTCGCGATCATCTCGGCCACGGGCTGCCGGGTGCGATAGGAAAAGCCGAAATCGCCGCGCAACATATCCGAGGTGAAGCGGTAGAACTGCACGAAGAAGGGATCATTCAGACCCAGTTCCTCGCGCAGTTGCTGCTGATCCTGGACAGAGGTTTCGACGCCGGTCATCTGGCTGACCGGATCGCCGACAAACCGAAACAGCGAAAAGGCCAGGAAGGCGACGGCAAGCATCACGAAGACGGACTGGAACAGCCGTTTCAGGATGAAATATGCCATCGCCCTTTTTTCTTCGCCTAGGTGGCGATCAGTTGATTGTCACCCAGCGCAGGATGAAGAAGTTGTCCGCGCGCTGTGTCAGCTCGACCTCATCCTTCGCGGCCCAGATCAATGGCTGGGTGTAAAGCGGGATATAGGCCACTTCATCCTGCGTGATACCGACCAGTTCGTCGATCTGTGCCTGACGGTCGGCGGGGTCGATCTCTTCCTGGATCATCGGCAGCAGTTCGTCCACGCGCGCGTTGGAATAATTGCCAAAGTTCCATGAGCCTAGGCTTTTTTCGTCATCCTGCGAATGCAGAAGGAAGCGGATCGGGTGCTCCATGTCGAAGGTGCCCGGCGACCAGCCCAACAGGTACATGTCGAAGTCATCTTCGCGCAGCTGGGGCCAGTAGTCGCGCACCGGGCCGGTGCTGAGTTCGGCGTCAAGCCCCACGGCGGCGAACATCGACGCGGCCGCGCGGCACAGCGCCTCGTCATTGATGTAGCGATCGTTGGTGCATTTCAGACCGAAGGAAAAGCCGTCGGGATATCCTGCCTCGGCCAGCAACTCCTTCGCCCGCTCGGGATCATACCCAAGCCGGTCCGAATTCGCCTCGGAATAGCCCGAGATACCTTCGGGAACCAGCTGCGATGCGGGTTCGATCTTTCCCCGGAACAGGACCCGGTCGATGGCTTCGATGTCGATGGCATGGGCGGCAGCCTGGCGCACGCGCACATCCTGGAACGGGTTCTCGTCCGTCACATCGTCGGAATAGAGCAGCGCGTCATGCTCATGACCGAAGCCGAACATGATGACACGGGTTTCCTCTCCTTCGAGCAGCTTGAAGCCTTCGCGCTCTTCGACTTGCGCGGCATCCTGCAGCGGGATTGGCTGGATGAAGTCGATCTCGCCGGACAATAGCGCCGCAAGGCCTGTCGCCGAATTGCCGATGGGTGTGAAGATGGCCTCGGTCACGTTGTGTTCGACCTCGCCCCACCATTCGGGGTTCGGGACAAGCACGGTCTCCACGCCAGGATCGCGGCTTTGCAGCATGAAGGGGCCGGTGCCATTCGCGTTCATCGTGGCGAAATTCTCGGCATCGCGCGCGGGCAGAGCGGCGTCATTCGCCTCGGCCCAACCCTTGTCGAGGATCATGAAATTCGCGATGGAGTCGGGAAAAAGCGGGTTCGGCGCGTTGGTGATGAAATCGACCGTATAGTCGTCGACGACACGAACCTCGGACACTGGCGCGAACCACGACCGCACATCGGCCGCCTCGTTCGATGCGCGCTCGTAGCTGAACATCACGTCCTCGGCGGTGAAGGCGGAACCGTCCGCAAAGGTCACACCCTCGCGCAGGTTGAAACGCCAGCCATTCTCGCCCTCGAGCGGCTCCCAGCTTTCCGCAAGCGAGCCTTCGATGGACATATCGCGACCGCGGCGGACAAGGCCTTCGTAGATGTTGTTGAGAAACGACAGCACGGGGGTAGAGTTCACCGCGTGCGGGTCCATGGTCTGCGGATCGGTGGTCGAGGCCCAGCGGAAGGTTTCGGAATAGCCAGCCGTGGCCGCGAACACGATGGCACTCGCAAGTACGCTCGCGCGCCAGTTCGGGTAAATGGTCATCGAGAAATCCCTATTGGTTTTTTGACTGATCGTTCTGCAAATAGTTTGAACAGTCTGGCAGGGGGTGGTCAAGCGCGCTGCGGAATGAGAAAGCGCTTGTCCGGTCAATGCACCTGATTGTGAGTGCAAGCTGCGCGGACCGCGAACTGCCCGATCTCTCGCAGGCGGGCCGCGGGTATTCCGGCGCGCGCGCTGATCGCCAGCCCCCGCGCCGTCGCCGCCAGCATACCCGCCTTCGCCCCAATCGCCGGATCTTCAGTCCGCGCACCCGCCCCGCAAAGCGTATGGGCAATCCGCGCCTCAAACGCGCCGGTCTTTTCGGCCAGAAGCGCGCGGTATTTCGGTTTGGCGGTCGCGGCCTCGGGCAGGACACAGGCGATCAGGCAGCCGGGTGTGTCCGGGTTGCCGGTCACCAGGTCGATCATGGCATCAAAGAAGGCGCGCAGTTCGTCCTCTGGGTCGCCCTCTCCCGTCAAAGCGGCAAGCGGCCTTGCACTGTAGGTCTGCACATAGTGGTCGACTGCCGCGAGGAAGAGCCGGTCCTTGTCCCCGAATTCCGAATAAAGGCTGGCGCGGGACAGGGACATCGCGTCGCACAGTACAGCGACAGATGCCCTGTCATAGCCCTTTGACCAGAAACACCGCGTTGCCGCATCAAGCGCGTCGCGTTCATCAAATCCGCGCGGACGGCCGCGCGGGCGCATGGTCGGGGCATCGTTCATGCAGGCGACGTTATCCCGCAGCGTTTCATGGCGCAAACGCATTGTCCGGGCGAGTGCGCCCTATTCCGCCGCTTCGGCGACGCCGGGTTGCGCGACCAGATCGCGCCAGTCGGTTTCCTTGGGATAGACGCCTTCATGCGACGCGATCCGGGCCTGCGGCACGCGCGGTTCAGTGGTGCCGATCGCTGGCCCGCCTTCCGCGACTTTCGTGGCCGCGTCGACCATCAGACGACGAAATTCCACGATGGCAAGATCGGACGCGCCAAGCACGTCGGTCGAGCGGTCCACGCGTGCGCCCATCGACACCCACATGACGATGTCCTGGTTCGGGATGCCCTGAACGCCGGTAAAATTGCCTTCTGCCATCGCCGCACGGTCCTGAAGGAAGTCGTTCTCCAGCGTCCGCACCGGGCGCCATTTCTCATCTACATCGGTGCCGGGCACCGCGTGGTTGAAGCGGCGCCATTCGTCGGTCGAGGGCACGTTCGGCCCGCCCCAGGCGATGAAGTGGAACGCGGTTTCCTCGTCATTTATCGGAACGATGACACTGGCCACCCGGTAATTGTTGTTCGGCGGGATCAGCGAATAATAGGGCGCGATGAATTCCGTGATGCGCAGGTAATGATGCGTCTTGGCGTTCTTGATCGGCTTGCGGATCGCCGCGTAATGGAAACCGTAGCTGGTCGTTTCGGTCTGCATGCGCGGGGATTTGTCGGTCGAGGGGCGATACCAGGATTTCTCATCCGCTGAGGCGCCTTCGACGCGGGCGGGTTTCATGTCTGACGAATGCAGCGACGAGGAATG
>CBFIJK010000030.1:0-41402 GCA_965662745.1 uncultured Paracoccaceae bacterium
CCCGCAGTTCTACTTCCGCACGACGGATGTGACCGGGACGGTGACGCTGGCCGAGGGCACCGAGATGGTGATGCCGGGCGACAACGTGTCGTTCGGGGTTGAACTGATCGCGCCCATCGCGATGGAAGAAAAGCTGCGCTTCGCGATCCGCGAAGGCGGCCGCACCGTCGGCGCCGGCGTCGTCTCGAAGATCATCGAGTAAACCAAGGCGCCCGCGCCAAGGCGCGGTAACACGTTCAAAAGGTTCGATGTGGGGGGCGCAATTCCGCGGCCTCCACCTCTCAACTTCAAGAAGCCGTCGAAAGGCAAAGACAATGGCCATTGCCAGCCAAAACATTCGTATCCGCCTGAAGGCGTTCGACTACCGTGTGCTAGATGCCAGCACGCAGGAAATCGTGAACACCGCCAAGCGGACCGGCGCGCAAGTGCGCGGCCCGATTCCGCTGCCGAACAAGATCGAGAAATTCACTGTTCTGCGTGGTCCGCACGTGGACAAGAAATCGCGCGACCAGTGGGAAATCCGCACCCACAAGCGCCTTCTCGATATCGTCGATCCGACGCCCCAGACCGTTGACGCGCTGATGAAGCTCGACCTCGCGGCTGGTGTGGACGTCGAGATCAAGCTGCAGTCGTAAGGAGGGCAGAACAGATGTTGCGCTCTGGAATTATCGCAAAGAAGCTGGGCATGACCCGGCTTTTCATGGAAGACGGACGTCAGGTTCCGGTCACCGTGCTGCAGCTGGACGGCCTTCAGGTCGTGGCCCAGCGGACCGCCGACAAGGATGGCTACTCTGCCGTTCAGCTTGGTGCAGGCGCGGCAAAGGCCAAGCGGACGAGCCAGGCGATGCGCGGTCACTTTGCCGTCGCCAAGGTCGAACCCAAGCGGAAGATCGCAGAGTTCCGGGTCGATCCCGAGAACCTGATCGACGTGGGCGAAGAGATCACGGCCAACCACTACTTCGAAGGTCAGTTCGTCGACGTATCGGGCACTTCGATCGGTAAGGGCTTCCAAGGTGCCATGAAGCGGCACAACTTCGGCGGCCTGCGTGCAACGCACGGCGTGTCGATCTCGCACCGCTCGCACGGCTCGACCGGCCAGTGTCAGGACCCCGGCAAGGTGTTCAAGGGCAAGAAGATGGCCGGCCACATGGGCGCTGCCCGCGTGACCACGCAGAACCTGCAGGTTGTCAGGACCGACGCCGACCGTGGCCTGATCATGGTCAAGGGCGCCGTTCCCGGATCGAAAGGTGGCTGGGTCACCGTCAAGGATGCGGTCAAGAAGCCGTTCCCCGAGAATGCGATCCTGCCCGCGGCCCTGAAATCCGCAGCCGCAGCCGCAGCCGCCGCCGCTGAAGAAGCCGCAGCCGCCGCAGCCGCCGAGGCCGAGGAAGAAGCAAAGCGTCTTGCCGAAGAGCAGGCCGCACAAGAGGCTGCTGCCCTGGCCGATGCCGAAGCTGAAATCGAAGCCGACAAGTCGGACGAGGGTGACGCACCCGCTGCCGACGACAAGAAGGACGGTGAGTGACATGAAACTCGACGTGATCAAACTGGACGGCGGCAAAGCCGGGTCGGTTGAGCTGGACGAGGCCCTTTTCGGTCTCGATCCGCGCGCCGACATCCTGCACCGTGTCGTCCGCTGGCAGCGTAACAACGCGCAGCAGGGCACCCACAAGGTGAAGACCCGGTCGGAAACCTCGTATTCCACCAAGAAGATCTATCGCCAGAAGGGAACCGGCGGCGCACGCCACGGTTCCCGCAACGCGCCGATCTTCCGCAAAGGTGGTATCTACAAGGGCCCGACCCCGCGCAGCCATGGCCACGAGCTGACGAAGAAGTTCCGTCGTCTCGGCCTTTGCCACGCGCTCTCGGCGAAAGCCAAGGCGGGTGAGCTGGTGGTGATCGACACGGCCGAGTCCGAAGGCAAGACTTCGGCTCTGGCCAAGCAGGTCAAGAACCTCGGCTGGAAGCGCGCACTTGTGATCGACGGTGCATCGGTGAACGAGGGCTTTGCCCGCGCCGCCGCGAACATCGAAGGTCTCGATGTGCTGCCGTCGATGGGCGCAAACGTCTATGACATCCTCAAGCGTGACACGCTCGTGCTCACCAAGGCGGGTGTCGAAGCACTGGAGGCTCGACTGAAATGAGCGCGAAGGCAGACCATTACGATGTGATCCGCAAGCCGATCATCACCGAAAAGGCCACCATGGCGTCCGAGCATGGCGCAGTGGTCTTCGAGGTGGCGATGGCTTCGACGAAGCCGCAGATCAAGGAAGCGGTCGAGGCGCTGTTCAATGTCAAGGTGAAGGCGGTCAACACCTCTATCACCAAGGGCAAGCAAAAGCGTTTCCGGGGCCAGCTTGGCCGCCGCGTCGACGTGAAGAAGGCCTATGTGACGCTCGAAGAGGGCAACACGATTGACGTGACCACGGGTCTTTAATAGACGATCAACTCCGCAAGGCCCCGGATTCGTCCGGGGCTTTGCTATTGCCCGAAAGGGCATTCCAACCGGGGACCTGCGGGGCCCTATACAAGGCGGCGAGATTGCTCTCGCCCGACACATAGCGGGGCCGCAAGGTGCCCGCGCTCAAACGGAAGACAGAAAGCATGGCACTCAAGTCGTATAAGCCGACGACGCCTGGCCAGCGCGGGCTGGTACTGATCGACCGTTCGGAGCTTTGGAAAGGCCGCCCGGTCAAGGCCCTCACTGAGGGTCTGACCAAGAAAGGCGGACGGAACAATACCGGACGGATCACGATGCGCCGCAAAGGCGGCGGGGCGAAGCGTCTCTATCGGATCGTTGATTTCAAGCGCACCAAGCACGACATGTCCGCAGTTGTGGCCCGGATCGAATACGACCCGAACCGCACCGCGTTCATCGCTCTGGTTCAGTATGAAGACGGCGAACAGCGTTACATCCTGGCCCCCCAGCGCCTTGGCGTTGGCGACAAGATCGTCTCGGGCATCAAGGTTGACGTAAAGCCGGGCAACGCGATGCCCTTCGCGGGTATGCCCATCGGCACGATCGTCCACAATGTCGAACTCAAGCCAGGCAAGGGCGGCCAAATCGCGCGCGCCGCAGGCACCTATGCCCAGTTCGTCGGTCGCGACGGAGGCTACGCGCAGATCCGCCTGTCCTCGGGCGAGCTTCGTATGGTCCGTCAGGAATGCATGGCCACCATCGGTGCCGTGTCCAACCCCGACAATTCGAACCAGAACCTCGGCAAGGCCGGTCGTAACCGCCACTATGGCAAGCGTCCGTCGGTCCGCGGTGTGGTCATGAACCCGATCGATCACCCCCATGGTGGTGGTGAAGGTCGGACCTCTGGCGGCCGTACCCCGGTCACGCCCTGGGGTAAGGACACCAAGGGTCGCCGTACCCGGTCCAACAAGGGAACGGACAAGTACATCATCCGTTCGCGCCACGCTCGCAAGAAGGGTCGCTAATCCATGTCACGTTCTGTTTGGAAAGGCCCATTCGTCGACGCCTACGTCCTCAAGAAGGCCGAGAAGTCGCGCGAGTCGGGTCGCAACGAAGTCATCAAGATCTGGTCGCGTCGTTCGACCATTCTGCCCCAGTTCGTGGGCCTCACCTTTGGTGTGTATAACGGTCAGAAGCATATTCCGATCGCCATCACCGAGGACATGATCGGCCAGAAGTTCGGTGAATACTCGCCGACGCGGACCTATTACGGCCACGCCGCCGACAAGAAAGCGAAGAGGAAGTAAGCCATGGGCAAGGATAAGAATCCCCGCCGCGTGGCGGACAATGAAGCGATGGCAAAGCTGCGCATGCTGCGCACCAGCCCTCAGAAGCTCAACCTCGTGGCCGCGCTGATCCGTGGCAAGAAGGTGGAAAAGGCCCTTACGGACCTCACTTTCTCGAAAAAGCGGATCGCCGTGGACGTGAAGAAATGCCTTCAGTCCGCGATCGCGAATGCCGAGAACAACCACAATCTCGACGTCGATGAACTTGTCGTCGCCGAGGCCTATGTGGGCAAGAACCTGGTCATGAAGCGTGGTCGTCCGCGGGCACGTGGCCGTTACGGCAAGATCATGAAGCCGTTCTCGGAACTCACCATCAAGGTCCGTCAAGTCGAGGAGCAAGCCTAATGGGTCACAAGGTCAACCCGATCGGCATGCGGCTTCAGGTCAACCGGACCTGGGACAGCCGCTGGTACGCCGACACCAAGGACTTCGGCAATCTTCTTCTTGAAGACGTCCGGATCCGTGAGTTCATCCGCGAAGAGTGCAAGCAGGCTGGTGTTTCGAAGATCATCATCGAACGCCCGCATCGTAAGTGCCGCGTCACCATCCACACCGCACGCCCCGGCGTCATCATCGGCAAGAAAGGCGCGGACATCGAAACGCTCCGCAAGAAGCTGGCCAAGATGACGGACAGCGAGCTGCATCTCAACATCGTCGAGGTGCGCAAGCCCGAGCTTGATGCTCAGCTTGTCGCCGAGTCGATCGCGCAGCAGCTTGAGCGCCGCGTGTCGTTCCGCCGGGCCATGAAGCGCTCGGTTCAGAACGCCATGCGCATGGGTTCGCTGGGTATCCGCGTCAACGTCGCGGGCCGTCTTGGCGGTGCCGAGATCGCGCGGACCGAATGGTACCGTGAGGGCCGGGTTCCGCTGCACACGCTGCGTGCGGATATCGACTACGCCCTGGCCGAAGCTGAAACGCCCTATGGCATCATCGGCATCAAGGTCTGGATCTTCAAAGGCGAGATCATGGAACACGATCCCCAGGCTCGTGACCGTCGCCAGCAGGAAATCCAGGACGGCCCCGCACCCCGTGGTGCAGGCGGCGGTCGCCGGAACTGAGGAGTTTTGAACAATGCTACAACCAAAGCGTACGAAATTCCGCAAACAGCACAAAGGCCGCATCAAGGGCGAGGCGAAGGGCGGGTCTGACCTGAACTTCGGCACCTTCGGCCTGAAGGCGACCCAGCCTGAGCGCGTCACCGCGCGTCAGATCGAGGCCGCGCGCCGTGCTCTGACCCGCCACATGAAGCGTCAGGGCCGTGTCTGGATCCGGATCTTCCCCGACGTCGCCGTGTCGTCGAAGCCGACCGAAGTCCGTATGGGTAAAGGTAAGGGTTCGGTCGATTACTGGGCGGCCAAGGTCAAGCCCGGCCGGGTAATGTTCGAGATCGACGGTGTCACCGACGTCGTGGCACGCGAAGCCCTGCGCCTTGCGTCCATGAAGCTGCCGATCAAGACTCGCATCGTGGTTCGCGAAGACTGGTAAGGTCGGTGCGTGCAAGCACGCACCCTACGTGAGACTGAATTGCCCCCGGTGCGAAAGCGCCGGGGGTTTTTCGTGCAGCGGTGGCGGCGGGACAAGTCCCGCCCCCTGTCAGCCCCAGGAATAATTAAAGCTCACCGAGATTCGGTCGTCTTCGGCCATGTTCATCGGGACCTCGTGGCGCAGCCAACTTTCCCACAGCAGCACGTCGCCCACCTCGGGCTTCACGTAGACGAAGGTCTTCAGATCCTCCGCCGCATCCTTCCGCCGGGCCGGGGCGGCCATCATCATCGCAGATCGTGGGTCCTCCAGGCGCAGGGCGCTGGTGCCTTCGGGCATCGCCACATACGTCGTGCCGGAGATCACCGAATGGGGATGCAGATGCGAGGTGTGGATGCCGCCCTCGGGTAGGATGTTGATCCACATATCCTCGAGCTTCAGATCACGTCCTTCCAGATCGAAGGCCAGATCCTTGGCGAAACCCGCGACATGGGCGTCGAGCGCTTTCTTGACCTCTCCGAAGATCGGAAACCGCCAAGGCAGGTCGGTCAGCGAAGCATAGCTGGTGTATCCCGGATAGTCATTCGCGTCGCACCAATCCTGTCCGGCCTCGTCATCCTCGGCGATCGACAGGCAGGATGCCTCGAGTTCAGCCGTATCGACGGGGCCGAAATCGGCAAGTTTCGCCTTGTAGAGACGGGTGACGAAGAGGGACGATATGGTAGCCATGCTGCGATCCTGACGGTCTGACGCCTTGCGTTGCCTGCCGGATCGCATCCGGGCGCCGATTTGTCCAGAAAACCCTTGCTCCTTGGGGCTTGGGGGCCTATACGGCGCGCTCATCCACGATCTCCGGCGGAATCAGGGTGACCCTTCTCGGGGCCCGCCGTCGATGTTGAAAGGAACTGCCCATGGCACTCGATGCCAAAGAACTTCGTGACCAAACGCCTGACCAGCTGCGCGACAAGCTGGTCGATCTCAAGAAAGAGGCCTTCAACCTCCGCTTCCAGCAGGCCACCAGCCAGCTGGAAAACACCGCGCGCATGCGCGACGTCAAGCGCGACGCCGCCCGTGTGAAAACGGTGCTGAACGAAAAAGCCGCTCAGGCTGCGGAATAAGAAGGAACAGACCAGATGCCCAAAAGAATTCTGACCGGCACCGTCACCTCTGACACGAACAACCAGACGATCACCGTCTCGGTCGAGCGTCGCTTCAAGCACCCGGTTCTGCAAAAGACGATCCGGAAGTCGAAGAAGTACCGCGCCCACGACGCCGAAAACCAATTCAAGGTCGGCGACAAGGTCCGCATTCAGGAATGCGCGCCGATGTCTAAAACGAAACGCTGGGAGGTGGTGACGGCCTGAGGCCCTTGCCACATCCGGTTTAACGAAACCCTGGGGTCCATGTCCGTACTGCAACGGCGGTCCCAAAGGTCGGGAGAAACCTAATGATCCAGATGCAGACAAATCTGGATGTCGCTGACAACTCCGGCGCTCGCCGGGTTCAGTGCATCAAGGTCCTCGGCGGTTCGCACCGTCGTTATGCCTCGGTCGGTGACATCATCGTCGTATCCGTCAAGGAAGCCATTCCGCGCGGACGCGTCAAGAAGGGCGACGTGCGCAAAGCCGTCGTCGTTCGCACTGCGAAAGAAGTTCGCCGCGAAGACGGCACAGCGATCCGGTTCGACCGGAACGCAGCTGTGATCCTCAACAACAACAACGAACCGGTCGGCACCCGTATCTTCGGCCCGGTCGTTCGTGAGCTTCGCTCGAAGAACTTCATGAAGATCATCTCGCTTGCTCCGGAGGTGCTCTGATGGCTGCGAAATTGAAAAAAGGTGACAAGGTTGTCGTCCTGTCCGGCAAGGACAAGGGCAAGACCGGTGAGATCACGCTTGTGATGCCCAATGATGGCAAGGCCATTGTCGAAGGCGTCAACATGGCGATCCGCCACACCAAGCAGACCCAGAACAGCCAGGGTGGCCGCCAGCCGAAAGCTGTGCCGATCGACCTGTCGAACCTGGCCTATGTTGACAAGAACGGCAAAGCGACCCGCGTCGGCTTCCGCATGGAAGGTGACAAGAAGGTTCGTTTCGCCAAGACCACGGGGGACGTGATCGATGCTTGATGCAGACAACTACACCCCGCGCCTGAAGACCGTTTTCCGCGACACCATCAAGGGCGCGATGAAAGAGGAATTCGGCTACACGAACGACATGATGATCCCGCGGCTCGACAAGATCGTGCTGAATATCGGCGCAGGCGCGGAATCGGTGAAGGACTCGAAGAAGGCCAAATCGGCTGCCGACGACCTGACCCTGATCACCGGCCAACAGGCCGTTGTCACCATGGCGAAAAAGTCGATCGCGGGCTTCCGCGTTCGCGAGGAAATGCCGCTTGGCGCAAAGGTCACCCTGCGCGGCGACCGGATGTATGAATTCCTCGATCGCCTGATCACCGTTGCTCTGCCCCGCGTCCGCGACTTTCGCGGCGTGAAAGGCACTTCGTTCGACGGCCGTGGCAACTACGCCATGGGCCTGAAAGAGCACATCGTCTTCCCCGAGATCAATTTCGACAAAGTCGATGAGAACTGGGGCATGGACATCATCATCTGCACCACCGCGGCTACCGACGCGGAAGCGAAGGCGCTGTTGAAGCATTTCAACATGCCCTTCAACAGCTGACGCGGGAGGAAAGAGACCAATGGCCAAGAAATCCATGATCGAACGCGAGAAGAAGCGCGAACGCCTGGTGAAGAAATACGCCGCCAAGCGTGCCGCTTTGAAAGAAATCGCCAACGACGAATCCCGACCGATGGAAGAGCGGTTCACCGCGCGCCTCAAGCTGGCGCAGCTGCCCCGCAATTCGTCGCCCACCCGCCTGCACAACCGCTGCCAGCTTACGGGGCGTCCCCACGCCTACTACCGCAAGCTCAAGGTCAGCCGGATCATGCTGCGCGAGCTGGGCAGCCAGGGCCAGATCCCCGGCATGGTCAAGTCGAGCTGGTAAGGAGAGCATGAGATGAACGATCCTATCGGCGATATGCTCACCCGTATCCGCAACGCGCAATTGCGCGGCAAATCGAGCGTCCAGACACCAGCTTCCAAGCTGCGTGCATGGGTTCTCGACGTGCTGGCGGACGAGGGCTACATCCGCGGCTACGAGAAGACGACCGATGCAAACGGTCACGCAGCCATCGACATCGCTCTGAAGTACTACGAAGGCACCCCGGTCATTCGCGAAATCAAGCGCGTTTCGACCCCCGGCCGCCGTGTGTACATGAGCGTCAAGGACATCCCGCAAGTCCGTCAGGGCCTGGGTGTCTCCATCGTCTCCACGCCCCAGGGCGTGATGTCGGACGCAGCAGCACGCACGGCCAATGTTGGCGGTGAAGTGCTCTGCACCGTGTTCTAAGGAGGAAGGCAATGTCTCGAATTGGTAAGAAACCGGTCGAGCTGCCGTCGGGGGTTTCGGCTTCCGTCTCCGGCCAGACCGTCGAAGTGAAGGGCCCAAAGGGCACCCGCAGCTTCAAGGCGACCGACGATGTGACCGTCACTGTTGACGACAGTGCCGTGACGGTGACGCCGCGCGGCTCGTCCAAGCGAGCGCGTCAGCAGTGGGGCATGACCCGCACCATGGTCGCGAACCTCGTGACCGGCGTGAGCGAAGGCTTCAAGAAGCAGCTTGAGATCACGGGTGTCGGCTATCGTGCACAGCTTCAGGGCAACACGCTCAAGCTGGCGCTCGGCTACAGCCACGACGTCGATTTCGAAGTGCCGGAGGGGGTGACCATCACCGTCCCGAAGCAGACCGAGATCACTGTCGAAGGGATCGACCAGCAGCAGGTCGGTCAGGTCGCCGCGAATATCCGCGAGTGGCGTGCGCCCGAGCCCTATAAGGGCAAAGGCATCCGCTACAAGGATGAGTATATCTTCCGCAAGGAAGGCAAGAAGAAGTAAGGACCGGACATATGGCACTTTCCAAAAGGGAACTGTTCCAGAAGCGTCGTCTGCGCGTTCGGAACAAGCTTCGCAAGGTGAACGCCGGCCGCGTGCGGCTGTCGGTACACCGTTCGAACAAGAATATCTCGGTCCAAGTGATCGACGACGTTCAGGGCAAGACCCTGGCGGCGGCGTCCACCATGGAATCCTCGCTTGGTTTCGTCGGCAAGAACAACCGCGAAGCTGCTGCGAAGGTCGGCGAGATGATTGCAGAGCGCGCCAAGAAGGCGGGCGTCGAAGAGGTCTATCTCGATCGTGGTGGGTTCCTCTACCACGGTTCGATCAAGGCCCTTGCCGACGCAGCCCGCGAAGGCGGACTGAAGCTGTAATCATAGATTTGGATCGGCGGCCTTCCGGGGCCGCCGGTTTCATTGCGTAGGGCGGGACCTGTCCCGCCCTCGATGATCCGGGGGCCGCGAAAGGCTCACCGCGATTGGACAGACGCCCTTCACGGGGCACTATGAAGGAGCCAGGAATGGCAAGAGACGACAATCGCCGGGGCGGTCGCGATCGCGACGAGAACCCCGAATTCGCCGATCGCCTTGTTGCGATCAACCGTGTGTCGAAGACCGTGAAGGGTGGTAAGCGTTTTGGCTTTGCCGCACTTGTCGTGGTGGGCGACCAGAAGGGCCGCGTCGGCTTTGGCAAGGGCAAGGCCAAGGAAGTTCCCGAGGCGATCCGCAAGGCGACCGAGCAGGCCAAGCGCCAGCTTATCCGCGTTCCGCTGAAAGAGGGCCGTACCCTGCACCACGACGTGCGCGGCCATCATGGCGCGGGCAAGGTCGTGATGCGTACCGCACCGCAAGGTACCGGCATCATCGCCGGTGGTCCGATGCGCGCCGTGTTCGAGATGCTTGGCATCCAGGACATCGTCGCAAAGTCGACCGGCACCCAGAACCCCTACAACATGATCCGTGCAACGCTTGACGGTCTGCGCAGCGAATCGAGCCCGCGCCAGGTTGCACAGCGCCGGGGCAAGAAGGTCGCCGACATCCTGCCCAAGCGTGACGAGGCTCCGCAAGAGTCGTCGCATGTCGCCGAGGAGGCATAAGTCATGGCAAAAACCATCGTCGTGAAGCAGATCGGTTCCCCGATCCGCCGCCCCGCCGTCCAGCGTCAGACGCTGATCGGCCTTGGCCTCAACAAGATGCACAAGACCCGCGAGCTTGAGGATACCCCTTCGGTTCGCGGCATGGTCGCAAAGATTCCGCATCTCGTCGAGATCGTTGAAGAGCGCGGCTAAAGCCCTTTCAGGCCCGGATATTTTCTGGCTTTGAGATTTTGAAATGCCCCGGTGACGCCGGGGCATTTTTTTGTTCCCAAGTCCCAGATCTGGCCGTACTGGAAATAGCAGGGGGCATTGTTGATGATTTTTTCGGTTGGCCTGTCGATCGGTGTGCTCGTCTACATCGCCTTTGTTTTCGATCTTCTGGGATTTCTTGCGCGGGACGAGCTTTGGCTGCGACTGTTCATGCTTGCAGCCGGAATTCTTTATATCTTCTACTACTACTATGCCGCCGATGTGCCGCTTTGGGATGCGATGATCACCAACGGCGCGCTTGATGCCGTCAACCTGATCATGATCGCCATCGTCCTGTCAGAGCGTACGACCTACACCATGACGCGCGAGCAAACCGAGATTTACGGCCATTTCCCGTTGATGTCGCCGGGCCAGTTCCGGCGTCTGATGAAGATCGGGGAGATCGTCACAACGGTCGAGGACCAGACGCTGACTGTCGAAGGCGAGGCGCCTGGGGCGCTGTACTTCGTGTTGGATGGGCCATTGAGAATGATCAAGGGCACCCAAGAGGCCAACTTGTTGCCGGGCTGCTTCATCGGCGAGATCGCCTATCTGACCGGCAATGTCGCCAGTGCTGGCATCCGGGTCGGATCGGGGGCGCGTTTCCTGCGTTGGGATGCTGCGGCGCTGCAGCGGGTGACACGCCGAAACCCGGGTCTGCGCAATGCGCTTCTGGGCCACTTCAACACAGACCTCGCCCGCAAAGTGGCGGCGTCCACACCAACCGTGCGCGCCTGAACAGCGTGATCACGGCTTTGCGATTGCTGGGTGTCAGGTCTGCGCTACCTCTGCGTCATCCAACCAGGAGGACGCCAATGACCACCACCACCCGCCGCACCTTCCTTGCCACTGGGGCCGCAGCCGCAGGCGCAATCACCGTGATGCCCTTCGCCGCTCGTGCCGCCGCCCACGCATCCGACATGTTCGAAACCAGTGCTGGCCCGCTTACCGTGCATCCGATCAGCCACGCTTCGTTCGTCATGGAAACGCCGATGGGCGTTCTCTACGTCGATCCGGTGGGTGAGGTGTCGATGTATGACGACATGCCCCCCGCCGATCTGGTGCTGGTGACGCATGAGCATGGCGATCACTACAACGCCGACACGCTGGCCGCTGTCATGGGCGAAGAGACGATGCTGATTACCAACCCGGCGGTATTCGACATGCTGCCCGAGGACATGAAATCCAAGGCCAGCGCGATGGCCAATGGCGACAGTTCCGAAGCAATGGGAATCGCGATTGATGCGATCCCGGCCTACAACATCACCGAGGGGCGTGAGAACTTTCACCCCGAAGGCCGCGACAACGGTTACGTCCTGACCATGGACGATTTCCGCGTCTATATCTCGGGCGATACCGAGGACACGCCGGAAATGCGCGCGCTTGAAGACATCGACCTCGCGTTCCTCTGCATGAACCTGCCGTTTACCATGGACGCCGAGGCTGCGGCCTCCGCCGTGGCGGAATTCCAACCCTCGTTTGTCTATCCCTACCATTATCGCGGACGCGACGGTGGTACGCAGGACCCGCAGGAATTCGCGGAAATGGTCGGCAACAGCGTCGAAGTGAAGATGGGCGACTGGTACGCGCCGGGCGAGCTTGGCTAAACCCGAACGCCGCAGAAATCCCCCGAACCGCCCGCCCTCACCGGCGGGCGGTTTTGCGTTAGGCCCCTGCGTGTTGTCCTTCGAAACCGGAGATGTCTTGCACCGCCGCACGTCACGCACTATACGCCCCCGGTGGCCCGCCATGGGCCCAGACCAATCATGACAAGCCGAGGTCGGGGGCGCGTTCGCTTCATCCCCCGCATCCGGCAAGGAGAAGCGACATGAAACTGAATGAACTTCGGGACAATCCCGGCGCAACCAAGAAACGCATGCGTGTTGGCCGCGGCCCCGGCTCTGGCAAGGGCAAGATGGGCGGCCGTGGTATCAAGGGTCAAAAGTCCCGCTCGGGCGTTGCAATCAACGCGTACGAGGGTGGCCAGATGCCGCTCTACCAGCGTCTTCCCAAGCGCGGCTTCAACAAGCCCAACCGCAAGAAATTTGCCGTTGTGAACCTTGGCCTCATCGAGAAATTCATCGATGCGGGCAAACTGGGTACCGACATCACCGAAGACAGCCTTGTCGAATCGGGCCTCGTGCGCCGCAAGCTTGACGGCGTTCGCGTGCTGGCGAAGGGTGAAATCAGCAAGAAACTGACGATCTCGGTGACCGGCGCATCGCGTGCGGCTGTTGAAGCTGTCGAGAAGGCCGGTGGCTCTTTGACGGTCACGACCGCGTCGGCTGCTGAGTAAACGGTTGTGAGGGGCGCCTTCGCCCCTTACATGACAGACATTGTTTTCCAGCGCCGCCGACCGGGAAACGGTTCGGCGGCGTTTACCTGAAAAGAGACCGCGAATGGCATCTGCAGCAGAGCAAATGGCGGCGAATATGAGCTGGGGCGCCTTCGGCAAGGCAACCGAGCTGCGCCAGCGCATTGTATTCACCCTTGGACTTTTGATCGTCTACCGCCTCGGCACCTATATTCCGGTGCCCGGTATCGACGGTCAGGCGCTTCGTGAATTCTTCGACGATGCGGGGTCCGGGATCGGCGGTATCCTGAACATGTTCACAGGCGGCGCGATCAGCCGCATGGGCATCTTCGCACTTGGCATCATGCCCTATATTTCGGCCTCGATCATCGTCCAGCTTCTGACGGCGATGGTTCCCCAGCTTGAGCAACTCAAGAAAGAGGGCGAACAGGGCCGCAAGAAAATCAACCAATACACCCGCTACGGCACCGTTCTGCTGGCGACCTTTCAGGCCTATGGGCTTGCCGTGTCGCTTGAAGCGGGCGATCTGGCGACCGATCCCGGTTGGTATTTCCGCGCCGCGACCGTCGTGACGCTGGTCGGCGGAACCATGTTCCTGATGTGGCTGGGTGAGCAGATCACCGCACGCGGCATCGGAAACGGCATCTCGCTGATCATCTTCGTCGGCATCATCGCCGAAGTTCCCGCCGCGCTGGCGCAGTTCCTTAGCCAGGGCCGGTCTGGCGCGATCAGCCCGGCAGTTATTATCGGCGTGATCGTGATGCTCTTTGCGGTGATCGGCTTTGTCGTGTTCATGGAACGCGCGCTGCGCAAGATCCACATCCAGTACCCGCGCCGCCAGGTCGGCATGAAGATGTATGACGGCGGCTCGTCGCACCTGCCGATCAAGGTGAACCCGGCGGGCGTGATCCCCGCGATCTTCGCCTCGTCCCTGCTGTTGCTGCCGACGACGATCTCGACCTTCTCGGGTGCGCAAACCGGCCCGGTGATGTCGACGATCCTTGCCTATTTCGGGCCCGGCCAGCCGCTCTATCTGGCGTTCTTCACCGGCATGATCGTGTTCTTCACGTTCTTTTACACCTTCAACGTCTCGTTCAAGACCGAGGACGTGGCCGACAACCTGCGCAACCAGAACGGCTTTGTGCCCGGCATCCGGCCTGGCAAGAAGACCGAGGAGTATCTCGACTATGTCGTGACGCGTATCCTTGTGCTCGGTTCCGGCTATCTGGCGCTTGTGTGCCTTTTGCCCGAGATCATGCGCTCTCAACTCGCGATCCCGTTCTATTTTGGCGGCACTTCGGTTCTGATTGTCGTCTCGGTGACGATGGATACGATCCAGCAGGTTCAGTCGCATCTTCTGGCACATCAGTATGAAGGTCTGATCGAAAAATCGCAGCTTCGCGGAAAGCGGCGCGGTAAGTCTGGCAAGAAAGCCCCCGCACGCCGCTAATGCGGCGCGTCAAAAGGGGCAGCCGTTTAGGGGGACACTGACATGAACATCATTCTTCTCGGCCCGCCGGGGGCCGGTAAAGGCACGCAGGCACGTATTTTGGTGGACGAGCGGAACATGGTTCAGCTGTCTACAGGGGACATGCTGCGCGAGGCCCGCACCTCCGGCACGGAAATGGGCAAGAAGGTTGCCGATGTCATGGACCGGGGCGACCTGGTCACCGACGAGATCGTCATCGGCCTGATCCGCGAAAAGCTGGAAGGCGGCGCGGATCATGGCGGGTTCATCTTCGACGGCTTCCCCAGGACGCTCGCGCAGGCCGACGCGCTTGGCGCGCTTCTGAGCGAAGTTGGCCAGACCCTCGATGCTGTGATCGAGATGCGTGTCGACGACGAGGCGCTCGTCGCCCGGATCACCGCGCGCTCGACCTGCTCGAACTGCGGTGAGGTCTATAATGACCACACCAAACCGCCGCCCGCCGATGGCATCTGCACCAATTGCGGCGAAAAGGTCGAGTTCAAGCGCCGTGCCGATGACAACGCGGAAAGTCTTAAGACGCGCCTGATGGCCTATTACAAGCAGACCTCTCCGCTGATTGGGTACTACTATGCGAAGGGCGACCTGAAGCAGGTGAACGGACTGGGCGAAATCGCCGAGGTCTCGGACGCGATCAACCAGGTCTTGGGCTGACGGATAGGCCGACTTTAGTCGCCCCTGCCGTTACCGACCTTTGTGAAAATCGCGCGAGTGCGGAAACTTGGTTCGATCCCGCGCCTTCTGTTTCAAAGCGCAATTTTTTTGGCAGTACGTCCCGATGAACTGGGGTGAAGTGCAAGGCAAATGGAAGCCGGTCCACGACTGGACGCCGAGCCTTTGAACCGGTTGGGGCCGTGCCCCTTTGGCCCCGGAAAATAGTTGAAGGAACGAAGTGATGCGCGTCCTGATCCGGCGCGCATAACCTTTTGCTTGACATAGGGTTGACGCTGAGCCGCACAGCCTTTAACTCACGCCATCTCTGCAAGGGAATCGCGTAGAGGTCCGGGCCATCCCCGGAGATTCGAACATCGTCATTCAGCTGCGGCCCGTAGGCGGAAGCCTTCGGGCTTACGTTGTGAAAAAAGGTTCTGGAATTACGGAACCGCAACATAAGGAAAGTACCAAGTGGCACGTATTGCCGGCGTGAATATCCCGACCTCCAAGCGGGTCCCGATCGCCCTCACCTACATCACCGGAATCGGTAACTCTTCGGCGCGCCAGATCTGCGACGCCGTCGGAATCGACCATGCCCGCCGCGTCAATGAACTGTCGGATGCCGACGTTCTGGCGATCCGCGAGCATATCGACGCGAACTTTACCGTCGAAGGCGACCTGCGCCGCGAGACGCAGATGAACATCAAACGCCTGATGGACCTTGGCTGCTATCGTGGCCTGCGTCATCGCCGGAACCTGCCCGTTCGCGGTCAGCGTACCCACACCAATGCCCGCACCCGCAAAGGCCCCGCAAAGGCCATTGCCGGCAAGAAGAAATAAGGGAGGGCACGAGATATGGCACGCGATCGTCGCGCAACAAAGCGCAAGGTCTCCAAGAACATCGCCGCAGGTGTGGCGCATGTGAATTCGTCCTTCAACAACACCAAGATCCTGATCTCGGATGTGCAGGGCAACGCAATCTCCTGGTCGTCGGCTGGCACCATGGGCTTCAAGGGCTCGCGCAAGTCGACCCCTTACGCCGCCCAGATGGCCGCGGAAGATGCAGGCCGCAAGGCGCAGGAACACGGCGTCAAGACGCTGGAAGTCGAAGTGCAGGGGCCGGGTTCCGGCCGCGAGTCGGCTCTGCGCGCTCTGGCCGCTGCGGGCTTCAACATCACGTCGATTCGTGACGTGACCCCGATCGCGCACAACGGCTGTCGCCCTCCCAAGCGTCGCCGCGTCTGATCTGCGGAATTTTTAGCTCGGCCTGCGGATTTCCGTGGGCCGAGTACGTCATT
This sequence comes from uncultured Paracoccaceae bacterium, assembly GCA_965662745.1. GTDB lineage: Bacteria > Pseudomonadota > Alphaproteobacteria > Rhodobacterales > Rhodobacteraceae > Anianibacter. The sequence goes on from CBFIJK010000030.1 coordinate 16,300, forward strand.
TTGAACCTCGGGCGTTCACCGCTAACGGACATGGGCAGTGAACAGGAATGGAGGCGACATGATCCATAAGAACTGGCAAGAGCTGATCAAGCCAACCCAGCTTGAAATCAAGCCGGGCAATGAACCTGCACGTCAGGCGACCGTCATCGCGGAACCACTAGAGCGTGGCTTCGGCCTGACGCTGGGCAACGCCCTGCGCCGCGTGCTGCTGTCGTCGCTTCAGGGCGCTGCGATCACCAGCGTGCAGATCGACAACGTGCTGCACGAATTCTCGTCCGTGGCCGGTGTCCGCGAAGACGTGACCGACATCGTTCTGAATCTCAAGGGCGTCGCCCTGCGCATGGAAGTCGAGGGTCCCAAGCGCCTCTCGATCCAGGCGAAAGGTCCGGGCGTCGTCACCGCTGGCGATATCTCGGAATCGGCCGGCATCGAGGTGCTGAACCGCGATCACGTGATCTGTCACGTGGACGAGGGCGCCGATGTGTTCATGGAACTGACCGTTAATACCGGCAAGGGCTATGTCTCGGCGGACAAGAACCGCCCCGATGATGCGCCCATCGGCCTCATGCCGATCGACGCGATCTATTCGCCGGTCAAGAAAGTGTCCTACGAAGTCACCCCGACCCGCGAGGGCCAGGTGCTTGATTATGACAAGCTGACCATGAAGGTGGAAACCGACGGCTCTTTGACGCCCGAGGACGCGGTCGCCTATGCCGCGCGCATTCTTCAGGACCAGCTGTCGATTTTCGTCAACTTCGACGAGCCGGAAAGCGCCTCGCGCCAGGACGACGACGACGGGCTGGAATTCAACCCGCTGCTTCTCAAGAAGGTCGACGAACTGGAGCTTTCGGTGCGTTCGGCGAACTGCCTGAAGAACGACAACATCGTCTATATCGGCGATCTCATCCAGAAGACCGAAGCAGAGATGCTGCGCACGCCGAACTTCGGCCGCAAGTCGCTGAACGAGATCAAGGAAGTGCTTTCCGGCATGGGTCTGCACCTCGGCATGGATGTCGAGGAATGGCCGCCGGAGAACATCGAGGATCTGGCCAAGAAATTCGAAGATCAGTTCTGATCTTCTCGGCAGGGCGGGATTTATCCCGCCCTGCGCACTACCCGGGCCCAACAGCCCCAAGGAGAGCCGCGCGACACGCATCGCCGGCCGGACAAAGCAAAACCGCCCGTAGAGGGCACATGACTGGAGAAAGACAATGCGTCACGCCCGCGGATACCGCCGCCTCAATCGCACGCATGAGCACCGCAAGGCGCTTTTTGCAAACATGGCCGGCTCGCTGATCGAGCATGAGCAGATCAAGACGACCCTGCCGAAAGCCAAAGAACTCAAGCGCGTCATGGACAAGCTGATCACGCTTGCCAAGCGCGGTGACCTGCACGCCCGCCGCCAGGCCCGCGCGCAGCTCAAGCAAGACGCCCATGCTGCCAAGCTGTTCGATACGCTGGGCGCCCGCTATGCCGAGCGCAACGGTGGTTACACACGCGTGCTTAAGGCGGGCTTCCGCTATGGCGACATGGCCCCGATGGCGATCATCGAGCTTGTCGACCGTGACCCTGCTGCCAAGGGGTCTGCCGACAAGGCGCGCGTCGAGGCCGAAGAAGCCGCAGAAGACTGAGTCGGCTGAACGGCCCGCAGTTTCCAGAGCCCGCCCAACGGCGGGCTCTTCTCGTTTCGGGCGCCCTTTCCGCCCGGCCCCGGAGCACATAGATTTCTTCCATGGCCGATCTATTCGACACATCATCGGCGGACCGCCCCGACACCGCGCCGCGCCCCTTGGCCGACAGGCTGCGGCCCCGCGCCTTGGCGGATGTGATCGGCCAGGAAAAGACCATCGGCCCCGATGGCCCGCTTGGCGTCATGCTGGCCTCTGGCAGCTTGTCCTCGCTGATCTTCTGGGGTCCACCCGGCGTCGGGAAAACAACCATCGCGCGGCTTCTTGCAGATGAGACCGATCTGCATTTTGTGCAGGTCAGCGCGATCTTCACGGGCGTTGCGGACCTGAAGAAGGTTTTTGAGGCCGCCAAGCACCGCCGCGCGAACGGGCAGGGGACGCTGCTGTTCGTCGACGAGATCCACCGCTTCAACAAGGCGCAGCAGGACGGGTTCCTTCCGCATATGGAAGACGGCACGATCCTTCTTGTTGGTGCCACAACAGAGAACCCGTCGTTTGAACTCAACGCCGCGCTTCTGTCACGCTCGCAAGTTTTGGTCCTTGATCGATTGGCGGCGGCGGAACTGGAACGCCTTGTTCAGCGCGCGGAATCCGAACTGGATCGAAAGCTTCCGCTGGATCTGCAGGCCCGTGAGGCGCTGATCGAGATGGCCGATGGCGATGGCCGCGCCCTTCTGAACCTGATCGAGCAGGTGGCGGCGTGGAAGACCGAAGTTTCGCTGGACACGGACCAACTGACCAAACGCTTGCAACGCCGCGCCGCGCAATACGACAAGTCAGGCGAGGCGCATTACAACCTGATCTCGGCGCTACACAAATCGGTGCGTGGTTCCGACCCTGACGCCGCCCTTTATTGGCTGGCACGGATGCTGACCGGCGGTGAAGATCCGCGTTTCCTTGCTCGCCGGATCACCCGCATGGCGGTCGAGGACATCGGCCTTGCCGACCCGCAGGCGCAGCGCGTCTGCCTTGATGCCTGGGAAACCTATGAACGCCTTGGCAGCCCCGAGGGTGAATTGGCGCTGGGGCAGGCGGTGACTTACCTGGCGCTCGCTCCGAAATCGAACGCGGGCTACGTGGCCTATAAGGCGGCGATGGCCTCGGCCAAGAAGACGGGGAGCGAGCCGCCCCCGATGATCATCCGCAACGCGCCCACCAAGCTGATGAAGGAACAGGGCTATGGCGCGGGCTATGCCTATGACCATGATGCAGAGGACGGGTTTTCGGGGCAGAACTATTTCCCGGATGGCATGAAGCGCGGCGTCTACTACGTGCCGGTCGAGCGCGGCTTCGAGCGCGACCTCAAGAAGCGGCTCGATTGGTTCGTCAAGCTGCGCGACAAGCGGCAGAACGGTTGACAGTGCCCCGGTGCCGCGAAAGAGAAGGCCAATGATCTGGACCGTTCTTCAAGTCGCCCTTGGGGGGGCCATCGGCTCTGCCACGCGTTTTTTGGCGGGCGTTGCGATCTACCGCGTCCATCCGGCGCCGGGTTTTCCGTTGGCGATCCTTTTCGTGAACATCCTCGGCTCGTTCCTGATGGGTTTCGCGGTGGTCTACCTCGCCAAGGCCGGACTGACGCGGCTCAATCCGTTCTTCATGACCGGCCTTTTGGGCGGGTTCACGACCTTCTCGGCCTTTTCGCTTGAGGCCATGACCCTCTATGAGAGGGGCGAGATCGGATTGGCCATCTTGTATGTCGCGCTGTCGGTGATCCTGTCGCTGGGCGCATTGGCGCTTGGCCTGATGGCGGCGCGGGGAGCGTTCGCATGAGCGGTGTGCAGCAGGTTACCGTCGGGAACGACGAAAGCGAACAGCGCCTTGACCGTTGGTTCAAGCGGCACTTCCCGCATATCCCGCAGGGCCGTGTCGAGAAAATGTGCCGGAAGGGCGAAATTCGTGTCGATGGTGGCCGGGTGAAGGCCGCGACGCGTGTGGCGCCGGGGCAGGTCGTGCGCATCCCGCCGCTGCCCGACACCGAAGCGCCCAAGATCGACCGCCCGTTGGTATCCGACGCCGATGCCGAGATGATGCGCCGCGCGGTTCTTTATCGTGACGATCACATCATCGTTCTGAACAAACCCGCCGGTTTGCCGACCCAGGGTGGATCGAAGCAGACGCGCCATGTGGACGGGCTGTCCGAGGCGCTGCGCTTCGGGTTCGAGGATAAACCGCGTCTCGTTCACCGGCTCGACAAGGATACTTCCGGCCTCTTGCTGCTCGCGCGGACGCAGGCGATGGCGGGCAAGCTGACCTCGGCTTTCCGGGCGCGTGCAACGCGCAAGATTTACTGGGCCGCCGTCGCGGGCGTCCCGACACCGTCCATGGGCACCATACGCTATGGGCTTGTCAAAGCGCCGGGGCGCGGGGCGAAGGGTGAGGCGGAAAAGATGATCTGCGTCCTGCCCGACGAGGTCGACAAGACCCCCGATGCCAAGCGCGCCGTGACCGATTACGCCGTGCTGACGCGTCTGGCCAGCCGCGCAGCCTGGGTCGCGCTTGTGCCTGTTACGGGGCGCACGCACCAACTGCGCGCGCATATGGCTGAGCTTGGGCATCCGATCATCGGTGACGGCAAGTATGGCGGGTCCGGTCAGGTGAATGAGGGCGACGGCTGGGGCGCGCAGCTTGGCGGAGAGCTGAGCCGCAAGCTGCATCTGCACGCGCGGCACCTTGTGATCGAGCATCCTGTGACCGGCGCGCGCATGGCCTTTACCGCGCCCTTGCCGGATCACATGGCGCGCAGCTGGACAATGTTCGACTGGCGGGCCGAAGACGTCCCCGCCGATCCGTTCGAAGAGATGGAGTGACCCTTTGATCGCGATTTGGAAGCAATTCGATGTCTGAGTGGAAGTTCCGCCGTTTCTGGAAGCAGGCTGAAGTCACGGGCGACGCTGCCTCAGGCTTTGGGATCGTGCTGGACGGCAAACCGGTGCGTACGCCCGCCAAGCAGGATTTGCGCGTTCCGACAGCCAAGTTTGCCGAAGCGATCCGCGCCGAATGGGACGCGCAAGAGGAAGAGGTCAAGCCGCTCACCATGCCCGCGACCCGCGCTGCGAATGCCGCGATCGACCGCGTTGCGCCACAACAGGCCGAAGTAGTCGAGATGCTCGCGGCCTATGGCGACACGGATTTGGTGTGCTATCGCGCAGATGGCCCCGAAGGTCTGATCCAGCGTCAGGAAAAGGCATGGGATCCGCTGCTTGACTGGGCGCATGAGCGCTATGGCGCACGTCTGATCCCCGTCGTCGGCGTGATGCATGCGGCGCAGAATCCGGACGCCCTTGACCGACTTGCGACCGAATTGCAGGCGATGACAAATTTTGAACTGACGGCGGCCTATGACCTCATAAGTCTTAGCGGATCCCTGGTCATCGGGCTTGCAGGAACCGAACGACTTCATCCCGCAGAAGAGCTTTGGCGCCGCTCTCGGATAGATGAGGATTGGCAGGCAGAGATGTGGGGCGCGGATGAAGAAGCCGAATCGCACGCAGCGATCCGAAAGGATGCTTTTATCTGTGCCTACGAGTTTTTCGCGATGATGCGAAACCCGGCATAGTTTTGCCGAGCGGCGTAACCTAAGGCATCCTCAAGGGCTTACCTAGCGTTATCTTGGTCGAACATGTCCTCTTGCTTGACCTTTTCCCCTATTCCCGTCCACATTCTTCCCACTCGCGGGGGAAACCCCGATGAAATTCGCGCCATTGGGTTAAACCAATGGCAAACGCGTACCGAAACAGGACGCACATCAGGAAGAGGTAAGTATGACTAAAAAGATCATCCTTGGCGCATTCACAGTTGTTGGCCTTTCGGCCGGCGCAGCGGCTGCCGCCACGCTCGATGACATCCAAGCACGGGGCAACCTGAACTGTGGCGTGACCACAGGTCTGACCGGTTTTGCCGCGCCCAACGCCAACGGCGTGTGGGAAGGCTTTGATGTCGGCATGTGCCGCGCTGTTGCCGCCGCCGTCTTCGGCGATCCGATGGCCGTCGAATTCACGCCCACCACCGGCCAGACGCGTTTCACCGCGCTGTCCTCGGGCGAAGTCGACATGCTGGCCCGGAACACCACCTGGACCTTCACCCGCGACGTCGACCTCAAGTTCGAATTCACCGGCGTGAACTACTATGACGGTCAGGGCTTCATGATTCCGAAAGGTCTCGGCGTCTCGTCGGCCAAGGATCTCGACGGCGCGACCGTCTGCATCCAGACCGGCACCACGACCGAGTTGAACCTCGCGGACTATTTCCGCTCGAACAACATCAACTACGAGCCGGTCCCGATCGAAACGAACGCCGAAGCGCAGCAGCAGTATCTTGCCGGCGCATGCGACGTTTACACCACTGACGCCTCGGGCCTTGCCGCAACGCGCGCAACCTTCGAGAACCCCGGCGATCACGTCGTTCTTCCCGAGATCATCTCGAAAGAGCCGCTTGGCCCGCTCGTCCGCCATGGCGACCACGAATGGGGCGACATCGTACGCTGGACCCTCAACGCGCTTGTCGCGGCTGAAGAGCTTGGCGTGACCTCGGCAAACATCGACGAACTCGTCGCTGGCACCAACAACCCCGAGATCAACCGTCTTCTCGGCACCGAAGGCAACCTTGGCGAAATGCTGGGCCTGTCGTCGGATTGGGCCGTGAACGCCATCAAGGCGGGCGGCAACTATGGTGAACTCTTCGAAAAGAACATCGGCGAGAACACCCCGATCGGTCTGTCGCGCGGTCTGAACGCGCAGTGGCAGGACGGTGGTCTTCTTTACGCACCGCCTTTCCGCTAAGCACTTCTGGAAAGGGCGCGGTCAATCCGCGCCCTTTTCACATCCAAAGACCACAAAAAACACCCAACGCCATTGGCGACCGATCAAATGAGTCGCCACACTCAATAGGCATGCGGGAACACAGGGAACGTCAGCCATGACGACGATGTCCGACCCTCCGAAAGAGTCGTTTCGGATCAGCCAGCTTATCTACGACACGCGATATCGGTCGCTGACCATTCAGGTCATTGCGACGATCCTGCTTGCCGTCGCGCTGTACTGGCTTATCAACAACACGATTCAGAACCTTGCCGCGTTGGGCAAGGATTTTGACTTCGGTTTCCTGGGCCAACGCGCCGGGTACGACATCAACCAGCGCCTTGTCGAATACAGCTCGAACTCCGATCACGGTCGCGCGGCCCTTGTCGGCATTCTCAATACGCTTCTCGTCGCCTTTCTCGGCTGTCTTCTTGCTACGATCCTTGGCGTCATCGCGGGCGTTCTGCGTCTGTCGAAGAACTGGATCGTCGCGAATCTGATGGCCGTCTATGTCGAGGGCTTCCGCAACGTGCCTCTTCTCTTGTGGATCATCGCGATCTTCGCGGTCATGTCCGAAGCGATGCCGCAGCCGCGCGATTTCCGCGAAGGCGGGTCGGCGTCGATGTTCTTCGGCGATGCGTTCGCGATCACCAATCGCGGCGTCTACAGCCCCGCGCCAGTGTGGAATGATGGATCGTCGGTCGTGGTGATCGTCTTCCTGCTGTCGCTTGTTGGGATCTGGGGCTTCCGCCGCTACGCGCGCAAGCGCCAGGAAGCGACGGGCGACATCCTTCCCGTGTTCTGGGTCTCGTTGGCGTTGTTCTTCATTCCAGCGGTGATCGCGTTCTTCATCATGGGCCGCCCCATCGGTCTGGACTACCCAGAGCTTGGCGGCTTCAACTTCCAGGGCGGTCTGCACCTGAGGAACTCTCTGATCGCGCTATGGATCGCGCTGTCGCTTTATACCGGTGCCTTTATCGCCGAGATCGTTCGCGCCGGTATCCTGTCCGTCAGCAATGGCCAGTCCGAAGCGGCCTTCGCGCTGGGTTTGCGCCCGAACCGGACCATGAACCTCGTGATCCTGCCGCAGGCGATGCGCGTCATCGTTCCGCCGCTGATCTCGCAATATCTGAACCTGACCAAGAACTCGTCGCTCGCCATCGCGGTGGGCTACATGGATGTCCGCTCTACGCTGGGCGGGATCACCATCAACCAGACGGGACGAGAGCTTGAGGGAATGCTGCTGCTGGGCGGATTCTACCTGGTGCTCAGTCTCGCGATTTCGGGTGTGATGAACATCTACAACTCGTCCATCAAGCTGAAGGAGCGGTGATATGAGTGACACGCACGCACAAACCGTCTCCTTCGTCCGTGACACCATGCTTCCGGAAAAGGAGCCGCCGATCGGCGAAAAGGGTGCCATGAAGTGGATGCGCGAGAACCTGTTCTCGAGCTGGCTGAATGCGATCCTGACGCTCGTCTCTCTTTTTGTCATCTATTATGCGCTGTCGCACACGCTGCCCTGGATGATCTTTGGCATCTGGGACGCGGGATCGCTGACCGAGTGCCGGGAAATCCGCGATCAGCTTTACGGTGAAGGCGCATCGGTCGCCTGCTGGGCCGTTCTGGTCGATCGCTGGGAACAGCTGATGTTCGGCTTCTACCCGTCGCAATTCTACTGGCGGCCGGTCCTGGCGCTTATTCTGTTCCTTGTCGCGGTCTGGCCGGTCCTGTTCTCCGGCGCGCCGCGCAAGATGCTCTGGTTCTCGGCAGCCTATCCGCTGGTGATGTACTTCCTTCTCTGGGGCGGTACGATCTGGGGCCCGCTCGCCGTCGCCGCCGGGTTCGGCGTGGCATGGCTGGCCTTCACCCTCGTGTCGAAAGTGGCCGGGTCGCTGGCCGCAGGGCTCGCGTCGGTCATCGCGCCGATCCTATACTGGCTTTATGTTGCCGGTCCGCTCGCAAGTGGTTTGGGGGATATCCTTCCTATCGGTCTTACCTTCGTGCAATCGGATGATTTCGGTGGCTTCATGCTGTCCTTCGTGATCGGCATCGTCGGCATCTCGCTGTCGCTGCCCCTAGGGATCGTTCTGGCGCTGGGTCGGCAATCGGACCTTTTCATCATCAACAAGGTCTCTGTCGCTTTCATCGAGATCATCCGGGGCGTGCCGCTGATCGTGTGGCTCTTCACCGCCTCGCTGCTTCTCAACTACTTCCTGCCGCCGGGGACGAATTTCGACCTGATGCTGCGGGTGATCATCATGGTGACGCTCTTCGCCTCGGCCTATATTGCCGAGGTCGTTCGGGGCGGTCTGGCCGCGCTTCCACGCGGTCAGTACGAAGCTGCCGATGCGCTTGGTCTTGACTACGCAAGATCGATGCGGCTGATCATCCTGCCGCAAGCGCTGAAGATCTCGATCCCCGGGATCGTGAACACCTTCATCGGTCTCTTCAAGGATACCGTGCTTGTGGTCTTCATCGGCCTTCTCGACCCGATCGGGCTCTCCAACGCGATCCGTGCCACGACCGACTGGAACGGTATCTACTGGGAGCTTTTCGTCTTCATCGGCCTTCTTTTCTTCATCTGCTGTTACAGCATGGGCCGCTATTCGCTGTGGTTGGAGCGGAAGCTTCAGACCGGGCATCGCTAAGGGATTTCTGATATGAGCGACGCAGCAACCGACCTGACCGACCGCAACGTCGATCTGAGCGCGATGAAAGTCTCGGACGAGGTCGCGATCCAGATCGAGAACATGAACAAGTGGTTCGGGTCGTTCCACGTCCTTCGGGATATCGACCTGACCGTCTATCGCGGTGAGCGCATCGTCGTCTGCGGCCCCTCGGGGTCTGGCAAATCGACACTGATCCGCTGCATCAACCGCCTTGAAGAGCATCAACAAGGTAAGATCGTCGTCGACCATATCGAGCTGACGAGCGACCTGAAGAACATCGACAAGGTCCGGTCCGAAGTCGGGATGGTGTTCCAGCACTTCAACCTCTTTCCGCATCTGACGATCCTGGAAAACTGCACGCTAGCCCCGATTTGGGTGCGCAAGACGCCCAAGAAGGAAGCCGAAGAAACGGCGATGCATTTCCTCGAAAAGGTTAAGATCCCCGAACAGGCCAACAAGTATCCCGGCCAGCTTTCGGGTGGTCAGCAGCAGCGTGTGGCCATCGCCCGATCGCTCTGCATGAAGCCGCGGATCATGCTGTTTGATGAACCCACATCGGCGCTTGACCCCGAGATGATCAAGGAAGTGCTCGACACCATGATCGAGCTTGCCGAAGAGGGCATGACGATGATCTGCGTGACGCATGAGATGGGCTTTGCCCAGGCCGTCGCAAACCGCGTGATCTTCATGGATGCCGGACAGATCGTGGAACAGAACGAGCCGAAAGAGTTCTTCAACAACCCCAAATCCGACCGGACCAAGCTGTTCCTCAGCCAGATCCTCGGCCACTGATCGCGCTGAAAAAGTTCGAGCAAGAGCCCCGGCACAGCGCCGGGGCTTTTTGCGTCAGTCGATGCCCAGATCGCGCGGCACGACAAAATCCCGCACGGTGCCCGCCCCCCAGTTCGCGTCATCCCATGTCTCGATTTCGAAGCGCATGACCGTGGTCGCCGCTGTCGGGTATTGCAGGAATTTCGGGTGCAACGGCGCTTGGCGCACCAAGAGCTGCGCCGCCTCGCCGATCCCATCGTTATGGCCAAGCAACAGGACCGTCTCGCCTTCGGCCTGTTGCAGGTGGCGCAGGATGCGCATTGAGGACGCAAGATACAGCCCGTCGATCCAGTCCACCGCCGCCGGTTCCGGCACATGCGGGGCGATATGGGCCCATGTCTCGCGCGTGCGCGTCGCGGTCGAGGACATCACACGGTTGGGCAAGTAGCCCTTGTCGGCCATCCACACGCCTACCGCATCTGCGGACCGGCGCCCCCGGTCGTTCAAGGGGCGGTCGTGGTCGTCGAGCGTCGGATCATCCCAGCCCGATTTCGCGTGCCGCATCAGGATCAGCGTCTTCGTCATCGGTGAAAGGCCCTCATGTGAAATGCCGACTGGTCGGGCAGGCGTCCGTAGCTTTGGCTGATCGGGCAGGCGCGGCGCACAATGCAGCCTCCCGCCAGGCACTCTGCGCCTTCTGGCTGGTCCAGCCAAGCCTTGCAGCGCGGGATATCGTAGCCTTCGGGTGTCAGGGCCCCGGCCGGGCAAGCGGTGCGGCACGGCTGGTCGCAATCGGGGCAGGGCGACGCGACGGGTGTGGGCAGATCGAGCGCATCCGGCAGCACCAGCGCCCCGCGATAGGACACCATCAGCCCGGCGGTGTCATGCACCAAAAGGCCCACTGGCGATTGCCACGTCCGACCAGACCGCAGCGCCCAGTCGATGAACGGGCGATAGGGTGGGCCGCCGAAGGGATAGACCGCCTGAGCTGCAAAGCGTTCGGCAAGCCCGCCCATCACGCGCCGCGACCATCGGTCGAGCGGATCGGCCTCGCCATCCAAAGCCTCGGGGCTGGTGTTGAACCCATCCCAGAACCCCGGCTCTTGCGGGCCGAGCAGAACGATGGTCTGCCCTGCGACGCCATCGGTCGGCCCGGCTCGAAGTGCGCCGAAGACGGTTAGCTGGACGCCCTTCGCGGCTGCGTCGATATCGTCCAGCGTGGACATTCAGACGGCTCGGATGAGAGAGCCGGCCCCATGATCCGTGAATAATTCCAAAAGGCAGGCATTGGGCGCGCGCCCGTCCAGTATGACGACCGCCCGCACGCCCCCCGCCAAGGCTTCAAGTGCTGTTTCCGTCTTGGGGATCATCCCCCCTGCAATCACGCCGCTGGCTGTCATCTCGCGAATATCGCTGGCGTTCAGCGTGGTCAGCACCTCGCCCGACGCGTCCTTGACCCCCGAGACATCTGTCAGCAGCAGCAGGCGATCAGCTTTCAGCGCGCCTGCGATGGCCCCGGCAGCGGTGTCGCCATTGACGTTATAGGTCTCGCCCGCCCGGCCCGCGCCGATGGGCGCGATGACAGGGATGATCTCGGCCGCCGCGAGAGACCGCAGGTATTCGACGCTCATCTCTGCAGGCGTGCCGACGAAGCCCAGATCAGGATCCGTCTGGTCACAGATCATCAGATTGGCGTCCTTGCCCGACAGGCCAATCGCCTTGCCGCCCGCCGCGTTGATCGCCTGAACGATGCGTTTGTTCACAAGGCCAGACAGCACCATCTCGACAACTTCGACCGTGGCCGCATCAGTGACGCGCTTGCCGTTCCTGAACTCCGATTCGACGCCAAGCTTCGATAGCATCGCGTTGATCATGGGTCCGCCGCCGTGGACGACGACCGGGTTCACGCCCACCTGCTGCATCAGCACCACGTCTCGCGCGAAGCTGGCCATGCCCTCGTCGCTGCCCATCGCGTGCCCGCCCAGCTTGATGACGACGGTCGCGCCGTCATAGCGCTGAAGGTAGGGCAGGGCGGAATTCAGGGTGCGCGCGGTGGCGATCCAGTCACGGTTCATGTTCTGCTTCTTCATCGGCGGAGGGTCCTCATCCCGGCCCATGGTTAGACACTTGCCGGGCGGGTCACAAGTTCACTCGATCCCGGCGACGATCGCGCGCAGGGTCTCGAGGCCATCGCCGGTCTCGGACGAGGTCACGACGATCTCGGGATAAGCGGCGGGATGAGACTGCAATGCCTTGCGGACCTGCGCTAGGATCGGCGCGCGGTCCCTGGCCTTCACCTTGTCTTCCTTCGTGAGGACGACCTGAAAGGGCACAGCGGATTTGTCGAGAAGGCTCATGATCTCGGCATCGACCGGCTTTACGCCGTGTCTGTGATCCACGAGCACAAAGGCGCGGCGCAACGTGGCACGGCCTGACAGGTACGCCTTGAGCAATTCCTGCCACTTCTTGACGACAGCGACGGGCGCTTCGGCAAATCCATAGCCCGGAAGGTCGACCAGATACCGCTCTTCGCCCAGCGTGAAATAGTTGATTTCCTGCGTGCGGCCCGGCGTGTTTGACGCCCGCGCCAACGATTTTCGACCTGTCAGCGCATTGATCAGGCTGGATTTTCCAACATTCGATCGGCCCGCAAAGCACACCTCTGCCCGGTCATCTGGCGGCAGCCCCGACATCGCGACGACGCCTTTCAGAAACGCGACTTCGCCCGCGAACATCTTGCGCCCGCGCTCTGCCGCATGGGGCTCTGGCGCCTCTGCGATGGGAAATGGCAATTCCATCTGCGTCTCCTGCAGGTTTGGTGGCGCATGTAGCGTCCAGACCGGCAGAAGGGCAACCGTTACTTGAGCAGCGGGCCCTGCTGAGCGAACCGTGCGGCGACGGCGCGGCATCACCATTTTCGCCATGGCAGGCAACGCGTTGCATTGCGGGCTAGGCGGAAAACGTCATGTCGGACAAGTTCGAACTGCCTGCGGCATAGGCGTATTCTTCGACCGACAGCTTGAACGAACCGTGGATCACATCATACGCGATCTGGCTGTGATGGTCATCGGCGTAGGCGGCGGATTTCGGGCTGAACCCCGATCTGGGCATCGGGCCGGTCCTTGCTGATACCGATCTTGCCCGAATGCCCCTGCAGGGTTTCCGGTTCCCCTACGAATGAAAACGGGCGCACCGTTTGATCGGCGCGCCCGTTTTTCCCAAACCCGTTCAGGGCTTATTTCTTGCTGCTTGCATCCGCATCTTCGGACTTCTTCTTGAAAGTCGACAGGATGTTTCCAAGGACATCAGGCTTGTACCCTTGGCTGCGCATGATCGTGTACTGCTGGATGAACGTGATCGTATTGTTCGCGATCCAGTAAAGCACGAGACCGCTTGCAAACTGGCCTAGCATGAACATGAAGACCCAAGGCATCCACGCGAAGATCATCGCTTGCGTCGGATCCGGGGGCGCCGGGTTCAGCTTTTGCTGCAGCCACATCGAGATGCCCAAGAGGATCGGCAGGATCCCAAGCGAGATGATCGCGATGAACGAGGCCGGATCGGGCGTGCCGAAGGGCAAGAGGCCAAAGAGGTTCAGGATCGACGAGGGATCGGGCGCCGACAGATCGCGGATCCAGCCGAACCAGGGCGCATGACGCAATTCCAGCGTCACGAAGATCACCTTGTAGAGCGAGAAGAAAATCGGGATCTGCAGGATCAGCGGCAGACATCCCGAGGCGGGGTTCACCTTTTCCTTCTTGTAGAGCCCCATCATTTCTTGCTGCAGCTTCTGCCGGTCGTCGCCCGCCTTTTCCTTGATCTTCTCCATCTCGGGCTGAAGCTCTTTCATCTTCGCCATCGAAACGTAGGACTTGTAGGCCAGCGGGAAGAGGATCGCCTTGATCAGCAAGGTCAGCGCGATGATCGCCCAGCCCATATTGCCGATCAGGCCGTTCAGGAAATGCAGCGCCTGGAAGATCGGCTTGGTCAGGAAAAAGAACCAGCCCCAATCGATCGCGTCGACGAAACGGTCGATGCCAAGCTCGTTCTCGTAGGCTCTGATGGCTTCCCATTCCTTCGCGCCGGCAAAGAAATGTGATGTGGCGCTGACGGTCGCGCCGGGCGCGATGTCGAGGGTCGGCTGGACTGCGCGCGTCTGGTAAACGTCTCGGCCCGGCTCATAGATCGCATCCGCGCGGAACGCGCCGCCCGGCGGCGGGATCAGCGTCGCCATCCAGTAGTGATCGGTAAAGCCGATCCAGCCGTTTTCCGAGACCGTGAAGCTTTCGGTCGGCAGGCCAGTCGCGCCATCGGCGTCGAAATCGACCATGCCGCCATAGGAGTCCTCGGTCAGCTCGCCATCAGCCATGGCGATCAGACCTTCGTGGAGGATGAAGAAATTCTTCAGCTCCTCTGGCTCGCCATGGCGTGCCAGCAGGCTGTAGGGGGCCATGCGCTGGGCGCTGTCCGAAGTGTTTTCGACCGTTTGGGTGATCGTGAAAAGGTAGTCTTCATCTACCGCGATCTCGCGCGAAAAGCGAAGGCCAGAGGGGCTGTCCCAAGTCAGCGTGACGGGGGTTTCCGACGTCAGGCGGTCGTTGCCTTCGACAGTCCACGGCGTCGTTGCACCGGGCACGTCTTCAAATCCAAGAGCGCCGCCGGGGGCCCAGCCGAAAAGGGCGTAGTAAGCGTATTCTTCACCGACCGGGCGCAGGAACTGCACTTCGGCGCTCGATGGATCGACGGTGACGCGGTAATCCTTGAGCCGCAGATCGTCGATACGGCCACCCGCGAGCGAGATCGAGCCATCGACGCGCGGCGTGTCGATCACCAGCCGTTGCGCTTCGGCGACAGCATCGGCCTGTCCCGTGCCATCCGCCGGGGCGGTCGCGGGAGAACCGGCATCGGGCGCCGCAGACGGCGTTGTGGCCGTGCCGTCGGGTTGGGTCGTTTGCGCGACATCGTCGCTGACCGGCGCTTGTTGCTCTGGCGGGAAAATCAAGAACCACGCCATGATGACAAGGAAGCTAAGCGCTGTCGCAAGGATCAGGTTTTTGTTCTGATCGTCCATTCGGATCCACCGTACCCTAGCTCTGGAAATTGGCCGTGGTTCAACAGGCCCACAGGGCAAAGGTCAAGCGGATTCCCCTTTTGCGGCAAAGGGCCCTTGCGGCAGCTTCAGCCCGTGCGCGGGATCTTCGGCCATCCGCGTGGCTCTGCAAGGCCGGTTTCCTGCATCCAGCGGGCGGCAACATCACGCGGCATGGGGCGTGCGATGGCATAGCCCTGAATGTGGCGGCAGCCAAGCTGTGCGAGCAGCGCATGCTCTCCTTTTGTCTCGACGCCTTCGGCCAGCGTTTCAATCCCAAGACGTTCGGCAAGGTCCAGAATGGCGGACAAGAGCGTGCGCTGCTGCGGGTCGATATCGATCCGGCTTACGAAACAGCGGTCGATCTTGATCCGCGAGACGGAATAGCGGCGCAGGTTCGCAATGGCGGCATGCCCGGTGCCGAAATCGTCAAGCTCCACCCGGCAGCCAAGGGCGGCCAGACGTGTGACCGTGCGCGAGACTGCGTCATCCTCGCCCTGCGCGATCACGGTTTCGAGGATTTCCACGCCAAGGCGGTCCGGCGATATATTCGCCTGGTCAAGCGCCCATTCCACGCGGTCGGCGAGCATCGGATCGGCGAGGTCCCGTTCCGAGAAGTTGACGGATACGCTGGGAACCGAAAGCCCCGCCTTGTCCCACGCGACAAGCGCGGCACAGGCCGAACCGATCATGAAATCCGACAGGGGCCGCGCGAGGCCACTGGCGGCGATGGCCCCCAGGAATTGCGAGGGCGGAAGGATGCCGCGGTTTGGATGGTTCCAGCGCACCAGCGCCTCCATCCCGCTGACAAGGCCGGTGTCGGTCGAGACCTGCGGTTGAAACCAGGCTTCCATCTGATCCTCGGCAAAGGCCTTTTCCAATTCGTCGCCAAGGTGCCGCATGCCGGATGTCAGCGACGCCGTGCTGGGCGATCTGGGCACGAAGCCCCGGATGCTGCCGGTGCCCGCCGCCTTCGCCTCGGTCAGCGCGGTTTCGGCGGCGCTGACGCAGCCTTCGCCGCACATCTCGAACCGGCGGCGGGGCAAGCAGAACCCGATGGACAGCGTCAGGTGGACGCCAAGTTCGTCGATCATGACCGGCTCGGCCATGACGGCCTGAAGCCGGGCTGCGATCTGCACCATGGTCTCGATATCAAGTCCACGCATTGGGCCGATCTGGGCGACAAACACGCCGGCACCCTTGCGGGCAAGGATGTCGTCGGCGCGCAGCTTTGCCTGCATGCGCTGGGCGATATCTTGCGCTGCGGTGTCTCCAGCGCCGGGGCCCTGCCGGTCAACGAGGTTGTTAAATCCGTCGATCTCGATCGCGAGCGCCGCAATGGGGCGCGTGTCACCGCCCGAGAAATGAGTATCGAGGCTTTCGAGGATATAGGAGGCTGGGGGCAGACCAGTTACCCGGTCCTCGGCAAAGGTCTTGCGTCCCGGCGCATTCAGAAGGGCGAGAAAGGCAATCATGGTCGGCAGAACGATTGCGACCGTCAGAAGCAGTACCTCGCCGCCAAACCAGAAGGCACAAAGCGACAGGGCCGGAATGAAGGCCCAAAGCTGCGGGCCGACAAATGCCTGACCGAATGCTCGTGCGATAGAACGGATGTGCGGCATCGCGAGGCTCCCGACTCAACCTCGAGATGTCTAGCGCGCTTACCCCAACGTGACGTTAACGCAGCTTCGGCATCGCGGGGTCCGCGCGCTCGCCCCCATCCAAATCGCGCATCAGCCCGGCGAAATCGAACAGCGCCGGATCCATCAGATGCGAGGGCCGCACATGCATCAGCGCGCGAAACATCTTGTTGCGGCGGCCGGGGTGGTTCGCTTCCCACTGGTCCAGCATCGCCTTGACCTGCTGGCGTTGCAGGCCATCCTGCGAGCCGCAAAGATCGCATGGGATGATCGGATAGTTCATCGCGTTCGCGAAACGCTCGCAATCGGCTTCGGCCACATGGGCGAGGGGGCGATAGAGAAACAGATCACCGTCTTCGTTCACCAGTTTCGGCGGCATGGTCGCAAGCCGGCCGCCGTGAAACAGGTTCATCATGAAGGTCTCGAGGATATCGTCGCGGTGATGGCCCAGAACGACCGCGCTGCATCCTTCTTCGCGCGCGACACGGTACAGATTGCCGCGGCGCAGACGCGAACACAGCGCGCAATAGGTCCGGTGGGCAGGGACCTTCTCGGTTACGATGGAATAGGTGTCCTGGTATTCGATGCGGTGCTCGACGCCCATCTTCTGCAGGAACTCGGGCAGCACCGTCGCGGGGAACCCCGGCTGGCCCTGATCGAGATTGCAGGCCAGAAGATCCACGGGCAGCAAGCCGCGCCATTTCAGCTCGAACAGGATCGCGAGCAGGGTGTAGCTGTCCTTGCCGCCCGACAGGCACACGAGCCAGCGCGCGCCGGGTTCGATCATGCCGTATTGATCGACCGCCTCGCGCACATTCTGGACAAGACGCTTGCGAAGCTTCTTGAACTCTGTCGTCTTTGGCGCGCCGTAAAACAGCGGGTGGATATCGTCGGCATCGTCGAGCATGGGCGCGATATGGCAGATGGCGGGCGCGAAGTTAAGAGGGCGCGTCTTGCGCGGCGTCCGCGACCTCGTCTTCGGCAAGCTCTTGCGCGAGGAACCGTTCGAACGCATCAAGGTTCACTGGTTCGAACTGTCCAAAGCCTTGCATCCACACCGACGCGCTGCGAAGTGCGTCCGGTTCCAGTTTGCACCACTTCACCCGCCCGCGCTTTTCCTGGCTGATCAGGCCCGCGCGCCCAAGGATGACAAGGTGCTTGGAGATCGAGGCGAGCGATTGATCGAACGGCTCTGCCACATCGGTGACGGCCATGTCGTCTTCAAGCAGCATCGACAGGATACGCCGCCGCGTGGGATCGGCCAAAGCCTGGAACACGATATCAAGCCGATGGGACATGAATCCTGCCTTGCGCAGTCTTGGCGCAAAGATCAACCAAAAGGTTGAATATGGATTTTGCGGACGATGGGGCAATTTCAGGGCTGCGCGGGATGTCGCAGGCCGCCTCATGCACAGCAAAATCAATGGTTTAGTCTGCGTTTCGCCCGTCTGAACCGCGCTTGACTCTGTCTTCGCCCAGGGCATAGGTTCCGCCCGACCGAGGAAGCAGCAGAATGTCCGACCCCAGCCGCGACGAAAGACTGAAAGACCTGTCAGCGCGGATTGAAAAGGCCAAGGCCGGGACGGAGGTAAAGCATCACTCGGAAGAGCATTACAGCCAGGCCAACATGGCGTGGCGCATGGTGATCGAGCTGGTCTCGGGTTTGGGACTGGGCTTTGCCATCGGATACGGGCTGGATATCCTGTTTGGGACCCTCCCGATATTCATGGTGGTGTTCATCGGGTTGGGCTTTGCCGCGGGCGTCAAGGTGATGATGCGGACCGCAGGCGAGCTTCAGATACGTAGCGAAGCGGGTCCGCCCGCTAGGAAAGAGGACTGAACAGGTGGCGACGGAAGAAGCAGCACACAGCGAAGGCGGCCTTGCCATTCACCCGATGGACCAGTTCATCGTGAAGCCGCTGTTCGGCGACGGCCCGGTGATGTGGTACACGCCTACCAACGTGACCCTCTGGATGGGCCTTGCAGTCGTCTGCACCATCCTCCTGCTTGTGATCGGCACCCGCGGTCGCAATGTCGTGCCCAGCCGTGCTCAGTCCGTGGGCGAGCTTGCCTATGGCTTCATCCACAAGATGGTCGAGGACGTGTCGGGCAAGGACGGCGTCAAGTATTTCCCCTACATCATGACGTTGTTCATGTTCATCGTCTTCGCGAACATGCTGGGCCTTCTGCCCATGGCGTTCACCACGACGTCGCATATCGCCGTCACGGCGGTTCTGGCGATGCTGGTCTTTCTTACGGTCACGATCCTTGGCTTCGTCAAGAACGGCGCAGGCTTCCTGTCGCTCTTCTGGGTCGCATCCGCGCCGCTGGCGCTGCGGCCGATCCTCGCCATCATCGAGATCATTTCCTACTTCGTGCGCCCCGTCAGCCACTCCATCCGTCTTGCCGGTAACCTCATGGCAGGTCACGCGGTGATCAAGGTGTTCGCGGGTTTCGCAGGCGCCATGGGTCTGGCCAGCTTCGTGCCGATCCTCGCCATCACCGCGATCTACGCGCTCGAACTTCTCGTGGCCTTCATTCAGGCCTACGTATTCACCATCCTGACATGCGTTTACCTGAAGGATGCGCTTCACCCGCACCACTAAGCCGCGGGCAGGACAACTTATCAGCCACTTCCAATCGTAAGGAGACATCAGTCATGGAAGGCGATATCGCACAAATGGGTCAGTTCATCGGCGCAGGCCTCGCAGCCATCGGCTCGGGCGCAGCGGCAATCGGTGTGGGCCACGTCGCAGGCAACTTCCTGTCGGGTGCCCTGCGCAACCCGTCGGCAGCCGGCGCACAGACCGCGACTCTCTTCATCGGCATCGCATTTGCAGAAGCGCTGGGCATCTTTGCCTTCCTCGTCGCGCTGCTGCTGATGTTCGCCGTCTAAGGCACTTCGCTGATCCTTACGCGCAGGGCGGGCGGGGCATTCCCGGGTCCGCCCTGTAGATCCTCAAGGTTCGACGGAGGCCGTGATGGCAACTGAAGACACTCTCGACACCGCAGCGGCCGGAACCTGTGTCGACGCCGGTGGCGGCGCCATTGGCATGCCGCAGCTTTGCTTCGACTGGTTCCCGAACCAGATCTTCTGGCTTCTGGTCACGCTGGTCGTCATCTACTTCGTCCTGACCCGCATCGCCCTGCCGCGCATCGCGTCGGTTCTGGCGGAACGGCAAGGCACGATCACGAACGACATCGCCGCCGCCGAAGAGCTGAAGCTCAAGGCGGAAGAGGCGGAACAAGCCTATGACAAGGCGCTCGCCGATGCCCGCGCCGAGGCGCAGAAGATCATCGCAAGCGCCAAGGCCGACATGCAGGCGGAACTTGACGACTCCATCGCCAAGGCGGACGCGGAAATCGCGGCCAAGGCGGCGGAGTCCGAAAAGGAAATCGCCAAGATCCGCGAAAGCGCGATGGAAAGCGTCAAGACCGTCGCTAAGGACATCGCTGGCGATATCGTCGACGCGATGGGCGGCAAGGCCGATCAGTCCGCGCTGAACAAGGCCGTCGATGGCCGGGTGAAAGGATAACGTGATGAGAAAATCGCTTTCCCTTCTGGCTATCTTCGCAGCCACCCCTGCGCTGGCGGCAACTGGTCCGTTCTTCTCGCTCGGCAACACTGACTTTGTGGTGCTGATCTCATTCCTGCTGTTCATCGGTGTGCTGGTCTACTTCAAGGTGCCGGGACGCCTGACCGGTCTTCTCGACAAACGCGCGGATGACATCCGCTCGGAACTCGACGAAGCACGTGCGCTGCGCGAAGAGGCCCAGACCCTGCTTGCCTCGTACGAGCGCAAGCAGGCCGAGGTTCAGGAACAGGCGGACCGCATCGTCAAGAACGCAAAGGAAGAAGCCGAAGCCTCTGCCGCACAGGCGAAGGTCGATCTAGAAGCTTCGATCGAGCGTCGCCTTCAGGCGGCCGAAGACCAGATTGCATCGGCCCGCGCCAATGCAGTCAAGGAAGTGCGCGATCAGGCTGTTTCGGTGGCGATCGCTGCGGCCCGCGAGGTCATCGAAAAGCAGATGACAGCGGCCGAAGCCAACAAGCTGATCGACAGCTCGATTTCTACTGTCGAGACAAAGCTGCACTAAGCGCGGCACAGTTAAACGAACAGGGCCCGGTGCGAAAGCGCCGGGCCTTTTTTCTGTCGCTGAAGGATCGGCAATGTTTGGGGTAGGATCTGTCCGAAAGGCCGGTATGCCGATGTCACGCTAGTTCAACCAGCTTGTGGGACGACAGATCGCCAAGGCCATCGCTCAGGGCCAGCCGGAGAACCTCGAAGTCGCGGGGCAACCCTTGCGCCACCGGGCAGGTCAATCCTTCACCGATATGGCCATGCAAGTCGCGACGCGCATCGTGGCCGGGGCGCTGCCCGAAGGTTTCAAGATCAAGAAGCTTCTGGCCCCTCCGCAAGAGGCTTATGCCAGCGCTACGACCGATGCGGACCGGTTTCTTGCCATGGCCGTGATCGCGGATCGCGAACAGCGCTACCACATCGCCATCGAAGCGCGGCGTGCGTTCATGAAGCCGTGAGAAAGCCAATCCGGGCTTGGGGCTGCATGTGGGCCCGTGCCATGCTGCGCACATGAGATGGATCATCGCCCTTCTGCTGTCCGCCAGCTCGGCCTTTGCCGGCGAGGCCGAGATCTTCGCCGCCGAGGCGTCGCTCGCCGGAGGTGTGTGGCGCTTCGATGTGACACTGCGCCACGGCGATGAAGGCTGGGACCACTATGCCGATGCGTGGCGGGTCGAGGCGGCGGATGGCACGGTCCTTGGCACCAGAGAGCTTTTGCATCCCCATGTGAACGAACAGCCGTTCACGCGATCTCTGTCTGGTGTTGCGATCCCCGAAGGCATGGACACCGTCCATGTCCGGGCGCGCGATTCTGTCCATGGCTGGACCGAAGACACCTATCCCGTGGAGCTTTCAGACCGCTAACCGGCGAAAAAGGGCCACGCACTCGCGCGGCCCTTTACTGGTAAGCTCAATCAGATCAGTTCGTCGGCCGAATGAAGATTTCGACCCGGCGGTTCTGAGCCTTGCCCGCTTCGGTCTGGTTCGTGGCGATTGGCTGATCTTCGCCCCGGCCAAACGTCGCGATTCGGCCCGCGCCGACGCCCGAGTTGATCAGGACATTCGCAACCGCACTTGCGCGGCGCTGCGACAGGTCGAGATTATAAGCAGCGGTGCCATCGGCATCGGTATGCCCAACCACCTCGACGACAGTTCCAGGGTATCTCTGCAAGCTGTCGGCCAGCGCGCGCAGGTCGCCCTGCAGGCCGGGCGATACGGCGGTGCTGTCGGTGGCGAAGAGAATGTCGTTCGGCATCGTCACGATCAACTGGTTGCCGTCATTCACGATGGTCACGCGGTTGTCCATCGACTGGCGCAACTCTTCCGCCTGCTTGTCGAGGTTCGCGCCAATCGCAGCACCGGCGATCCCGCCCGCGACTGCACCGACGACTGCGCCGCCCGTGCGGTTGTTCGGCCCGCCGATTGCGGCGCCAAGCAAACCACCCGTCAGCGCGCCGATTGCCGCGCCGCCCTTCTGGCGGCGGTCGGGATCGGTGGGGCCGCCGAAGGTCGACGGATCGGTGCTGCTGCACGCAGTAAGGGCCAGCAGACCGGACAGGCCAGTGGCAAGAAGCATTGAGCGGCGCATGTTGGGGAAGCTCCGGTAAATTAAATCAGTTATCCAATAAGGCAAACGCGCGGGTTTGGCGAAATGTTCCCGCATCATCGGCAATCATTTGCCTGTGATGCCGCGTCGCGTGCCCTCAGGCCTCGGCGCGCGCGGCCTCATAGGCGAGCATCGCGCGCTTGCGCGGCAGCCCCCAGTGGTACCCGCCAAGCGCACCTGATTTCCGCAAAGCGCGGTGGCAGGGGATCAGCCAGCTGACGGGATTTCGCCCCACGGCGGTTCCGACCGCACGTACGGCACGCGGGTTGCCGATGGAGGATGCGATTTCCGAATAGGTCGTCACATGTCCCGACGGCACGCGCAGCAAAGCTTCCCACACTTTGATCTGGAACGGCGCGCCCAGCATGTGCAGCCGCGTCTCGCCGGCCTCTCCATAAGCGGCCTCGACCCAGCTGCGCAGCGCATCCGGGTTCTCCGCATAGCGTGCAGCGGGCCAGCGTTCAGCCAAGTCGGCAAAGGCCGCCTCGCGCCCGACCTCATCGGAAAACGCGATTCCGCACAGCCCGCGATCCGTGCCCATGACCAGCGACTCGCCGAAGGGGCTGTCGAACCAGCCGTAGCGGACCACAAGCCCCGCGCCCTGACGCGCATAGTCGCCGGGGCTCATCGCTTCCCAGCGCACGAAGAGATCATGCAGCCGCCCGCTGCCCGACAGGCCGACCTCGCCCGCGGTGTCCAGCGTGGTGAACCGATCTTTCAAAAGCTGCTTGGCATGATCGAGTGTCAGGTATTGCTGATATCGTTTCGGCGACACCCCAACCCAACGACTGAACACGCGCTGAAAATGCGTCGGGCTCATCTGCATCTCGCCCGCCAACTCATCCAACGACCGCGCCTGCCCGGCGTCGATGAGGTCGATCGCCCGGCCGATCACGCCGTAGTGGTACATCGTGTCGGGGCTTTGGTCGTTCATGGCAGTACTCCTTGCTGGTCCTGAGAGTAGGCGCGCCCTGTGTCCCGCGCGACCCGGAACTTGCCGGAAAGGCGCGTGGTGCTTGCCGCCCCGCACCGCTTGGGGCAGGAAGGCGCGAGATGGCAAAGCAACTCGATTACCCGACGATCCGAGAGATCTTTACCCGCTTTCAGGCAGCCGACCCGGCACCTGAGGGCGAGCTTGATCACGTCAACGCCTATACCCTGGTCGTGGCCGTTGCGCTGTCGGCCCAGGCGACCGATGCGGGCGTGAACAAGGCCACGAAGGACCTGTTCAAGATTGCCGACACGCCCGAAAAGATGCTCGCCCTCGGCGAGGACGGCGTTATTGAACATATCAAGACCATCGGCCTTTACCGCAACAAGGCGAAGAACGTCATCAAGCTGTCGCGGATCCTGGTCGAGGAGTTCGGCGGCGAAGTCCCCAATTCTCGCGCCGCACTGCAATCGCTGCCTGGCGTTGGGCGCAAGACCGCCAATGTGGTTCTGAACATGTGGTGGCGCCACCCGGCGCAGGCTGTCGACACCCATATCTTCCGCGTCGGCAACCGTACCGGCATCGCGCCTGGAAAGGATGTCGATGCCGTCGAGCGCGCCATCGAAGACCACATCCCGGCCGATTTCCAACTGCATGCCCATCATTGGCTGATCCTGCACGGCCGCTACACCTGCAAGGCACGCAAGCCGCTGTGCCAGACCTGCCTTATCAACGACCTCTGCCCCTTCGAGGAGAAGACCCAATGAGCAACTATGACGTGATCGGAATCGGTAATGCGATTGTCGACGTGATCAGCCATGCCGACGACAGCTTTCTCGATCACATGGGTATCGAGAAAGGCATCATGCAGCTTGTCGACCGTCCCCGCGCCGAACTTCTCTACGGCGCGATGAAGGACCGCGTGCAGGCGCCCGGCGGCTCTGTCGCGAACACAATTGCAGGGCTCGGCGCGCTCGGCCTACGCACGGCCTTCATCGGCAAGGTGAAAGACGACGCGCTGGGCCGGTTCTATGCCGAAAGCCTCGATGCATCGGGCACCGCTTTTCCCAATTCGCCTGTCGATGCGGTTGACGCGCCAACGTCACGATCGATGATTTTCGTCTCGCCCGACGGTGAGCGGTCGATGAACACCTATCTCGGCGCCGGAGCCGATCTCGGGCAGGCCGATGTCGCGCCCGATGTTTTCGCTGGCGGCAAGCTGGTCTTCCTCGAGGGCTATCTCTTCGACAAGGATGAGGGCAAATCAGCCTTCCGCGAAGCGGCGAAGCTGATCCGCGCGGCGGGTGGCAAGGCGGCGATCACGCTGTCCGACCCCTTCTGCTGCGACCGTCACCGCAGCGATTTCCAGCGCCTCGTGAAATCCGAGATGGATCTGACCATCGGTAATCGCGACGAGTGGAAGACGCTTTACGAGACCGACGATCTGGACGCGGCGCTCGCCCAAGCGGCCGAGGCCTGTGAAACCGTCGTCTGCACCTGCTCTGGCGATCCCGTTATTGTCATTCAGAACGGAACGCGCACCGAGGTTCCCGTCGACCGCGTGACCCCAGTGGATGCGACTGGCGCAGGCGATCAATTCGCCGCCGGTTTCCTTTATGGCTACGCGACGGGCCGCGACATGGAAACCGCCGCGCGCATGGGCGTTCTCTGCGGCGCCGAAGTGATCGGCCATGTCGGCCCGCGCCCCGAGGCAGACATGAAAACGAGCTTCACCGAAGCCGGCCTACTCTAGGCGCAAACCCAGCCCTCTTTGGTTCGACAAATACCTCGGAGGGGGTCTGGGGGAGGCAGAGCCTCCCCCAGTGGT
>CBFIJK010000031.1:0-41057 GCA_965662745.1 uncultured Paracoccaceae bacterium
GTGCCGCGCCATATTCATGCGGGACACGCGCGAGAGGAGGGCCCGATGGCCGCACTATTGGACAGGATCGACCCGGACGGGCTGCTGGAATATTCGGTGGTCTTCACCGACCGCTCGCTCAACCACATGAGCGCGGCGTTCCAGACCGTCATGACCGACATCTCGGGCATGCTGAAAGAGGTGTACAACGCCAAGGCGGCCGTGATCGTCCCCGGCGGCGGCACTTACGCGATGGAGGCGGTTGCGCGCCAGCTTGTGC
The DNA here is from genome assembly GCA_965662745.1 of uncultured Paracoccaceae bacterium. Lineage (GTDB taxonomy): Bacteria > Pseudomonadota > Alphaproteobacteria > Rhodobacterales > Rhodobacteraceae > Anianibacter. The sequence goes on from CBFIJK010000031.1 coordinate 260, forward strand.
CCGGCAAGACCGCGATGGTCATCCGCAACGGCTGGTTTTCCTATCGCTGGACGCAGATCTTCGAAGCGGGCGAGCTGCCGGGCGAGGAACACGTCATGAAGGCGCGCCGGACCGGGAACGAGACGACATCGCCCTTCGCGCCAGCCCCCATCGAAGAGGTGACGGCCCGCATCGCGGCCGAAAAACCCGCCGTGGTCTTCGCGCCCCATGTGGAAACCAGCGCAGGAATGATCCTGCCGGATGATTACATCCGCGCAGTATCAGATGCCGTGCACGAGGTTGGCGGTCTGTTTGTGCTCGATTGCATCGCCTCGGGCTGCGTCTGGGTCGACATGGAAGCGACCGGCGTTGATGTGCTGATCTCGGCCCCTCAAAAGGGCTGGTCGGCGCAACCCTCTGCGGGTCTGGTGATGCTTTCGGATCGTGGGTTGGCGGCTGTGAAAGACAGCAAATCCAACAGCTTCGCCGTCGATCTTGGCAAATGGCTGTCGATCATGGAAGCCTATGAAGGCGGCGGACATGCCTATCACGCGACAATGCCGACAGACGCCTTGCGCGCCTTCCGCGACACGATGCTCGAGACGCGCGACTACGGGTTCGACAAGCTGAAAGAGGCGCAATGGGATCAGGGCCGCCGCATCCGCGCGGCGCTGGAAGGCAAGGGGTTCACATCCGTCGCCGCGCCGGGCTTTCAGGCCCCCGGCGTTGTCGTCAGCTACACCGACGATCCCGAGCTCCAGTCAGGCCGGGCCTTCATGGCAGAAGGCATGCAGATCGCGGCGGGTGTGCCGCTGATGTGTGACGAAGGGCCGGATTACAAATCCTTCCGCATCGGCCTCTTCGGTCTCGACAAGCTGTATGATGTCGATGCCAGCGTCGCGCGGTTCGAAGCCGCACTGGACGCGGTCGCCTAACGGCTGCCCAGCCCGGCGCGCATGACGCTGCGCCGGATCGGGGCGACATCGTAGACGCCCCTTAGCCCAAGGGACCGCAGCGCCTGAATGGGCGCTTCGCCAGACCGGCAGATGCGGTTGAACGCGTCGATCACGCGGGCGCGAATGGCGATGTCGCGCTCGCGTTCCTTGGCATAGGCTTTCAGCACCGGGGCGCGGCCGGGATCGTCGCGGTTCGCCTCGGCCAGATCCAGCAGCGCCGCGACATCATGCAGCGAAGTGTTCAGCCCCTGTGCCCCGATGGGAGGCAGCACATGGGCGGCCTCGGCCACCAGCGCCGTGCGCTCTGCCGTCAGCCTGTCCGCAACGCGGGTGACGACGGGCCAGACGCGCACACCTGATGCAACGCGCAAGCGGCCCAGATGGGCGCAGGATCGCAGCGTCGCCTCTTCGGACAGTTCCACCGGCGACAGCTTCGCCAATTCTGCGGCGCGCGCGCCGTCATTCATCCAGACGACCGCCGATGCGGGCTGGCGGTCCTGATCGGGCAGGGGAACCAGAGTGAAGGCGCCGCCCTGATTGTAGATCTCGGTCGAGATATTCTCATGTGCGCGGTCATGGGTCACGGTGAAGGCCAGTGCCTTTTGCCCGTAGCGCCAGGTCGTCTCACCAATCCCGGCGGCCGCGCGTACAGGAGAGTCGCGGCCATCCGCGCCGATCACCAGTTTTGCGTTGACGCGTGTGCCGTCCGACAGCTTCGCGATAACGCCGCTGGTGCGCTGCAGCATCCCGGCAAACCCGGTGCCGTAGGACAGCGTTACATTGGGCTGGCCGTCGATGAAGGCCAACAGCTCTCGTTTCGTCAGCCAGTTCATCAGATTCCAGCCGAAGGGCGCATCGCCCAACTCGTCCGAGCGAAAGGCGCGGGTCTCACGGATCACGGGCGGCCAGCCGGTGGTATCGATTGCCTCGAGTACCGACAGCGCAGTGGCCTTCGGCGCAAGCCCGTCCCATAGGCCAATGCGCTCCAACAGATCGCGCGCGGGGCGCAGGAACGCGGTCGACCGCAGGTCCGATCCGTCCGCCTCTGCCTCTGTCACGGGTTGCGTGGGATCGACAAGGCGCACGGTGAACCCCGCCTGCCCGAAGACCGCCGCCGTCACGAGGCCGGCAAGCCCGCCGCCCGAGACAAGGATATCGGTGTGTTCTGTCATGGGGCTCAGCTTAGCGCACCACCGCGCGGGGGCGAGGGTGCAGCGCCGATCTGCGACAAGAAGGCCGCCAGATCGTCCGTGTGATGATGGATGTGATCCGCCGGCGCCGGGGTGGGCGCGACATGAACCGTGCGCATCCCCATCGCGTGCGGTGCCATCAGGTTGCGCGGATCGTCCTCGAACATCGCGGCGCGCGCGGTGTCGATCCCGTCGGCGGCGAACACGGTCTCGAACGCGCCGCGTTCGGGCTTGGGGCGAAAGCCCGCATGTTCCACACCATAGACCGCATCGAACAGGCCCGACAGCCCGCGCGCCTCGATCACTTGGGCCGCATAGGGCGCCGATCCGTTCGTGTAGACGATGCGCCGCCCCGGCAGGTCCGCGATGCGCGCGGCGAGATCCGGATCGGGGGAAAGAACCGTAAAGTCGATCTCGTGCACCTCGGTCAGGTAGGGACCAGGATCGACGCCATGCAGGTCCATCAGCCCGGCCAGCGTCGTGCCGTAGCGCCGCCAATAGTCGGTGCGCAGGCGGTTCGCTTCGGCCTGGTCCACCCCAAGCGCGCGCATTACCCAATCGGTCATGCGTACCTCGATCTGGTCGAAAAGCCGCATCTCGGGCGGATATAGCGTGTTGTCGAGGTCAAAGACCCATTGGTCGACATGGGAAAACTGGGCTGCGATCATGCGCGGACGCTAAAGGGTTCAGTGGGGCGCTGCAACGCCGCGCGCTTGATCCGCCCGGCATGGTGCCTGTAACGTGCGCAGGCCGAGGAGAGTTGCCCATGACCGATGCCAAATCGCCCCAGAAAGATGCCTATGCGCTGATCCTGGAGGCGATCGATACAGGCGCCTACAAGCCCGGCGACCGCCTTGTGGAAAGCGAGCTTGCGGACCGCTTTGGCGTCTCGCGCACCCCGATCCGCGAGGCGCTGCAACGGCTTGAAACGCAATCCATGCTGACGCGGGATGGCCGGTCGCTGATCGTCGCCTCGCTTGATCATACCCAGATGGCAGAGCTTTATGTCGTGCGGACCGAGCTTGAGGGGTTGGCGGCCCGCCTTGCCGCCCGGCACGCAACGCCCGAAGAGGTGCGCGTCTTGCGCGATATGGTGGATGAGGACCGCAAGCTTCTGGGCGATCCCAGCGCGCTGTCTCGTGCGAACCGGCGGTTTCACAAGCAGATTCACCTCGCCTCGCATAACCGCTACCTGGTCCAGCAGCTTGATCTCGTGCACCGGTCGATGGCGCTTCTGGCGACGACATCGCTTGCCGTGGACGGTCGCGGAGAGGCGGCGCTGGCAGAGCATGAGATCATCGTCTCGGCCATCGAGGCGCAGGATGGCGACGCCGCCTATGAAGCGCTGCGGCGGCATATCTCGCTGGCGTTCGAGACGCGGCTCAAGCTGGACGCGGCGGCCATAGAGGCCGCCGAATAGAGCCTATCCCGCGCCGCCAAAGCCTCCGTGGATCGTCTTGTCCCAGTAGAACGGGCGGAACACGATTTCCGACAGCCCCTTGATGACCGCAAGCGTCGCGAGCGGGTAGTAAAGGTGCAGGACGGGCACCCACGGGATAAGGAACGATTTTCCAGCCGCCCGGACTGCGAGCGCGCCCAAGACAAGCGTGGTCGCCTCGGAGCACAGGAACAGACCCAGCATCGGCAGCCAGAACCCGCCCGGGATCAGCCCCGGCAGCGGATGCGGCAGCCCCAGCGGGATCAGCCAGAGCGACCACAAGAGCGGCGCCAGCGCGAATTGCACCAGCGTTCCCAGCAGCAGCACCTGCATCGACAGGAAGCGGACCAGCCCCAGTTCCCTGATCGCCCTTACCGGAGCCCGCGTATGCACGGCCCAGGTCATCGCATAGCCTTTCAGCCATCGCGATCGCTGCTTGACCCAGGGCCAGGCGGCGGCGTTCGCCTCTTCGCCAGTGACCGTCTCCACGAATTCCGTGCGATACCCGCGGCGCGCCAGCCTGACCCCAAGATCGGCATCCTCGGTGACGTTATGGGCGTCCCAGGCCCCGATCTCTTCCAGGACGTCGCGGCGAAAAAACAGCGTCGTGCCGCCGAGGGGCATGATCAGGCCAAGCCGCGCGAGACCGGGAAGCGTCATCCGGAACCAGCTTGCGTATTCGATGGTGAAGCAGCGCGACAGCCAGTTGCGGCGCGGATTGTAGAAATCGAGAATGCCCTGCAGGCAGGCGACATCCTGCGGCGCATTGGCGAAACGGTTGGCGATGACGCGCAGTTGGTCGGGGGCGGGGGCGTCCTCGGCATCGTAGATCCCCACGATGTCGCCCCGCGCAAAATCAAGTGCGTAATTCATCGCGCGCGGCTTGGTGCGCAGGTCGGCATGGGGCACGGTAATCAAACGTGCCCAGGACGGCACCGTCGCGCGGCGCAGCGCCCGAAGCGTGACGGTATCCCGCTCCTCCACGATAAGGCACAGATCTATCCGGTCGCGCGGATAGTCCAGCGCGCTCAGACGGGTCAGCAGGTGTTCGGCGACCGCCTCTTCACGGAAAAGCGGAACGAAGATCGTGATCACCGGAAGGCGTAGAAATTCCGCTTTCCGGTCCGGAACGCGGGTGCGCCACAGCGCCGCCATGCCGACCGCCAGACGAAGCGCGCTGGTCAGTGTCAGCGCCAGCACCGCGATGGCGGTCAGGACAAGAAGTGCGGTGACGGGCCATGCCGCGATGACCGCTGCCAGCGTCAGCACCAAAAGGGCCGACATACCGCGCGCGGCCGACGTGCCGAGGCTTCGGCAACTATCCGGGCTTGCCGTGCGGGATTGCGCGCGCGCCAGCAGCGTTTCGCGAAGCTGGCTGGCGATACAGCGCCGGATCTCAACGGGATCGGTGACCGAGATGCAGACTGGCCCCAAGGCGCCCTCGATCAGCGCAAGAAGCGCGGCAGGCAGCGCGGCACGCCCGCTATGGATCAGGACAGCGCCGCCCAGATCACGGCCCGGCAAGATGTCTTCGCGCAGGCAAACGGCAAGGCCCAGCCGCTCGATCAGGCGCAGATCGGGCGACAGATCCGCCGCGCGCGGCGGGTCCCGTGCGATTAGTCCGTTAAAACCCGATCCATCCATTGCAGTGCATCCGCCAAGGCAGCCCCTTGGCAGCAGGATGTACCGGCAAGGTTAATGCGGCGTTAAGTGCTGCGCGCGCGAATGGCGTCGGTGAAGCGCTCGAACAGGTAATAGCTGTCCTGCGGGCCCGGGCTTGCTTCGGGGTGATATTGCACCGAAAAGACCGGGCGGTCCTTCATGCGGATGCCGCAGTTCGATCCATCGAAGAGCGAAACATGCGTCTCGATCACGTCAGACGGCAGCGTCTGCGTGTCGACCGCGAAACCGTGGTTCATCGAGGTGATCTCGACCTTGCCGGTTTCCTTGTCCTTCACGGGATGGTTCGCGCCGTGATGGCCGTGGTTCATCTTGACCGTCTTGGCCCCAAGCGCGAGCGCGAGCATCTGGTGCCCAAGGCAAATCCCGAAGACGGGCATATCCGACTTTTCCATCACTTCGCGGATCATTGGCACCGCATAGGCGCCAGTCGCGGCCGGATCACCCGGACCGTTCGACAGGAAAAGACCATCGGGCGATTGGGCCAGAACGTCCTCTGCGGTCGCGCTCGCGGGCAGCACGGTGACATCGCAACCGGCCGAGGCAAGGCAGCGCAGGATGTTGCGTTTGGCGCCGTAGTCAACGGCCACTACTTTGGGCGCGGTGCCCTCGCGGCGGGTATAGCCCTCGGGCCAGGCCCAACGCATCTCGTCCCAGCGATAGGATTGCGCGCAGGTCACATCCTTGGCGAGATCGACGCCGACAAGCCCCGGGAAGGCGCGGGCTTTGGCCACAAGCGCCTCGATATCGAACTTGCCTTCGGGGTCATGGGCGAGCGCCACATGCGGCGCGCCTTGCTGGCGGATCGCGCGGGTCAGGCGGCGCGTGTCGATGCCGCCTATTCCGATGCGCCCGCGCTTGGCCAGCCAGTCCTGCATCAACTCGGTCGCACGCCAGCTCGATGGCTCTGTCGGATCCCATTTGACGACCATGCCGGCCGCAACCGGATCGCGGCTTTCATCGTCATCGGGATTGACCCCGACATTGCCCACATGGGGGAAGGTGAAGGTCACGATCTGGCCCGCATAGGACGGGTCGGTCATGATCTCTTGATAGCCGGTCATAGCAGTGTTGAAGCACAGCTCTGCCTCGGCCACGCCCTCGGCGCCAAAGCCCTTGCCGAAAAAGAGTGTCCCGTCGGCCAGCGCAAGGCAGGCGGTCGGCGTCGTCGGGGTGTGACGGGCAGGCATGGTCGTCCTCGCTGTCAGGTTTCGCGGTTACCTATGGGCCACAGGGGGCAGGGTCAAGACGGGCCGGTACCGTTGCGCCTATTGAAAGCGGGGCCGCGAGCCTCTATCTGCCGCCTTCTTCCCGAAAGCTGATAGTGGATCACGCGATGGATATGCGCAGCAAGATCACCGCCGCCCTCAAAGAGGCGATGAAACAGAAAGACGGCGCGCGCCTGTCGACGCTGCGCCTGATCAACGCGGCCATCAAGGACCGCGATATCGCGCTGCGCGGGCAGGGCGACGACACCGGCGTCGGCGATGCCGAGGTGCTGTCGATCCTGGCGAAGATGGTCAAGCAGCGCCAGGAAAGCGCGCGCGCCTATGAAGAGGGCGGGCGGCTGGACCTGGCAGAGCGGGAACAGGCCGAGATCGAGGTGATCGAGACCTTCCTGCCGCGCCAGATGAGCGAAGAGGAAGTGTCCGGCGCCATCGACAAGGCGATCAAGTCCGTTGGCGCGGATTCGATCCGCGACATGGGCCGGGTGATGGGCGTGCTGAAATCGTCCTACACCGGCCAGATGGATTTCGGCCGGGTCGGGCCGATGGTGAAGGACCGGCTGTCCTCGTAAGGGATCAATGGTTCACAAGGGACGGGAGCGCGCCGAAAGGCCTGTGCCCGTTTGTCATTTTGCCTCGCGTTTGATCTCGCCCAGCTTGCTCCACAGCTCTCCGTGCAGCGCTTGGCGCTCTTCGGGGCTGAGGAAGGCGCCGATCTCGACCTCGCGGCCAGCGCCGGACAGCGTCAGGTAGTGTTCCACCGGCCCGCCCTTGGCATGAATCTCGACGCGCACCCAATAGGGGTTCGCCTCCCAGCTTTGCCGACTGCCCCGCGGGTTGTCCCGCTCCAGCGCCATGCGTTCGGGCCAGATCGACAGCTCTTCGGTGAGGGCCCCGTCCCGGTAGCTGCGTTGCAGGAAATACCAGATCAGCCAGATCGCCCCCATCAGGAACGGGAGCAGCCCCCAAAGCACCGCCGTTCCGAGAAGCGAGAACAGCGGCAGCATGAAGAGGCCAAAGGTGATCGCGATGAACCAGGCAAAGCCTTCGGGCGGCAGCGACCGATGCGGCCAGAGCCGCAACTCTGCCAGTTTGCCGTCGGGGGCGGGATCGGTCCAGTGATAGGGCATGGAATGGTTCTATCGCGCCGAGCCGTCATGGAAAGGGGCTGCAGCCGGGCAAACTGACGCGTCCGGGCGGTGGCTTGACAAAAAACGCGTTGGCGAGCGGCGGGCCGAGGGCCGGGATATGCGCAAACGCTGATGTAGAGGCCTCGAGGGTATTGGGGCTCGGGGCGAATGTCTGCTGTGCGGACGAAGCTGTCGTTTGGAATCAGACGCCATGAAGAGTGTTCGGGTGGTTACCCTTTTGCCTTGGCCTCGCGTGCACGCTCTGTCGTCCAAATCGTTTCCGAACCTCCCCAATGCCCACTTTTCACTTCGTGAACACGGACGGACGTCATCTGTTGCATCGTAATGCCTGCGACTTTTCCAAAGGCCCTAGCAGTTTCTGAAATCATTTCGGCTTTCTCGGCCTCGGAGAAGACCCCTTCTAGAACATGGATGTCGATTAATGGCATCGTCGCAGCTCCAACCTTGATCATCGGATTTAGGGCTTTCAAGAACGCTATCATGTCGCCAAAGAGGAGTCAGCAAAGGGCTCGAAGCAGCCATTCCGGCAACGTCAATCACCTGTTGGGTTCGCTCTCAACGCATACGAAAAAGGCCCCGGCGCGAACCGGGGCCTTTTCGAATTTCAGACGTGACCTAAGCGATCAGTGCGCTGGGGTTCTGTCCCAATCGCTCTGCTTGGGAAGCGTCTCGAACGTATGCTCGGGCGGCGGGGACGGAAGCGTCCATTCCAGCGTGTCCGCATACTCGTTCCAGGGGTTCGCATCCTTGCACTCGCGGCCTTTGAACATCGCGTAGACGATGAACACGATGAAGAACACGAAGCTCGCGAAGGACAGGAAGGCGCCCCAGCTCGACACGTAGTTCCAGAGCGCGAAGGCATCCGGGTAGTCGATGTAGCGGCGCGGCATGCCCTGACGGCCCAGGAAGTGCTGCGGGAAGAAGGTCAGGTTCGCACCGATGAACATCGCCCAGAAGTGCAGCTTGCCCGCCCATTCCGGATACATGCGGCCCGTGAACTTCGGGAAGTAGAAGTATATCCCCGCGAAGATCGCGAACACCGCACCCAGGCTCATGACGTAGTGAAAGTGCGCCACGACGTAGTAGGTGTCGTGATAGGCGCGGTCGATGCCTGCCTGGCTGAGCACGATGCCGGTCACGCCGCCCACGGTGAAGAGGAACAGGAAACCGAACGCCCAGAGCATCGGCGTCTTGAACTCGATCGAGCCGCCCCACATCGTCGCGATCCAGCTGAACACCTTGATGCCTGTCGGCACCGCGATGACCATCGTTGCCAGCATGAAGTAGGACTGCTGGGTCAGCGTCATGCCCACCGTGTACATGTGGTGCGCCCACACGACGAAGCCGAGCGCGCCAATGGCGATCAGCGCCCAGACCATCGGCAGGTAGCCGAAGATTGGCTTGCGCGCGAAGGTCGCGATGACATGGCTGATGATGCCAAAGCCGGGCAGGATGATGATGTAGACCTCGGGGTGACCGAAGAACCACAGGATGTGCTGATAGAGGATCGGGTCACCGCCGCCAGCAGGCTGGAAGAAGGTGGTGCCAAAGTTGCGATCCGTCAGCAGCATGGTGATCGCGCCCGCCAGGACGGGAAGCGCCAGAAGGATCAGCCACGCGGTCACGAAGATCGACCACGAGAAGAGCGGAACCTTGAACAGAGTCATGCCCGGCGCGCGCATGTTGAGGAACGTGGTGATCATGTTGATCGCGCCGAGGATCGAGGACGCGCCCGACACGTGCACCGCGAAGATCGCCAGGTCCATCGACCAGCCCGCTTCCGATGTGGAAAGCGGCGGATACAAAACCCAGCCGACGCCAGAGCCAAGCTGACCGTTGCCGCCGGGCGTGATGACCGAGGCGACCGCAAGCGAGGTGCCCGCGACATAAAGCCAGTAGCTGAGGTTGTTCAGGCGCGGGAACGCCATGTCCGGCGCGCCGATCTGCAGCGGCATCAGGTAGTTGCCGAAACCGCCAAAGAGGGCGGGGATCACCACGAAGAACATCATCAGGATGCCGTGGGCCGTGATCATCACGTTCCACAGATGCCCGTTCGGCGAGGAACATTCGGCCGCGCCGATGCCCGACAGGAAGCGCGCGCCTTCGGCGGCGGGGTCGCACATGAACTGCACGCCCGGCTCCATGAGTTCCATCCGCATGTACACGGTGAACGCCACGGAAATGAAACCGACCACCGCAGAGGTGATCAGGTAAAGGATACCGATATCCTTGTGGTTTGTGGACATGAACCACCGGGTGAAAAAGCCCCGGTTGTCTTCGTGTTCATGGCCGTGGATGGCTGCGTCCGCCATGCCGTGCCTCCTCGTTTTTTGTCGTCGTTCCACATATTCCAAACCCGTGATACGACTCGCATCACGGCCTTGTGCAAACCATTACCCGCCCACGCCGCGCCGCACAATGCACCGCTTTGACGCAGATCAAGGCAGGGTGTCGCAGGGGTCGGGGCAGGCGCTTGACGCGGCAGGGCAGCCAAAAGGTGCTGACACGCCCGGGATCAGCCTATTGCAGCGGAAGAGAGATGCGAAAACGGGCCCCTTCGCGGTATTGCGCATCGAGGCCCACAGCCCCCTGGTGTCGCTCGACGATGGACTTGACCAAAGACAGCCCGATCCCGTACCCCGCATAGGTTCCGTCGCCGTGCAGGCGTTTCATCGGTTCGAACACGGTCTCGGCGTGGTCGGGATCAATCCCGATACCCTTGTCCTCGACGACATAGACGACGCTGTCGTCTTCTTTCCACCCCTTTATCACGACCTGGGCGGGTGTTCCCGGTTTCACGTACTTGATCGCGTTCGCAACAAGGTTCGTCCAGACCCGCTGCATCAAGGCCGGGTCCGCCGGAACATCAGGCATGTCCTCGATGATGACGGTGTCCTTTCCCCCCATCTGAGCGCGCATGTCTTCCGCCACCCTCGTGACAAGATCCTTCATCCGGAAAGAGGATTTCTCGATCGTCTGTTCACTGTTCTGCGCATACTCAAGAAGGCTGGCCGTCTGTGCCAACATGTTCTCGGAAATGTCCTGAAGGATGGTCAGGAATTTCCGCCGATCCGTGTCGCTGGTGCCGTCGTCGTCCAGCAGCAGATCAGTGATCGACACCACCTGCGCCGCCGGTGTCTGAAGGTCATGCGCCGCAGCCGAGGCAAATCGTTTGAGTTCCGAGATGTTTTCGAGAAGCCTCATCCGCTCGACCATAAGGGCGACGCGCCGTCTGTTCAGTCTCAGGATATAGCCGATGACGGCTGCGGCGGTCAGCACCAAGAGCAGGCCGGCGCCGAAGTTTGCGAAGGCGATTCTGGCGTTCAGTTCGTCCATGATCCTGGTGCGGAAGGCGTCGATTTCCTGTTCCGCCGGTGCGTCGTCGACCTGGACGAGCCGGTCGATTTCAATGGGAAGAAGGCCGCGGTCATGACCGTCTGCCACCACGGCCAGGTTTGCGATGTAGGTCTCGACCATGGTGCGGGTCTCTTCCATCGCAGCGGGATCGCCAGTCAGGCCCAGATCGGACGCCTCGGCTTTCAGCCGTTCGATTCCCTCGAGCGCCCGTCGCCCGCTTTCGGCGGCCTCTTCGATGTAGTCGGGGTTGTCGGGCCGCAGAACGGCATTCTTGAAGCTGTGGATAAGGCCACCATACCCGAGATCGGTATCCAGATCCTGGATCATGGTCCCCACCGATTCGAGTCGCCGGGTCTGCGCTGTGGTGTAGAAGATACTTGCCAGATCGATCATCATCAGGCTGAAGATAAGGAAAGCAGCAAGTCCGACTGTCTTGGTGGTGTGCTTCACATCATTACATCCAGAGGGGTGGGGCGGATGCCATGTCATCAACCATGGCAGTGTGCCTATATCGTGTCAACGCTGGCTCATTTCGGGACTTTCAAGTATTACGCAAGGTAAAGTGCATTCGATTCGAAATATCTTTTGAGTGCATCCTAGAATCTTTGCCGATCGAGACAAGAATGTCTCGCTACACGCTTATCCGATAGGTTTTGCCTCTTGGACCATTTGATTTTTCGATACTTTGATCCCGTTTTCAGGGTTCCACGAAAATTTGGGTTCGAGGCCGTTCGGAAATGTCGTTTCTTGCGCCCTGATCGTCCTGTCCGGTCCAGAACGTCAACAGACTTGCGGTGTCTCGACCAAAGCCGCCCATAGACGGGCAGTCACGCAGCCCTGCTGCTTGGCGGATGCCGGGTTTCTCGTGTTTTCGGCAGGGCCGATGAGGCGATCCTGTTGCCGCACGGAAACTTCCGTGCCGCCCGCCGCGCCATGCCCTTGGTCCCACGCGGGAAAGCATCGTTCGAGGTGATCTCGCACCAAAAGATGCTCACCGATCCGGAGAAGCTGGCGCTGGTGAACCCCAACGCCAAGCATCCCTTCGATCCGCTTGAGTGGCAGGAGAAATGGCTGAACGACCCGGTTGACGCTTCAATCTACTTTTTCGACGGCGGCGCCCCCGTGGACTTTTTCACGCTGCGGATCGAGATCAGACCTCATCGCAGGTCAGCCTGAACTCACATGTCGCCCCTGTGCCTTGGGCGGCACAGCGCGTTTCCCGGCATCGGCAATGGGGCGAGACCAGAACGCCATAAAGTCGTTCGAACACTGCGGCATGCCAGATGCAGAGCGGCGTATCACTCATCTCATCGCGGACAACGGGATTGTCCCGGATCGTGAATGACCAGGGCGTCTCAGCTTTGAATGTCCCCGATCCGGCAAACGTCCAGGCATGTTTCGAAATGGCCTGCGCCAGTAGTCTTGCTGCCGGTTCCCTTGGCAGCAGCTTTAGCAAGCCCTGTGCGAGCTTGGGAATGCGGTTCGCCAGGATGTAGTTTGCGGTCTCAAAGCCTGCCTGCGCCGCGAGTGTCGGCGCCATTTCCGGCTCTTCCAGCCGTATCTGTCGATGCAAGCGTGCCGCGTCGGTCTCGGGGATCATGCTCTGCCCGTCGGGGATCTCGAAAATTCCGGCGGCGGTCAGTATCTCTTCGCGCCGCCCCTGGTCGAAATGAAGATCCAGAACCGGCAGCATCTGCAAGATCGCATTCGGCCCGATCAGGCCCTGGGGAGATCGGGCATCCTCAGACATCCTCCATGTGTTGACCGCCGTCGCCACAGGCCTTCACTTCGGCGCCGTTGGGCATCTTGAACCCCTGCTTGCGGTCCAGGGTTTGCGCCTTTACCGCGGCCCGGCGCTCGGCGGCCTTGGCGGCTTTGTCGGCGGATGCCTCCCAATCTTCCATCTGCGCCTCGGCGATCGTGCGGCTTTCGTCGAAGTGGAAATCCAGCTTGTTCTTGGATTGCGGGCCGGTGTAGCCGACTTTCCCCAAGTCATAGAACGTGCGACCCACACCAGCCTTGAGGAAGGCGTAAAGGCACCCAAGCAGATACCGCCGACGAAAGCCCGTACCCCGCCATGGATAGTGGAACAGCGCCTTTTTCATGTAAAAGCGTCTGTAGTTTTTCATCACACCGTCCAAAAGCTCTCCGCGTTCCATCTTTGCGGGCTTCATTATCGGGGTGACAAAGTTGTACCGGCTGAAATCGAAAACCTCGACCTGATCTTTCAACTCCTGGAACAGAGGCGTGAAGGGCCAGGGGGTATACATCGACCAATTGGCCAGATCCGGCTGCCAATCCCAGGCCATCTGATAGGTTTCTTCCAGCGTTTCCGGCGTTTCATTGTCGAGCCCGACGATGAACTGGGCCTCGACGAGGATGTCGGCCTCCCGCAGCAGGCGGATCGCTTCCTTGTTCTCTTCGACCTTCGTTTCCTTGTTGAAGACATCCAGCTTCATCTGGGCGGCCGCCTCGGTTCCAAGACTGACATGCACCAGCCCCGCCTCGCGGTAGAATCCAAGCTGATCCTTGTCGCGGTAAATGTCGGTCACGCGCGTATTGATACCCCATTTGACGCGATCGGGCAGGCCGCGGTCGATCAATTCCTGGCAGAAGGCGACGAACTTCTTCTTGTTTATCGTGGGCTCTTCGTCGGCCAGAATGAAGAACCCGACACCGTGGTTCTCGACCAGATCCTCGATTTCATCGACCACGTCCTTGGGGTCGCGCACACGGTAGTCACGCCAGAACTTCCATTGGCTGCAGAACGAACAGGTAAACGGGCAGCCCCGTGCAAGGTTGGGGATCGCGACGCGCGTGCCCAAGGGGATGTAGATGTACTTCTCCCAGTCAAGCACCGTCCAGTCCGGTTTGATTTTCGACAGGTCCTTGACGGTCGAAGCCGCTTGCGTGGCGACGATCTGATCGCCGTCTATGAAGGCAAGACCTTTGATCTTGTGCCGATCGGTTGGAAAACGCCCGTCCTGGATGGCCAGCATCAACTCGGTGCAAACCTCTTCGCCTTCGCCGCGCACGATGACATCAATCCAGGGCGCTTCAGTCAAAACCTGTTTGTACATGAAGGTCGCATGAACGCCGCCAAGCATACGGACCGCGCTTGGGACAACATCCTTTGCGATCTTCAGGACATCCTCGGCCCGGTATATGGAAGGCGTGATCGCCGTGACGCCGACCACATCGGGGGCCAACGATTCCATTTTCCGGGCAAGGTCCGCGTCTGTCAGTTCATCGGTCATGGCGTCGATGAAGTGGATGTCGTCAAAGCCCGCTTGCCGCAGATGCCCGGTCAGATAAGCAACCCAGGCGGGCGGCCACGTCCCTGCGATTTCAGCGCCGCCGGACCGGTAATTCGGATGAACAAAGAGAATGCGCATATCTGCTCCAAATGAAATGTGTCATCTTTACCTTACACTCAGGCGCACATCTAAGTGTTGACATGGATCAACGTCGTGGATTTCTGCTCGGCGCTCTTTGCCCCTCTTGCCCTTCCCTTATACCCGTGCCACCAAACCTCCATGCCTCTGACCCTCCGCAAGAACGCTCCGTTCGAGCTTGTCACCCTGTCCGAGATGCTCACCGATCCGGATGAGCTTGCGCTCGTCAATCCGAACGCAAAGCATCCGTTCGATCTTCTCGAATGGCAGGAGAAATGGCTGAACGAGCCCGATGACGCCTCGTTCTACGTTCTCGACGGTGACGCCCCAGTTGGCTTTTTCGCGTTGCGGATCGGGATCGGGCCGGAGGTGCGGCATCTGACCTATGTCTACGTCATGCCCAAGGCGCGCGGCGGGGCCGGGGCCGAGATGACGGCGCTTGTGGAAGAGGCTGCAAAGGGTCTGGACGCGCTGTCGGTCACGCTGAAGGTCGAGACGGAAAATGACCCTGCGCACCGCGCCTACCTGTCGGCAGGCTTCGAAGAACTGTCGCGCCGCAACGGCATGGTGACGATGCGCAAGGAGTTTGGCTGAGCTGTCAGATTTAGGACGCCGGACCGTTCTTGACGTGCCGGGCGCTGCGGCGCACTCATGGGACATGCTGCGCCATTACTCAATCTGCCTGACCGCTGTCCTCGCCTGCTCTGCTGCGATCGCGCAGGGGCTGGACCTGCCGGACCCCATCACCGATGCCGATTATGCACCCGTCGATCCCGAGGCGGCGAAGCTGGGGCAGCTTCTGTTCTACGATCCAATCCTTTCGGGAAATCGCAACGTCGCCTGCGCGACCTGCCATCACCCGGACTTCGGCACCGCCGACGGCGTTTCCCTGTCCTTCGGCGATGGCGGCCTCGGCCTCGGCCCCGAGCGCCGCGCCGATCCAGAGAACCCGCCGGAAAAGCGTATCCCCCGCAACGCGCCCGGGCTCTTCAATCTGGGCGCCCGTGAATTCACGGTGCTCTTCCATGACGGACGGCTCGAGGTCGACCCGGACCGGCCCGGCGGTATCCGGACGCCGCTCGACGCCGACATGGTGCAGGGCTTCGACAGTGCGCTGTCGGCGCAGACCATGTTCCCGGTGCTCAGCCGCGACGAGATGGCGGGCGGGCACAGCGAGAACGAGATCGGTCGCGCGGTGCGGCAGGGGCTGATCACGGGCGAGGGCGGTGCATGGTCGATGATCTCGGACCGTGTGGCGGGGATCCCGGCCTATCTTGAGGCCTTCCGCGAGGTCTATCCGCAGATCGAGACGGCAGACGATCTGGCCTTTACCGATATCTCGAACGCCATCGCGGCCTTCATGGCGTTCGAATGGCGCTCTGACAGCGCGCTCTTCGATCAGGTGCTGCGCGGCGAGGCAAGACTGACCGGCGGGGCGGCGGACGGCATGGCGCTGTTTTATGGCGAGGCTGGCTGCGCCACCTGCCATTCCGGGCCATTCCAGACCGACCATGACTTCCACGCCATGGGCGCACCGCAGATCGGGCCGGGCAAGGCGGCGACGTTCGAGACACACCAGCGCGACGAGGGCCGGTTCCGCGTCACTGGCGATCCGCGCGATCTTTACGCCTTCCGCACGCCATCGCTGCGCAACGTGATGCTGACCGCGCCCTATGGCCATGCCGGGGCGCACCGCTCGTTGGCGCAGTTCCTTGCAGAGCATGGCCAGCCGGGTGCCGCGCGGTTCGACCGCGCGCAGGTGGTCTTGCCGGACCCCGAAGACGCCGATTTCGCGGTGATGGAGGACGCAGCGCAGGTCGCCGACATTTTGGGGGCGGTCAAGCCGGGCCCTGAATTGAATGTTGGCGAGATCGAGGCGATCATCGCGTTTCTTGAAACGCTGACCGATCCGGCGGCCGTGGCGGGGCGGCTTGGTATTCCCGAAAGTGTGCCCAGCGGGCTGCCCGTGCCGGTGGTGGACTAGGGCTTTTCGATCAGGATCAGCCGGTTGGCCTGCGCCGCCACCGTGCTGACCGTGCCATCGGGCCAGCGGACCGTGACTTCTGCAGTCTCCGCTGTGCCAAGCCCCACATGCAGCGGCAAGAGCTGCCCGCCCGCATGGCCCCCACCCACGACGCGCTGAAGCGTCTGATCG
This sequence comes from uncultured Paracoccaceae bacterium, assembly GCA_965662745.1. GTDB lineage: Bacteria > Pseudomonadota > Alphaproteobacteria > Rhodobacterales > Rhodobacteraceae > Anianibacter. The sequence continues at coordinate 16,787 of CBFIJK010000031.1, forward strand.
CCGACCTCTGACCGCACGACGACCTGCGCGCCAATGGCATCGCGGTTGCCGCCGGGTTGGTGCAGATCAACCCTTAACCAGTTTCCAGCGTCCGCAGTCTCATTCCGATACAGTTCCAACGGCGCGCGGCGGTTGCTTACCAGCAGATCAAGCCGCCCGTCCCCGTCGAAATCTGCCAAAGCTGCGCCGCGCGAGCGGTCCATGCTGGCGACCCCGGCAGTCTCTGCCGCCTCGGCGAAGGTTCCATCGGTCTGCTGCATCAACAAATTGTTCGGATCGCGCGTCGCCATGCCCGGCATCTGGTCGACATTGCCCTTGGCGATGAACAGATCGGGGCGCCCGTCATTGTCGACATCCCCGAATTCTGCGTGCCACCCGGTCGATGGCCGCCCGTCGCCGCCGGTGTGCGGGCGTTGGGCATAGCTGCCGATGCTGAAGGGCGCGGCTTTATATGAGCCATCGGGCTGGGCCAGTTGCAGCACCTGATCGCCCATCGAGGTCAGCATGACCTCGTCGCGCCCGTCGCCCGTCAGATCGCGGCTGGCGATGCCCATCCCCCACAGTGAAACGGTTGGCCAGCCATCCTCGGGGCCAAGAAAGCGGCGCGTTTCGATATCCCACATTTGTTCATACCCGCCCGAGACATAGTAGTGTCGGTCGTTCGACAGGCGCAGGGCAGGGCGCCCGCGTGCGTCCCTCGCCGCCAGGATCGACAGCGCGCAAAAGCCGGGCGACAGGGTCTCGGCGCGATAGCCTTTCGCCTCGGGCCACAGGATGCGGTTATCGTCGCAGGCCTCGAACGGGCCGTCGGGATCGGCGCGGTCGACATAGTTGCCGATGGCGAGCGTCGGGCGCTCTTGCCCTTCGTCCCACCAAGCGGTGAAGGCGGTGGACCAGGCATCGGTCTGCGGCAGGCCCCAGTCTTCGGTCGCGTCGGTGAAGCTGCAATCCGGCCCGCCGCGCAGGGCAATGTTCTCTCCCACGCGCAGGACGTAAAGATCGGTCCAGCCATTCCCGTCCAGATCGAGCGGATAGGCCCCGGTGACACCGGTCAATTCCGGCACCTGCATATCCGTAAACCGAAACGCCCCGTCATTGCGGATCAGCTTTGCAGGCGCGCTGCCGCCGGCGGCGAAGATGTCGGGCAGGGCGTCGCCGTTGCAGTCGAAGACCGCCACGCCGCCGCCAACAAAATGCTCCCACCCGCCCTGATAGATGTGTTCGGGTAGGCGATCGGACAGGTCGGTGAAGGCCGGTTCCGCTGCCGCCGGGGCGGCCGCCAAAACGAACGCCAGCGAAATCCTCATGCCGCGCGGCCCTCGCCCACCAGCGTGTCGGTCAGGGCCGATAGCGCCAGCGCCGTCGCGCCGCGCGCCCAGATAAGATCGCCCCAGGCATGGATCGCGACCTCGCAGGGCGCGCGATTGCGCGACAGGGTCAGCGATTGCATTTCGGCGAGCACTTCATCGGCGTAAAGATAATCATAGCGCATCCGCTCACCCGACAGGATGATGAGCTTGGGATCAAAAAGCTGCACGACATTCGACAGGCCCAGCGACAGGTAGCGCCCGGCGCGGCGAAAGATCGTCTGCGCCCCCTCGTGGCCGGCTTTGGCTTGGCTGAACAGAGTCTCCAGCATCTGCTGGGAGGTCTCGGACGCATCGGGCGCCCGGTCGAGCGCTGTCGCCGCCTCGCGCGCGATGGCATAGTCGGCGAGATACGCCTCCAGACAGCCGCGCTGGCCGCAGCGGCACAGCGCGCCATCCAGTTGCACCTTGCTATGCCCCAGTTCCAGCCCCATGCCCCGCGCGCCGCGATAGAGGCGATTGTTCAAAACCAGCCCCATGCCGACGCCGCCCTCGATTGTGACGACCGCGAAATCTCGTTTCGACCGGCCCGCGCCGAACCACAACTCGGCCAGCGTTAGAACATTGGCGTCATTGTCGAGATAGAGCGGCATCGGCAAACGATCAGCGAAGGCGCTGCTGAGGTCCTGGTCGATGTCATCGAGAAGCGCGGACCAGGACACGATCCCATCCTCATGTTCCACGATCCCCGGCAGGCCGATGCCGACGGCGCTGATCTCGGACATCGCCATGCCGCTGCGGGTCAGAAGCCGTTCGATCAGGGCGACGATTTCGTCCATCAGCTCTGTCAGGGTACGACGATACAGGCCGGTGGGCAGATCGGCATCGGCGATTACGTTGCCCGCGAAATCGGACAGAACGGCGGTGTGGCGGCTGTAGGAAATCTTGATGCCGATGACATAGGCGGCTGGCGGCACGACCTGTAGCGCGACGGGCGGGCGGCCGCGTGTCGAATCGCGCGCAAAACCGAGGACTTCGCGCAGATAGCCGCCCGAGATGAGATCGGCGGTCAGGGCTGTGACGGACCCGGCGCTGATGTCCAGATCGCGGGTGATATCGGCGCGGGCCGCATGACCATGGGCGCGCACATATTCGAAGATTTGCTGGCGCAGCGGGCGCGGCGCACCGCCCCCGTCCGGAAGCTGCGGACCGCAGCCCGCGGCGTCCGTGCCATCCTCGATCTTGACGTCATCCCGCATTTTCTTCGCGTCTTGAAAAAACAAGACCCTCCCTCGACCTCGCAGGCGCGAAGATTGCAGGCAATCGGGGGGCTTGGGAAGAAAAACTTTCGTTTTACCTGGTTTTTGCGTCGTTTTTATTTTGACAACTGAATTAAATCTGGCACCTTCGCGGTCGGAGTGTAACGACTCATCCGGGGCACGCATGCCTTGGCTAATTTCTGGGAGGAAATCATGAAAAAACTCGTTATGGCGACTGCTGTCGCTGGCGTTGGATTTGCAGGCGCTGCCTTTGCCGATTCCCATGCCCCCACCGTTGGCGTCAGCTGGTCGAATTTCCAGGAAGAGCGCTGGAAAACTGATGAGGCCGCGATCCGCAGCGCGCTTGAAGAAGCTGGAGCGTCCTATGTTTCGGCCGACGCGCAATCGTCCTCGTCCAAGCAGCTTTCGGACGTCGAAAGCCTGATCGCACAGGGCGTCGATGCGCTGATCATCCTGGCACAAGATGCCGCGGCCATCGGCCCGGCGGTTGATGCGGCCGATGCCGAAGGCATTCCGGTCGTCGCCTATGACCGCCTGATCGAAGACCCGCGCGCCTTCTACCTGACCTTCGACAATGTCGAAGTCGGCCGCATGCAGGCCCGCGCCGTTCTCGAAGCGCAGCCCGAAGGCAACTACGTGATGATCAAGGGCTCGCCCACCGATCCGAACGCAGACTTCCTGCGCGGCGGCCAGGGGGAAATCCTGCAAAACGCAATCGACAGCGGCGCGATCACCATCGTGGACGAAGCCTATACCGATGGCTGGCTCCCCGCGAACGCACAGCGCAACATGGAACAGATCCTCACCGCCAACGACAACAACGTCGATGCGGTCGTGGCGTCGAATGACGGCACCGCAGGCGGCGTCGTCGCAGCGCTGACCGCCCAAGGCATGGAAGGCATTCCGGTGTCCGGTCAGGACGGCGACCATGCTGCTCTGAACCGCGTTGCCCTTGGCACGCAGACCGTTTCGGTCTGGAAAGACGCACGTGAGCTTGGCAAGGCAGCCGGCGAGATCGCCGTTGCCCTCGCAGGCGGCGCTGCGCTGAGCGAGATCGACGGCGCGGAAGAGTGGACGTCGCCGGGCGGCACCACCATGTGGGCCGAGTTTCTGGCCCCGGTTCCGATCACCGCCGACAACCTCACCGTTGTGACGGATGCAGGCTGGATCGAAGTCGACGCGCTTTGCCAAGGCGTCACGGACGGCCCCGCGCCCTGTAACTGATCGGCGGGCGGGGATCGCCCCGCCCCCAAACGCGGGTCTGTCGGTTCTGCTGGCAGACCCGTTTCGCATGATACACCACCATCCGGCACACACAGGGGCGTCCGTGCGTCCGCCCCGCCGCCTTGACGGAGACCAGCCATGTCAGAAGAAACCGCCGGGGCCGTCGCGCCCCAGATGCGAAAGGGATTTCGCGCGCTCGAGGTCGATACCCGGCTTCTGGGCATGATTGGTGCGTTCCTTCTGGTCTGCATCGTCTTCAACGTGATGACCGAGGGGCGCTTCCTGACGCCGCGCAACATTTTCAACCTGACAATCCAGACGGTCAGCGTGGCGATCATGGCCACAGGCATGGTCTTCGTGATCGTCACCCGCCATATCGACCTGTCGGTCGGCGCGCTTCTGGCGACCACGACCTCCGTCATGGCAATGACCCAGACGCAATGGCTGCCGCAGTTGATGGGGCTTGAGCTTGGGCATCCGCTGATCCCCTGGATCTCGATCATAGCTGGTCTTGTCATCGGCGCGCTCATCGGCGCGTTCCAAGGCTATCTTGTCGGATACCAGGCGATCCCGGCCTTTATCGTCACGCTTGGCGGCCTCTTGATCTGGCGCAACGTGGCCTGGCACCTGACCAATGGTCAGACGATCGGCCCGCTGGATGACACCTACATGCTGCTTGGCGGCATCAACGGCACGCTGGGCGTCTTCTGGTCCTGGGCCGTAGGGATTGCCGCCACAGTGGCGGCGCTGTTTGCCGTCGTGCAAAGCCGCCGGACGAAGATCGGCCACGGTTTTTCGGTCAAGCCGGTCTGGGCCGAGGCGGTCGTCGCGGGTTTCGTGGTCGTTGCGATTCTTGGCTTCGTCGCGATCCTGAATGCCTATGAGGTGCCTGAACGCGTGATCGCCCGCGATCCGTCCGTCTATGGCTGCGACGGGGCCGAGAGCTGCACCGCCGCCTACGGCATCCCCTATTCCGTGTTGTTGCTGATCGCGATCGCCATCGTGATGACCGTGATCGCACAGCGCACCCGCCTTGGGCGCTACATCTTCGCGACGGGCGGCAACCCCAGCGCGGCAGAACTGTCAGGCATCAACACCAAGCTGCTGACGGTCAAGATCTTTGCAATGCTCGGCGTCCTTTGCGCGCTTGCGGGCATCGTGGCCAGCGCGCGGCTTGGGTATCACACCAACGATATCGGCGTGCTGGACGAGCTTCGCGTGATCGCGGCGGCGGTCATTGGCGGCACGGCCCTGTCGGGCGGCATCGGCACGATCTATGGCGCGATCATCGGCGCACTGATCATGCAGTCGCTGCAATCGGGCATGGCCATGGTCGGGGTCGACGCACCCTACCAGAACATCGTCGTCGGCAGCGTTCTTGTGCTCGCTGTCTGGATCGACATTCAGTATCGCAAATACACGGGAGCGCAGTGATGGCCACCCCCCTCGTAGAGATGAAAAACGTCTCGATCTCGTTCGGCGGCGTCAAGGCCGTCGATCACGTCAGCATCGACCTCTTTCCCGGTGAAGTCGTTGGCCTTCTGGGCCACAACGGCGCGGGTAAATCGACGCTCATCAAGATGCTGTCGGGCGCCTACAAGATGGATTCCGGCGAGATCTGGATCAATGGCGAAAAGGCCGACATCCAAAGCCCGCGTGACAGCCGCGACTACAATATCGAAACGATCTACCAGACCCTTGCGCTCGCCGATAACCTTGATGCGGCGAGCAACCTCTTTCTAGGGCGCGAGCTTGTGACGCCTTTCGGCTTCGTCGATGACGGTCGCCAAGAGGCCGAAACGCGCAAGATCATGGGGCGGCTCAACCCGAACTTCAAAAAGCTGAAGGAACCGGTGTCGGCCCTTTCGGGCGGTCAGCGCCAGTCCGTCGCTATCGCCCGCGCGGTCTATTTCAAGGCCAAGATCCTGATCATGGACGAACCCACCGCCGCGCTTGGCGTGCATGAGACAAAGATGGTCGCGGATCTTATTCAAGAGCTGAAGAAGCAGGGCCTTGGCATCTTCCTCATCAGCCACGACACGCGCGAGATGATGGAACTGTGCGACCGCGTTGCCGTGATGAAGAACGGCCAGATGGTCGGTGCCGAACGGGTCGAGGATGTGACCGAAGACGATATCCTGTCGATGATCATTCTCGGCAAGAACCCCAAGGATGCCGAGCGTGCGGGGACGGCGGTTCCGGCCTGACGGTCAGCCGCCGCTCACCGCCACCAGCAGGATCCGCAGGGCGACGAGCGTCAGCATCACCAGCATCAGCCGGTTGAACGTGACCGGCGAGATGCGGCGGGCCAGCGCCTCGCCGACCGGCATGAAGGCCAGGATCACGGCGAAGGCCCCGGCGCTTGCGACCAGCCCGCCCGGCGACAGGATGCCGTAGCCCGACAGAAACGCCACCTGCGCCCCGCTCATCGTCACGAAGAAGAGCGAGATCGTCGCGATGAACCATTCGCGCGGCTGGCCGAGGGCGTTGAGGAAGGTGATCGACACAGGCGCGCTGACCCCCGTTGCGCCTTGCAAGAGCCCTGCAATGGTGCCGATGGGCAGCACGACGCGCTGCGCGGTCTGCATCGGCAGCCGCCAGTTCGGGCGCATCAGGCGGAAGGCGACATAAACCAGCACAACGATCGACACCATCAGCAGCAGGATCCGCGACGGCGCGTTGGCCAGAAGCACCGTTCCCAGCGCCGCCCCCGCAACGCCCGCCGCCGCGAAGGTGATCGCGAAGGACCGGTCCTTCAGATGCGCGCGGTAGCGCCAGCCTTGCAGCACATTCGTCAGAACATTCGGCAAGATCAGCGTCACGATGGCGGTCTGCACGTCGAAATAAAGCGCAATCACCGGCACCGCAACGATGGGCGCACCTGCGCCGGTTGCGCCCTTGAGAACGCCGCCGAAAGCGAGCGCAAGGAAAGCGCTGACCAGCGCCATCAGCGGCAGGCCGTCCAGCATGGTCAATGGCTGTCCGACACCGCGACGCGCACGTCAAGAAGCGCCGCGCGCCCCTCGGTCCGGATCGCCGTCAGGGCGCGGTCGAGGGCGGCGGGCAGCGCCTCGGCCTCGTCCACGCGTTCCGAAAAGGCACGGCTGGCGGCCGCGATTGCGGCAAAATCGGGCAGGGGGGACAGCGAGGTCAGTGGCATTTCGTTCGCCCGTGTCGCCGCGCCCTCGGGGTAAGAGGCGACGACCGACCGGCGCACCGCGTTCCACATGGCATTGTTCTTGACCACGATCAGGATCGGCAGCGCCAGCGCCTCGGCGATCTGGTGGCAGGCGACAGGGTTGGCGAAAATATACGATCCGTCGCCCATCGCGGCGATGGTCAGCTTGCCGGGGCGCGCCATCTGCGCCCCCAGCGCGGCGGGCAAAGCCCAGCCGAGCCCTCCTGAATGCGGGTTGGAGAACAACCGGTTTGCGCCTTTGATCTGCATGGCGGCAGGCACGAGTCCAAGCTCGGAAAAGATCACCGCGTCCTCGTCCATGATCTCGGACAGGCAATGGGACAGCCACTCGGCGCCCATGGGGCTGGACGCGCGGGCGCCTTCGATGATCTTGGCGCGGCGCTTGGCACGGGCTGCGGCCATGTCGTCGAGATCGCCCCGCCGTGTTTCAAGGCGCGCATCATCCGTCCGCATCGCCGCGCGGATCGCGTTCACCGTCTCGGCCGGATCGCCGGTGATCGACAGGTCCGAGCGGTAGCCGCGCATCGGCATCCGCGTGAAGCTCGGGTCCGCGCCGATATGGATGATGCGCGCGTCATCGGGCGGGGCATGCAGCGCCTCGATCCACGGTACGCCTGAATCGACGACAAGCACCGCATCGGCCTCCTTGGACAGCATCGGTGCGTAGCCAAGCGACGCTGGATCGTCATGGGCCAGGAGGTTGCGAACGACGAAGGGTTCGACCGTCCCGATGCCCTGTTCACGCCCCATCGCCGACAGCGCGGCTGCAAGACGGCCTTCTGGATCGCCGCGCTGGCAGATGATGAGCGGGCGCTTGGCCTCGGCCAGCATCTTTGCGGCCTCGGCGACCGCACCGGGATCCGGCATGGCGCGCGTGGTTGCGGGTCGGGGCGAGGGCGGCGCGGCCCGCGCCGGGTCGATCTGTTCGGCCAGGGGTTCTCGCGGCAGGCTCAGGTACACGGGGCCGCGCGGCTCTGACATCGCGGCCGATACGGCGCGCGCCGCAAGCGGGCCGCCCTGTTCAGGGTAACGCATCTCGTAGTCGAATTTCACCGCCTCGCGCACGAGCGCGGTCTGGTCGTACATCTCTTGTCCGTACTGAATGGGCGTGATCCGGCTGCCTTGCCGCCCGGTTTCTGTCAGCGGCGTGCGGCCCGACATCATTACCACAGGCACATTGTCGGACGCGGCGTTCAATACACCCATCACGGCATTCGCCAGCCCGACATTCACATGCACCATCACCGCCTGCGGCGCGCCCGAGACGAGGTAGTAGCCATGCGCCATCGCCACGGCGGCGGTCTCGTGCGGGATTGTGACGGGGGTGGGCATCGCGCCAGGATCGGCCTGTGCCAAAGCCTCGATCACGGACGGAAAATCGGTGCCCGCATTGGCGAAGAGATAGTCGATGCCGCTCGCCTTCAGCCCACGCAAGAGCGCCTCGGCGCCGGTCGGCTGCGCGCCTTCAGTCTCATCGGCCATGCGTCTTCTCCCATTCCGCAAGGGCTGTGCTGCGAAATTGATCTTGTCATCCGCCCATAGCAACCCCAAACTGAACACGAATCTCATTTAATGAGATTTCGGGTCGCTCACCAAAGAGGAGCGGCGCATCATGGGAGGAAATAAAATGCGGAAACTTATCGCGTCCGCGGCGCTTGCCGCTGGCCTTGTCACCGGTGCGGGCACTGCCCTTGCGCAGAATGTCGGCATCGCCACGTCGAACCCCGGATCCCTGTTCCACAATATCGGCACCTCGGTCGCCAACGCGGCCAATGCCAACGGGCTGAACACCACGATCCAGCCCGCCACCAGCCCGAACCAGTTCATCCCCTTCGTCAATTCAGGCGGCATCGAGTTCGGCGTCGCGAACCTGCAAGAGGTGAACTATTCCATCAATGGCGAGGCGTGGTGGAACGGCGTTCAGAACCCCAACATCCGCGTGGTCGCGCATCTTCAGCCGCTGGTCGAGGCGATCTTCGTGCGCGCCGACAGCGACATCATGTCAGTCGGAGATCTGGCCGGTCTGCCGATGACCGATGGCTATACAGCGCAGAACACCATTCTGCCGCAGCTTTCGGCCTTTTATTCCACCGCCGGAATGACGCGCGACGATGTCGAGAAAGTCTCTGTCGCGTCGGTCGTCGCGGGGGCTGATGCCTTCATGGCCGGCGATACGGTCGGCTTCATCTTCGCCCATGGCGCGGGCAAGGTGCGCGAGGCGGACGCCGCCGTCGGCGGTCTGCGTGCGCTTGGCGTGGCCGATGACAGCGACGAGGCGCTTGCCGCCGCGCGTGAATTCTGGCCGACCGCCTTCTTCACGACATTGCCAACAGGCGCGATGCCCGGCGTGCTGGAAGACACCACCTATATCGCTTTCCCGCAGGTCGTCTTCACCCACGCGAATGTCCCTGACGACGTTGTCTACGAGATGGCCAAGGCGATGTACGAACAGGCCACCGTCATGGGTGAAACCTTTCCCCCGATGCGCGCCTTCAAGCCCGAGAACATGAAAGGCGATCCCGGCATCGCCGAGTTCCACCCCGGCGCGCTTCGCTTCTTCGAAGAAGTCGGCCTGAACTGAGGCCCGCCTGATGGCAAGCATGGACACATGGAAGGCCGGAAACGGCCTTCCCCCCTCGGTCTGGAAGCCGCTGGCCAATGTGCTGGCCGCGCTGATGACGCTGACGGCGATCTGCTGGGCGATGTCGGTGAACCGCTATTTCGGATGGGGCTTTTACCCGCAGCAGTTCTTCGCGGCGATGCTGGTCTTCGTGCTGCCTGTCGCCTATCTGACGTTGCCCGCAAAGCCCGGCACCGAACGCAAGACCGTACCCTATTACGATGTCGTGCTGGCCCTCGTGTCCATGGCCGCTTTCGGCTTTATCGCCGTGCGCTACCCCGATCTTGTCCTGATGATTTTCGCCCGCCCGCTTGAGGTGTGGCTGCCGGGGCTGATCGCGATCCTTCTGACGCTGGAAGCGCTGCGCCGCGCGACGGGATGGGCGCTGGTTATCATCATCGGCGTGTTCATTCTTTATGCCCTGTTCGGCGATGTCTTCCCCGGCCGTCTGCAAGGCCGTCCGCAGAACTGGCAGCTTCTGGCAGGCTACATGGCCTTCGATTCCAACGGGATACTTGGCCTGCCCATGTCGGTCGCCTCGACCGTTGTTGTCGCCTTTATCCTCTTCGGCGTGCTCTTGAACCTCACTGGCGGATCGAACTTCTTCACCGATGCCGCGATGATCGGCATGGGGCGGTATCGCGGCGGATCCATGAAGATCGCGGTGCTCGCGTCGGGCCTGTTCGGGTCGATCAGCGGATCGGCGGTGGCCAATGTGGTCGGCACCGGCGTCGTGACCATCCCGATGATCAAGCGTGACGGCTATCCGGCCCACAAGGCCGGCGCGATCGAGGCTGTCGCCTCCACCGGCGGGCAGTTGATGCCGCCCGTCATGGGCGCGTCGGCCTTCCTGATGGCAGAATTTCTGGCGGTGCCTTATTCGTCCATCGTGCTCGCCGCCCTTGTTCCTGCGATGCTGTATTACGTCGCGCTGTTCATTCAGGCCGATCTCGAAGCGGCCAAGATGGGCATCCGCGCGATCCCGAAGGAAGACATCCCCGACCGCCGCAAGGTGCTGGTGGGGTTGCATTTCATCCTTGCGTTCGCGGTTCTGATCTACCTGCTGTTCTGGCAACGTTATCAACCCGAGCGCGCGGCGCTCTGGTCGGCTGTGGTGCTGATTGGCACCTCCTTTGTCATCGGCTATGACGGCATCCGCCCCTCGATCCGCACGATCTTTTCCTCGCTCGCGCGCACCGGGCTGGGCGTGGTCGAGATCCTTCTGATCTCTGCCGCCTCGGGCATCGTGATCGGCGTTCTCAATGTCACCGGACTCAGCTTCAACCTGACCTACGCGCTGGTACAGATCGGCGGCGGCAGCGCGGTGGTTCTGCTCGCGCTGTCGGCTATCGTCTGCATCATTCTCGGGATGGGACTGCCGACGCTGGGGGTCTACGTGCTTCTGGCTGCGCTGGTCGCGCCTGCGCTGGTTCAGGTGGGGATAGAGCCCATCGCGGCGCATCTTTACGTCCTGTACTTCGGCATGATGTCGATGATCACGCCGCCCATCGCGCTGGCGGCCTTTGCCGCTGCATCCATCGCCAAGGCGCCGTCCATGGCGACGGGCTGGGCGGCGATGCGCTTTGGCTGGTCGGCCTATGTGATCCCGGTGCTCTTCGTCTTCTCGCCCACGCTGATCCTGATGGGTGCGCCGTTCGATATCGCGCTGGCGCTGGTGACAGCGATTGTCGGGGTCTGGTTGGTTTCGGCCGCGCTGGCGGGATATTTCAGCCAGCGCCTGACGCCCGTCTCGCGGGGCCTGTTCGGTCTTTTCGGTCTGATGGCCCTGATGCCGGCGGGCATGTTCGAGGGCGCGATCTATTCCGACATTCTCGGCGTGGTCGGGGGCATCACCTTGATGACGCTGGAAATTCGCCGCAGCCGCCGCCCGGCAGAAGGCCTGGCATGAGCACGGGGGTTGGCAGCGCGGAACGCATCCTCGGGATCCTCGATCTGTTCACCGAGGATCGTCTGGAATGGACGGCGGATGAGATGATCGCCGAACTCGGCTACAGCCGCCCGACGCTTTATCGCTATGTGAAGACGCTGAAGGACGCAGGCTTTCTGTCGCAGAACGGCCCCCACGGTCTGACACTGGGGCCGCGCGTGGTGGAACTCGACTTCCTCATGCGCAAGTCCGACGCGCTCTTGCGCGAGGGCGCGCCGATCCTCAAAGGTCTTGCCGCGCTGCACCCGTCCACCGCGCTTCTGGTGCGGTGGTATAACAACAAGCTGCTGTGTGTTGCTTCCGAAGTCTCCACGCCCGAACCCAAATCGAGCTATCCGCGCGGACGCCCCATGCCGTTGCCGCGCGGTGCGATCAGCCGCGCGATCCTGGCGCATCTGCCGCGCCGCCAGATGCTGGCGAAGATCGAGGACAACCTGTCCGAACTCTGCGCGATGGGTCTTGGCGATTCAGTGGATGAGATCGCCGACACCCTGCGCCGGATGCGCAAAGGCGGCGCGTTGATCGCGCGCGGCGAAGTCACGGACGGCGTTGTCGGCGTCGCCGCGCCCATCTTCGACGCCAGCCGCGCGCCCGTCGCGGTTCTGTGCATGACCATCGACAAGGACACCCTGACAGACGCCAAGCTGCGCGACGTGTCTGCCGCGATCTGGGCGGCGGGCGAGGAACTGAGCGAGGCCCTGACCACCATGCGCGACGAGGATCTTGTCCTCGGCGAATTGTAAGCCACACGAAAGGCAGCGAGCACCATGAAGAAGATCGACATCTTCAACCACATCTGGCCGAAACCCTTTCACGAGGCGCTGATCGCCCATGTGGGCGAGACGACCGACATCACGCGCCGGTCCGAAGCGGTGCCGATGATGACCAATCTCGACCGCCGGTTCGAGGTGATGGACATGTTCGGCGAAGACTATTGCCAGATCCTGTCGCTCGCCTCGCCGCCGTTTGAGAAATACGCCGATCCCGCGACCTCTCTCGACCTGGCGCGCATCGCGTCCGACAGCATGGCTGAGCTATGCCAGAAGTATCCCGACCGCTTTCCCGGCTTCATCGGCACGGCGGTCATGAACAACCCTGGCGCCATGGTCGAAGAGGCGCGGCGCAATATCGAGGATCTGGGCGCATGCGGCATGCAGATATTCACCAATGTCGGGGGAAAGCCGCTCGACGCGCCGGAATTCGAGCCGTTCTTCGACTACATGGCGAAAAGCGGCAAGGCGGTCTGGCTGCACCCCGCCCGCGGCGCGAATTTCCCCGATTATCTGACCGAGGATCAGTCGGAATACGAGATTTGGTGGACCTTCGGCTGGCCCTACGAGACCTCGGCGGCCATGGCGCGGATGGTGTTTTCCGGGCTCTTCGACCGCTTTCCGGGCCTGCGGGTCGTCACCCACCATGCGGGGGGTATGATCCCGTATTTCGAGGGCCGTGTCGGCCCCGGATGGGATCAGATGGGCGCGCGCACGACGGACCGGGACTTGGCGGCGGTTCGCAAGGGTCTGAAACGCCCGCATCTTGAGTACTTCAAGGATTTCTACGCCGATACGGCAACCTTCGGGTCGGCCCGCGCCATCGAGCATGCCATTGAATTCTTTGGCGAAAACCATGTGATGTTCGCCTCTGACGCGCCCTTCGATCCAGAAGCGGGGCCGATGTATATCCGTGAGACGATCCGCATTCTCGACGAACTGGACATCTCGGACGAGGTGCGCAGAAAGGTCTATCAGGGCAACGCGGCCAAGCTTCTGGGCTTGTCGATTTGACCTAAAGGACTGGACTGGAAAGAGGGCAGGGCATGACGAACTTTGAGGTTATCATTTCAGGCGGCGGCCCGGTCGGTATGGGGCTGGCGATCGAACTGGGTCAGCGCGGTATCAAGGTGCTGGTCATCGAACGCTATCCCCAGCCGCAGCCAATCCCAAAGGGCCAGAACCTGACTCAGCGCACGACCGAGACGCTGCATTTCTGGGGCTGCGAAAAGGAGCTGCGCGCCGCAAGAACAATTCCGCCAGAGGTCGGGATCGGGGGGCTGACACTCTACAAGAACCTGATGAGTGATTATCATTACGATTGGCTCAACCGGTCCAGCGTGAACGAGTATTACCTGACGACCAACGAACGCCTGCCGCAGTACGAGACAGAGGCCGTGCTGCGCGCCCGCGCCGCGCAGATCGACAGCATCGAGATTCGCTATGGCTGGACGGTCGAGGGGGTCACCGACACCGGAGGCAATGTCGAGGTTGCGATTGCAGAACACAAGGGCACGGGGCGCGACACGCTGACGGCCGCGTATGTCGTCGGCTGCGACGGCAGCAAATCGGCGGTGCGCGAGACGGGCGGCATCCCGCAGGAGCAATCGGACCACGACAAGCTGATGGTGCTGCTCGTCTTCCGCTCGGATGCGCTTCACGAGATGCTGAAACGCTATCCGGGCAAGGCCTTTTACAACGTTTTGCATCCCGACATGGAAGGCTATTGGCAGTTCTTTGGGCGTGTCGACGTCGGCAGCTTCTTTTTCCACGCCCCCGTGCCCGCGGACACGCGCGAGGACGCCGATTTTGAGACGATGCTGCACCAGATCGTCGGAGAGCCCTTCGACCTCGAGATCGACTATGTCGGCTTTTGGGACCTGCGCGTGTCGATCGCGTCGCGCTACCGGGCGGGCCGGGTCTTTGTCGCCGGGGATGCGGCGCACAGCCACCCACCCTATGGCGGCTACGGGATCAACACCGGGTTCGAGGATGCGCGCAATCTGGGCTGGAAGCTTGCCGCGACCCTGCGCGGATGGGGCGGCGATGCGCTGCTCGACAGCTATGATGCAGAACGCAGGCCCGTCTTCGCCTCGACCGCGCGGGATTTCATCGAGTTCTTCATCGACGACGACAACCGCTTCTTGCAGACCTTTGATCCCGCCAAGGACCGCGAAGCGTTCGAGGCCGCTTGGTACAAGCGCAACGAAAACGCCGCCGAGGTCGCCAATTTCGAACCCAACTACGAGGGCTCTCCTATCGTGGACGGGCCCGGCAGACCCAGTGCCCGGGGCGATCACCGGTTCGAGGCGCGGGCGGGCCATCACCTTGCGCCGCATATCCTGTCGGACGGGGCGAATGTCTTTGACCGGCTTGGGCCGGGCTTCACGCTTTTGTCCTTCGGCATGCGGGCGGGGCCTGGGCCCGCAAAGGCGGCGGCGCGGGCCGGAATCCCGCTGGCCGAGGTCGCCGATGACGCGGGCAGCCCATACGCTGCCCCGTTGATCCTGGTGCGCCCCGATCACTATGTCGCCTGGGTCGGGGACGATCCGGCCGAGGCCGCCAAGGCCCTTCTGACCGCCGCCGGACAGCCGGAGCGTGCGCACCAGACCGCCTGAGACTGGCCCGAGTTTCCGATATGCTCCGCGCGTTTCCTCATGCGGAACGGCCGCGCGGCGCGGCAAACAAAAGCAAACCGCGCGCAGGGCAATCCCGGTCATCGCGCCTTGACCGTCCCCTATGCGGCGCAGACACCACTTTGAACGTGTTCAAGGGGACGATCCATGACCAGCTATTCCTTGCGTGTGCAGTGCCCGTCGCGGCGCGGTATCGTGGCAGCGATTTCGGCCTTCCTGGCCGAGCAGGGCTGCAACATCACCGACAGCGCCCAGTTCGACGACGCAGGCACCGGCAACTTTTTCATGCGGGTCAGTTTCGTGTCCGAAGAGGGCCGCGATGCCGAGGCGCTGCGCACAGCCTTTGAAGGCGTCGCTGCGCGTTTCGACATGGACGCCGAGATCGCCGACGAGACGCAAAAGCACAAGGTCGTCATCATGGTCTCGCGCTTTGGCCATTGCCTGAACGATCTTCTTTATCGCTGGCGGATCGGCGCGCTGCCCATCGATATCGTCGCGGTCGTCTCGAACCACATGGATTACCAGAAACTCGTCGTGAACCACGACATCCCGTTCCATTGCATCAAGGTCACCAAGGACAATAAGCCCGAGGCCGAAAAGCGGATCATGGACGTGGTCGAGGAAACCGGCGCCGAACTGATCGTGCTGGCGCGCTACATGCAGATCCTGAGCGATCGGATGTGCCGCGAGATGTCGGGCCGGATCATCAACATCCACCATTCGTTTCTGCCCAGCTTCAAGGGGGCGAACCCCTACAAGCAAGCGTTCGAGCGCGGGGTGAAGCTGATCGGTGCGACCTCGCATTATGTGACTGCCGATCTCGATGAGGGGCCGATCATCGAGCAGGACACGATCCGCGTGACGCATGCGCAATCTGGCGAGGATTACGTCTCGCTTGGCCGCGATGTCGAGGCGCAGGTGCTGGCGCGCGCGATCCACGCCCATATCCACGGGCGGGTTTTCATCAACGGAAACAAGACGGTGGTCTTCCCGCCGTCGCCGGGATCCTACGCCTCTGAACGGATGGGGTAGGGCGCCCTATTTCGACGCGGTGTCGGCGGCGACAACGCGCACGCGTTCGATCATCGCGCGCAGGCCATTGGACCGCTGTGCGCTCAGGTGATCCTGTAGCCCAAGCCGTCCAAGCTCGGCAGGCGCGTCGATGCCTTGCGCGGACCGCGCCGTCTGCCCGGAATAAAGCGCGATCAGGATGGCGATCAGACCGCGCACGATCATCGCGTCGCTGTCGCCGGTAAAGTTCAGCACGGCGCCGGGGCCTTCGCCCTCGACCTTGGGCACCAACCAGACCTGGCTGGCGCAGCCTTCGACCTTGGTGGCGGGCACTTTCAGCGCATCGGGCAGGGGATCCATTGCGCGGCCCATGTCGATCACATGGCGATACCGGTCCTCCCAGTCGTCGAGGAATTCGAAGGTTTCAACGATCTCTTCAAAGGCTTCGCTTGCCATGGGCGTTCCTTGTTAGCTTGTCCGCGCTAGGTAGTCTTCCGCCTAGCGAAGGTCCAGCCCGGTGGTGACAGGCTTTTCATCGCGCGGCGTTTCGTCTAGGTCAGAGGGACTGTTTTCCTGGGGGGCTGTGATGCGCGGTTCTGTCTTTATCGTACTGCTTCTGGCGATGACCGTGGCCGCCTGTTCGTCCGGAAGTCGGCTTAATCCGCGCAACTGGTTCGGCGGTGGACAAGAGGTCGTGAACCCAGACCTGCGCCGGGCTGCCATCGTCTCGCAAGACCCGCGCCCGCTGGTCAATCAGGTGACGGGCTTTGCGGTCGAACAGGTGCCGGGCGGCGCGATCCTGCGCGTAACGGGCCTGCCGATCCGGCAAGGCTTTTATGATGGAGAGCTTGTGCCTGTCGGCAATGAGCGGCCCATCGACGGGCTGCTGAGCTACCAGTTTCGTGTGAATCCGCCGGTGACGCAGACCGCGCAGGGCCCGCAAGCCTCGCGCGAGATCGTCGTGGCGCATTTCGTGTCGGATCAGACGCTCGAAGGCGTGCGGTCCATCCAGGTGGTCGCGGCGCAGAACGCGCTGGCCTCACGGCGTTAAGACCGCGCGCTAAACCTCGATCACTTCAACAATATTGCCGTTCGCGCGCAGGGCCAGCTTGCCTTCGCAAAGACGCAGTGCATCCGCGCCGAACACCTCGGCCCGCCAGCCTTTCAGCGCGATCGCTGTGCGCTGACCGGCGGCGATGCTGTCGAGATCCGAGGAGGTCGCGATCAGCTTCTGCGCGACGCCGGATTGTTCGGCCTTTGATTTCAAGAGAACGCGCAACAGATCGGCCAGCGCCGGGTTGACGTGCATCTTGTCGCGTGAGGTATCCACGGGCGGGAAATCCTCGGGCGCCATGTCCCGACCCGCCTCGATCGCCGCGATGATGCCGTCGGCGATGTCCCCGCGCCGTGCTTCGCGCAAGAGCAGCCGGAGCTTTGACAGATCGGCGACCGATTTCGGCTTGGCAGAGGCGATCTCAAGCAAGGCGTCGTCCTTGAACACCCGCGTGCGCGGCACATTGCGCGACTGGGCATAGCTTTCGCGGAACCGAGCGAGTTCTTTCACAAAGGCCATGAAGCGCCCGGAATTGGTGCGCGTCTTCACGCGCTGCCAGGCCTCTTCGGGGCGCATGATATAGGTTTCGGGGTCGATCAGGATGCCAAGCTCTTCCTGAACCCACCGCTGCCGGCCTGTGCGTTCCAGCTCTGCCGCCAGGAATTCATAGACATCGCGCAAATGGGTCACATCGGCCAGTGCATAGATCTTTTGCGCATCCGACAGCGGACGGCGAGACCAGTCGGTGAAACGCGAGGTCTTGTCGATTTGCGCCTTGGCGATCTTGCGCACCAGAGTCTCGTAACCGACTTGTTCGCCAAAGCCGCAGACCATCGCTGCGACCTGGGTGTCGAACAGGGGCGTAGGGATCACGCCGCCCTCGATATAGAAAATCTCCAGATCCTGCCGCGCGGCATGGAAGACCTTGGTGATGCTTTCGTCGCGGAAGAGATCATAAAGCGGATCGAGCGACAGACCTTCGGCCAGCGGATCGACCAGAACGGCGCTGTCCTCGCCCTCGCCGGGCACCGCAAGCTGCACGAGGCAGAGCTTGGAATAATAGGTGCGCTCGCGCAGGAATTCCGTATCGACGGTGATATAGGGATGCGCGCGGGCGGAGGTGCAGAACGCGGCCAGCGCGTCGGTGGTGGTAATCGTAATCATGTAAGCGTCGTCAATCCGATCTGCTGCGTCCCATCCACCACGCGCGTCGTATACGCGCGCGGCGAGTGTTTTGAAAGTGTTACGTTGCTGGCCCGCCCAGGGCCATCTGCGCCGCAAAGTCGCGCAGCGCCGCTGGGTAGAGCTTGTGTTCCTCAATCAGCACCCGCGCAGCAAGGGTGTCTGGCGTGTCGCCCGGCTTTATCTTCACGCGCGCCTGTGCAAGAATCGGGCCATCGTCGAGCTCTGGCGTGACCAGATGTACCGTGCAGCCATGTTCGGCATCCCTCGCCTCAATCGCCCGGCGATGGGTGTGCAGCCCCTTGTATTTCGGCAAGAGCGACGGGTGGATGTTCAGCATCCGGTCCGCATAAGCGTTGATGAAATCCGCCGTCAGGATGCGCATGAACCCGGCAAGGCAGACGATATCTGGCTGGTAGGCGTCGAGCGCCGCGCGCAATTCCGCCTCAAAGGCCGCGCGGTCCTTGCCGAAGGGGCGGTGATCGACCGCGAAGGTCTCGATCCCCATGGCGCGGGCTTTTTCAAGCCCACCAGCCTCTGGATCGTTCGATCCCACGACCACCGCGCGGGCTGGGTGATCGCCGGTCATGCTTTCGGCCAGCTTGACCATGTTGGACCCGCCGCCCGAGATCAGGATCGCGGTGCGGATCATGCGATGAGCGTGCCCGCATAGGTGACGCCAGTCCCTTCGATCACGCGGCCGATGCGATAGACGGTCTCACCCGCATCGGTGAGAAGCGCGGCGATCTCGTCGGCCTTGTCGGCGTCCACCGCCATCACCATGCCGATCCCGGCGTTGAAGGTCTTGAGCATCTCGGCCTCGTCCAGCCCGCCCTCGCGCGCCAGCCAGTCGAATAAAGGCGGCAGCGTCCACGCGCCCAGATCGATCTGCGCCCCGAGGCCGCCCGGCAACACACGCGGCGTGTTCTCGGTCAGACCGCCGCCCGTAATGTGGGCCAGCGCATGCACGCCCCCCGCGCGGATCGCGGCAAGGCAGGGCTTTACATAAAGGCGCGTCGGCGTCAAAAGCGCCTCGCCCAGAGTGCCGCCTGACATCGGCGACGGCGCATCCCACGCCAGCCCCGAACGATCCACGATGCGGCGCACCAGCGAATAGCCGTTCGAATGCACTCCGTCCGAGGCGAGGCCCAGCAGCACATCGCCCTCGACCACGCCTGTTGGCAATTCCGCCCCGCGATTGACTGCGCCGACCGCAAAGCCCGCAAGGTCGAAATCGCCGTCGTGATACATGCCCGGCATTTCCGCCGTCTCGCCGCCGATTAGCGCGGCGCCCGCGCCGGTGCAGCCCTTGGCGATGCTCTCGACTATGATGGTCGCCGCATCGACATCCAGCTTGCCGGTCGCGAAATAATCGAGAAAGAACAATGGCTCTGCGCCCTGGCACACCAGATCGTTGACGCACATCGCCACCAGATCGACGCCGATCCCGTCATAAACCCCGGTATCGATCGCAATCCGCAGCTTGGTCCCGACGCCATCCGTGGCCGCCACCAGAACCGGATCGTCATAGCCCGCCGCCTTAAGGTCAAACAGCCCGCCAAAACCGCCGAGCCCCGCCATCACGCCGGGCCGATGCGTGGCGCGTGCGGCAGGCTTGATCCGATCGACCAGCGCATTGCCGGCGTCGATATCCACGCCCGCTTCGGCATAGGTCAGGCCGTTTTTCTTCGTCATGGCTGGCATCCTGCGCGCGGTCTCAGATGGCAGGGCGATACGCCATCCGCCGGGTCCGGGCAACGGGGCAGGGGAACTTATTGGGGTTTGCCGGTGTTGTTTGGACAGGAGAGTTAAAAAGATGTTCACAAAGATCACCACCATCGCAGTTGCCGCTGCGCTTTCGCTCACCGCCCTTGCTATTCCCGCTGGACAGGAGCTTTCGGGCGAGATGGCCGCGACCTATGAAGACGGCCCCTGGAGCTATCTGCCCGAATCCATGGCCCATGGTGAAAACGTCCCCGCGCCCGTTCCGATGGAAGACGAATGGATCGAGCCGGAACCGAGCCTCATCGCCTCTCTCATGGCGCGCATCACCGGATAAGCGCTTGACGGTCTCGGCCCGCCTGCTAACCAGTCTTGCAGGTCGGGCCTGTAGCTCAATTGGTTAGAGCAGGGCGCTCATAACGCCTTGGTTGGGGGTTCAAGTCCCTCCGGGCCTACCACATTCCCCGGCCTTCGCTTACGCTTTCCCCCATGACAATTCCCGAACCGATCCCGGTCCCCCATGGCCGCGCCGAACCGCTCGGCCCGGGCCTGCGCCGCATCATAGCGCCGAACCCGTCGCCCATGACCTATTGGGGGACAAATACTTATGTCTTGGGGACGGAAGAGGTCGTCGTGATCGACCCTGGCCCGGACCTCGACGCGCATCTGGCCGCGATTCTGGACACGATCGGCGCCGCGCGTGTCAGCCATATCCTCGTCACCCATGCCCATGTGGATCATTCCCCGCTTGCCCCGCGCCTGCGTGCCGAAACGGGCGCGGCTGTGCACGCCTATGGCCCCGCCACCACCGGGCGCAGCGCGGTCATGCAGCGGCTGGCAGAGAGCGGCGTGACAGGCGGCGGCGAAGGGGTCGACAGCGGTTTCACGCCCGATCATGCGCTTGCCGATGGTGAGGTGCTGGCGACCGGCGCAGGCCCGATCACCGCGCTCTGGACGCCGGGACATATCGGCAATCACCTCAGCTTTGACTGGATGGGAGAGGTCTTCACCGGCGATCACGTGATGGGCTGGGCATCTTCGATGGTCTCGCCGCCCGATGGCGACCTGACGCAGTTCATGACGTCCTGCGAACGGCTTAAGGTGCATGGCGCTGTGCGGTTCCACCCCGGTCACGGCGCCCCCGTGGAGACGCCGATGGAACGGCTCGATTGGCTGATCGCCCACCGCCAAAGCCGCAGTGCGCAGATCCTGGATGCCTTGGCCGAGGCCCCCGCCACGATCCGGGACCTCACCGCGCGCGTCTACTCGGACGTCGACCCGCGCCTTCTGCCCGCAGCAGAGCGCAATGTCCTCGCGCACCTCGTTGATCTATATGAAAAATTCGAAGTCTCCGCCGCGCCGCGCCTCAGCGCCACGGCTATTTTTGCCCGCATCTAGAGGCGGCGGAAAATTTCCCCAAAACCCTCTGGACGCGCCAGAATCCCCTTGCTATATGCCCCCGGTGTTCCGGCGTAGCTCAGCGGTAGAGCAGTTGACTGTTAATCAATTGGTCGTAGGTTCGATCCCTACCGCCGGAGCCAATTCACCTCTAAGGTGTTGAAAAGCTACGACTTCCAAACTTAGCTCCGGCGAGTTTGGCAATGACGGGTTGTTTTCTTTCACAGGCGTTGCACAAAACTTGCACACGTCTGTCACAACGCCCTCGTGTTCTCTGGCTCATGAGTTCGGACCGCCCGGAAAGCAGGGCGCGATGCGGACACAAGACCACCCAACAACCGGTAAGTACCTCTATCGTCAGGGACACCGCTTCTATTTTCGAAGACGGATACCGGGGTTATCCCCAAAAATCGGACCAGTGGTCATCCCTCTGGGCACCACAGATGAGCGTTCAGCGTCTATATTAACGGGACGTATCACTGTGGAATTCGATCGAATGATGTCGTCGCTGATCCTGCTCTCTCCTGCCCTCCCTGAAGAGGTGGTCTCGAAATACATGGCCACCAGCCTGCGTCAGGTGCTGCCGGAATTTCATCGCAAGGTCCGGATTGAGCGGATGACGGGGCGCGGCCTTCAGGACGGTGCGTGGCTTCGGGATATCCAAAAGCTCGCTGTTCTGACTCTCCTCGAGGACGGTGTGCATCCGACATTCCCGGCTCATCGGATCGACCCAGCCTGGACGTCAGCTCAGCTCGAAATCGTACTTAGCGTTTACCAGCAGGAATATAATCGGCTCATGTCTCCGGAAGCTCGACGGACAATCGCGAAAAGGTTTACGGAGACCACCGGCGCGACCCTGAATTCCATGGAGCATCACGCTCAGGTTCGGGAGGCTGATCTCAAAGTCAGGCTGGCAGCCCTCTCCAGCGTCACCAAACGTCAGAAGGAAACCTATCTGTCAGAGGCCGACGCGCTGCTGACATCGCTGCACTCTGATCAAGTTCAACCGGTCGCCATGGCGGATCAACTGGCGCCGGAACTCGGCACAGCCACCACACTTCCCGACATCAACAAAACGCGCTCGCCCTTGACCCCTGATGTCGACTTAATCGACGGGACCTTCACGGTGGCTGAACTGATGCGACAGTTTACTGCTGCGCAGTCTGCAACCACGGAGGGAGCCGGAGGCTACACCCGCGACATCGCCGGTGTATTCTGGCGCTATGCCCGACAGGAAGGCCTGTCCGACGGCGTAGCGCAGCAGCGCGCCGCAGATCTGCGTCTGTTCTGTTTCGTTAATGGCGTTCAAACCATCGATGCGCTCGAGCAGTGGCACCTACGCCGATACGCGGACGCTCTGAAGGAAATCCCGAAGAACTTCCTGCGGTCGGTATATGATCAACGCCGCAGCTATGGTCAGGTGAAGGCGATCGCGGCCAACATGCCGCGGGATCAAATCGGGCTGGCTTCTGGAACAATCAAACGTCACCTGAAAACCCTTGAACTCTTTTTAGGCCGCGCCGTATCCGAGGGCCACGCCCTGCGCTTCAAGCCTGAACTTGCATCTCTGCGGCCCAAAACAAGTGGTCGGGTCCTCGATCACAAACGTCGGTCCGTGTTCCGTCTTGATGAAGTTAGTGCGGTGTTTGCACATCCGCTATGGCAAGGTCACAAAAGCCCAGGTCGCAGACACGATCGCGGCGAGATGATCAAGAAAGACTCTCGCTATTGGGTGCCCCTGATCCTTGCATACACGGGCGCACGCCGAGCCGAGATCGCTGGCCTCCTGCCCTCTGATATCGTGATGAGCGATGACATTCCGACCATTGTCATTCAGTCTAACCCTTGGCGCGGGATCAAAGGAGAGGAACCCGGGACAACCGATCCGCGGAAAAAACTCACGAGAGTCGTTCCGATTCACTCGCATCTAGTGGAACTCGGCCTGGTGGAATATGCCGCGCGTATGCGGGCACTGGGCGAGACGTTTCTGTTCCCAGATGTTATCCCGAAACCGCGGAAAGGCAGCGCGCGCAGCCTCAGGCCTGATCCCGCCGAGGGCGTCGAAAAATTCGGCGAGAGCCTCGACGACATGTGGCGAAAGGCGTTGAAGATCGCGCTAAAGGGAAATCCACGAGAGCTCTGCATGCATAGCTTGCGGCACTATGTTAACGACACCTTGTTGCATGATTCCGATGTGCTCGACGCGACCAGATATGACATCACCGGACATGCTTTCCGGGGGCAGGATCAAAGGCCCTACAGCGAGATAAACGAACAAACGTATCGTGACGATGTCAGTGTACGCATAAAAGCGGATGCGATCGAACGCTTACCCAGACTGTTCTGATAACAGAAACGAGCCTCGGTTAAGGTAGGTGCAAATCGTCTGTTCGGACGGATTTGTTATTCAGAGAGACTTGCCGCCGCCCGCCTGCACGGGGATCGTACAGGCGGGCGGGTCCGGACCGGATCAGGCGGCGCGATCGAGGGGCCGGTAGGGCGCGGACCAATCCGCATCCCGGTTGTCCGCCCGTTCGCCTTCAGGACCGGGCTGGTCCGGCGTCTTCTGGATCTCCGGCGCCCCCTCGCCGCGCGTGGGCGGTACCGTCTCCGGCCTCACCCGGGAAATCAGCTCGTCCAGAACGGGCCCGGTGAGCATGCTCTTGTCGCGGAGCGCGGCGGCGATGGCCTCGAGGACCGGCCGCTGAGCTTCCAAGATCCGCAGCGCCCGTTCTTCGGCGCGGCGCAGGTGGTCCTCGACGCGGGCCGCGAGGGGCGGGTCGAGGCGCAGGCGGGCCGCGATGGACTCAGGATCGCCGCACCACGTAAGCCGGTCCCCGAGCCCCCAGGCGGCTTCCATCGCGATAGCCATGGTCGTGGCCCGAGCGAGGTCGGAGTCTGAGGCGCCACCCGCCCCCGC
>CBFIJK010000032.1:0-38528 GCA_965662745.1 uncultured Paracoccaceae bacterium
CGAGCCTTGCGTCATTAAGCGCGGCGCGAAAGACGCGGGGTCCAAGCGCAGCCTCGAACCGCGCGCCAGCACGCGCGAGAAGTTGGGCGCGTGCGGCATCGGTGATCGCCAGGATGCCATAGAGCAGCGCCATGATCGCCGAGATCACCAGAAGCGTCTCGACCGAGGCGGCAGGGATCGCGCGGCCATAGACCTGCATGACGTAGATCGGGCCGGTCAGCACAAGGATGTTGCACAAGACGCTGATCGCGCCCGCGCCGAGGATCGGCCCAAGGGCGGGCCGCGCGGCCTGTGCCAGTTCTTGTTTTGCGGCCTGCGTGCCTGCCATGTCCCCGCGATCCTGCCCAATCGCGGCAAGACTGCGCCGGGGCGCGTTAAGATCGTGCTAAAGCGGTGCTGTTTCCTGTTCGAGGAAGGCCTTGGCCTCTCCATCCAGCAGAGGCGCAAGGGCGGCGCGCACGATGGCGTGGTAGCCGTCGATCCAGTCGATTTCCGACTGCGACAACAAGGACTTGTCAATCAGCCGCGCGTCATAGGGCGCGAGCGTCAGAATCTCGAACGCATAGGTCTCTCGGTCCGCAAGGGGCGGCGGATCGGGGACCTCGATGACCAGCCCGAGATTTTCGATCCGAATGCCAAAGCCGTCCTTCTTGTAATAGCCGGGCTCGATGGAGACGATCATGCCCGGCTCGAGCGCGGTGGATTGGCCGCGCTGGCTAATGGATTGCGGGCCTTCATGGACGCCAAGACAAGCGCCGACGCCATGTCCGGTGCCGTGGTCGAAATCGACGCCGTCCTGCCACAGGAATTGCCGCGC
This sequence comes from uncultured Paracoccaceae bacterium, assembly GCA_965662745.1. Lineage (GTDB taxonomy): Bacteria > Pseudomonadota > Alphaproteobacteria > Rhodobacterales > Rhodobacteraceae > Anianibacter. Next base: position 818 of record CBFIJK010000032.1, read on the forward strand.
CAGGGGATCAAGCTGCGCGCCGTTCACGCCTTTCGGGAACTGTGCAGAACACAGAGCCACATGGCCTTTCAGGACCTGCGTATAGCGGCGCCGCATCTCGTCGGTGGGCGTGCCGATGATCGTCGTGCGGGTGACGTCCGTTGTGCCGTCGCGGTACTGCGCGCCGCTGTCGACGAGGTAGATATCGCCGTCCTTGAGGGGCGCGGCGGTCTCTGGCGTCATCTGGTAGTGCGCTTCGGCCGCGTTCCCGGCGGTGGCGGAAATCGTGGGGAAGCTGAGCGTGCGGTAATCGGCGCTGCCTTGGCGGAATGACAGCAGCTTTTCGGCCGCGTCCCATTCGGTCAGACCGCCGGGGGCCGTTTCGCGGAACCAGTGCAGAAAGCGGGTAAGCGCGGCGCCGTCGCGCAAATGCGCAGCGCGCATTCCGTCAATTTCAGCCGCGTTCTTCTTAGCCTTCATCAGGGCGACGGGATCGGTGCCGATCTCTGGCAAGCCGCCTGCGGCCTCGACCATCTGGCGCAGTGCGACAGAGGCGCTGGCGGCATCGAGGCGGACGCGCTGACCGGTCAGCGACGACAGGACCTGCGCAAGGGCCGAGGGCGGGGCGAGCGTGACGCCTTCGGCTTCAAGCGCGGTGCGGTCGGCCTCTGTCAGCTTGCCGTCCGAGACAAACAGCGTCGCGCTGCCATCGGTCCGGGTCACGGCGCGGCCGAAGACCAGCGGCGTCATCTCGACATCGCCGCCGCGCAGGTTGAACAGCCAGCAGAGCGCATCGGACGCCGAAGTCAGCAGGGCGCCGGTGCCATCCGCTTCCAGCGCCGTGCCGACGCGGGTCAGCTTGTCGCGCACGGTTTCGCCAGCAAGATCAACGGGATGCCGCCATGCGGGCGCATCTGGCTGGGCGGGGCGATCGGGCCAGATGGCGTCAACGGGGTTTGACTCGAGCGGCTTCAGAGTGAGCCCGGCGGGGGCCAGCTTTTCCTCAAGCGCCTCGATCTCGGCGGCGCGGTGCAGCGCCGGGTCAAAGCCAATCACAGCGCCGTTCTCAAGCTCGGACCGGAGCCAATCCGAGAGCGGCGCGTTGACCGAATGGCGCAGCGTCCAAAGGGCGGGGTCAAGCTGCCGCCCGGCCTGGATGGTATAGCGCCCATCGGTGAACAGCGCCGCCTTGTCCCGGGTGATCCCCAGAGTGCCGGCGCTGCCGGAAAAGCCCGACAGAAATCGCACGCGTTCGTCGGAAGCGGGGACATATTCATTCTGATACTCATCGGCGCGCGGTACGATCAGGGCGTCGATGCCATGGTCTGTCATGCGGGCGCGCAGGGCGGTCAGGCGGTCGGCGGGGCTTTGGGTCACGGACGGGCTTTCGCGATTGGGTATGAGGTTTGGAAGACGCTAGCCAGAGCGCCAGCGGGGCACAAGCGGATGGGGTTCCGTGAATCCTGCATCGGCGTATACTTTGCGCCGAACGGGGCAGGGGTGCGGTGTGAAGGTGCGGCGGATCACAGGATGGGGCGTTGGGGCGTTTGCTGCGCTTCTGCCGGTCTGCGCTGCGGCCCAGTCGCTGGGCGCGGGCGATCTGGCGGCGCGGTTTCCGGCCTGCGCCTTGCTGCATTTTTCCGAGACGGGATATGCCGGGCTGCGCGGGGCGCGCGAACGGCCAGAAATTGCGACGCCGCGCAGTTTACGGGCGCTGTCGCAACGCGCCCTGCGCGCAGCGCCTGTCCTGCGGACCCGCAACAGCCTGCTGCTGCAATGGGGGCAGGCATCGTCCATCGAGGCGGCGCAGGTCTATGGGGAACTTGCCGATGTAATGCAGGAGAACGGGTTTTCGGCGCATCAGGGCGTGCGCTGGGACGATCTGCAGCGCCTCGCCGCCGCTGCCCATTCCCGCGCGATGCAGGCAGGGGGCACCGGGCGCTGTGTCCTCTTCAAATGGGGGAACAAGCAGCCGGATGTGTTCTGGGTGGCGCTTTCAGCTGAGGAATTGGGCCGCATCCGCGCGCTCTTTTCTGACGCCGCCTTCAATCGGTTCCGCCGCGAGTTCGGTGCGCGGCGCTGGCCCCACGGGCTGACGGACCGTGAGGCGTTCGAGCTGCACGCGCTGCGCCTTGCCAGTTTCCGGTTCGAGTTAAACTTTGAGATGCTGGACCGAGACCGGGGGGATTTTGCCGGGAATTTCCGTGGCGTGGCGGGCGGCACAGTCTGCACTGACGAGGCCGCGATCCACGAGGCGTTTTTGCGGCAGGTGATCCTTGCCGAAGGGCTTCTGACCCGGTTCGACCTCGCGCGGCCTGCGATCTTTGCGCACAGGCGTCCACAGACCCGGATCGCGGGACCGGTCGGCGCTGTGCTGGGCCGAGTGAATTCCATCTACGGCCTGACCGATCACTTCGCGCCGGTGCTGGTGCGCAAGGGTCGACCCTTGACGCTGGTGCTCGACAGTTGGGTCGATGACGGCGGGCTGCCGCCGCATATCTCGACCTACAGCGATTGGATGGAACGCGGCGAGACGCGCAATCTTGTGCCGTTGTTCCCCGATCCGGTGCCAGGGCATGACGCACGACTGGAACGCCGCGCCATCGGGGCCAGCGGCGCGCCGGTGCGCCCGCATCATGGCAACCGCGCCTACAGGGACCTGCGCACCGCGCTGCTGGAGCGTTATTTCGACGGCCACCTGCCCATTCCCGCGCCCGATCCACGCCATTTCGGCCTTCGGATCGAAGACGGCCAATGGCAGGGCGGCGCAACTTTTGGGCGCTGACAGGCAGCAATCGCCCGCCGTGACGCTGTGTTTCCCGAGATTTTGGTTGCGTTTAAAAGGCCCGACCCTTTATGTCGGCCTTTGAACAATAACCGTAACCGTCAGACAAACTGCGTCCGGGCGGAGGCTTTCGATCCGAAGGCCGCAGTCGCCGGATACCGGCACTGGACGCCGCGACCCGATGACGACGCCCGAGGCCCGAGTATCCCCATGTCCCTGACCGAGACAGCCGCCACGGCAGTCATCCACCCCACCGCCATCGTCGAAGACGGGGCGAAAATCGGGAACGATGTGACGGTCGGACCCTATAGCCTGATCGGCAAGGACGTGACGCTGGCAGATGGGGTGGAGCTGAAGAGTCACGTGGTCCTCGACGGGCATACGACCATCGGCAAGAACTCGGTCATCTTTCCCTTCACAATGCTCGGCGCTGCGCCCCAGCATCTGCGCTACGACGGTGAGCCGACGGAACTGATCATTGGCGAGAACGTCATCGTGCGCGAACAGGCCTCGATCCATCGCGGCACCCCGATGGGCGGCGGCAAGACGGTGATCGGCAATCATTCGTATGTCATGGCCGCAAGCCATGTCGCCCATGACTGCCGTCTTGGAGAGCATGTCATTGTCGCCTCGAACGCGACGCTGGGCGGCCACGTCACCGTTGGCGATCATGTCTTCATCGGCGGTCTTGCGGGCGTGCACCAGTTCTGCCGCATCGGCAGCTTTGCCTTCGTGGGCGGCGCGGCGGCGGTGAATATTGACGTGATCCCCTTTGGCTCTGCCTTGGGCAATCGCGCGAAGCTGGGCGGGCTGAACCTGATTGGCCTCAAGCGCTCGGGCTTTGACCGGCAGACGATCAACGACATCCGCTCGGCCTATCGCGATCTCTTCACCGAGGAAGAGGACAGCTTCAAAGAGCGGGTGGAACGCGTGGCGGACCAATACGGGCATTCGCCGCAGGTGATGATGATCGTCGATTTCATCCGCGCCGATGCCAGCCGCGCAGTTCTGGGCGCGCGCTAGGGCCATGGCCGATCCGCGCTTTTTCCCGCTTCCCGAAGCGATGACCCTGTCCGACGTCGCGGTCCTCACGGGCGCGCAGCTGGTGACCGGGGCCGATCCGGGTTTCGTCATCACAGGCGCCTCGCCGCTGGGGCAGGCCAGTGAGGGCGATATCGGCTTTCTCACGGGGCGCAAGAATTTCGCCCTTCTTGAGGAAAGCCGCGCGGGTGCCTGCCTTGTCACCGACGACGTGGCGGCAGGTTATGCGGGCGCGTGCAACCTTTTGATCCATGAAACGCCCCAGGCCGCCTATGCCGGGCTGGTGGCGCGGCTCTATCCGGACGCGGCGGCGATCGAGGGCGTCTCGCCCCTCGCGACGGTCGATCCGACGGCGAAAATCGGTCCCGGCGCGGAAATCGGTCCCGGAGCCGTCGTTGGCGCACGGGCGGTGATCGGGGCACGCAGCGTGATCGGCCCCAATGCGGTGATCGGCCAAGGCGTCGTTCTGGGCGAGGACGCGCGCATCGGGGCCAATGTCACGATCAGCCATGCCCTGATCGGCAAGCGCGTGCGCATCCTGCCGGGTGCGTCCATCGGGCAATCGGGCTTTGGCTATGTGCCGGGGCCGACGGGCCTGATCCCCATGCCGCAGATCGGGCGTGTGCTTATCGGTGATGATGTGGATATCGGCTCGGCGACCACTATCGACCGGGGCGCGGGCGATGACACGCGCATCGGCGACGGCACCAAGATCGACAACCAGATCCAGATTGGCCACAACTGCCAGATCGGCCGCCATTGCGTGCTGGCTGCGCAGGTGGGCCTGTCGGGCAGCGTGACGGTCGGCGACGGCACGATGATGGGCGGCAAATCCGGCTCGGCCGAACACATCACCATCGGGCGCGGGGTGAAGCTGGCGGCGGGGACGGGCCTCATGCGCGACGTGCCGGATGGCGAGACCTGGGGCGGCCGCCCCGGCCAGCCGATCCGCGACTGGCACCGCGAGAACGCCTTCCTGCGCAAGGCGATTACCGCCGCCAAACGGCCGCAGGACTAGACCGGGATGCGCGTCTTCATCACCGGGGCGTCGGGCTGTGTCGGACGCTATATTGTCGAGGAATACCTCACCGAGACCGATCATGATCTCGTCCTTCTGGTGCGCGACCGCGCCAAGATGCCGGTGCCCGAGGATCAGGCGCACCGGGTCACGGTGATCGAGGGCGATCTACGCGATCTCGACATCATGCGCCCGCATCTAGCAGGTATCGGTACCGGCATTCTTGTGGCCACCGCCTGGGGCGGGGATGAGACCTACAAAGTCACCGTCGATGCCAATCTCGCCATCGCCGACGCGCTGATCGAGGCGGGCTGCCCCCATGTGATGTTCTTCGGCACGGCATCCGTTCTCGATCAGAACAGCGACATGCTTCCCGCTGCCGGAGAGATCGGAACCGACTACATCCGCGCCAAGTACCAGCTTGTCCAGGCGATCGAGACCCGCGCCGACCGCGCGCGCATCACCGGCCTATATCCGACCCTTGTCTATGGCGGGCGGGACGGCGCGGCGCCCATCCGCTATTCGCATTTCGCCAACCTGCTGGCAGAGATCAAACCCTGGGCTTGGCTCTTGCGGTTCCTGACAGCGGACGGCACGTTCCACGTGATCCATGGCGCCGATATCGCCCGCGTCACGCGGCACCTCTCGGAAAATGCGCCAAAGACCGGCTTCGCTCGCGTGATCCTTGGCAATCCGGCGAGACCAGTGGGCGAAATGGTCGCCGCCTATTGCCGCGCCATGGGCAAACGTCCGCGCCAGGTCCTGCGCCTGCGCCAATCGTGGCTGCCCGCGCTTGCGCGCATCCTGCCGATTCAACTGGCCGAATGGGACGCCTATTGCGCGCGCAACCCGGACCAAAGCCACGTTGAGGCGAAAAACCCCGCCAGCTATGGCCTCCAGGTGCACATGCCCGAGATCAGCGACGGCCTGAAGGAACTCGGTCTCTCAAAGACCTGACTCCACCCTACTTTGGTTCTGAAAATACCCTCGGGGGGTCTGGGGGGCAGAGCCCCCCAGCGGATCGCCGCGCGTCAGCGCGGGGAACTCCCGGCCCGGATTTCCGTGTAAAGCAGGATCAAGGACCGCATCAGCCCGCTTGACGGCTCGTATTCCCCCGTCTCCGCCCGCTGCGCCTTGTCTTTCAGCCCCAGAACCGCACCGATGCCGCGCGCGAGGCCGTGAAAAACCCCCAGCTGCTTCGTCTGTAGCCCCACGCCGAATTCCGGGTGCTTGCGATAGAACAGCGCGCCGTTCGCGCCGCGCATGCGTTCGCGGCGAACCTTGTAGGCAAAGCTTGTCTCGCGGCCTTGCGGCTTGAAATGGTAAATCGGCGCGCCCGCGTCGAACCTGGGGTTGAGGTCAAGCTTCGCCAGCCGCGCCCAAAGCTCGGGGTCCTCCCAGCCATAGACGCGGAACGCCTCGTCAAAGCCGCCCACCGCCTCGACATGCGATTTCGCGATGGAGGAGTTGCCGCCCGGGAACGGATTCAGATGCCGGTGCCAGCGCTGAACCTGGGGCGGGGCGGCCATGTTGGGCGGCGCGTCCACATCGATGATCGGGCCTGTGACGACTGCTTTCGGATCGCTGGTATGATAGCCCATATGCAGCGCCAGAAAGTCGGGTTTCACAAGGCTGTCGTCGTCGACAAAGACCAACACCCGCCCGCGCGCCATGGACATCGCGCGGTTGCGCGCTGCGCCGGGGCCTGCGTTCTCGGCGAGCGCCTCATAGCGCACCCGCTCGCCCATGTGCCGCGCCATGACGGCGTCCGTTTCGGCATCGGGGCCGTCCGAGATCACGATGATCTCGAAGGCCCCGCCGTAGTCTTGCGCCAGAAACAGCGGGATCGAGATGTCCAGAACCTCGGCCCGTTTGTAGGTGGGCACGATGAAACTGGCCGCAATGTCCATGGCTTAGCCGTTGAAGCTGCGCACGGCGTCGATCACTTGTGCGACCTCGTCGTCGGTCATGTAGGGGTGCGACGGCAGGCACAAGAGCTCGGCCGAATAGACTTCGGTGTTCGGCAGGCCGCCGGGTGCAATCCGCGCGCCTTCAAAGGCCGGCTGGGCGTGCACGGCCTGTTTGTAATAGGGCACGGACGGCACACCGCAGGTTTCCAGATGCTGCGCCAGCGCGTCACGGTTATCAGATCGGATGACGTAGTAGGCCCAGCAGGGATCGACGCCTTCGGGTGGCACGGGAACGGTCACATGGCCCGCCATCCCTTCGGCATAGCGCGCGGCGATGGACCGGCGCTTCACCAGTTCCTCGTCGAAGATCGCCAGCTTGTGCAGAAGGATCGCGGCCTGCATGGAATCGAGCCGGGAATTGGTTCCGACATAGTGGTGCTGGCCCGCATAAACGCCGTGATTGGCCATGGCGCGGGCGACCTTGGCGATCTCTGGATCGTTGGTGAACATCGCGCCGCCGTCGCCATAACCGCCCAGCGATTTCGATGGGTAAAAGCTCGTGCCCGCGGCATCGCCGAACCGGCCTGCGCGCCCGCCGGGGGTTTCGGTGCCAAAGCTTTGCGCCGCGTCGATCAGCACCTTCATGCCGTGATCGTCCGCAATGGCGCGCAGCGCGGTGTAGTCGGGGATCAGCGAGAAGAGATCCACGGGCGCGATGGCGCGCGGGGTCAGCTTGCCCTCGGCGACGACCTCGTCCACGGCGGCCTTCAGGCTGCTCGCGGACATGCAGGCGGTGTCCATATCGACATCCACGAAGATCGGCGTCGCGCCGATCAGTGCCACGGCTTCTGCGGTCGCGTAATAGGTCAACGAAGGCACGAAGACCGCATCGCCTGGCCCCGCGCCGATGGCCCGCATCAGGATTTGCAGCGCATCCGTGCCGTTGGCGCAGCCGATCACATGCTCGACCCCGACATAATCGCGCAGCTTTTCTTCCAGCTCGGACACTTCGGGGCCATTGATGAAACGGCCATGGTCGAGAACCGCGATCACCGATTGCGAGAGGGCGGGTTCCATGGCGGCGCGCTGGCGCTCGATATCGAGCATCTTGAGGGTCACGGGCGAATGCTCCTTACGGGCAGATATTTTTGCGGCTGTCTACAGGGGAACGGCGCAAAGGGCCAGAGCGCGCAAGGGTCGCACCCAGGCCGACGGGCTGTTATTCGCCAACATCCAGGAAGGACCGGATCGGCGGGGCGAGGCGCTCGCGCTGGGGCTCGACACTGGCGAGAACCTTCAGGACATCGAGGCCCTCGCGCACGCTCGATTTCGGCTTCAGCCCGTATTCGGCGCAGGTCATGAAATGGCGCAGTTCTGACGTGAGCGGCATGTTCTCGGGCGTGTCGATATAGTCGGGTTCGGCGGATTCGAACTTGATCGCCTCGCCCTCGGTCCAGATGCGGTGATTGTAGATCGCCAGCTTCTTGCCCGGATCCTCAAGATCGTTGAAAACCGCCATCGCCTTGTCGCCGATCACCGTGAACTTGCGGTCCCGCATGGGTGCAAGCCGCGAGATGAAGGTGTGCGAGCGTGCACCCGACGGAAAGCTCATATGAAGATGGGCGAAATCGGGGGCGTCGGTAATCAGGCCTGCGCCTTCAAGGTGCGTGTTGTCCGGCATTTCCTTGGTGATCGCCAGCAGCAGCGACAGGTCATGCGGCGCGATATCCCACAGCGCATCGGTCTGGGTAAAGAATTTGCCCAGCCCGATCCGGGTGGAATAGACATATTTGATCTGCCCAAGCGCGCCGTTCTCGACAAGCTGCTCCAGAGCCTCGAAGGCGGGATGAAACCGCAGAATATGGCCGGTCATCGCCACAACGCCCGCGCGGTCTGCCGCCGCGACCACCGCTTCGGCGCTAGCGCCGTCCAGCGCCATGGGCTTTTCGACAAGGACATGCTTGCCCGCCTCGATCACCTTCACGGCGGTTTCGGCATGCAGATTTGCGGGCATCGCCAGAACGATGGCGTCGATTTCGGGCGAGGTGATCATCTCTTCGGGCGTCATGCCCGGCACGCCGAATTCGGCCCCGGTTTCCGTCGCGCGGCCTTCTGTGCGGTCCGCCACGCCTGCCAGAACACCAAGCGAGGCCAGCGTGCGCACATGGTTGCGGCCCCAGTCGCCAAGTCCGATGACCCCGGCCTTGAGGGTCAATGCGGGCTCTGGAGTTTCGGGGTGCGCCATGCGGTCCGGCCTTTCGCGGTCAATCGGGCTCTTGCCGCTCCCATAGCGAACCCGGTCCTGCACGAAAAGCCTAATGGCCAATCTGGCGGGCGCACAAGGACAATTTGTCCAGATATTGCGGCCAGAACCCGCCATGCGCGCATATGCGGTCGAAGATGCACCCGCGCCACCCTTCGCAAATGTGAGAGCCGCGCGACTTGTGACGCCCCCGCCCGCTGCGCTACACCGCGATAAGCCTTTGAGCATGCCGATGACCCTGATCCAGCGCCTTCTTATGCGAAAGATCGCCGTGCAGACCGTGCTGGTCTTCGCCTTCGTCGGCGTGATCGTGACAACGACGCAGGTGCTGAACCAGCTGTTCCGGATGATCGACGCCTCGTCCTCGATCTGGGTGGCGTTCCGCATCTACGCGTTCTTCTTGCCGACGATCACCGTGACTGTGTTGCCGCTGGCCTTCCTGATCGCCTGCATCAATGTCTACGATCAGGTCGATGACGACCGCGAAAGTGTCGTGCTCACGAGCGCGGGCGCGCCGCCTTTCACTGTGCTCCTTCCCGCCGCGATCCTGTCGGTGATCGTCTCGGGCGTGGTTCTGGCGCTCAGCATGGTGATCGAGCCGAGGTCCGAACGCGCCTTGCAGACCACGTTCAACGAACTGACCTTCGACACGCTCAAGATCATCGCAGGCGACGGAACGCTGCAGCAGGTGATGCCGAACCTCTTCGTGCGCGGCGGCGGGGTTGACGATGCGGGCGATATCAACGGGATTTTCATTCTGGACCGCCGGAACTCTGCCGAGGAAACCACATATGTCGCCGAGCGCGGCGTGTTCATCGAAGAAGAAGGCGAGACGCTACTGCGGCTTGAAAACGGCTCGATCCAGGTGCGCGACATGGATGCGGACGAGTCGCACAAGATCCGGTTCGGGCGCTATATCGCGGATCCGGACGAGATGTTCGGCAGCCAGGGCGGCGCGTCGTTCAATATTCGACAGACGCTGACGGGCGAGCTGATCAGCGGCGCCCGAGATCCAAGCACCATTTCATTTGCTCAATCGACGGTAATCAAGGAGTTGATCCGCCGCGCCAGTGAATGGCTCTATCCGCTCATGTTCTTCGCTTTGGTATCCTATCTCGTGATGCGCAGCCGCTTTTCGCGCGGATCTATGCGCTGGCGTTTGCCCGTGGCCGTGGTCGGAGCATTCGCGATCAAGGCAGTCGGCCTTGTGCTGATCGGAGCGGCGACAACAGGGTACCTGATGCAGGTCTTCGCGGTGGCCATGCCGCTTCTGGCCGCAGCCGGATTTCTAATCGCAGGATACCGGAGTGCCTACAGGCCGCATTCGCGGCGGGTCAGGGTGACAGCATGATCCGGTTTGGCCTGATAGAACGATACCTGTTCTTTCAGCACTTGAAGACGGCACTCTTGGTCTTCCTTGGGCTGGGGTTGATCGTTCTACTGTCGCAGTTTTCCAACTTTTCTCAGTACCAAAGCCGCGTCGAAGGGTGGGGCTACCTTGAAACCTTGATGATCTCGGGCATGCGCACGCCGGCCCTTCTGCAGGCGATCCTGCCGCACACGATCCTTGTCTCGGCGGCGGTCTCGACGGCGCTTTCCTGCCGCAGGCTGGAAGTCGCGGTGCTGATGCAGAACAGCTATTCGCCTACCGCGCTGATCCTTCCGACGGTCCTGTCAGCGGCGGCGCTTGGGCTGGTGTTCATGCTGGTTGTGAACCCGCTGGCGGTCATCGGGCACAACACCTCGGAAGGGATGATCCGCGATCTGTCGCAGAACACCGGGACCAGCATCCGCAAGAACCCGCGCGAGGTCTATGTCGAACAGGACGAGGGTGCGATCTTCGTGCTGATCGAGGATGTGACGCAAGATGCCGGGCTCTTGTCCAACGTCACCTACTACGCGGTGAACGAGGATCACGTGCTCCAGCGCACGATCAAGGCTGATGAGGGGACCCGCATCGCACCCAATCGCTGGCAGTTGGCGGACGCGGTCGAGCTGTACCGCGCGCCAGATCTGACCGTGCTGCCGCCCGCCGAAGGCTTTGAGATCGCCTTTTCCGCTCGCGCGCTGGAGACCCGTTTCGATCCGCGCGACCAGGAAGGCTTTTACCGGTTGCCGGACCGCATCGCTTTGGCCGAAATCGTCGGTGCGCAGACCTATGAGCCGCGCTTTCGGCTAGGCTGGCTTTACGCCCTGCCGTTCCTTCTGGCGTCGCTGGGATATTTGTCGGGCGCGATAGTTCTGCGCCCGCTGCAGCGTGGCGGCTGGAAATATGACGCGGCACTGGTGCTCGCGGCGGCCTTCGCGGTCTACACTCTGTCGACGGTGCTCGAGGCGCTGGCGATCCGGGGCGTGTTGGGGGCCGTGACGGCCGTGACAGTCGTGCCGCTTCTGGCGGCGGTCTCGGCGGCGGCGCTGATCTGGCTCAAGCGCGGGGGCAACCGTATCCTGCGCAATCCCTTCGGCAGACGCGCGCAGGCAATGCAAGAGGCGCTTTGACGGGTTTGCGCGCACCCGCGCGATGTTCTATCGGAGGCGTGGTTTACAGGAACAGCCCTCTTCATGACCTCCGACGCCATCCATCCGGCCCAAGACCACGCCGCGCCCAAGGGCGACTGGCGCCGGTTCTACGTGCCAGAGGTGCATGATCTCTACCCAAAGGTATCGCCCACGCCCGAAGCGATGTTCGCGGTGTTCCCGGACGCCGCGCGCGGGCGTATTGCGCAATCCGTGGTGCCCGATTGGCAAGGCCGCGATCCCATCACAGCGGATACCGATTTCTGCGGAAGAATCGTTGGCGAAGGCGGGACGGTGGTTCTGCATGGGCTGACCCATTCGCTGGGCCCGTCTTTCTTAGATTGGCTCGTTTACGGCCATGACAACCGCTCGGAATTCCGCACCCAGCCCGAGGCCGCCGCCATGACGCGGCTGGAGGCCGGGATCGCCGCCTTTCAGGAGGCCTTCGGCGCCGCGCCGAACTGGTTTTGCGCGCCGCGTTGGCAGGAAAGCGCGGGCACGGTGAAGGCCCTGGAGGCGCTCGGCTTCACCGGCATCCTGTCGCGCAGTTCGATCCGCCGCTTCGGTGCGCCAGACGTGCCGATCAAACCGCTCAATTTCGATGAGGGAGAGCGCAGCCTGCCCATCGCGCTTGCCATGCGGCGCAGGACGGCGGCCATCGCGCGGATCCTGCGCGATGAGGAACCGTTTCGGCTGGTGGTGCATCCTCATGATCTTCTCCACGCCAAGACTCGCGCGCAACTGACGGGCTTGATCGCAGAGCTTGACAAGCGCGGCTGGCAGGCGCTTTCGCTAGACGAGGCATTGGCCCGGTGGGACGCGCGATGACGGGACGGATCCTTGTGGCGTCGAACGGGTTTGGCGAGGACCATATCGCCTGCAAGGTCCTCGATGCCTTGCGCGATCTGCGGCCGGATGTGGAGATCACCGCATGGCCCATGGTCGGGCAGGGGCAGGCCTACCTAGATCGCGGCATCTTCACCGATGGGCCATCCAACACATTGCCCTCGGAAGGGTTCGGGACGGTCAGCCTTGGCAATTTCATGCGCGATCTGCGCGCCGGGTTCATCGGCACCTATCTGCGCCAGCTGTCCCATGCGCGGGGATTGCGCGGGCGATTTGACGTGATGCTGGGCGTGGGCGATGCGATCCCGCTGATCGCGGGGCAGGCGGCGCGAGGGCCATTGGTGTTCGTCTCGACCGCCAAGTCGTCTTACTACGGGCCCAAGACCGATCACGATGCGCTGGATCGGGCCCTGATGCGGCGAGCCGCGCAGGTCTTCGTGCGCGACGACCTGACGGCGCAGACGCTCGCGGCGAAGGGTGCAAAGGGCGCAGTGGCGGCCAATCCGATGATGGACGGGCTGGAGGCGTCGGGCACCCCGCTTGTCGGCGAAGGCGAGATCGGTATCGCGATGCTGCCGGGATCGCGCCGCGATGCGGCACAGAATGCAGCCGACCTTCTGGCCGGGGCGGCGATGGCGGCGATAGAGCGCGCGGATGCTTCGCGCCTGCGGTTTCTCTTTGCGCTGGCGGGGGGCACGCGCGCCGAAGATGTCGCGGCAGAAGGTTGGACGCGCGACGGCAGCATCCTGCGCCACGGAACGGGCGCCAAGGCGCATCTTCTGACGGGGCGTTTTTCGGATGTCCTTGGCGCCAGCGCGCTGGCGGTGGGCATGGCGGGGACGGCCAATGAACAGGCGGTCGGGCTGGGCCTGCCGCTGGTTAACCTGCCCGGGCGCGGCAACCAAGGCGAAGCGTTCTGGCGCATGAAAACACGCTATTTCGGCCCCTCTGCGCTGCCTGCGCGGCGTGAGGCGGTGGCCATCGGCAACGCGATCTCGGTGCTTCTGGACGATGAAGACCGCCGGGCCGAGATGGGCCGCGAAGGCCGCGCACGTATGGGCCCGCCGGGCGGATCCGAGATCATTGCCAAGGCGCTTCTGCCCTATCTGGAGGCGCCATGACCCAGCCGCTTATTTCCTTCGTGCTGACCACCCACAACGAAGCGACGGGCATTCGCGCGACCATCGAGGCGCTGGACGGGCAGCGCGATCTGCCGGGCGTGGCCGAGATCGTGATGGTCGACGATCGGTCGACCGATGACACGGTGGCCGAGGCCGAAGCGGCGCTGAGCCCGATCCTGCGGATCCTGAAGGCCGCGCCCGATCCGGCATCGAGGCTGACGACCCGCCAGCAGGCGCTCGACATGGCCTTCCGCGCGGCACGGGGCGATATTGTCCTCACCGTGGATGCCGACAGCGATATCCCGCCCCGATGGGCCGCGCGCATGACCGCGCCGATCCTTGAGGGGGAATGTGATGCGGTGTCCGGCCCCATCGGGTTCGCGCCGCTCAGCGGCGCGCTTGCGCGCTGGCAAAGCCTTGATGCGGGGCAGTATTTCCTGATCTCGCGCCTGACTGCGGCGATGGGCTGGGCGGGCGGTGTCCTCTTTGGCAATTTCGCTTTCCGGCGCGGCTGGTATGAAAAGGTCGGCGGGTTCGACAAGATCGGCTTTGCCCTGACCGAGGATCTGTCGTTCGGCTATGCGCTATATGCGGGCGGGGCCGACATGGGCTTTGCCGGGCGCGGCACGCGCATCGACGTGCGGCCCGTGCCGTCGATCCCGGCGCTGGTCGCGCGCACGATGCGCATCTCGTCGGGTCCGGCCTCGCCCCTGGCCGCAATGCTGACGGGCTGGACGCTGTCGCTGCTCGTCCTCATGATCCTGACACTCTTCATTCCGGCGCTCTGGCCGCTATTGGCCATGCGCTACATCGCAGGTGTCCTGCTGGTGGCTTATGCCGTCAGAGACCGCCGCGATCCAAAGCTGTTCGGAATGGCATTCTTGTATGAACCGCTGGTCTATGTGCTGGCGGCGGTTGTCCTGTGGCGGGTGGCGCGGGGCGCGCGTGTCGGCTGGGGAGGGCAAAGCTATGACCGCTAAGGCAAAGCGCCGGCCCACTGGCACGATCCGGCCTTACCGTCCCGAGGACCGGGACGCGGTACGCGAGATCTGCGTGCGCACCGCGTTTCGCAATATGGGGGCGGGCAAGCTCTTTGAAGATGAAGAGCTGTATGCCGATTTCGGCACGCTTTATTACACCGATCACATCCCCGAAGAGGTGCGTGTGGTTGAACAGGACGGCGCGATCATCGGCTATTTCTTCGGCGATCCCGATCACGCGGCGCAGTTTCGCGCGATGCGCTGGATTGTGCCCAAGATCGTTCTGAAAGCGCTCTGGCGTTGGGCGCGGGGACGCTATGAAAAGCCCGAGACGATGCGGTATCTGCGGCACCTGATCCTGAACGGTGCCAAGGAAGCGCCGCGTGTGGATTTCGACCGCTTTCCCGCGACCTATCATTGCAACATCACGCGCAAGGGCTTTGGTGGTCAGTATTACACCACGATGCTGCTCGACTACCTCGACCGGCTGGAGGCGCGGGGGATCAACGGCATCCACGGCTTTATCACCGAGCCTGAGGGCAAGGGAATCTACCAGCGCTTTACCGAACTTGTGCCTGCCGAGGTGGAACAGACCGACCTGCGCCGCACGCAGCTGTTCGAGGCTGTGCTGGGTGATGAAACCCCGATGGTGAATTACGTCATTGCCACGTCAACGGGGGAGTTCCGCAAATTCACCCATTGGCTGCGCGACACGAAGGGAATGTGATGGGCCGCCGTCAGCTTGTCATCACCGTCAACGGTCCCGGAGAGATTGCCGCCTGGCTCTATCCGGTGACCCATGCGCTCAAGGCGCGCGATCCTGACCTGTGGATCGGCGTGTGTCTTCTGCCATGCGTGTTTTCCAGCGGGGCGGAGAAGGATGTGCTGTCAGGCTTTGATACCGTGGATGCGGTGACGAGCGTGTCAGAAAGCTATGCGATCATCCTGAAGAACAAGCGGCTCGCTGGGTATGATCCGACCCTGCCCACCCGGATGCTGCATCTGGGGGGCGAAGTCGTGTTGTCCCTGCTGATCGCGCGGCGACTGGGCGTCGTCATCGACGCCTATGCCGAGGGGAAGCCCCAGTGGCGGCGATTCTTTGATCGGGTGTTCTATTCGGGGCTCAACAAGGTGCCGGCCGATCCGAAATCGGAAGTGGTCGGCGAGCTGATGGTCGATGCCGCCGATCTGCGGCGCGGCACGCGGGAAAAAGGCGAGGGCGTGTCCATCGCGCTCTTTCCCGGATCGCGCGTCGCCATGGCCCGTGATCTTCTGCCGCTTCTGGCGCGGCTAGCCGACGACATGAGCGCCGAGGATCCGCAGATCACCTGGATCATGGCGCAGGCGCCTTTCATCCCCGACGATTTTCTGCGCAATTTTCCCGCGCCGCGTGCAGATGCACATTGGCGCGTCAGCTCCCTACGGTATCTCGAAGAGGACGGCGCGCGCTACATGGTGACCGAGGCGGGCACACGGCTTCGGGTTCTGCCGGGTGATATCGCCATGGCGCGCGCCGATTACGCGGTGTCGCTGCCCGGCACGAATACCGGAGAGATGGCGGCGAGCGGTCTGCCCATGGTCGTCGTCTTGCCGACCTACACCGCCGAGGATGCGCCCCTGCCGGGCCTGGCCGGCCATATCGGGGGCATTCCCCTGATCGGCAAGCCGATCAAGCGGTTCCTTGCACTGAATGCTTTGGGCCGACTTCCGATCCTTGCGCTGCCGAACCGGCGGGCCGGTCGGAAACTGGTGCCGGAACTTGCCGGTCTGATCACGCAGGACGACATCGCCGAGGCGCTGAAGGGGTTGATGGCGCAGGACCGGGGCGTTCTGGCGGCAGAACTGCGCACCGCCATGGGCGGCGCGGGCGCGGCGGGGATGGTGGCAGAGCGAGTGTTGAAGGGGTTTGGCCCGGCGCCTTCGGCGCTGTTTGGGCCAGGTCGATGAGTGATGGACCTGGATTGACTTGAGTTACTTCCGACAGTCCTTCCTGCCGGTTAGACCTGCCAACCTCCGCTTCTCATGTCCGCGCCATTCCACTACGCTTCGCCCATGACCGACGCCTCTGCCCTTGAAACCCTGCTTCTGGCCGAAATCGACGCGCGGCGAGAGGATCTGGTGCGGCTGACCCAGGATCTTATCCGCATCCCCACGCTGAACCCGCCGGGCAAGCACTACCGCGAGATTTGTGACTACCTGGGCGAGCGTCTGGCGCGGGCTGGGTTTCGCACGGACTATATCCGCGCCAAGGGCGCCCCTGGCGACAGCGACACCTATCCGCGCTGGAATATCGTGGCGCGGCGGGAAGGGTCCGCGCCGGGCGAGTGCGTGCATTTCAACAGCCATACCGATGTCGTCGAGATCGGCCATGGCTGGACGGTGGATCCCTTCGGAGGCGAGGTGAAGGACGGCCGGGTTTACGGGCGCGGGGCCTGCGACATGAAAGGTGGCCTTGCCGCGAGCATCGTGGCGGCCGAGGCGTTCCTTGCGGTCTGCCCGGATTTTCAGGGCGCGATCGAAATCAGCGGTACGGCGGACGAGGAATCGGGCGGTTATGGCGGGGTCGCGCATCTGGCCAAAGAAGGCTGGTTCGCGCCTGACCGCGTGCAGCACGTCATCATCCCCGAGCCATTGAACAAGGATCGCATCTGCCTTGGCCATCGCGGGGTCTGGTGGGCCGAGATCGAAACCCATGGCCGCATCGCGCACGGCTCCATGCCGTTTCTCGGCGACAGCGCGATCCGGCATATGGGTGCGGTGCTGGAGCAGATCGAAGACGTCATCTACCCGCGCCTGTCCGAAAAGCGCACCGAGATGCCGGTCGTGCCGGAACAGGCGCGGCAATCGACGCTGAACATCAACTCGATTCACGGCGGAGAGCGCGAACCCGAGGACGGCTATGACGGGCTGCCCGCGCCCAATGTCGCCGACCGCTGCCGCATCGTGATCGACCGGCGATACCTGATCGAGGAAGACCTGTCCGAGGTGAAAGCCGAGATCGCCGCGATCCTCGACGGGCTTAAAGCCTCGCGCCCCGGGTTCGCCTATGAAATACGCGATCTCTTCGAGGTGATCCCGACAATGACAGACCGTGACGCGCCCATCGTGCGCACGGTGGCGGATGCGATCCAGCGCGTTCTGGGGCAGGGGCCGCAATACGTCGTCTCGCCCGGCACCTACGATCAAAAACACATCGACCGGATCGGCAGGCTGTCCAATTGCATCGCCTACGGTCCGGGCATTCTGGACCTCGCGCATCAGCCCGATGAATGGGTCGGGATTGACGATATGGTCGACAGCGCCAAGGTCATGGCGGTCGCGCTTGGCGCACTGCTGCCGCGCCGCTGACGGAACGTGCGGCCCCCTCGCGGCATTGAGCCGGGGAACGCGAGGGAACAATGTTCGAATGGATACAGCAGAATAGCGAGGCCTTGCAGCTCGGCAGCTCGATCATCATGACTGTCGTGTGGGTGGTCTACCTGGAGCTCTTGTTACGCAGTTTCGCCCGCCAGCGCCGCAGCATGGTTCTGATCAACCTGGGGGCTGGATCTGGTTTGGGCGCGCGCTGCTTCGTGTCGAACCTCGGGTTCGATCCGATTTACGTGATCGACATCTTCGTGACGCTGTCTTTCGCGGACGGGTCGGACTGCAAGACTTTCATCACCGACCGCAGCGAAATCGCGGCAGAGGACCTGAACGCGCCCTCGGACGGGACCAATCAGGGGCCGCTGAAATCCGGCGAATATGTCGACATCGGCAGCCTTGGCGACGTGATGATGCGCGTGCGAAAGGCGATCGACCCCGAGATCGAGTTGAAGAACGTGGACCAGATCGACCTTTGCGTCATCGCGGCGGCGGCGTCTTCCAGCTCTTACGTGATCGCGCACCGGACCTATGACGTCAAAGGCGATGCCCGCGAAGAGCTGATCCCGCAGCGCGCCACAACGTCCCAGGTGCGCACGCCCTGGGGGCGCCGGAAATTCCTTGTCGAGATGCGCCGTCGCTACTGATCCGAACGCGGGGCTTGGAATGCGGGGCAAGGTCGTGCCTAATGCATCAGGAATTCTGCCTGAGGGAGGGCCTCGCCCAATGTTTACCCGTTTTTCGACCACCGCCGCCGCCATCGCGCTGCTTGCCGCGCCGGGTTTTGCGCAGCAGACGGACATCACCATCGGCATGGGGCTTGAGCCGCCGAACCTTGATCCCACGGGCGGCGCCGCTGCCGCGATCGACGAGGTGGTCTATGCCAATGTCTTCGAGGGACTGACGCAGTACAATCCCGATGGTTCGATATCGCCCGCGCTCGCCGAAAGCTGGGAGATCAGCGAGGACGGCGCGGAATATACCTTCACTCTTCAGGACGGCGTAATGTTCCACGACGGCAGCGCCTTCACTGCCGAGGACGTGGTCTTCACCTATGATCGCGCGCGGGCCGAGGATTCGACCAATGCGCAAAAGGCGCTGTTCTCGGGCATCGAAAGCGTAGAGGCGGTGGATGACACGACCGTCCGCGTTACGCTGTCCGGCCCCGATGGCGCTTTTCTGACCAAGATGGCCTGGGGCGATGCGGTGATCGTCGATCCCGCCAGCGCCGAGACCAACGCCACAAACCCCGTCGGCACCGGACCGTTCCGGTTCTCGGACTGGGTGCAGGGCGACCGGGTAGAGCTGGTACGCAACGAGGACTACTGGGGCGAGCCTGCGGCCCTTGGCGAGGCGACGTTCAAGTTCATCTCGGACCCGACCGCCGCTTTTGCCGCGCTGATGGCCGAGGATGTGGACGCCTTCCCGATCTTCCCCGCGCCCGAAACGCTCGCGCAGTTCGAAAGCGACCCGCGCTTCAAGCTGGTGATCGGATCGACCGAGGGTGAGACGATCCTTGCAATGAACAACCAATCGGACGCGCTGTCGGATGTGCGGGTGCGCCGGGCGCTGGCCCATGCGATCAATCGGCAGGACATCATCGACGGGGCCATGTTCGGCTATGGCACGCCCATCGGCACCCATTTTGCGCCGCACCACCCCGACTATGTCGATCTGACGGATCGCTCGGCCTATGACCCGGAACGCGCTGTCCAGCTTCTCGAAGAGGCGGGCGTGGATGATCTGACGCTGACGCTGAAACTGCCGCCCCCCGCCTATGCGCGCCGCGGCGGAGAGATCATCGCGGCGCAATTGCGCGACGTCGGGATCCAGACCCAGATCGAGAATCTCGAATGGGCGCAATGGCTGGAGACCGTGTTCAAGGGCAAGGATTTCGACCTGACCATTGTCAGCCATACCGAACCGATGGACATCAACATCTACGCCCGGCCCGATTACTATTTTCAGTATGACAATCCAGCCTTTCAGGATCTGATTGCGCGGATCGACACCGAAAGCGATCCGAACGTGCGCTCTGGCCTTCTGCAAGAGGCGCAAGAGGTGATCGCGAACGATTACGTCAACGGCTACCTCTTCCAGCTGGCCAAGACGGGTGTCGCCAATGCCAAGATCGAAGGCCTGTGGGAAAATGCGCCCACTCAGGCCAATGACCTGACGGATGTGCGCTGGACGGACTAGGGTTCTGCGCTGATCCTTGAGACGCCGGGCGCGATTGGCCCGGCGTCTTGCGTTTCGCGGCGCGCTCAGGCGGCCTGCGCGAGGCCCTCGTCCCAAAGCGACAGCGTGCGAGCGACATCGCCGCATTCGAGATTGAGGTGATGGCTCATCTGCTGGACCCGCCAGGCGTACATCGTGTCGAAATGATCGGGGTCGACTTTGATGCGTTTCGCATTGTTGACCGATGGCTGGTACGTGT
Source organism: uncultured Paracoccaceae bacterium (assembly GCA_965662745.1). Lineage (GTDB taxonomy): Bacteria > Pseudomonadota > Alphaproteobacteria > Rhodobacterales > Rhodobacteraceae > Anianibacter. The sequence goes on from CBFIJK010000032.1 coordinate 21,078, forward strand.
CGTGCGACGTGAAGTGCATCTCCATGAGCCCTTCTTTCGTGATGAGGGCTAGCCGGTCCTTCAGCATTTCCTCATAGGTTTGCGCTAGATGCTTGCGGTAGATCGCGGCGCGCTCGGCCCAGGTGTTTCGGGAATAGGCGGCCTCGCCCTCGATCATTCCGATGGCGCGAAAGAGTGTCAGTTGTTCGGTCGCGGCCTGGTTGAAGACGGGCAGCCCCGGGCGGGCGTTGGCGCTGGTGGTCAGCGCGCCGATGCAGTCGTCGTATTTCGAGATCGCCGCCAAGAGAAGCGTCTTGAGTTCATCGTCGCTTAGGCTTGCCTCATCGACCCGTGTCGCCAGCCGCGCGGAATTGAGAACGCCCATGGCATCGGTGATGTTGTCGGCCACAAGCTCTTCGCGCACGATCTGCTTCATCGCCTTCACGAGGGCTTTGTAAAGCTCTTCAGTGGCGTTCTGGTCCGGAAAGATACCGATCATCTTGCCAAGCGCGTCGATCTTCGCCGTGGCGGTCGCGCCGGCCATCGGAATGTCTTCGGAACGTGGCACGGCAAGCTTGAAATAGTTGTTATCGCGAATGTCCTCGGCCAGCGAAAAGCCTGGTGTCGGGGTCGAGGACAGTTCCTGCACGCCCGCGCGGATCAGTTTCCAGTGGCAGAGCTGCGAGGCTTCGAGGTGCTGCTGGGTGGCGGAATCGTTGCGCGGTGTGCCATCCCGGACGGCGAGATAGCCTTGGGTCTTGGCGTTGCGGAAGGTGAATGTGCCGTGGTCGACCTCTTCCATCTCCCAAAGCGAAGAGGCCATGCGCGGGCCGGGAAGGCTGTCTTCGACCTCGCCCACCTTCATGTTCCGATCATAGGCGATGGTGGCGATGGAGTGCGGTGAATAGGTCTGGCAAATCTCGCGCTTGTCTGTGGTCTTGTCGTGGCTGACGCAGATCGAAAGGCCGGTGCGCTTGGACGACAGTTCCACATGACCGCCAAGCCACTGGACCGAGAACTTGAACGCCTCGTTATAGTCGCCGGGTTTTCCGAAACGGGTGTATCCATTGATTGTCGTGCCCGGCGACATGCCGCCGCTTTCACTGGCATAGCTGTTGGTGGCGAGCGCGGTCCCCGTCACGGCGTTCACGAGGTAGTAATGGGCGTGGGTATGATCTGGGGTATGATCTGACATGGAATGACTTTCAAAAAGGGCTTGGGACCGCAAAAATGCGCGGGTCCGTGCAACCGGGCAAGCCTGCGCGGAGGGGGTTTGTCGATCAAGGCAATTCGCGTCTTGCGGGTGTTTGGTTTCGGTATGAGATGGAGCGCGCTGTCGCGCGCGTTACATATCCGGGACGCGGCCCGCGCTTGCGCGCGGATCCTGGCCCGGCGCCAGCGGCGCGAAGTATTTGGAGAACCAAAGGATGAAGGGATCCTGGAAACATTTTTCCCGTTCCCTGCGTGGTTGACGGCATGACTTGGCAGAAATTCCTTCCAACCCGGCGCGGCTATCTCAAGGTGCTGCATTGGTCCGTCGTGCCGCTGTTCGCATGGTTCACATTTATCACCCCGGCCCATGTGACCGAGTGGGGGAAATGGGCCGTCGAGATGCATTCTGTCTTTGGGCTGATTTTCGTCACGCTGGCATTGATCTGGACCGGAGATTACCTCTGGCGCGGACTTGCGGGCCGTCCTGGGCCGAAGCTGCAACGGGGCTGGCGTCGGCTGCATTGGTGGATGCACCGGGTGATTGTCTGGGGGCTGTTCGGTGTGGCGCTGACGGGTTTTGCGCTCGGCCTGACGTCCTCTCGGCTCTTGATGGCGGGAGGGATCGTGCCGATTGCGCCGCCCTTGGGCCTGCCGCGGGCGAACGAGATCGCGGGGATCGTGCATTCGGTGGAGTTCTACGGGCTTGGGATCGTGATCCTTGGTCATGCGACGTTTCACATCTGGCGGCATTTCAGGCTGCGCGACAACGCGTTGCGGATCATGATGCCAAAGGCGTTGCATCGCTTCCTGTAGGCACCTCATTCTGTTAGCGCCCCGCGCCTGCCTCGGCTAGGAAGGGGGCATGGTGCGGTTTCTTCTGTCCCGGCTGCTCTCGCTATTCCTGTCGCTGGTGGTCGCCAGCGTGGTGATTTTCGTCGTGGTCGAACTGGTGCCCGGCGATCCTGCTGCCTTCATGCTGGGGCTGAATGCGACGCCTGAGGCGGTGGCGGCGCTGCGCGCGGATCTGGGGCTGAACGGCGATCCTGTGACACGATATTTCGACTGGATCACCGGTTTGCTGCGCGGAGATTTCGGGACGTCCTACACCTACCGTGTGCCGGTGACCGAACTCGTCGCGGCGCGTTTGTGGGTTTCCTTGCCCTTGACGCTCTATGCCTTGTGCCTGTCGACGGCGATTGCGGTTCCGGTGGGCCTGTTGGCGGCGGCGCGGCGCGGGGGGCCTGCCGATTACGCGATCATGGGCGCGACGCAGCTGGGCATCGCGGTGCCGAATTTCTGGTTCGCGATGCTCTTGGTGCTGCTGTTCGCGATCACCTACCGGGTGTTTCCGTCGGGGGGCTTTCCGGGATGGGAGGACGGGGTCTGGCCCGCGATGCGCGCCTTGACTTTGCCTGCCGTCGCGCTTGCGCTGCCGCAGGCGTCGATCCTGGCGCGGGTCATGCGGTCGGCCCTTATCGAGACGCTGGGGCAGGACTATATCCGCACCGCGCGCGCCAAGGGGCTGACGGGCGGGCAGACGGTGCGCGGGCACGCGTTTCGCAATGCGCTGATTCCGGTGATGACGATCCTCGGGCTGCAGTTTTCCTTCTTGCTGGCGGGCGCGATCATCATCGAGAACGTGTTCTTCCTGCCGGGCCTCGGGCGGCTGATTTTTCAGGGGATCACGCAGCGCGACCTAATCGTGGTGGAATCGGTCGTCATGCTGCTGGTCTTCGCGGTGATCCTTGTGACCTTCCTTGTGGACATGGCCTACGCGCTCGTTGATCCGAGGTTGCGGCGATGAGGCTACCGGTGTCGCTGATCCTCGGCGCGGGCCTGACGGCTGTTTTCGTGGCTGCGGCGCTGATCTCGTTCCTCTGGACGCCCTATGAGGTCGAGGGGATCACGGTCGCCTCGCGCCTTAAGACACCGTCGGGTGCGTATCTGCTGGGCACGGACCACCTTGGACGGGACATCCTGTCGATGATCATGGTGGGCGCGCGGACCTCGATTGCGGTGGCGCTGATCGCCGTGGGATTGGGGATCGTGCTGGGGGTACCTTTGGGCCTTCTTGCAGCGGCAAACCGGGGGTCGTGGATCGACGAGTTCGTCATGCGCGGCAATGACCTTGTCTTCGCCTTCCCGTCGCTGGTGATCGCGATCCTGATCACGGCGGTGTTCGGGCCATCTGCAGTGAACGCAATTCTGGCCATTGGCATTTTCAATACGCCCGTCTTTGCGCGGGTGACGCGAGGTGGGGCACTGCCGCTCTGGACGCTGGATTACGTGCGCGCGGCGCGGGTGGCGGGCAAGGGGCGGGCGCGGATTTCGGCAGAGCATATCCTGCCCAACATCGCGAACCTTCTGATCGTGCAGGGGACGATCCAGTTCTCGCTGGGGATTCTCGCCGAGGCGGCGTTGTCTTATGTGGGCCTTGGCGCGCAGCCGCCGGTCCCCAGTTGGGGGCGCATGCTGGCGGATAGCCAGACGATGATTTCCTTCGCGCCGCATCTGGCGATCTTTCCGGGGCTCGCCATCGTGCTGACCGTGCTGGGGTTGAACCTGATGGGTGACGGGCTGCGCGATGTGCTTGATCCCCGGCTGAGGCGTCTGAGATGAGCGGGGCGCCCGATTTGGCCCTGCGGGCCAATGCCTCCGGCGGAGGTATTTCGCGAACCAAAGTGGCAGGGGCGCTTTCCGTAGAGGCCTTGTCGGTGACGATCGGCGCGGTGGCGGTCTTGCGCGACGTGTCGATGTCGGTCGCGCCGGGCGAGATCCTGGGCGTTGTCGGCGAAAGCGGGTCAGGCAAGTCGATGACAGCGCTGGCGGTTATGGGGCTCTTGCCGCGGGGGGCTGCCGCGCGCGGGTCCGTGCAGCTGGCGGGGACAGAGATCTTGGGCGCCAGAGAGCGGGCGATGTGCCGCATCCGGGGGCGTGAGATCGGGATGATCTTTCAAGAGCCGATGACGGCGCTGAATCCGCTGCACACCATTGGCGATCAGGTAGCCGAGGCGCTGGTGATCCATGGCGCAGCGCGAGGGCGCGCGGCCGAGGCACGGGCGGCGGCGCTGTTGGAGAAGGTCGGGCTGGAGCCGGACCGGGTGGGGCCGGGGCGCTTTCCGCATGAGTTGTCGGGCGGGCAACGCCAGCGGGTCGCGATCGCGATCGCCATCGCGCTGGGCCCGAAGATCCTGATTGCGGATGAGCCGACGACGGCGCTGGATGTGACCTCTCAGGCCGAGATCCTCGATCTTCTGCAAGCGCTGGTGCAGAGCGAGGGGATGGGGCTGATCCTGATCACCCATGATCTTGCGGTTGTGGCGGGGCGCGCGGACCGGGTGGCCGTCATGCAAGAGGGGCGCATCGTCGAGGCGGGAGCGACCGAGACGCTGTACCGGACGCGGAACCATCCCTATACGCGGGCGCTGCTTGCCGCGTCGGATCATCGGCCAGAGCGCCGCGCGCATGTCGATCCCGAGGTGGTGCTGAAGGTCGAGGATGTGCACCGGCACTATCCCGGCGCGCGGCATGGGCTGTTCGAGCGGGGCGCGCCGGTCAGGGCCGTCGACGGCGTGTCGTTCGAGCTGCGGCGCGGAGAAAGCCTTGGGCTGGTGGGATCGTCTGGCTGCGGGAAATCGACGCTGACGCGCGCGATCCTCGGGCTGGGCGAATTGACGGCGGGCCGGGTGAGTCTTGGGGGTGCGCCCGTCATGCCACCGGTACCGGGGACGATCCGGCGGCGGATGCAGGTCGTGTTTCAGGATCCCTTTGGTAGCTTCGATCCGCGCTGGCGGGTGGACCGTCTGGTGGCCGAACCGTTTCATCTGACCGGGCGGCCCCCCGATTGGCGGGACCAGGTGGCCGAGGCGCTGGAGGCGGTCGGATTGTCTGCCTTGGACATGGACAAGTATATCCACGAGTTTTCCGGCGGGCAGCGCCAGCGCATCGCAATTGCGCGGGCCATCGTGATCCGGCCTGACCTTGTGCTTCTGGATGAGGCGGTGAGCGCGCTCGACGTTCAGGTGCGCGCGCGCATCCTTGATCTGTTGGCCGATCTACAGGGGCGGTTGGGGTTGAGTTATCTCTTCATCAGCCACGATCTGTCGGTGGTGCGATCGGTCACCGACCGCGTGCTGGTGATGCGCGCCGGGAAGATCGTCGAGGAAGGACCGACCGAGGCGGTCTTCGCCGCGCCGCGCCATGCCTATACGCAAGAGCTGATCGCGGCTGTGCCGCGTATCCCGGAGGGCTGGATCATCTGAGACGTCAGCCTTCGGACACGCTGCGCGCGACTTTCAGCAGGGCATCCAGAACGGGGGTATGCGGCTCGCGATGGGGCGCGATCAAGCCTACGAGTTGATCGGTATCAGGCTCTGACAGGGGGATTGCGACGGCCTGGGCGCCCAGCTGCATATGGGCGACCGATTGCAGGGGCAGGACGGTGCCGAGGCCTGCATCGGTCACATGGCTCAGAAGCACCATGATGGAATTGGCCTCGACCGTGGGGGTCACTGTATGGCCCGCCTTGGCGAAAACCGCATCGACGATCCGGCGATTCTGCATGTCGGGTGTCAGCAGCGCGAGCGCTTCGGCGGCGATCTCGGTCCAGGTTAGGGATTTCTTGTTCGCGAACGGGTGATCTGCGGCGCAGATAAAGGAATATTGCTCGCGGTAGAGCGGGACGGTGGTGACGCTGCCGAGGGGCTCATTCCCGAGATAGGTGATGCCCGCGTCCGTCTCGAGGTCTTCAAGCTGTTTGAGAATATCGGTCGAAGGGCCGGACAGGATCGTCAGCCGCACATTCGGGTGACGCTCGCGGAAGGGCGTCGTGACCTTCGTGACCGATTGCAGCGCCGTAGGGATGACCGACAGGCGCAGATTGCCCGAGAGACCCGTCTTGGCCGCGCGCATTTCCTGGCGCATGGCGCGGGCGTCATGGACGATCCGGCGCGCCCATTCGAGAACGCGCTGGCCCTCGGGCGTCAGGCCCTGATAGCGCGCGCCGCGCCAGACAAGCTGCACGCCAAGCTGGTCTTCAAGCGATTTGACCGCCGCCGAAAGCGTCGGTTGCGTCACGCCGCATTCCTCGGCCGCGCGCCGGAAATGGCGGGCGTTTGACAGGGCGATGAACATTTCCAGCTTGTCGATCATGGGCCTTCCTTGGGTCGCGGGCGGTGCGAACGGGTCCTGCCTAGGGCGAAAGGTGCCGCACCGTAGGCTGCCCGGTGGTGTCAGCCGAGCATGCGCAGAAAGTCTGGTATATTCTGGCGAAAGCGGAAGAAGCCCTTGGTGGCATAGGGCCAGATTAGCGTGTCTTCGGCCCGGCGTACCTGGACGAGGGAAATATCTACGGCTCGAAGCGCTTCTTCGGCCCGTGCAAGCGCGTCACGCGCTGGGCCGACGGGGGGATAAGGCGCGACGATCTGGGTCAGGGCGTTGTCCTTAGCCCAGTCAAGGATCGCCTTGGGCGCGGCGCTGGCGGTGAAGATGTTTGCCCGCGCCGTGGCTGTGGTGTCTATCCGTTGCAAGGCTTCCTCGAGTGCCGCTGCCTCAAATCTGGTGACCTTCGCAGCGGGCTTCAAGGGGCTACGCGCCTCGGTGGCTTGAAGCCCGGCAATGGCGGCAGGCTCCAACCCCTGATCGAGCAGGAAGCCCGGCGAAAGGTCATCCTCGGTCAGCAAGAGGCCGGTGCGTTTCGCGCTGTCCCATGCCCCGCAAGCGGGCAGATCCTGCGGCGCTGGGTTGTCCGGCCCCTCCACCATGGGCGCTTCGTCCGCCAACTCGCCAGCAGGATCGAACCGCCCACCGGTGAAGCGGCGGATATTGCTCGCCTCGGCCAAATAGGTCTTGCCGCGCGTCTGAAGCCCCGCGACCCAGCGCCAGCCCAGCGTGTTCGAGGCCGCGTCGCCGTCAAGGAGGTGGCGCAGGAAGAAATCCGCCCCAAGCTCCCACGGAAGGCGCAGGGTGAAGACCCAGATCGAGGCGAACCACATGCGGGCATGGTTGTGCAGGTATCCGGTCTCTGCCAGCTCCTGTGCCCAATGGTCGAAACAGGCGATGCCGGTCTCGCCCCGGCAGGCCGTTTCCCATTCTGCGCGAAGGCCTGCCTCGGTCGCGATCCGGTCCATTCCGCGCCGTACGCCTTCGCGGTACTGGAACCAGACGGCGGGGCGCAGTTCCAGCCAGCCTTTGAAATAAATCCGCCAGAAAACCTCGTCGATGAACTTTCCACCCGCCTCGGACCCGTGACGGGCCAGAACCGCGCGCAGAACCTCGCCTTCGGTCACAATGCGGTGACGCAGATAGGGCGATAGACGAGATACATTGTCATGCCCCGGCAGGTCGAAATTGCGCCGTTCCGCATAGGTTTGCCCCGCCTCGGGCAGGAATTCATCGAGCCTTTGAACGGCGGCGGCGCGGGTCGGGGCAAAGCGGGGTGCGTTTGTCATCCTGTCTTAGCGTAAGCCGCAGTGCGGTCCCAGCAAGGGGCCTGCGCGCGCCTGCCGCAACCCGGGTGCGATAATATGCCAGGCAAATGCCTGACAAACCCGCTCGCCAATTCGCCCTGCGCCCCTTGCGGCCCCTCGGGGGCGTCACTAAGACTCTGGGTGGCAGAAGGCCGGATCGCCGGTTGACCCAATTTCAGATGAGGCAGACATGCAGGACCCCACCGAGTTTTACATGAACACGCTCGTGCCAATGGTGGTCGAGCAGACAAGCCGCGGCGAACGCGCCTACGACATTTTCTCGCGCCTCTTGAAGGAGCGGATCATCTTCCTTTCGGGCCCCGTGCATGATGGCATGTCGTCGCTGATCGTGGCGCAGCTTCTGCACCTCGAGGCGGAAAACCCGTCCAAGGAAATCTCGATGTATATCAACTCGCCGGGCGGCGTGGTGACAAGCGGTCTGTCGATCTATGACACCATGCAATACATCAAGCCCGCCGTCTCGACGCTCTGCGTGGGCCAGGCGGCATCCATGGGTTCTCTGCTGCTGGCGGCGGGCGAGGCGGGCATGCGGTTCTCGCTGCCCAACAGCCGCATCATGGTGCACCAGCCCTCGGGCGGCTACCAGGGCCAGGCGACGGATATCATGATCCACGCGCAGGAAACCCAGAAGCTCAAGGACCGGCTTAACGCGATCTACGTCAAACACACCGGCCAGCCGCTGGAAAAGGTTGTCGACGCGCTCGAGCGGGACAACTTCATGGATGCCGAGCAGGCCAAGGAGTGGGGTCTCATCGACGAGATCGTGGAAAATCGCGGCAAGGGCGACGCGCCAGAAGCCTAGGCACCCGGACAGCGAACGGGAAATGCGCCCTTAAACCGTCGCATTTCCCGGGGATTTTGACATTGTGCCGTCCGGTCTGCTGACCTAGGCTGGGCGGACAGGCAGTATTTACGGCGGATGCGTATCGCTGCGTACCCGCCAAAGACGAAGGCGAAAGCCTTAGAGGTTGCGATATGGCGAACAATTCCAGCGACAGCAAGAATACCCTCTACTGCTCTTTCTGCGGAAAGAGCCAGCATGAGGTGCGCAAGCTGATCGCGGGTCCGACCGTGTTCATCTGCGACGAATGCGTCGAGTTGTGCATGGATATCATCCGCGAAGAAACGAAGAGCGCCGGACTCAAATCCTCCGAAGGCGTACCCGCGCCCAAGGAGATTTGCGATGTGCTGGACGATTACGTGATCGGCCAGGCCCACGCCAAGCGCGTGCTGTCGGTGGCGGTGCACAACCACTACAAGCGCCTCAACCACGCCGGCAAATCCGAGATCGAGCTCGCGAAATCGAACATCATGCTGATCGGCCCCACGGGCTGCGGCAAGACGCTTCTGGCTCAGACGCTGGCACGCATTCTTGATGTGCCCTTCACCATGGCCGACGCCACCACGCTGACCGAAGCGGGCTATGTGGGCGAGGATGTCGAGAACATCATCCTGAAGCTGCTTCAGGCGTCCGAATACAATGTCGAACGTGCGCAGCGCGGCATCGTCTATATCGACGAGGTCGACAAGATCACCCGCAAGTCCGACAACCCCTCGATCACCCGCGATGTGTCGGGCGAGGGCGTGCAGCAGGCGCTCTTGAAGATCATGGAAGGGACGGTCGCATCGGTTCCGCCGCAGGGCGGCCGCAAGCACCCCCAGCAGGAATTTCTGCAGGTGGACACAACCAACATCCTCTTCATCTGCGGCGGTGCCTTTGCCGGTCTCGACAAGATCATCGCGCAGCGCGGCAAGGGTTCGGCCATGGGCTTTGGCGCCGATGTGAAGGATCCCGATGCCCGCGGCGTCGGAGAGCTGTTCACCGAGCTTGAGCCGGAGGATCTTCTTAAGTTCGGCCTGATCCCGGAATTCGTTGGCCGCCTGCCAGTGATCGCGACCCTGCAGGATCTCGACGAAGATGCGCTTGTGACGATCCTGACGCAGCCCAAGAACGCACTGGTCAAGCAATACCAGCGCCTGTTCGAGCTGGAAGACGTGTCGCTGACCTTCACCGATGACGCGCTCACGGCGATTGCCAAGCGCGCCATCCAGCGTAAGACCGGCGCACGCGGTCTACGCTCGATCATGGAAGACATCCTTCTCGACACGATGTTCGACCTGCCGGGCACGGAAAACGTCGAAGAGGTTGTCGTCAACGAAGAGGCCGTGTCGCGCGACGCCCAGCCGCTTGTGATCTACGCCGACGCCAAGAAGGAAGAGGCGACGGCGGGCTGACCGCCGCGCGTTTCAACAGACCACGACAAGGCGGGGGCAGAGCCCTCGCCTTTTTTGTTTGAAGGAACGAACAGCATGACCATCAAACGCATTCATTCAGGCGGCGAATTCGAGGGCCGCATCGGCTATTGCCGCGCGACGGTGGCGAACGGGTTCGTCTTCGTCGCCGGCACAGTGGGGCAGGGCGATACGGTCGCAGATCAATGCCGCGCAGCGCTCGATACCATCGGCAAGGCCCTGAGAGAGGCCGGATCCGGCTTCGAGCATGTGCTGCGCGTCACCTATTACCTGCCCGAGGCGGCGGATTTCGAAGCGTGCTGGCCGATCCTGAAAGACACCTTCGGGGCCAATCCGCCCGCCGCCACGATGATCGAGGCAACGCTCATCGACCCCAAATACCGGATCGAGATCGAACTGACCGCGCTCGCCCCCTAAGGCGCACACCTCATCACTTTGGTTCTGAAAATACCTGATCCGATGGCCTGCCAAATACGCAGACCGGCGCCGATCACGCACAAATTCGGCAACAGGCCCCCTCAAGGCTGGACCTTGCCGCCCCTCTCGGGCATATCCCGAACCAACCTGATTGGAGGCGCGTCATGGGCATTCTCAACTCGTTGTTGAACGCAACCACCTGGTGGCACGGGGCGACGCTGAACACCCGGTTCCATACCTGGCGCAATGGCCAGAAGGTGGGTGAGGATGATGCGGGCAATGTCTTTTACCAGACCAAGGACGGCAAGCGCCGCTGGGTGATCTTCAACGGCGAGGCCGAAGCCTCGCGCGTCAGCCCAGACTGGCATGGCTGGTTGCATCACACCTGGAAAGAGCCGCCGACCGAGCGCCCCGTTTCAAAGAAAGCTTGGGAAAAGCCGCATCAGGAAAACCTGACCGGCACGCCCTTGGCCTATGCCCCTGCGGGGTCGATCCGCCAGCCTCAGCCTGCCAATCGGCAGGATTACGAGGCGTGGACGCCGGAATAACCCATGACCGGACGCGTCGCTGAAATCCTTGTCGGGGCGCTTGTCCTCGCCGTTGCGGCGGGCTTTCTGTTCTATGCCGTCGGCGCTGCGGGGCTGACGGGCGGACCAGCAGGGGCCACGAGCTACACGGCTGTGTTCCGGTCTGTCGAAGGCGTGTCCGTGGGCAGCGACGTGCGGCTTGGCGGTGTCAAGGTGGGCACCGTGACCGCGCTTGACCTCAACCCAGAAAACTACCGCGCGATGGCAACCTTCACGGTCGATGACACGCTGGCCTTGCCCGAAGATACGGCGGTCGTCGTCGCCTCCGAGGGACTGCTCGGCGGTAATTTCGTCGAAGTGCAGCCCGGCGGCTCACCCTTCGATCTGGAACCCGGCGCGGTGATTACGGACACACAAAGCTCTGTCTCGCTGATCACGCTTCTTCTGAAATTCGTCTCGGGCGACGGCGCCAGCGAATGAGGATTGCCGCAGTTCTTGCCTGCGCGCTTGCGCTGCTGACGCCTGTGGGGACCCTTGCGCAGAACAATGCGATCGAGGTGCAGCCGCTTGATGATCCGGACCAAGGCAGCAGCCCCGGCACGCTGACGCCCGGCCAAACCGATCCCGGCACCTACACGCCACAGATCGACGGCGATTTCCTCGATGAGTACGATGACGGTATCCGGTTTGAATCCGCAGAGCCGGAACCCGAACCCGTCCAGCCCGGCGCCACAGCCCCCGGAGGCGCGGTCCTGCGCGCGCTCGATACGATGTCGGGCGAGGCGCGCGATCTGCGGATCGCACCGGGTGAGCTGGTGGATTTCGGTCGCCTGACGATCCAGATGGCCGAATGCCGCTATCCCGAAGACAACCCCGAAGGCGACGCCTTTGCCTATGTCGTGGTTCTGGAACGCGGCGATGCCAATCCCAGCTTTTCAGGCTGGATGGTCGCCTCCTCGCCGGCGCTGAACGCGCTGGATCACGCGCGCTATGACGTCTGGGTGCTGCGCTGCATCTTGCCCCAGTCCGAGGGCGAGGGCAGCGAAGAGGCGTCGGGGAACTGAGCAAAGCGCATCTGCGCGGCTGCCAGCATTTCGTGATAGCGCGCGCGCGGCACCTCTATCGCCCCAAGGGACGCCAGATGCGGCGTCAGGAACTGCGTGTCGAACAGAACGAAGCCCGCGTCCCGCAACGCCCGCGTCAGGTAGGCCAGCGCGATCTTTGAATGATCCGTGCGGCGCGAGAACATGCTTTCGCCAAAGAACGCTCCGCCGATATGCAGGCCGAACACGCCCCCGGTCAATTCGCCGTCCTGCCAGACCTCAATCGAATGGCAGACACCTCGCGCGTGAAGCTGGCGGTAGAGGTCGAACAGGGTGTCGTTGATCCAGGTCTCGTCGCGCGTGGCGCAGGCGGTCACGACCTCGTCAAAGGCGTGGTCGATGGTCACTTCGTAGCCGCCGCGCCGCAAGGTCCGGCGCAGCGAGCGCGAGGTGTGAAACTCGTCCAGAGGGAAGACGCCCCGGAAATGCGGGTCGATCCAGGCAAGGTCCGGATCGTCCCGCGATTCCGCCATCGGGAAGATGCCGGTGCGATAGGCCTCGATCATCAATTCTGGTGTCAGCGTCGGGTCGGGCACACCAGCGGTCAGCCGATATTCCGGGCCAGCCACTCTTCGAGCCAGTGGATCGAATAGTCGCCCGTCTGGATCGCCTCTTCTTCGAGAAGCGCATGGAACAGGGGAATGGTGGTGTCGATCCCGTCGATGATCAATTCCCCAAGCGCGCGGTTGAGCCGCGCAAGCGCCTCGGGCCGGTCGCGGCCATGCACGATCAGCTTGCCGATCAGCGAATCGTAATAGGGCGGAATGCGGTAGCCGTCATAGATTGCGCTATCCATCCGCACGCCAAGCCCGCCCGGCGCGTGATACTGGGTGATCTTGCCCGGCGAAGGCGAAAAATTGGGCAGCTTTTCCGCGTTGATCCGCACCTCGATGGCGTGGCCGTTGATCTTGAGATCCTCTTGCGTGAAGGACAGCGGCAGACCGGCGGCGACGCGGATCTGTTCGCGGACAAGATCGACGCCGAAGATCCCTTCGGTGACGGGATGTTCCACCTGAAGGCGGGTGTTCATCTCGATGAAGAAGAACTCACCATCCTCGAAGAGGAACTCGATCGTGCCCGCGCCGGCATAGCCGATCCGGGCGATGGCGTCGGCGCAGGTCGCCCCGATGCGCGCACGGGTTTCTTCGTCGATTGCGGGGCCGGGGGCCTCTTCGAAGACCTTCTGGTGGCGGCGCTGCAGCGAACAATCCCGTTCGCCCAGATGAACGGCGTTGCCCTTGCCGTCGCCGAAAACCTGCACCTCGATATGGCGCGGGCGGCCGAGATAGCGCTCTATATACACCTCGTCGTTGCCGAAGGCCGCCTTGCTCTCGGACCGGGCGGTGCGGAAGGCGTTTTCCAGATCTTCTGCGGTGCGGGCCAATTTCATGCCGCGTCCACCGCCGCCGGCCGTGGCCTTGATGATGACCGGATATCCGACCTCTTCGGCCACCTGCCGAGCGGTTTCCATATCCGGCACGCCACCTTCGGATCCGGGCACGCAAGGCACGCCAAGCGCCTTCATCGTGTCCTTGGCGGTGATCTTGTCGCCCATGATCTGGATATGCTCGGCGGTCGGGCCGATGAAGGTCAGCCCATGGTCCTGGATCGCCTGCACGAAGGCGGCGTTCTCTGACAGAAACCCATAGCCGGGATGGATCGCCTGCGCGCCGGTGATCTCACACGCCGACAACACCGCGGCCATCGAAAGGTAGGATTGGTTCGAGGGCGGCGGGCCGATGCAGACCGCCTCATCCGCCATGCGCACATGCATCGCGTCGGAATCTGCGGTGGAATGGACCGCGACCGACTTGATGCCCATCTCGCGGGCCGCACGGATCACGCGCAACGCGATCTCGCCCCGGTTGGCGATCAGGATCTTGTCGAACATGGGGGCGGCCTCACTCAATGATCATCAGGGGGGCGCCGTATTCCACGGGCGCGCCGTCCTCGACGAGGATCCGCTTGACGGTTCCGGCGCGCGGCGCCGGGATCTGGTTCATGGTCTTCATCGCTTCGACGATCAGCAGGGTCTGGCCTTCGCTGACCTTGTCGCCGATCTTGACGAAAGCGGGCGAGCCGGGCTCTGCCTGCATGTAGATCGTGCCGACCATGGGCGAGGTGACCGCGCCCGGATGATTGGCGGGATCGGCGGATTCGGTCGCCGGCGCGGCAGGGGTCGAGGACGGCGCCGAAGGGGCAGAGGGCGCGGGGGCCGAGGGCGCGGCCGACACGTGCTGCACGATTTCCCGGGCGCGGCTGACGCGCACGCACAGCTTTTGATCTTTGCCGGTTTCGCGTTCGACCTCGAGTTCGGTCAGATCGTTCTCGCTGAGAAGTTCAGCCAAGGCGCGGATGAAATCCACATCGGCATCGGAATTCTTGTTTGTCATGCTGTCCTCAAACCGCCTGAGTTTTGCGCGCCCGTCTGCCGCGGGCCGAGTATCACGTGGCTTATAGTTGAGGGCGCGGGGCGTGAAAAGCAAATGCCGCAAAGGAAATTGAGGTTTCCACGCTGCCCGGTCTCGCGGCACATTCGGTGAAAATTTACCGTTTGATAAAATTTCAACCTGTGGCAGGCTCAGTCCAAAGAAGACCAAGATGGGGAGGCCCTGGATGGCCAACACGGAAATGACTCCGGGCGTGATCGCCGGGCGGCTCGGGCCGGATGTTCTGGCGAAGAATTTCGGCGACCTGCATCCGCCGCTGGACCAGCACGAGGCACATGTGGCCGCCGATCGCTGCTATTTCTGCTACGATGCGCCCTGCGTGACGGCCTGCCCGACCAGCATCGACATCCCGCTGTTCATCCGCCAGATCGCCACCGGCACGCCCGAGGCGGCGGCGAAGACGATCTTTGATCAGAACATTCTGGGCGGCATGTGCGCCCGGGTCTGCCCCACGGAAACGCTGTGTGAAGAGGTGTGCGTGCGCGAGGTGGCAGAAGGCGCGCCGGTCGAGATCGGGCGGCTGCAGCGCTATGCGACCGACACGCTGATGGCCCAGGATGTGCATCCCTACACGCGCGCCGAAGCGACCGGCAAACGCGTTGCGGTCGTTGGCGCAGGGCCTGCGGGCCTTGCCTGTGCGCACCGGCTTGCGATGAAGGGCCATGATGTCGTGATCTTCGAAAAGCGTGAAAAGCCCGGCGGGCTGAACGAATACGGCATTGCGTCCTACAAGACGGTGAACGGTTTCGCTCAGGCCGAGGTCGACTGGCTGATGAAGATCGGCGGGATCGAGATGCGCCATGGCACCGCGCTTGGCGTCGATGTGACGCTTGACGGGCTGACCGAAGACTACGACGCGGTCTTCCTTGGTATCGGTCTGGCTGGGGCGAATGCGCTTGAAGGCTTCGACAAGGACAATGTCGGCCCAGCGGTCGACTTCATCGCGGCGCTGCGGCAGGCGGGTGATCTTGCCGCGTTGCCGGTGGGGCGCAATGTCGTCGTGATCGGCGGCGGGATGACAGCGGTCGATGCCGCCGTGCAGTCCAAGCTTCTCGGCGCAGAGCATGTCACGATGGTCTACCGGCGCGGTAAGGACCGCATGTCGGCCAGCGTGTTCGAACAGGACCTTGCGACTTCCAAGGGCGTGCGCATCCTGTATGGCGCGCAGCCTGTCGCGGTGCGTGGCAATGGCGCGGTTGAGGCGGTGGAGTTCGAGTATTCCGACGCGCCGGGCGAGACGTTCCAGCTGCCTGCCGATCAGGTGCATGTCGCCATCGGTCAGTGGCTGGAAAGCGGGCCGGACAACGTCAACCGCGCCGGGCCTAAACTGGGCGTGGCAGAGGGCTATCGCACGTCGCATCCCAAGGTCTGGGCCGGCGGCGATTGCGCAGCGGGCGGCGAGGATTTGACCGTCACGGCCGTCGCCGAGGGCCGCGATGCGGCGGAGGATATCCATGCAACGCTTATCGGCTAGCGCCATGAACGAAGGGCCGGGCGCGGCCCGGGGCAAGCCCCGGGCAACAGGCCTTCTCATGTCGCTCTCTACGGCGGCGCTTGTCTGCGGCCTCGCCACTCCCGCCCTCGCAATCCACCGCGAGGATGACCTCTACGAACGCAAGCGCGTGACGCCGGGCGAGTTCATCACCCGCACGGTCACCTGCGCGACGGGCGAAATGACAGGGGGCGGTTACCAGATTTCCGGAGCGCCGGAAGACGTGATCGCGTTCAACGTGACCGCCAATTATCCGCTGTCCGACGGGCGCTGGCGCGTGGCGCTGCGCAACGTGACGGACGAAAATCAGGAGCTGACGCTCCGCATCTATGTGCTTTGCACGGACGAGTAGGAGCTGCTCAAATGGCCAATCTTCAATCCGATTTCGTGGGCATCAAGTCGCCTAATCCCTTCTGGCTCGCATCGGCGCCGCCGACCGACAAGGAATACAACGTCCGTCGCGCCTTCGAGGCCGGTTGGGGAGGTGTCGTCTGGAAAACGCTGGGCGAGGCAGGCCCGCCCGTCGTCAACGTCAACGGCCCGCGCTACGGCGCGATCTGGGGCGCGGACCGGCGGCTTCTGGGGCTCAACAATATCGAGCTGATCACCGACCGCCCGCTCGAAGTGAACCTGCGCGAGATGAAGGCGGTCAAGCGCGACTACCCGGACCGCGCGCTGATCGCGTCGATCATGGTGCCGTGTGAGGAAGCCGCGTGGAAAGCGATCCTTCCGCTTGTCGAAGAGACGGGCGCGGATGGGATCGAGCTTAATTTCGGCTGTCCTCACGGCATGTCCGAACGGGGCATGGGATCGGCTGTGGGGCAGGTCCCGGAATACATCGAAATGGTCGCGCGCTGGTGCAAGGCGAACACCCGAATGCCGGTGATCGTCAAGCTGACGCCGAACATTACCGATATCCGCTATCCCGCGCGCGCCGCCAAGGCAGGCGGGGCGGATGCCGTGAGCCTCATCAATACGATTTCCTCCATCACCTCGGTCGATCTTGATTCGATGTCGCCGGAGCCTTCGATCGACGGGAAGGGCAGCCATGGCGGCTATTGCGGACCGGCGGTCAAGCCGATCGCGCTGAACATGGTGGCCGAGATCGCGCGCGATCCCGAAACCGCCGGTATCCCGATCAGCGGCATCGGCGGCGTGACCACGTGGCGCGACGCGGCTGAATTCCTGGCCCTCGGCGCCGGGAATGTGCAGGTCTGCACGGCAGCGATGACCTATGGTTTCAAGATCGTCGAGGAAATGATCTCGGGCCTGTCGCAATGGATGGACGAGAAAGGTTACGATTCGGTTGCTGCCGTCTCGGGCCGCGCGGTGCCGAACGTGACCGACTGGCAGTATCTCAACCTCAACTACGTCACCAAGGCACGGATTGATCAGGACGCCTGCATCAAGTGCGGGCGCTGCTATGCGGCCTGCGAGGACACCAGTCACCAGGCCATCGCCATGTCCGAGGACCGAGTCTTCACCGTGAAAGATGACGAATGCGTGGCGTGCAACCTGTGCGTCAATGTC
>CBFIJK010000033.1:0-37516 GCA_965662745.1 uncultured Paracoccaceae bacterium
CGCGACGCTGCTGGCAGAGGCGGTCGTCGCCTTTCGCGATGCGCTGACCGTTCACACCAAGGTGGACAATCCGGTGGACTGGGCCATGACCCAGAACAACCTCGCCATCGCGCTCGGAAACCAAGGCACCCGCACCGGCGGGCCGGAGGGCGCGGCGCTGTTGGCAGAGGCAGTGGAGGCCTATCGCGCGGCGCTGACCGTCCGCACCAAGGCGGACCATCCGGTGGACTGGGCCATGACCCAGAACAACCTCGGCAACGCGCTCAAAGGCCAAGGCACCCGCACCGGAGGGCCGCAGGGTACGGCGCTGCTGGCAGAGGCGGTGGAGGCCTATCGCGCGGCGCTGACCGTCTTCACCAATGAAGATCACCCGGTGCAATGGGCCATGACGCAAGAGAACATGGCGATCGCGGAAAAGGCGATCGCGGAACACGACACCACCGACGATCAGCGACCGCACTGGCAGGCCGCGCTGGCCCATGTGAACGCCGCGCTGGAGGTCTTTGACCCTGACCACACGCCCTACAACCACGACAAGGCCACCGACCTGCGCGACGCCATCCGCGCCGCGCTGGGCGCCCTCTAGTCCGCGTTGACAGCCCCCGCGCACTGATTGACAGTGCAAACTATGAACGGCCTGCCCCTTTATCGTCTTCACCAATCGCTTGGGTTTCACCTGTCGCGCGCCGCGCGGGTGCAGGAACGGCGGCTCGACGACGGCTTGCGCGCGCTGGGGCTGACGCGGATCACCTGGTGCGTGCTTCTGGCCGTCGGCAACGAGGGCCTTTCCAACCCGTCCGAGATCGCAGGCTTCGTCGGCATCGACCGCACCGCCACCAGCCGCGCCCTGCGCCAGATGGAAGAGGCCGGGCTGATCGCCCGCGCCGCCGGCACCGGCGACAAGCGCACGACCGAGGTGACGCTGACGCCGCTGGGCGCCGCGCGGCTGACCGAGGGCACGCCTCTCGCCGTTCACAACAACGCCGCGATGGAGGCCAAGCTGTGCGCTAGGGATGTTGCTCAGTTGACCCAGCTTCTGGAACGCCTCACTGAAGGTGAAGAGGCGTTGAAGCAGCTGTGAGGGAGGGGACATGACATGGGCAAGCTGAGATCCTATGCGGCGCGGCCCATGCATCTGGGCCCCTTCCCGCTGGAACGTCTGGCGCGCACGGACAAGGCCCCGAGGCTTGAGAGCCTGCCGCCGATGGAGGGCCTGTCCTTCCGCCGCCCGGACGATCCCCTGTCCATCGTGAATGCGATGCAGGACTACCAGGCGATGCTGGACGCGACGCGCGAAGGCCTCGTCAAGCGCGAGCGCGCGGTGATCCCCGAAGACCCGGAGGAACGCGCACGGCATCTCAAGGCCTTCGGCTATTACTGCGATGCGTCCATGGTTGGGATTTGCCGTCTGGATGCCGCCGTGCATCTGGACGCGCCGATCCGCAACCCGGATGTCGACCGGCTGGCCGAAAAACTGCGCACGATGCAGACGAAAACGCTGGCGGCCGGGGTGGATGTCATCATGGCGGGCCTGCGCGAAAGCCTCGCGCGCCCGCCCGAGGATTGCCGGGGCCACACCCATGCGATCGTGTTCCTCTACGACATGCCCCGCGCGCCGACGCGGGACGAGCCGGGCAGCGACTGGATCCTCGACGCCGAGGCGCAGCGCGCCTGCCTGCGCGCGTCAGAGACCGCCGTGACGCTGGCCAATTACATCCGGCTGTTGGGGCTTGAGGCGCGCGCCCATTCCGGCGCGGCAAGCGATGTGGATCTGACGCGCCTTGCCGTTCAGGCGGGGCTTGCGAGCGTCAAGGACGGCGTGGCGGTCAACCCGTTCGCAGGCAAGCGTTTTGGCCTGGCGGCCATCACCACGACGCTGGCGATGACACCGGACAAGCCGCTGGCAGATGGTCAGAAGCCCGGTTTCAGCTACCTTGCCGGGATCGGGCGGCATGCGAAAAGCGCGCTCAACCGCGATCCGTTTGCCAGCCGCAAGTTCCGCGACGGTCCGCATGCCTTCGAGACCCTGAAACGCGTGGACGATCCCACGACCTATATCGACCGCGCCAATGTCGCGCGGGTGCCGAAACGCGCAAACATGTTTGCGCGCTCGCTGTTCGGCGATCTGGGCAAGGGCCCGCAAGAAGCGGCGAAGAACGGCAATTACGTTCGCAAATCCGCGTCGGCCTTCGCGTTCCGGCCCTCGCTTGGGGCCTTCATCCTGTTGCAGGATGGCGAGACGGGCAATGTGCATCCCTCGACCACCGATCCCGCTCAGAATGCCGATAACGTCAAGGCGGCGCTGTATTGGCTGGGTATCGACGCCTGCGGGATCTCGGCCTGCCCGGACTGGACCTATTACAGCCACGACGCGCGCGGCGATCCAATCACGCCCTACCATGAAAACGCGATCTCCATGATCGTCGATCAGGGCCATGAGACGATGGAAGGCGCTTCGGGCGACGACTGGATCGCCTGCGCGCAGTCCATGCGGGCCTATTTGCGGTTCTCGCTCCTGGGCGGCGTGATGGCGCAGCATATCCGTAATCTCGGATACGGCGCGCGGACGCATACGGTGATGGATGACGAGGTGCTGCATCCGCCGCTTCTGCTGTTGTCGGGGCTGGGCGAGGTCAGCCGCATCGGCGAGGTGATCCTGAACCCGTTCCTCGGCCCCCGCCTGAAATCAGGCGTCATCACCACGAACATGCCGCTGGCCCATGACAAGCCGATTGATTTCGGCCTGCAGCGGTTTTGCGAAGCGTGCAACAAATGCGCCCGCGAATGCCCCTCGGGCGCGATCACCGCCGGGCCGAAGCTGATGTTCAATGGCTACGAGATCTGGAAATCCGATAGCCAGAAATGCACCACCTACCGGATCGGTCAGAAGAACGGATCCATGTGCGGGCGCTGCATGAAGACCTGTCCGTGGAACCTTGAAGGCCTTTTCGCCGAAGCGCCCTTCCGCTGGGCGGCGATGAAGATGCCGGGGGCCGCGAAGGCGCTCGCGGCGCTCGATGACAAGCTGGGGCGCGGGGCGATGAACCCGGTCAAGAAATGGTGGTGGGATCTCGAGATGATCGACGACGGGGCCTACGGCCCGCCCGCCGCGCCGGTGAACGAGCGGGACCTGTCGACCGATCTGGATCTGAAGTTCGAGGATCAGACGCTTGCCGTCTACCCTGCCCCGCTGGCCCCGCATCCCTGGCCGTTCCCCTATGCAATGGACCGCGAGGCAGGGATCGCGGCCTACAAGGCGATGATCCCGGCGGCAGAGCATAAGCGGCGCCGGGCGGCTGGCGAGCCGCCAGAGCATGTCTATACCGCCGACAAAGGCCCCTCGCCGGTGATCGAGGTCGTGGTATCCAAGGCCGAGCATATGACGGACGCCGTGACCAAATATGAGTTCCGCAGGCCCGATGGCGCCGATCTGCCCAAGGTCGAGGCGGGCGCGCATGTGGATGTCGTCGTCGCGCCAGAGTTCTTCCGCCAGTATTCCCTGTCGGGCGATCCTGCGGACGCGTCTGTCTACCAGATCGCCGTCCTGCGCGAGGATACGGGGCGCGGCGGGTCGAAACTGATGCACAGGATTTTCGAGGAAGGCCGCCATGTCTTCATAGGCCAGCCGATCAACCATTTCCCGCTGATCGAGGACGCGTCTTTCACCTATCTCATGGGCGGCGGGATCGGTGTCACACCGATGATCGCCATGGCGCATCGCCTGCACGCGATCGGGGCCGAGTTCGTGCTGCATTATTCCTGTTCGTTCCGAAAGAACGCAGGGTTCCTGAAGGACCTGGCGGATGTGCCCTGGGCGGACCGGGTGCGCTATCATTTTTCGGATGAAGGCGACCGGGCGGACCTGTCGAAGGTCCTCGATTATCGCCCCGGCGCGCATGTCTACACCTGCGGGCCGAACGCCTATATGGATGCCGTGATGGGCGCGGCAGAGGCGAACGGTTTCCCCGAAGAGGCGCGGCATCTGGAGTATTTCTCGGTCCCCGAAGTGCCGGAATACGAGAACCATCCCTTCACCTTGCGGCTGTCTGACGGGCGGGAGATCGCAGTATCGTCCGACGAAGCGCCGACCGATGCGCTGCTGCGCGCGGGGGTGAAGGTGGATGTGAAATGCTCGGACGGGCTTTGCGGTGTGTGCAAATGCCGGGTGGTCGCGGGCGCGGTCGAGCATCGGGATTTCGTGCTGTCGAAGGCCGAGCGCGAAGACCACATGATCCTGTGTCAAAGCCGCGCGGCAGAGCCGGACGGGGTGGTTGAGGTGGAGATCTAGAGGCGGAAAGCGGGGACGCGCCCGCCCTAGCGTGGGCGCCTTGCGGCGGTTGTCTCTTTGGACTTTTTACGCAGCTTCGTCGCTTTGGCCTAAGCGCCTGGCAGACCGCTGATCGACGGGGCGCCCTTGGGAAATCACTCCGCCGGTTCCGGCGCTTTTTCGGCCTCTTGCGCCTCGATCTCGGCGGCTTTCTTTTCCACCTGTTCGACGATGTGATCGACCATCTGGTCGTTCGACATGCGGTGCGACTGTTTGCCGGCGAGATACACCATCCCGTTGCCCGCGCCGCCCCCGGTGAAGCCGACATCGGTCATCAACGCCTCACCCGGCCCGTTCACGACGCAACCGATGATCGACAGGCTCATGGGCGTCTTGATGTGTTCCAGCCGCTGTTCCAACGTCTCGACCGTCTTGATCACGTCAAAGCCTTGCCGCGCGCAGGAGGGGCAGGAAATGATGTTCACGCCCCGGTGGCGCAGGCCAAGCGATTTCAGGATTTCATAGCCAACCTTCACCTCTTCGACCGGATCGGCCGACAGGGACACGCGGATCGTGTCGCCAATGCCCATCCAAAGAAGATTGCCCAGGCCAATGGCCGACTTGATCGTGCCCGAGGTCAGACCGCCCGCCTCGGTTATGCCAAGATGGATCGGCGCGTCCGTCGCGTCGGCAATGCCCTGATAGGCGGCGGCGGCGAGGAAGACGTCGGATGCCTTCACGCTGATCTTGAATTCGTGGAAGTCATTGTCCTGAAGAATTCGAATGTGATCGAGGGCGCTTTCAACCATCGCTTCGGGGCATGGCTCTGCGTATTTCTCAAGAAGGTGCTTTTCGAGCGATCCGGCATTCACGCCAATGCGGATGGAACAGCCGTGATCGCGGGCGGCGGCAATGACCTCGCGCACGCGGTCGGCGGACCCGATATTGCCGGGGTTGATGCGCAGGCAGGCCGCGCCCGCCTCTGCCGCCTCGATGGCGCGTTTGTAGTGGAAATGGATGTCGGCCACGATCGGCACAGGGCTTTCGGCGCAGATCTCTTTCAGCGCGCGGGTCGCGGCCTCATCGGGGGCCGAGATGCGGACGATATCGGCGCCGGCATCGGCGGCTGCCTGCACCTGCGCGAGCGTCGCGGCCACGTCGCCGCTGTCGGTATTGGTCATCGTCTGCACGGTGATCGGCGCATCGCCCCCGACCGGCACGTTGCCGACCATGATCTGGCGGCTTTTCCGGCGATAGATATTGCGCCAGGGGCGGATCGAATTGAGGCTCATGAACGGACCTTTCACGCGTCGCGGGCTTGGGCAAAGTCTAACGGTTCGCCTGAGCCTAAGCTAGGTGTCCCGCGCGTCTGTGAAAAGGGGATGCGGTGTCGCGATCAGTCCTGCGACGGAGTTTCGGCGGCGAGGTTCAGCTCTGCCACCACCCGCTGCAGATCACCGTCAGAGTCGAGCGCCGCGACATCGTAGGTCTGGGTCAGTGCGTCAGCGGCCAGCGCAAGATTCGACGTGACAGAGCCACGGTCGCCAACGGGGCCATAGGTCTGGCCGTTGATCGCGAAATAAACCGCGCCGGATTCGCCGATGCGCAGCTGCGCGGGGTCTTCCATCTGCGGCACGTCATAGGTGTCGCCTGCGTTCATGACGCTTTCATAAAGGATCGTGCCATCGGCGCCCGTGACGCGCACCCATGCGGGGCGGACAGCGACCATGGTAACACCGGGCTTGGCCGCGGCAAGTACCTGCGGCGCGGCACCGTCGCCAAGGGCCGCAGCAAGCGCATTCTCGATGCCTTGGGTCTCGGGATCGGCGGGCGTGTCCGCATCGGCCACGGTCAGCGGGCGGTCGATCACCTGATCGGCCATCGCGCCAAGGGTGGCGGGGTCCAGCGTTGCGATCGGGGCGTCGCGGGCGGTCAGGACAGGAACGTCCAGCGCCTCGGGGCGATAAAGGCGCTCGACCGTTTCGATGGACGGGGTCGGGCCACGCGAAGACGTCTCATCCTCACCAAGGAAGGCAAGCGCGTCGCCTTCGCGGGCAAGGGTTTCCACATCGGCAACGACGCCGGGGGCCTGATCGACAGGCGCGAATTCGACACGCTGTATCTGGTTGAAGACGGTGTAGCCGCCCCAGCCGATAAAGCTGATCAGCGCCACGAGAACCAGCGACGAGCCAAGCGCGCCGGGTTCGATCTTGGACAGGATCGCCTCGCCGCGCGGGGCGAAGGGCGTTTCGGGATCGGCAAAGGGATCACGCGGTCCGCGCGATTTGGCCTGCGGCGCGGGCTTGGCATGGCGGACGGTGCCCGATGCCTCTGCGGACATGCCGTGCACGGGCTGGAACCCGGATTCGCGGCAGAATTGCTGAAAGCACCAATCGGGATCAAGGTTCAGGTAGCGCGCATAAGACCGCACGAAACCGGCAATGAAACCAGGAGTTTCGAAGGCCGAAGCGTCCGCGTTCTCGATTGCTGCAATGTAGGACGCTTTGATGCGCAATTCGCGCTGCACGTCGAGAAGGGATTTGGACATTGTCGCACGCTCGCCGCGCATGACATCACCGATGCGCACGTCGTAATCGTCGAAGCCCTTCGGCCCGACCGATTCGTCCGTTACTGGTGGGTCTCTCCACCGTCCAAGCATTCCCCTGCCCCTTTAGCGCTCAATCCTCAAGGACCGGCGATTCGTCCGTCGCCGTGTTTTATTACCAAGACGTTAGCACACGTCCAGATGCAATGCACCTGTGGATAATTTATGCGGAAAGCTCGGCACGATTTAGCGCACAGTGCGACCAGAGTGTATCCAAAGCGCGCACGAGTGCATCCATTTCACGCGGTCCGTGAACCGGCGACGGGGTAAAGCGCAAACGTTCCGTGCCGCGCGGGACGGTCGGAAAATTGATCGGCTGGACGTAAATCCCGTGATCTTCCAGCAGCATATCCGACAGCTTCTTGGTGTGGACGGGATCGCCGACGATCACCGGAACGATATGGCTGCCATGGTCGATGATCGGCAGCCCCATCCCCTTGAGGCGCAGTTTCAGGATCTTCGCCTGGGTCTGGTGCTGTTCACGCAGGGCGCCGTCCGTCTTGAGGTGCCGCACGCTGGCCGCCGCGCCTGCCGCGACCGCAGGGGGCAGCGAGGTGGTGAAGATGAAGCCCGGCGCATAGGACCGGATCGCGTCGCACATCTTGTGGGATGCCGCAATATAGCCGCCCATCACGCCATAGGCCTTGGCGAGAGTGCCGTTGATCATGTCGATGCGGTGCATCAGGCGATCGCGCTCCGCCACGCCGCCGCCGCGCGGACCATACATGCCGACCGCGTGAACCTCGTCGATATAGGTGAGTGCGCCGAATTCATCGGCCAGATCGCAGATCGCCTCGATCGGGCCGAAATCGCCGTCCATTGAATAGACCGACTCAAAGGCGATCAGCTTGGGTGCGCAGGGGTCATCCGCTTCAAGCTTGGCGCGCAGGTCATCCAGATCGTTATGCTTGAAGACACGCTTTTGTCCGCCATTGCGGCGGATGCCTTCGATCATCGACGCGTGGTTCAGCGCGTCCGAATAGATGATGAGCCCCGGAAACAGCCTTGGCAGGGTCGAAAGCGTCGCGTCATTCGCGATATAGGCCGAGGTGAACAGAAGCGCGGATTCCTTGCCGTGCAGGTCCGCAAGCTCTGCCTCCAGCGCCTTGTGATAGACGGTCGTGCCGGAAATGTTGCGCGTGCCGCCCGACCCTGCGCCGGTGCTATCCAGCGCCTCGTGCATCGCTGCCAGAACCACCGGATGCTGGCCCATGCCAAGATAATCGTTGCCGCACCACACCGTCACGGGCCGTTCCGTCCCGTCAGGCCGCCGCCACGTCGCATGGGGAAACTTCCCCTTCTTGCGCTCGATATCAATGAAGGTCCGATAGCGGCCTTCATCATGCAAGCGCGTCAGCGCGGCGTCGAGTTTCGCGGTATAGTCCACCCTGAGGCTCCTCTCTCCGTCCGTCTGGCCGTTGTAACAGAAGTTTTCCATCCGGCCATAGACATATTCAGTTTTTTCTACCTTTGCAGGTCTCCTGAATAAAGAACGGTTTGCGTGCGGCAAATGATATGAATCAATCGGCGACCACAACCGCGCAATCCGCCGCACCTTTTCGCTGCGCCGAGGCATTACACGCGGCCATCGCTTCGGCTGCGGCATTGGCGCCGGTGCGGAAGGCGAACCCTTGGGTCGCGGTCGAGGCGGCAAAGGCCTTGGGCGCGCTTGCGCGGCGATAGGCGGTCAAGGCTTCGGTGGCAGAGGCCGACAGCGTCAGGTCACGATTGCGATAGCCGCGCGGCAGGATGCGGGCGGCAATGACGCAGGGCGCTTGCCCCGCCGTCCGAGCGGTTTCGCACAAGGTCAGCGCAAAGCGGTCAGCTGCTGCGACATTGTGCATCTCGCCTGTCACCTGGAACAGTCCCGCCAGCATCGCGGCCTGCGGACCCTGGCTGGCGACGAGATCGAAGAAGGACGGCGACACCGCAACCGACCCGTAATAGCGCATGCCGACATCGACCTGTCTCTGGTTGAAGATCGCGGTCACGAAATCGGTTTGCGCAGCGCTCAAGCCAGAGTTCGGATTGACCGCGACGCTGGCCCGGCTGGGCTGGAACATCAACTGCGCCGCGGCATCGCCGGTCAGGGTCTGCGCGGGCGCAGCTGCGGGCATCATCAGGGCGGCAAGAGCGAGGGCGGCGAGACGCATGACGCGAATCCTTTCCGGTTCATTCAGTGTTGGGGCCTAACTATAGCCCGGAAACGGTGTGTTCCAGAGGATCGCTGGACAGCACGTGATCGGCTGTTACCTTCGCCCTGTCACACGCGCATCCCGGCAGGAGCTTTCGATGTCTCTCTCACCCGTTCTCAACCGTATCGATTCAGACCTTGATGGAGCTGTTGATCGCCTGCTCGCGCTTCTGCGCATCCCGTCGATTTCCACCGACCCCGACTACAAGGCCTCCTGCGACAAAGCCGCCGACTGGCTGGTCGCGGACCTGGAATCCCTGGGCGCGACCGTGTCGAAACGCCCCACACCGGGGCATCCGATGGTGGTGGGTGAGATCCCTGGCGACGGCCCGCACCTGCTGTTTTACGGTCACTATGACGTGCAGCCCGTTGACCCGTTGGAACTGTGGCACCGCGACCCCTTCGATCCGGAACTTCAGGACACCGAGAAGGGCAAGGTCATCCGCGGGCGCGGCGCTTCTGACGACAAGGGCCAGCTCATGACCTTCGTCGAAGCCTGCCGTGCGTGGAAGGCAGAGCATGGCAAACTGCCGTGCAAGATCACCTTCTTTTTCGAAGGCGAGGAAGAATCCGGCTCGCCCTCGCTCGTGCCCTTCCTTGAGGCGAACAAGGACGAGTTGGCACAGCCCGACGTGGCGCTGATTTGCGACACCGGGCTATTCGACACCGAAACGCCCGCCGTTACGACGATGCTGCGCGGGCTTCTGGGCGAAGAGGTGAAGATCACCGGCCCGTCAAAGGACCTGCATTCGGGCATGTATGGCGGCATCGCGATGAACCCGATCCGTGTGATGGCCAAAGTGATCGCATCGCTTCATGACGCCACGGGCCGCGTCACCGTGCCCGGCTTTTACGACGGAGTGCCGGACCTTCCGGATGAAATCCGCGAGCAGTGGAACGCGCTTGGCTTTGACGCGACCAGCTTTCTGGGCGAGGTCGGGCTGGCCAAGCCTGCGGGCGAAGAAGATCGTTCGGGCCTTGAAATGGTCTGGTCACGCCCGACCTGCGAGGTGAACGGGATCACCGGCGGATATGCGGGCAAGGGGTTCAAGACCGTGCTGCCGTCCGAAGCCTCTGCCAAGATCAGCTTTCGCCTTGTCGGGCATCAGGACCCCCATGCCATCCGCGAAAGCTTTCGCGCCATGGTGCGCGAGATGATCCCCGAGGATTGCACCGTCGAGTTTCACGGCCACGGCGCCTCGCCCGCATCGACGATGTCCACCGATCACCCGGCGTTCGAGCAGGCGCGCCGCGCGCTCAGCGACGAATGGCCAAAACCGGCGGCCTTCATCGGGTCTGGCGGGTC
This sequence comes from uncultured Paracoccaceae bacterium, assembly GCA_965662745.1. Classification (GTDB taxonomy): domain Bacteria; phylum Pseudomonadota; class Alphaproteobacteria; order Rhodobacterales; family Rhodobacteraceae; genus Anianibacter. Next base: position 10,373 of record CBFIJK010000033.1, read on the forward strand.
GATCCCGATCGCGGGGTATTTCAAGTCGATCCTCGGCCTCGATTCCATGCTGATCGGCTTTGGCCGCGACGACGACCAGATCCACAGCCCCAACGAGAAATACAGCCTTGAAAGCTTTCACAAGGGCATCCGGTCGTGGGCCCGGATCATGGACGCGGTGTCGAAGGGGTGACGCAGGGCGGGACGCGTCCCGCCGCCCCCGCCTCGAACCCGCGCGGGCACAGCGCCGAAGGTGGCCGCGTGCGGGTTGAATGCGCAGCACGGCGCATGTCGTCGATCTTTCAAGAAAAAGTGGCGCGGTTGACGGGGCTCGAACCCGCGACCCCCGGCGTGACAGGCCGGTACTCTAACCAACTGAGCTACAACCGCTCACTGCCCGTCCGGGTCAGGCCCCGAACGTGACGGGCGTTCTAGGTGCCAATGGGTGGGCCGTCAAGCGCGTTCGGCCCCTGCCCGCGCGATTTATTCCGGCGCGCCAAGGGCGTCTGCCAGACGGTCGAAGACGGCCCTCACGCGGCGGCTTGTCTTCAGCTCTTGCGGCGCCACGACCCAGATCGGAAAGCGCATCGGCGCGGCGCCTTCGGGCACACGGTGCATCCCGGGCGCAGCATCGCCAACGCTGCGCGGCACGACGCCGATCCCGAGGCCCGCGCAGGCCATGGCCCAATGCACAAGATGGCTGTCGCAAGCGGTCTGGATATTCTCGGCGGTGACAGGAAAGCCCCGCTCGTTCAGCCCGGCGATGAGCATATCGGTATTCTCCAGCCCGATCAGATGCGCGCGCGCCATGTCAGACGGGCTGCGCAGCGGACCGACCCGGGCGAGATAGCTGTCATGGGCGTAAAGATACCCCTCATCTTCGCGGATCAGTCGGGCGATCATGTCATTATCGGTGGGCCGCGCGTTGCGGATCGCGATATCCGCCTCGCGGCGGCGCAGATCGGACAGCGAATCCGTCGCCACGATCTCGATCCGCAGCGCCGGGTAGTCGGCCAGAAGCCCTTTGACCACCGGCGGCAGCAGATGTGCGGAATACATCTGCGACGCGGTGATGCGCACCACGCCTTCGACGCTTTGCGATTGTCCCGTCGCCGCCAGCGACAGGCGCGTGGCCGCCTCGGCCATCTCGCGCACGTGATCGGCCAGACCTAGTGCGGCCGGGGTGGGCGTCAGCGACCGGCCCGCGCGTTCGAAAAGCGTCACGCCAAGCTCGTCCTGAAGCTGCGTGATCTGGCGGCCCAGCGTCGGCTGGGTCGACCCCAGCGCACGGGCCGCCGCAGACAGCGATCCTTCCTCGATCGTCGCAAGGAACGCGCGGACATGGTTCCAGTCGAAATTGATCGCAGCCCAATTCATGCATTCCTGCATACCAGACGCCCGGATTTAGGCAATTCCCGATGCGCTCACGTTTGGGTAGCGTCGCGTCAATAGATGAATGGAGAGATGACATGACCGCCAACGCCACCACCCCCGAGTTCTGGGACACCCGCGCCCGCGCCTATGCTGCGAGCCCCGTGTCGAATATCGCGAATTACGAAGATACCCTGTCGCGGACGCGGCGATACCTGACCACCGACATGGACGTCATTGAGCTTGGCTGCGGCACCGGTTCGACCGCGTTGAAGCTGGCAGGAAGCGCCGCACGCTACACCGGCACTGATTATGCGCCCGAGATGATCCGCATCGCGGATGAAAAGCTGGCCGAGGCGCAGATGGGCAATCTGGGGTTCGAGACGGCCGGGCTTGGTCGCGGCGATTTCGACGGATGCCAGTATGACGCCGTGCTTGCCTATAACCTACTGCACCTCATTCCGGATGTGCCCGCCGCGCTGGCCGAGATCCGGGGGATGCTGCCCACTGGCGGCCTGTTCATGCAGAAATCCGCAACGCTTGGCGGTCGGCCCGATTTCCGGCTGCTCATCGGCGCGATGAAGCTTTTCGGCAAGGCGCCGAGCATATCCTATTTCAAGGCGAAACAGTTCGACGGCTATCTGCGGGACGCCGGGTTCGAAATGGTGGACAGCCATGTCTACAAAGGCTTTGCGCCCACCTATTTCACCGTCGCGCGGGCGGTCTAGGCGTCAGTCGGGCAGCGGGATGAATTCGGCATCGTCTCCGGGCGGCAGGTGGAATCGCCCGTTCTGCCAGTCGCCCTTGCGCCACGCCTCTTTCGCCTCTTCGATCCGTTCCTTCGACGAGGCGACGAAGTTCCACCAGATATAGCGCGGACCTTCCAGCGTCTCGCCGCCCAGCAGCATCACGCGCGCGCCGCGCGGGCCTGCGGCCATCGACACGTCGTCGCCGGGGCGGAACACCATCATCTGCCCCGCCTCATAGGTCTGGCCCGCGATGGTGACCGACCCGTCCACGACATAGGCCCCGCGATCTTCATGCCCGTCTGGCAGGGGGATGGCGGCGCCGGGCTGAAGGACCGCATCGGCATAGAACATCTCGGATGCGGTTTCGACCGGCGCGCGGGCGCCATAGGCGCTTCCAAGGATCAGGCGCACCTCTTTCCCCTCGCCTTCCAGCATCGGAAGATCGGCGGCAGGCGCATGGACGAATTCGGCGGCGCGATCCTCGTGATCTTTCGGCAAGGCGACCCAGGTCTGGATGCCGAAGAACGGCATCGGATCGGTCTGCGTTTCATCATCAGTGCGCTCGGAATGGGTGATACCATGGCCCGCGACCATCCAGTTCACAGCGCCCGGTTCGATCCAGGCGTCGGTGCCCAGACTGTCGCGGTGGTGCATCCGGCCCCGGAACAGGTAGCTGATCGTCGCGAGGCCGATATGGGGGTGCGGGCGCACATCCATGCCCCGGCTTGGCAGGAATTCTGCCGGGCCCATCTGGTCAAAGAAGATGAAAGGCCCGACCATCTGGCGCTTGGGCGCTGGCAGGGCGCGGCGCACCTCGAACCCGCCAAGATCACGCGCGCGGGGCACGATCAGGGTGTCGATAGCGTCAACCTCGTCGCCCGTGGGGCAATGCGGATCGAGGGCGGGATTCCAGCTCATGGCACGTCTCCGGTTGCGTTACGATGCCGATAAGATAGCGCCGGAGAGCCAACGCACAATTCGACGAAATTGGCGGCCTATGGTGCGCCAGCGCACAACCCGGAAGACATCAAAGGCGGAATGGTGGGTGATGACGGGCTCGAACCGCCGACATCTTCGGTGTAAACGAAGCGCTCTACCAACTGAGCTAATCACCCGCTCGCGGTGCTTTAGCGCAAAGCGCAGCGCCGGTGCAAGACGCCTTCGCAAGCCGCGATGCAGACATGAAAACGCCCCGGCCGACGGGGCCGAGGCGTTTTCAAATCATGGTGGGCGATACTGGGATCGAACCAGTGACCCCTTCGGTGTGAACGAAGTGCTCTACCGCTGAGCTAATCGCCCGTGAGGCGCTCGTTTAGACTTAGTCGGCGCTCTCTGCAAGAGGCACGTCGCTCTTCTTTTCCGTCAGCGATTCCGTCTCGTCCACGGCCTGCTGATTACGGCGGACCTTCACAATAATGACCTCACCATTGTCCTTGTCCTTCTGGCGGTTGATCTGAAGCTTGCCAAAGGGTTGCAGGTTCATGATCTCGCCATTGGTCAGCGCGTCGCCCAGTTCCTTGAGCATCGCCTCGACCACCGGTTTGACGTCCTTTTTCTTCATGCCCGAGGCTGCGACGACGCGGCGGATGAGTTCGGGCTTTTTCAGCTCTGTCTCGGTCTTGTCGTCGCTGGCGGCCTCTGCCGCGTCGGTCGTTTCCGGCGTGTCCGGCAAAACCGGGCCGTCAATATCGGGAAAGCCGGTCTCGGGGTTCGTGCTGTCTTCGGACTGTTCAATCACCGCGTCCGTCTTTGGCTTGGCCGCAGAGGCGGCGGTGCGCGCGCGGCGGGGTTTGCGGGTCGTCGTCGTGGTTGTGGCTCGTTTCGCCATGGTCCTGCTCATTCTTTTTGCTGCTGCTGCGACATCCTAGCACGCAGTCCGCATGCAATCCAGTTTGCCGCTTGTGCGGGGCCGCCACTGCCCCGAAACGGCAAAGGGCCGCGCAATTTTCATGCACGGCCCCCCGCGATTTCAGCAACTCAGGTTCGCGTCAGTGCGTGACCGCACCCGCCCCGTCGGATCCGCGGGACATCGACGCGGCCTTCAGCGCCGCCTCTTCCGCGGCTGCCTCGTCCCATTCGATGGGTTCGGGCGCACGCACCAGGGCGTGTTTCAGCACCTCGGACACGTGCGAGACCGGGATGATGTCGAGCCCCGCCTTCACGTTATCGGGGATCTCAGGCAGGTCTTTTTCGTTCTCTTCGGGGATCAGCACCGTCGTGATGCCGCCGCGAAGCGCCGCAAGAAGCTTTTCCTTCAGCCCCCCGATCGGCATCGCGTTGCCGCGCAGGCTGACCTCGCCGGTCATGGCGATGTCCTTGCGCACGGGGATCTGCGTCAGCACCGACACGATGGAGGTGACCATCGCCAGACCCGCCGACGGACCGTCCTTGGGCGTTGCGCCATCGGGCACGTGGACGTGGATGTCCAGCGTGTCGAAGCGCGGAGGCTTGACCCCGATCTGAGGTGCGACCGAACGCACGTAGGACGACGCCGCATCGATGGACTCCTTCATCACATCACCCAGCTTGCCGGTGGTCTTCATCCGGCCCTTGCCCGGCAGGCGCAGCGCTTCGATCTGAAGAAGATCGCCGCCGACCTGCGTCCAGGCGAGGCCCGTGACGACGCCGATCTGATCCTCTTTCTCGGCCAGGCCATAGCGGTGCCGCTGCACGCCAAGATACTCCTCGAGATTATCGGGGGTGATCTCGACCAGTTCGACATCCTTCTTGACCAGTTTGGTCACGGCTTTACGCGCCAGTTTCGCGATCTCACGCTCAAGGTTCCGCACGCCCGCTTCGCGGGTATAGGTGCGGATCATCTCCATCAACGCCTCATCCGTGACCGAGAATTCCTTGGCGCGAAGACCATGATTCTTGATCTGCTTCGGAATGAGATGCTGGCGTGCGATCTCGGCTTTTTCATCCTCGGTGTAGCCAGACAGCGGAATGATCTCCATCCGGTCAAGCAGCGGGCCGGGCATGTTGTAGGTGTTGGCCGTGGTCAGGAACATCACGTTTGACAGGTCGTATTCCACCTCAAGATAGTGGTCCACAAAAGTGCCGTTCTGTTCCGGATCAAGCACCTCAAGCATGGCCGAGGCCGGATCACCGCGAAAGTCCTGCCCCATCTTGTCGATTTCATCGAGCAGGATGAGCGGGTTGGTGGTCTTGGCCTTCTTCAGCGCCTGGATGATCTTGCCGGGCATGGAGCCGATATAGGTCCGGCGGTGGCCGCGGATCTCGGATTCGTCGCGCACGCCGCCAAGGCTGATGCGGATGAATTCGCGGCCCGTGGCGCGCGCCACCGACTTGCCAAGCGACGTCTTACCAACGCCGGGCGGGCCGACGAGGCACATGATCGGGCCTTTCAGCTTTTTCGAGCGCTGCTGGACCGCCAGGTACTCGACGATCCGCTCCTTGACCTTTTCCAGACTGTAATGATCGTCATCGAGCACCTTCTCGGCGCGGCCAAGGTCCTTCTTGACGCGGGATTTGGTGCCCCACGGGATCGACAGCATCCAGTCGAGATAGTTGCGCACCACCGTGGCTTCGGCGGACATGGGCGACATGTTCTTGAGCTTCTTCAGCTCGGCATCCGCCTTTTCGCGCGCCTCTTTCGAGAACTTGGTTTCGGCGATCTTTTCCTCAAGCTCGGCGATCTCGTTCGAGCCGTCCTCGCCATCGCCCAGTTCCTTCTGAATGGCCTTCATTTGCTCATTCAGATAATATTCGCGCTGGGTCCGCTCCATCTGCGATTTCACGCGGGTCTTGATCTTCTTCTCGACCTGAAGGACGGACATTTCGCCCTGCATCAGGCCAAAAACCTTTTCCAAACGCGCGCTGACGGACAGCGTTTCCAGAAGTTCCTGCTTCTGGTTCACCTCGACGCCCAGATGGCCAGAGACGAGATCGGCCAGCTTTTCCGGCTCGCGCGTCTCGGCGACGGCGGCAAGCGCCTCTTCGGGGATGTTCTTCTTGATCTTCGCGTAGCGCTCGAATTCCTCGGCAACAGACCGGGTCAGCGCCGTGGTGGTTTCGGCGTCACCCTCTTCCTCGTCCAGCACGACGGCGCGCGCCTCGAAGAAGCTATCGTTTTCAAGATATTCGGTGATCTCGACGCGGGTGCGCCCCTCGACCAGCACCTTCACGGTGCCATCGGGCAGTTTCAGCAATTGCAGCACATTGGCCAGAACGCCGACCTTGTAGATACCATCGCTGTCGGGATCGTCCGCCGCCGGGTCGATCTGGCTCGACAGCAGGATTTGCTTGTCGTCCTGCATCACCTCTTCCAGCGCACGCACGGATTTCTCGCGGCCCACGAACAGGGGCACGATCATGTGCGGGAACACCACGATGTCGCGCAGCGGAAGGACGGGATAGGACGCGTTGAGCTCTTGGGACATGCTCTCTCCTCGGTTAGCAGAAGGTCCGGGCCCCGCTTTGCGGCAACCGCTCGCCTTCTCTATTCATCGGCTTTGGAGGTGGGGTGGGTTTACCCCCGTTTCAACCTCGCCGCTCTTTGTCCGGAATACACTGCCCCCGCCACGCGGCCCGCGCAAGGCGCTGGAGACGGCAATCCACAAGATATTGTGGCGATATCCCCGGTATTCGGGCGCAAAGGCGGTTATTTCGCCGTTCGGGTCAGGATCGCGGCCTCTGTGAGGAACAGGATCGTCTCATCACTTTTCAGCTCCAATTCCGTGATCTGCAGGAGGCGATCGTCGAAATAGGCGATGATCGTGATCGTGCCGCCAGCGCTGATGCCGCTGGTGACGGGGATCTCGGCCGTGAGTTGCGGCAAGGCTTCTGGCCCGCAACGGGTGTCCGACAGCGTATCGGCGATATCGGCGCGCTCGATTGTGTCTAGGATATCGTCCACGCCGTCCACGTCATAGACTGGCGCTTCGGCGAGCGTCAGCGGGATCGGTGCGCCCGTCAGGCTGTCGATGAAGGTCGAATTCAACATGCCGCCCGCACCTATCTTGACCGTGTATTGCGCCGAGGCGCGCAGCATCGATGTGGTGGCATTCTCAAGCGACTGCGCGCCATCGCGGTCCCATTCGCCTGCGAGGGTTTCGAAGAGTGTTTCAGACGCCGCGATCTCGCAGAACCCGTCCGCATGGGCCGGGGCGGCGAAGATCACCAGGGCGGCGAGCGGACGAAAAAGGATCTGGTACATGGGCGAAATCCCGTTTGGATGTCAGAGCGGCTCGATATCGCCAGCGGCGCGCGCGGCGTGGAAATCGGCCTCGAACGCGGCGAAGCCGCCTGCGGCAATGGCGTCGCGCATTCCCTGCATAAGTTCCTGATAGTAATGCAGGTTATGCCAGGTCAGCAGCATCCCGGAAATCATCTCTTGGGCGCGGAAGACGTGATGCAGGTAGGCGCGGGAATAGTTGCGGCAGGCGGGGCAAGTGCAATCTTCGTCCAGCGGGCGCGGGTCGTCCGCGTGACGGGCGTTTTTCATGTTGACCTGCCCCCGCCGCGTCCAGGCCTGTCCCGTGCGTCCCGACCGCGACGGCAGGACGCAATCCATCATGTCGATGCCGCGCTTCACCGCGCCGACGATATCGCCGGGTTTGCCAACCCCCATCAGATAGCGCGGCTTGTCCGCAGGCAGCTGGCCGGGCGCGTAGTCGAGGCAGGCGAACATCGCCTCCTGCCCCTCGCCCACCGCCAGCCCGCCGACCGCGTAGCCGTCAAACCCGATGCCCGTCAGCGCCTCGGCACTTTCTGCGCGCAGGTCTTCTTCGAGCCCGCCTTGCTGGATCCCGAAAAGCGCATGCCCCGGCCGGTCGCCGAACGCATCTCGCGACCGCTGGGCCCATCGCATGGAGAGGCGCATCGATTCAGCGATCCGTTTCTTGTCGGCAGGCAGCGCAGGGCATTCGTCGAAGGCCATCACGATGTCCGACCCCAGAAGGCGCTGGATTTCCATCGAGCGTTCCGGCGTCAATTCGTGCTTCGAGCCGTCGATATGGCTGCGGAAGGTCACGCCGTGTTCGGTCAGTTTGCGCAATTCGGCGAGGCTCATGACCTGAAAGCCGCCCGAATCCGTCAGGATCGGCTTGTTCCAGTTCATGAAGCGGTGCAGCCCGCCCAGCCGGTCGATGCGTTCCGCCGTGGGGCGCAGCATCAGGTGATAGGTGTTGCCCAGCAGGATATCGGCGCCCGTCGCTGCCACGCTTTCGGGCATCATCGCCTTGACGGTCGCCGCCGTGCCAACCGGCATGAAGGCCGGCGTGCGGATCGTCCCGCGCGGGGTCTGGATGGCACCGGTGCGGGCCGCGCCGTCGGTTTTCTCGAGAACGAATTTGAAGCGGTCAGTCATATGTGCTTTGCCCAAGCCTGCGAGGTTCGGGTCTAAGACATTCCTGCGCCGTATGCCATGGGAGAGAGCGATGTCCGGTTCCGACGATAATTTCCGCCTGGGATGGGAGGAATGGCTGTCGCTGCCAGAGCTTGGCCTGCCCGCCCTGAAGGCAAAGGTCGACACCGGCGCGCGGACCTCTGCACTGCACGCGTCCGACATCGAGCCCTTTGGCCCGGCAGACCGCCCGCGCGTGCGCTTTGCCGTGCATCCGATCCCCGGACATGCGGAACTGTCGATCCCCTGCTCGGCCCCGATTGTCGACCGGCGCGAGGTCGTGTCGTCCAACGGCGAGGCAGAATATCGCTATGTGATCGAGACGAATGTGCGCATCGGCGAACGGGTCTGGCCCATCGAGGTGACGCTGACCGATCGCGGCGCGATGGCCTATCGCATGCTGCTGGGCCGTCAGGCGCTGGCCGAGGACATGGTCGTTGCGCCCGCGGACCGGCTCTGCCAACCGGAGCTGACCTATGACGTCTACCATTCGCGCCGCCTGCGCGAGGCGCAGCCGGACCGTGCGCTGCGCGTGGCCGTCCTCAGCCGCGAGGCGACGAATTATTCCACCAAGCGCCTGATCGACGAGGGCGAAAAACGCGGCCATGTGGTCGAGGTGATCGACACCGCGCGCTGTTACATGGCGATCAATGCCATGGCCCCCGAGGTGCATTACGACGGCGAACGCCTGCCCCGGTACGACGCCATCATCCCGAGGATCGGGGCGTCGATCACGCCATATGGCACCGCCGTCATCCGCCAGTTCGAGACGATCGGCACCTATTGCGTGAACGGGTCCGAAGGCATCACGGCCAGCCGCGACAAGCTGTACGCCCACCAGATCCTCGCGCGCCACAAGATCGGCATGCCCGCGACGGCCTTTGCCTCGTCCCCGAAGGATACCGACAACCTCATCAAGCTGGTAGGCCGCGCACCCCTGATCGTGAAACTTCTGGAATCGACGCAAGGCAAGGGCGTGGTGCTGGCAGAGACGCAAAAAGCCGCGCAATCGGTGATCTCGGCGTTCCGGGGTCTCAAGGCGAATTTCCTCGTGCAGCATTTCGTCAAGGAAGCGAATGGCGAGGATATCCGCTGCCTCGTCGTCGGGTCCAAGGTCGTCGCGGCGATCAAGCGCACGGCAGCGGCGGGCGAATTCCGGTCCAACCTGCACCAGGGCGGCACGGCCCAGACCGTCCGCATCACAAAGGAAGAACGCGACACGGCCGTGCGCGCGGCAAGGGCCTTCAAGCTGAACATGGCGGGCGTCGATCTCTTGCGGTCCGAGGACGGGCCAAAGGTGCTTGAGGTGAACTCATCCCCTGGTCTCGAAGGGGTCGAAAGGGCGTCGTCCAAGAATATCTCGGCGTTGCTATACGAGGACATCGAAAAGCGCGTCCGCCCGATCCCAAGCCGCAAGAGAACCGCCCGAAAAGGCGCATAAACGCGCGGAGTCAGGTGCATCTTAGCCACTCTTCCGGACAGTCCGAAGGGCCGGTCAACCCTGATCCAAGATATCTGGCGGCGATGAAAACCGCACCGCTGGATACCCATGCCTACCGTCTGGAACGCCCTTTACCTTGGAACGATCGGCACGCAGATCGATTCTGTCGAGGGCGATATTGATCTCGAGAACGAGGCGGCGCTGCTAAACCAGACCTTCGGCGGCCCGGGGGACCCCTATTGCCAACGAGATCGTGCGGGCCGAAGGCACGCCCTGCGAAAGCCTCTATACCGGCCCCGAAGCGATGCGCCCCATCGGCCCCGAGGCGCGCCGCGAAATCGCGCAGATCTTTCCCGCGCTTTGCCCCCAGGACCCACCCGCATCCGCGCGGCCGATCCTGTCCGGGAAACGCCTTGGCCACCTGATCGCGCGTCACCGCAAGAACGCGCGCCCCTTTATCGAGGCCCCCGCGCCCACCGTCTGATCGCACAATTCCCGCGCTGCCCTTTACCCCACCCCGCGCAAATCTTATATGTTTGGTCGGACATTAAAGAGGCCATCATGACCGCAGACCCGGGCGACAAGCTTGAGGGCACCCCCCTCATCAAACCGTCAAGCACGGACCACCCGCTTTACGACAAGGTGGTCGAGGCGTGCCGTACGGTCTATGACCCTGAAATCCCGGTGAATATCTACGACCTGGGTCTTGTCTACACCGTCGAGATCGACCCCGAGAATGCCGTGAACGTCATCATGACGCTCACCGCGCCCGGCTGCCCGGTCGCGGGCGAGATGCCCGGCTGGCTGGCCGAAGCGATCGAGCCCTTGGACGGCGTGAAGCAGGTCGATGTCGAAATTACCTGGGATCCGCCCTGGGGCATGGACATGATGTCTGACGAAGCGCGGCTTGAACTGGGCTTCATGTAAGGCCGTCTTCGCGTGACCGAATGGGACAAGATGATTGCCGGGACGCTCTATGATCCCGGCGATTCCGATCTGTCCGCCCGGCGGCGGCGCTGCCAAAGCCTCTTGCGTGCGTATAACGCCACGATTGTCGGCGATGCCGAACGCGACGGCATCCTTGCCGATCTTCTCGGGTCCAAGGGTCCGCGCGGCGCCATCCGCGCGCCGTTTCACGCCGATTATGGGACCAACATCCATCTGGGAACAGGCGTCTTCGTGAATTTTGGCTGTGTGATCCTCGATGTCTGCCCCGTGCGCATCGGCGATCTGACACAGATCGGACCTTATGTTCAAATCCTCACTGCCGATCACCCGCGCGAGGCGGAAACCCGCGATGCGGGGCTCGAACTCGGTCGTCCCATCACCATCGGGCGCAATGTCTGGATCGGCGGCGGCGCGATCATCCTGCCGGGCTTGAGTGTCGGGGATGACGCAATCATCGGCGCCGGGGCCGTGGTGACCCGAGATGTGGCGCCGGGCGCGACCGTTGTCGGCAATCCGGCGAGGCCGGTGCGGCACTAGGGCCGCTCAGCAACGGGCGACGCGGTGCGTGGCCAAGCTGATTTTGACCAGCGCAAAGGCGCTGAGATCACCGGCGGAAGCATCCCTTTCCGGCCCAGAACCGCAGCCTGCAGGCGCAATGCGCGTCGCTTGCGCATCCAGCGCTTGCGGCTCGCAACGCGCAGAGCAAGCTGCGTTTTCTCGCGACGCGCTTCGGTGTCGGGTTGCTGGGGGATGGTGATGCGCTGACAAATCATCGGAAGACCTCTTTTCAGTTTTCGTGGTATGACTGAAAGATGTCCTTGCCGATTCAAGATAGTAATTCCGGAAAACCGAAAGCACCCTTTCATAGATGAAAGACTCTCTTGACGATTACGCATTATTCCTTGCGGTGGCCGATGCGGGCGGCCTATCCGGTGCGGCGCGGACCACGGGGCAAAGCGCGGCAACGCTCAGCCGGCGGATGACGGCGCTGGAACGGCGTCTCGACCGACGTCTCTTCGAACGCGGCCAGCGCGGATACACGTTGACCGCTGCAGGTCGCGCGCTTCTGGCGGAGGCAGAGCCGCTGCGCGGAGCACTGCAACGGCTGAACCGGTTCGCAGAGGCCAGCACCCGGCCTCGTGTGCGCATCACGGCCGGCTTCTGGACCTCGCAGTTCATCGCGCGGCACCTGCCCGATATCTGGTCGCCAGAGGCCCTCTGGATCCCCGAACTCGTAACCTCGAACGCGGCCGTCGACATCGCGCGGCGCGAGGCGGATATCGGCATCCGCAACCGCCGCCCCGACCAGAACTGGCTGGCGGGCCGCAAGACCCTCACCGTGGTTTATGCCGAATACGCCACAGCCCGCGACGTTGCGGGCTATCTGTCGGCGCCCGAGGACCAGGCCCGCACCCCGTCGGACCGCTGGCTGCGAAAGGCACATGGCGATGTCATTGTAACCACGGCTTCTGACCCGCGTCTGCGGCTCGATCTGGCACTCGCGGGGCTGGGGCGGATTGTTCTGCCCTGTTTTGCAGGCGATGCGGTGGAAGGCCTGTCGCGCGTCAGCCCCGAGATCCGCGAACTTTCACACGAGGAATGGCTGGTCGCGCATCACGATGCGCGCCAGGACCCGCCCATCCGCGCCGCGCTGGATGCGATCACGGATCTCCTGTGCAACACCGACCTGCGCCCGAGCACAGTACCTGCCCTTGAGAGACGGCAGCAAAGCCCTTAGGTTTAATGGTAACGAATTGGAGACTCTCATGTTCGGCATTCCCGGCAAGCAAGCCGTCAAGATCACGCCAAAAGCTGCCCAGCAGATCGCCAAGCTGATGGCGAAGGATGGCACGAAAGGCCTTCGGATCGGCGTCAAGAAAGGCGGCTGTGCGGGCATGGAATACACGATGGATTATGTGTCCGAGATCGACCCGAATGACGAGGTGGTCGAGCAAAACGGGGCCGTCGTGGCAATTGCGCCGATGGCGCAGATGTTCCTCTTCGGGACCGAGATCGACTATGAGACGTCGCTTCTGGAATCGGGCTTCAAGTTCCGTAATCCGAATGTCGTCGATGCCTGCGGTTGCGGTGAATCGATCAAGTTCAAGGATATCGACGAGCTGACCGCCGAGCAGGCGCAGGACAGCTAAGTCTTTTCAATCAGACATGAAAAAACGCCATCCGACCCCGGACGGCGTTTTTCTATTCTCGTCGATAAAGAACGGTGATCAGGCCGCGCGGCTGACCAGCAGGTCGTCGACTTCCTTGGCCGCCGCCGCCTCGTCACCGCCATTCACGGCTGCGACTTCGCGAGTCAGACGCTCCAGCGCCGCCTCGTAAAGCTGACGCTCGGAATAGCTTTGCTCGCGCTGCTCGTCGGTGCGGTGCAAGTCGCGCACCACTTCGGCGATGGCGATCAGGTCGCCCGAGTTGATCTTTTGTTCGTATTCCTGCGCTCGGCGCGACCACATGGCTTTCTTCACCTTGGCCTTGCCCTTGAGCGTCGTCATCGCGCGCGACACGATATCGGGCGACGACAGCGACCGCATGCCGACATCGACAGCCTTGTTCGTCGGGACACGCAGGGTCATCTTGTCCTTTTCGAAGGAGATCACGAAGAGTTCCAGCGCGATGCCGGCAATCTCTTGCTTCTCGATCGACACGATCTTGCCGACGCCATGGGCGGGATAGACGACGAAATCATTGGGACGGAAATCAGGTTTCTTCGTTTTGGTCATTCAGCGTTCCTAAAAAGGACCCCCAGTCTGAGGCGACAGCCGAGCCTGAGGGGCACACACACGATCCCCCGGCCGTCCGGCATTTGTCGCTAAGATGCCCACCAGAGAAACAGGTCCTCCGGCAGGACTTTGGTCATAAGCGTTGTTGCAGACATGAATATATCACAAAAATGCAGCATTTCAAAGCACAGCGTGAACACGGATCCGAATACGCTTTGCGCTTCAAGGTGTTAGGGCCGTTTTGCCAGACAATCGAAGGCGCAGGAATTCCGGTCAGGGTTGTTGACCAACCGAATCAGCCTAGCCGCCCTCGCCCGGCGCTTCCGAGAAGTACTTTTCCAGCTTTCCATCTTCGCCGTCATGGGTCTCGGCGTCGGGAAGCGGGTCTTTCTTGGTGATGATGACCGGCCAAAGCTCGGAATATTTGCGATTGAACTCGACCCATTTCTCGGCGTCCGGTTCCGTGTCGGGCCGGATCGCGTCTGCGGGGCATTCGGGTTCGCATACACCGCAGTCGATGCATTCATCGGGGTGAATCACCAGCATGTTCTCGCCCTCGTAGAAGCAATCCACGGGGCAGACCTCCACACAATCGGTGTATTTGCAGTTGATGCAGGCGTCGTTGACAATATAGGTCATGATCTTTTTCCCAGCCGGGGTTCGGGCGTCTAGCTAGACCAGCCGTCCGGATCCTTCAAGCGCCGATCCGCCGCAGCGTCGAGGGTGCGGCGATCCTTCTTGGTCGGGCGGCCGCCCTTGTCATAGGCGGGCGCTTTCGGCGTAGGTTCCGGCGGAGGTGGAGAGCGGTCTTCGTAAAGTGCCTGCGCCTCGGGCGCGGGGCCGCGCCGTGTGCCTATATCGAGGAGGGTGACGACCCGGATGCGGTTGCCTTGCGGGAAGGTCAGCGTATCGCCTGCGCCAACGCCATAGGCCGGTTTGGCGACCGGAACGCCATTCACCCGCAGGTGCCCCCCCGACACCGTCTTGGCCGCAAGCCCGCGCGTCTTGAAGAACCGTGCGAACCATAGCCATTTGTCGATCCGAAGGGTCGGGCGCGGCGCGTCTGTCACGCTAGTCCTTCGTCTTCAGCCCCATCAGCGCGGCGGCGAAGGGGTTATCGGGGTCGATGGCTTTTTCTTTCTTGGGCGGGCGGCTTTCCATGCGTTTGGGTCCGTCATCCTTCGGGCCACGTTTGCCCTTGGGGCCACCCTGCCCCCGTTTGCCCTTGGCCTGGCCCGGCTTGCCGCCGCGCGCGCCTTCGCGGCGCGGACCGCGGCCAGCCCAGGTGAAGGTGTAGAAGGTTTCGACCTCGGGCGCTTCGGGCACGGATTCGGCCGATGCCGCGGCTTCGGAAGGCGCAGGCGGGTCTTGCGGCACTTCCTTGGGCTGCTCGACCGGGTCCTCCGCCGGGGGGTCTTCCGGTGTTTCGGACGGCTCGGGCGGTGTTTCCGACGGCTCCGGCGGTGTTTCGGGCGGATTTTCCTGCGGCACCTCGGTCGGGGGTTTCTCGGGCAGTGGGTCGCCGCCATCCGCCATCGTCAGTTCGGGGGCCGTTTCGGGTGCCTGATCGGGCACTGCCTTGACCTTGGCGCGCTCGCCGCGATCGGCCTTGTAGCCAAGGCCCTGCATCAGATCGGCGAACTGGTCCAGCGTCAGGCCGCTGATCGACAGCATGTCCGGTACCGCCTCGAATCCCGATCGGCTGTCCTTGGTGCGCAGCATGTCGGCGAGGCGTTCCAGCATGTCGATGCGGATCGCGCGGGTGCCGGAGGGGCGATAGCCCGACATCAGGTGATAGCCCTCGGGCGCATCCTTTTGCGTGGGGATCGTCACAAGGCCGGGCGGCGGGCTTTCGGGAAACTCGCCAAGGCCCTTCGCCAGCGACCAGAGCAAAAGGCGCAGACGCGTCGGTGCAGGCTTCAGAAGAAGCGGCATGAAGATGGTGTATTGGCCGAAGCGGACACCATGCTTGCGCAGCGCGCCACGCGCATCTTGGTCGAGATCCTTGACCTCTGCTGCGACCTCGTCGCGCGGCAGGATGCCCAGCGCCTCAACCATGCGAAAGCCAAAGCCGCGTGCAAGGCCGGTCAGGGCCTCGTCGCGCTGGATGTTCAAGAGCGGCTCGAACAGAGTGGCGACCTTGCGGTCGATGAAATGCTGAAGACGCCGCTGCACCTTTTGCGCGACGTCATGGCCTGCCTCGTCATCGACGAAGGCCTCGATCCCGGGCTTCATCGGCTCGGGGCCCGGAACCAGCTTGCCGATGGCCAGCTCACCCCACATCAGACCGCCCTGTTCGGTAAAGTCGATCTCTGTATCGGGCGCGTTGTAGAACCGGTCGGCGCGCAGGTGGAATTCAGGTCGAAGCGCCTGGGTCGCGGCCTGACGCATCGTCTTGGCCTCGTCCGGCGTTGCGGCTGCGTCCTGACGGAAGCGGAACCCTTCAAGACGGCCCAGAACCTGGCCCTCAACCGTCACTTCACCCTTATCGTTCACCTCGGCCACAAGGCCCTCCTTCTGTTTCAACCGCCGCAAGAGCACGGATGTGCGGCGATCGACAAATCTTTGCGTCAAGCGCTCGTGCAGCGCATCCGACAGGCGGTCTTCTACAGCGCGCGTTTCGCTGCGCCAATGAATTTCGTCATCAACCCAGCCTTTGCGCTGCGCCACATAGGTCCATGTGCGTATATAGGCCAGTCGTTTTGACAATGTGTCGATATCGCCGTCGGTCCGGTCGATGCGTTTGACCTGCCGCGCCAGCCAATCGTCGCGCACACGCCCGTATTCGTGCAGATCGCGGAAAATCTGATCAAGTAGATTGGCGTGTTCCTGATGGCTGATGCCCCGGAAATCAGGAATTCGGCAGACATCCCACAACAGGCGCACGCCATCGGGGGTCAGAGACCGGTCGCGGATCTCTGGCACCTCGGCCAGCGTTTTCAGCGCGCCCAGATCGTCCGATTCTCGCGCACGGCTCAGCCATTCGTCATGGGTCGGGGCCTCGAGCGACGAAATCAGGCGCGTCGCATTGCCAAAATCAAGCTTCGCATTGCGCCATTGCAGCTTGGTGACCGGCTGGAACCGGTGCGCGGTGATTTGCGCTACGACCTCGTCGGGAATCGGCCCGGCATCGCCGGTGGTGCCAAAACTGCCATCCTTGGTGTGCCGCCCCGCACGCCCCGCAATCTGGCCCATTTCCTGCGGGAAGAGCGGACGCATCCGGCGCCCGTCGAATTTGCGCTGGGACGAGAAGGCGACATGCGTGATGTCGAGGTTGAGGCCCATCCCGATGGCATCCGTGGCGACTAGGAAATCCACGTCGCCATTCTGATACATCTCGACCTGCGCATTGCGCGTGCGGGGGCTGAGCGCGCCCATGACCACGGCCGCCCCGCCCTTCTGGCGGCGGATGAGTTCCGCGATGGCATAGACGTTTTCCACCGAGAACCCGACGATGGCCGAGCGCGGGGTCATCCGGCTGATCTTGCGCTGACCGGCATAGACAAGTTCGGAAAACCGCTCTCGCCCCATGAACTGGGCGCGCGGGACAAGGGCGGCAATCGCGCCGCGCATGGTGTCCGATCCGAGAAACAGCGTCTCGTGCTGGCCGCGAGCATGGAGAAGGCGGTCGGTGAAGACATGGCCGCGTTCGAGATCGGCACAAAGCTGGATTTCATCAATGGCGACGAAATCCGCGCCGATGCCCGTTGGCATCGCCTCGACCGTGGACACCCAGTATTGTGTGCGCTCGGGGACGATCCGTTCCTCGCCGGTGACAAGTGCGACCACCGAGGGCCCGCGTAGCGCGACGATGCGGTCATAGACCTCGCGCGCCAGAAGCCGCAGGGGCAGACCGATCACACCCGTCCGGTACGCCAGCATCCGTTCGATGGCGTAGTGGGTCTTGCCGGTATTGGTCGGGCCGAGGATCGCTGTGATCCTTGACTGCTCGGCCATGGTACTGCCCTTCTGGAAATGTCAGAGCGGAACGGCGCCCGTCTCTTGTTCCAGCCTCTCGATGGCGTCCCTTACGTCTTCGAGATGCGGATGTATAGCCTCGACCATGCGCCAGACCTCTAACGCCTCGGCGGGCTGACCAGTGCGTTGCAGGATCACCGCAAGCCCCGACAAGGCACCGAAATGGTTCGGGTTCAGCGTCAGCGCCTGGCCAAGATCGGCGATCGCAAGCCCATACTGATCCTTCTGGTAAAAGGCCGTGGCGCGGGCATGGTAGGCTTCGGCAAACTCCGGCGCGTGGTCGATGAGCGCCGAGAGGTGGTCGATAGCATCGTCCCAATCCTCATCTTCAAGCGCTTTCTGGCCCCTTTGGAGCAGGTAGTCCATCGCGTCAGAGCCGGAGCGCGTCCAGGCGTCGGTGACCCGGTTTTCAGCCGCCTGCCAGTTGCGGTTCTCGGGGTCTGCCAGCTCTTGCAGCGCGGTCTCAAGATCGCCTTCGGCGTCTTGCGCAAGCGCAGCGGTGCCAAGGCTGCCCGAAATCACGAGTGCCGTAACGATACGTTTGGAAATCACAGTCATACGTCCCATAACCAAAGACTATAGCCTGCCAGACGCGACGCGACAGAGGGTGGGTGTCACATCTTAGGGAAGAAACGACATGAGCGACGTGATCGACACTGCCGTGAAGGAACTGAACGCCAAGATGGACGGCGGATTCGATGCCGGAACAGCGAAATTCGTGATCGAGGACGAGGGTGAGATCATCATCGACGAGAATGGCGCGCGCGAGGGCGACGATCCGGCGGATGTCACGCTGACCGCCGATGCCGAGACGTTCAAGTCCATCCTTGACGGCGACATCAACCCCACAGCCGCTTTCATGCAGGGCAAGCTGAAGGTCGATGGCGATATGGGTATGGCGATGCAGCTGGGCGGCGCCCTGGGCTAAGTCATGGCGACGGACGCGCCCTTTCACGCCGAGCTTGCGGATGGCCCCGAGGCGGGCCGCGCAATCTGGATGACGGCCGATGACGGGGTGCGCCTGCGTCTCGCGCTTTGGCCGGTGGACCGGGCGTCGGGCACCGTGCTGCTGTTTCCGGGCCGCACGGAATATATCGAGAAATACGGCCGCGCCGCGCGCGATCTGAACGCGCGGGGCCTGTCGGTCATCGCCATCGACTGGCGCGGTCAGGGCCTGTCTGACAGGCTGCTGCCCGACAAGCTGTCCGGGCATGTGCGGCGCTTTTCCGACTACCAGCGCGATGTCGCCGCGATGCTGACCGCCGCGCGCGAGGCTGGCCTGGCAGAGCCCTACACCCTGATCGGTCACTCCATGGGCGGATGCATTGGCCTGCGGGCGCTAAAGGACGGCTTGCCGGTCAAGGCCGCCGCCTTCAGCGCGCCTATGTGGGGCATCGCGATGTCGGCCGCAATGCGCCCGCTGGCCTGGGGGCTGTCCTGGGCCGCGCGCCGGGTTCTGCAAGGCCATCGCTATGCCCCCGGCACCTCGGGCACGGCCTATCCGCTCAGCGTCGATCTGGCCGAGAACATGCTGACCCGCGATCCAGAAATGTTCGAATACATGCGCGCGCAGGTCAGCGCGCATCCGGAACTGGCGCTCGGCGGTCCCAGCCTGACCTGGCTGTCGGAGGCGTTGATGGAATGCCGCGCGCTGGCCGCCCTGCCCTCGCCCGATCTGCCCTGCATCACCCATCTGGGTTCTCTGGAACGCATCGTCGATCCGGCCCCGGTCCACGAACGCATGGCACGCTGGCCGAAGGGCACCCTCGTGATCGCCGAGACTGCGGAGCACGAGATCATGATGGAGCGCGCCGAGGTGCGGAATGCGTTCTTCGATGATGTTGCGAGGTTGGCTGGCGGCTAACTCAGCGCGTCAGGCCCGAACAGCAAGACAGGTGCCGGGTGGATCACCATCCTGCGGTCCGGCAATCCACCCGCCAACCCGTTTAGATCGCGATCTTGGTGAAGGCGTCTCTAAGCGCCTGGCTCCAGGCGTTGCTCATTTCCTGGAACATCTCGTCATGGGGTTCGAACCGGGTCTTTTCAGCGAATTTGCATTCGCCCGCCCGGATCACAGCCATATCAAGCGGCATGCCCACCGACAGGTTGGACCGCAGCGTCGAGTCCATCGACAACAGCGCCGCCTTGCGCGCATCGGTGATCGTCGTGCTGGGGCGCACCACGCGGTCGAGGATGGGCTTGCCGTACTTGTGCTCGCCGATCTGCAGGAAGGGCGTGTCTTCGGTCGCCTCGATGAAGTTGCCCTCGGGATAGATCAAGAACATGCGCATCGCACCGCCCTTGCGCTGGCCCGCGACGATCATGCTGGCCGAGGTTCCATCGGCATAGCCCGCCATCTTCGACGCGATCTCGGTGCGCGTGCCAGACAAGGTGGCGCCGATCAACTCGGCCACTTCCAGCATCGTGTCACAGCTCATGAGCGACCGGCGCTCTTCGCTTTCGGGCGCTTCGATATCCTCGACAAGGCGCGCGATGGTGGTTTGCGTCACCGACAGACTGCCCGCCGTCATGATCGTGACGACCCGTTCGCCCGGCTCTTCGAAGAAGAACATCTTGCGATAGGTCGAGATGTTGTCGAGACCAGCATTTGTGCGTGTGTCCGACAAAAGCACCATACCTTCCCTCAAAAGAAGGCCGACGCAGTAGGTCATGAAAGAATCCGCCGATTATTGTTCGTTGTTGGGCGCCATCTTCTGGACACTGAGTTCCACGTCAAGGGTCTCATCACCGCCGCCCAGCACAACACCGCGGATAGGGGCTGCATCTGCGGCATCCATGCCCGATCCGAGGCGGATATACCGCTCATCAGGCGACACGGCATTGGTGGCGTCAAAGCCCACCCAGCCCAAACCATCGACGTGAAGTTCGGCCCAGGCATGGCTCGCCTCGGCGCCCAGCGTTTCGGGATCGTCGCTGGCGGCAAAAAGGTAGCCGCAGACATAGCGCGCGGGTATGCCGCTGGCGCGAGCCGCCGCGATCAAAGTATGCGCGTGGTCCTGGCAGACGCCAGTGCCATGTTCCAACGCCTCGGCCGCGCTGGTCTTGGCGGTCGTCTCGCCAGAACGGTAGGGCATCGCGTCGCGCACCGCGACCGACAGGGCATGCGCGCGCGACAGCGCGTCCTTGGGGTCCGTCTCTTCCAGCGCCTTGCGGGCCAGCGCCCGGATCATCTCATCGGGCTTCGTCACCGCTGTCTGGGTCAGATACACTTCGGGACGGATGCGTTCGCGATGGCCGCGCAGGACGCCGGCGGTATCCTCGGTCTCGACGGTGCAGATATTGGTAATCGTGATGTCGGTCTTGTCAGATCGTACGGTCGCGGTTTCGACCCAGTCCCCGGCCCCGTCGACAAAGCCTGCGCCAATGGCGCCGTCGGTGACATCGCGGGTCCAGTCGATGATCGTCTGGCCTTGGAATTCCGATGGTTTAAGCCGCAGCGATTGCACGAGGCCCGCAACGGGCGCCTCGAAGCGATAGGTCGTGGTGTGATTGACCTTCAGCCTCATGCCATGCGCCCCGTCAGATAATTGGTCCAGACCGTGTGGCTGACCTGTCCCATCTCAAAGATCATGCGGGTCAGGAATTCGTGCAGGCCTTCCTCGAAAATATCTTCCACCGTCATTGCTTCCAATTCATCATAAAGAGACCGCGCCTTGGTCTGCGCCTCGGTCGTGGTGCCATAGGCGCGGGCGAGCTGATCCAGCTCATCGCGGACGCCTTCGACGGAATAGCGGATCGAGCGGGGGCATTGCGGGTTCAGGATCAGGAAATCGGCGATCTTCGCCGCCGTGATCTCGCCCTGATAGGCCCAGTTGAACGCCCGCGCGGAACTCAGCGCGCGCAGGACAGTCTGCCATTGGTAGGTATCAAGGCCGCCGCCCACATAGGACAGACTGGGCAGCAGGACGAAATATTTCACGTCGAGGATGCGCGCGGTTGAATCAGCGCGTTCCGAAAAGCGGCCCAGCCGGATGAAGTGATACCCGTCATTGCGCAACAGCGTGCCCTCGGCCGCGCCCCGGATCTGCGCTGTGACCCGCATTGTCCATTCGATCAGATCGGTCACCGGCAGTTGCGAGCGTTCCGTGCGCGCCATCTCGTTCAGTTCCTGGAATGCCATGTTGAGCGCATCCCAGACCTGGGTGGTCAGCGCCGTGCGGACGATCCGGGCGTTTTCGCGCGCAGAGATTATACAGGACGCGATCGACGACGGGTTGTCGCGGTCAAAAAACAGGTGGCTTTCGACATTGCGCTGCTTGGTCTCGCCATATTTGACGTCAAAGGCATCGCGCGTGCCGCTGGCATTGAGGATCGGCTCCCACTCGCTGCGAAATCCCCCGCCGCCGTCGGGCAAGAGCGCGTTGCGGCTGCCGACCTCAAGCAGGCGTGCGGCGGTTTCAGCCCGTTCAAGATAGCGGGCGGTCCAGTACAGGTTTTCGGCTGTGCGGCTTAGCATGTCATCATCACTCCGCCAGAACCCAGGTATCCTTGACGCCGCCGCCCTGGGACGAGTTCACGACAAGCGATCCGTCGACCAAAGCGACCCGCGTCAACCCGCCGGGAACGAGCGATATCTCTTGCCCGACAAGGCAGTAGGGGCGCAGGTCCACATGCCGCGGCGCGACGCCGTCTTCGACGAAAGTGGGCGTCGTGGACAGGGCAAGCGTCGGTTGGGCGATGTAGTTGTGCGGCTTTTCCTCGATCTTGGCGCGAAATGCCTCGATCTGGGACGAGCTGGATTTCGGCCCGACGAGCATGCCGTAGCCGCCTGATCCGTGGACCTCCTTCACGACAAGCTCGGCGAGGTTGTCGAGCACGTATTTCAGGTCGTCCTCTTTCGCGCATTGCCAAGTAGGCACGTTCTTTAACAAAGGCTCTTCGCCAAGATAGAAGCGCACCATTTCAGGAACGTAGGTGTAGATAGCCTTGTCATCGGCCACGCCCGCGCCGGGGGCGGAACAGATCGACACGCCGCCAGAGCGGTAGACGTTCATCAGGCCCGGCACGCCCAGCATGGAATCGGCGCGGAAACACAGAGGGTCGATGAACGCATCGTCGAGCCGCCGGTAGATCACATCGACCTTGCGCGGCCCTTCAGTCGTGCGCATCCAGACGAAATCGCCTTCGACGAACAGGTCCTGCCCCTCGACCAGTTCCACGCCCATCATGTCGGCAAGGAAGGAATGTTCGTAATAGGCCGAGTTGAAATGGCCCGGTGTCAGGATCACGACATTTGGCTCGCCCTCGCATTTATCGGGCGCGACAGAGGCCAGCGTGCGGCGCAACTGGCGCGGATAATGTTCGACCGGCGCGATGCGGTTTTCCTGAAACAGCTGCGGGAACATGCGCATCATGATCTCGCGGTTTTCCAGCATGTAGCTGACCCCGGACGGCGTGCGGCAGTTGTCTTCGAGGACATAAAATTCGTCCGGTCCGGTGCGTACAAGGTCGATCCCGACGATATGGCTGTAGACGTCCTTGGGCGGGCGAAAACCGACGACGGCCTTCTCGAACGCCTCGTTCTCGAACACCAGACGGCTGGGGACGATCCCGGCTTTCAGGATCTCTCCGCGCCCGTAGACATCGCACAGAAACGCGTTGAGCGCCCGCGCGCGCTGCATGATCCCGCGTTCGAGCTTGCGCCATTCGGTGTCGGTGAAGACGCGCGGAAACATGTCGAAGGGGATCAGCCTGTCCGGATCGCCCCCCTCGCCATAGACAGCAAAGGTGATGCCGATGCGCCTGAACAGGGCTTCGGCCTCGGATTGTTTGAGCGTGCGGATCGTGTCGGGCATTTCGCGCATCCAGCCATCGAGCGACTGGTAGGCCGGACGGACTTTGTCGCCGTCATACATCTCGTTGAAAAACATCATATCCCCTGTTCCTGCCCTTAAACATGCACGGGTTTGCGGGGATTTCCACTTTTACTGGCGGTCAACCGGCGGGAAACGGCGGAAACTGCCACTTTATTAGGCACACTTGCCCTGCCGCCTTGGCCCCGTCCTCGCGCGGACTATCCTAGGGCGATGGCACGCGATCCCGTCCTGAGCTTTACCGACAAGGGCATCTATTGCGCCGCGGGAAATTTTTTCATCGACCCGTGGCGTCCTGTGGGCCGCGCGCTGGTCACCCATGGCCATGCCGATCACGCCCGCCCCGGACATACACGCTATCTGGCGACGAAAGCCGCAGCGCCGGTGATGCGCTTTCGGCTGGGCGAGATTTCGATCGACACCATCGAGTTTGGCGAAACCCGCAGGATCGGGGATGCAAACGTGTCCTTTCACCCTGCAGGCCATGTGCCGGGATCGGCGCAGATCCGCGTCGAGGTGGCGGGCGAGGTCTGGGTCGCCTCGGGCGATTACAAGATCGAGCCCGACGGCCTGTCGGAACCGTTCGAGCCCGTGGAATGTCATGCCTTCATCACCGAATGCACCTTTGGCCTGCCGGTCTTCACATGGGCGCCGCAGCGCGAGGTGATGGACGATATCGACAGCTGGTGGCGCGCCAATGCCGCCACCGGGAAGACATCGGTGATCGGCGCCTATGCGCTTGGAAAGGCGCAGCGAATCCTCGCCAATGTCGATCCGTCGATTGGGCCGATCCTGACCCATGGCGCAGTCGAGAATACCAACGAGGTGCTGCGCGGCCAAGGCATCGCGCTGCCGGACACGATCCGCGTAACCCCTGATCTTGATGCCAAGGCGCATCCCGGCGCGCTGGTCGTGGCGACACCCTCGGCGCTTGGGACCACATGGATGCGCCGCTTTGGCCCGGTCTCGACCGGTTTTGCCTCGGGCTGGATGCGACTACGGGGCGTGCGCCGCCGCCGCGCAGCCGACCGGGGCTTTGTCCTGTCGGATCACGTGGATTGGGACGGCGTGAACACCGCCATCCGCGAGACGGGAGCAGAGCGGATTTTCGTCACCCATGGCTACACCTCGATCTTTCGCCGCTGGCTTGAGGATCAAGGCTATGACGCCCGCATCGTCGAAACAGAGTACGAAGGCGAAAGCCTTGATGATCCCGACCCAAAGGACGACCCGCCATGACCCAACTTGCCTTTGTCGACCGCGTGTTTCGCTTCAACGCACGCTATGTGGAACGTTCCATGCTGAGGCTGATCGGGTCGCAGCCAATCCTGCGCCGCGTGTTCGAGGCGACGGCGCCTTTGTCGAGCAAGCTGCCCAAGGGAATGACGACCCATGAAGATTCGGACGGCACGCTGTGGTTTCAGCCCGCCGGGCTGCCCGATGACGCGCCGGTGCTGATGTATCTGCACGGCGGCGGGTTCACCATCGGCAGCCCCAATACCCATCGCGGCCTCATCGGCCATCTGGCCGAGGCGGCAGGCCTGCGCGCCGCCGCGCCGCGCTATCGTCTTGCGCCGGAACACCCCTTTCCCGCCGCGCCCGAAGACGCCATCGCCGCCTATCGCCGTCTTGTGGATGCCGGAACGCCCCCCGTGGCGCTTTGCGGCGACAGCGCGGGCGGATGCCTTGCGCTTCTGACCGCACAGGCGGCGCGGGATGAGGGCCTGCCGCTGCCCCGCGCGCTTGGCCTTCTGGCCCCTATCGGCGACCTGTCAGGCGAGATCGCGGACCGTTTCGCCGGCGCGCAGGACGAGATCCTGATCCCGCCCGCCTGGGCCGCCTGCATCCGCCGCGACTATCTGCCCGGAATCGACCCCGCCGATCCCAGGGTCTCGCCTCTCTTCGGCGATCTCTCGGGCCTGCCGCCGACGCTGATCCAGGCGGGAGAGGGCGAGGCGCTCGCGCAGGATGCGCGGCGCATCGTTGACGCGATGGACGACGGCGCGCTCGACCTTTGGCCGGGGCTGCAGCATGTGTGGCACCTGCACGCGGGGCCCTCGCCCGCCGCGAACCGGGCGCTCAGCCAGATGGGTGATTTCATCCGGGGCCATGCCCGCCCGTGAGACGCTTTGCCGATCTCTTCGCGCAGCTTGACCAGACGACGAAGGTCAATCCCAAGGTCGCCGCGCTGGCGGATTACTTCCGCGAAGCGCCCGAAGACGATCGTCTCTGGACCATCGCGCTCTTGTCGGGGCGCCGCCCCAAGCGCACGCTGACCACCACGCTGTTGCGCGAATGGGCGGCAGAGCGGGCAGGCATCCCGCTGTGGCTCTTCGAGGAAAGCTATCCCATCGTCGGCGATCTGGCGGAAACCATCGCGCTCGTCCTGCCCCCCGCCACGCGCGAAAGCGACCGCAGCCTGACGGACTGGATCGGCCTGATCCGGGGGCTGGCGGGACAGGAGGACGCGGCCCGCAAGTCCGCCGTTCTGGAGGCGTGGGACAGCCTTGCGCCGGTCGAGCGATTCCTCTTCAACAAGCTGATCACGGGCGGGTTCCGCATGGGGGTCAGCCAAAAGCTGATGACCCGCGCGCTCGCACAGGCCACCGGCATAGAAGAGGCGGACCTCGCCCACCGTCTGATGGGCAACTGGACGCCCGAGACGACCAGCTTCGACGCGCTGATCCTGACCCACGACCCCGAGGCGGACCTGTCGAAACCCTATCCGTTCTACCTCGCCTACCAGCTTGACGACCCGCCCGAAGCGCTTGGACGCCCCGAGGACTGGCACGCCGAATGGAAATGGGATGGCATCCGCGGTCAGCTTGTCCTGCGCGGCGGGCAGCATTTCGTCTGGTCGCGCGGCGAGGAACTGATGACAGACCGCTTCCCCGAACTCGCCGCCGCGCGTGATTTCATCCCCGAAGGCACGGTGATCGACGGAGAGATCCTGGCCTGGCAAGATGGCGCGCCCCTGCCCTTTAACGCCCTGCAAAAACGCATCGGGCGCAAGACGGTGCCAAAGACGCTGCTTCGCGATGCGCCGGTGATCGTAAAGGCCTATGATCTGCTGGAATGGAAGGGCCAGGACATCCGGAGCACGCCTTTTGCCGAGCGCCGGACGCTTCTGGAAACGCTTGTCTCAGGCCTGCCCGAAACCGCGCCAGTCGGCCTCTCGCCCCTCATTGCCTTCGACACATGGGACGCCCTGACCACCGAACGCACCAAGTCCCGCGATCTGGGCGCAGAAGGCGTCATGCTCAAGAAAGGTGCCTCGCCGTACCTCTCGGGCCGCAAGAAGGGCGACTGGTGGAAATGGAAGGTCGATCCGCTGACCATAGATGCAGTGATGATCTATGCCCAGCAGGGCCACGGCCGACGCGCGAACCTCTTCACCGATTTCACCTTCGCCGTGCGGGACGGAGACAGCCTCGTCCCCTTCACCAAGGCCTATTCGGGCCTGACGGATGCCGAATTCCGCAAGATCACCGCCTGGGTCAAGAAGAACACCGTCGAACGCTTCGGCCCCGTCCGGTCCGTCACGCCCGAGCATGTCTTCGAAATCGTCTTCGAGGGCATCCAGGAAAGCCCCCGCCACAAGTCCGGCGTGGCGCTGCGCTTTCCAAGGATGAGCCGATGGCGTCACGACAAACCGGTGTCAGAGGCGAACACGCTGGAGGACCTGCGGGAGATGCTGGCGGCCTACGGGCAGGGCGGGAAGGTGGGTGTTGAAGCGGTG
>CBFIJK010000034.1:0-36934 GCA_965662745.1 uncultured Paracoccaceae bacterium
TCGATCTGGTCATACGCCTGGAAATCGCCGAAATACTTCGTGATCGCGGCCGTCAGGGTCGTCTTGCCGTGGTCAACATGGCCAATCGTGCCAATGTTCACGTGCGGTTTATTCCGTTCAAACTTTGCCTTAGCCATGGGTCAGGCGCCTCATCGGTTAGGGGGCCATCCAAGGCCCTGCTTCAACATCGCGCGCTCGCTATCCAATGGCGGCGGCAAAATCAAGCGGTCAGTTGCTTGTGACTGTCTCTGGAGGCGGCGGGGCGTCGAACCATTCGCGATTTTCGATCAGCCAGAGCACGACCTGATCCGCGGCATTGCGCGCGAGGTCTTCCATCTGCTCTTTCTTCGACTTCGTCAGGCCCGTCGGCACAAGCAGCGATTCCGCGCTGGCGCTTTCGAAAATGGTCATACGCTTCGGAGATTGGTTGATCTTGCCGCCCTTCGCATCGTCCCAGACCGTGACGCCAATCCCGAGAAGCGAGCGGACATTGGCGACCACCGGAATACCGCCGGGGTTCAAGGAAAACCCGTCGACGCTGATGCCGATATGGTAAAGCTTTTCGCCCTCGTACTGACCCAGACGATCCTCGATGGCCTTGGTCAGAACGGCCTGCCATTCGGCTTCGGTCGCGCCGCGTGACACAGGGCCAGTCGCGGAATCGCGGCCTGTCACGACGTTATGTCCAAGGCGGAAGTTGCCAAGATCGGGCAGTTCCGGCGGGATGCGCGGCGGCGCCTGGACGCAAGAGGCAAGCGTGCCGACCATCACGAGGATCGCAAGGGGGCGCAGAAGATTGAAGATGCGCGACATGAGCGGCGATCCTTTCCGATGCAAGACTGAGGCCTTGCTAGCCCACGGGCCGCACCTGTGCAATTCACTCATCCGTATTCGCGCAGATCCGTTGCAGCGCGTCCCATTCGGCGTCGTTCAGCGACGGAACGCGGGTTTCGACATCGCCCGCCGCGCGCGCCTCGGCGATCCGGTCGCCCAGTGTCGGATGCGCAGTGAAGTGACGGACGATGCCTGGCTCATCACCATATTCGGCGCGCAGTCGCTCGAACATATCGGCAAGCGCGCCCGGCGGGATGTTCGCCTCTGCCAGCGTCTCGGTGGCGAATTGATCGGCGGCGGCTTCAGCCTCTTGCGCATAGCTGGCCTGGATCAACCGCTCTGTCAGCAGCAACACAACCGTGCCGCCGGCAAAATCGCCGAGAAGCAGGCCCAGAACCCCGATGGATCCCGCCGATCGCAATGCAATGCGCGTGGGGTCGCGGTTCACGACATGGCCGATTTCGTGCGCGAGAACGGCGGCGACCTCATCAGGGCTTTCGGCGGCGTCGATCAGTCCACGGAAGAGAACGATCTGACCGCCCGGCAAGGCGAACGCGTTTACAAGATCATGGTCGAGCACGTCGACCCGTAGCGGATAGGGCAGATTATCGGCGCTCGTCAGGCGGTCCGTCATTGCGTCGAGCGCTGCGCGCCCTGCATCCTCGGTACACAGGCCCACCGATCCACCACCCGGTCCAATCGCCTCGCGGATCTGGCGGAAAGTTGTCTGGCCCAGTGCGACCTCGCCTTCGGGCGGCAGATAGCGCGCCAGTTGGTTGGCCATGATCGGAACCAGCACGAAGATGATCAGCGCCACAGAGGCGAGGGCCGACACGGCCCAGAACGCGACGCGCCTGCGCCCTTGCACTGGTGCGGGACGGTTCAACTTGGGGCATCGGGCCTCCAGCAGGCGTATCGCCTCCGGGTCATTGAGGATCAGCCGCGCCAAGGGGTCGGACGGCAGCGTCAACACGATCTGATCGCGCCCGGCCTGATCGCGAAGTTGCCGGATTTCCGCCAAGGGCCAAGCGTTATGACCCCGCCCCGGCGGGATGAAATGCAGAGCCGGAACCGCGCCATCCTCGATCCCGACATCCAGGCGCGCCTCCGCGGCGCTTTGCCCATCCATCCAAACGCCTGCGGTGTCGTGGCGCGGCGCCTCGTCTCCAACGCGGATCACGGTCATATCGCGGCCCCCAGGTCGAGCGCTTCGGCCAGCCCTTCGGCCCGCGCCATCTCATCCCGGCCGCGCTGACGGATCATCGGCAACGCCTCTGCCCCGGTGATCGTCATCGTCTCGGCGTAATGGCGCCAGAGCGGTAGGCGGATGAAGACATGGGACAGCACACCATAGAGCAGGAAGGCCCCGAAGTACGACAGGATGCCAGCACCGATCACGACGGCTCTTGGCAGGGCCTGTACAATCTCCAGCGGCGACGTGTTTGCGATGCTGTTCTGCGTGGCCGCGACCGCGATCACTGCGCCCAGCGCGAAGAGGAAAAGCAAAAGGCTGAGGCCGATCAGAAGATATCCGAAGACGTATATCCGCAGCACGCGCCAGACGCGGGGGGCGGCGGTGAATTCGATCTGCCCGGCGCGCTTTGCGCCGGTCAGCCGCGCGAAGGCCTTCGCATTCCAATAAGCCAGTCCGTACATCGCAAGCGGAATCGTGGCAGGAAGGGCGAACAGCGCCTGTGGCAGTCCGCCCGCGCCCAACGCCCCGGCGAGGATGGTTCCGATCACCCCGAAAGCCAGCGGCAGGAAGGGCCGGATCAGCATCGTCCAGCGCCCGTTCTGCACGATGGGCTGGGTGCCGTAATACGTTCGGTCCGTGCGGTATTTTTCCAACCGGAACGCCTTGAACGGCCACAAGAGGCCAAGCGTCAGCAGCGTCACAAGCCAATACAGCAGGGCCCGCCACGCATAACCCCACGCCCCCGGCTCTAACCCGAAGCGAATTCCGCGCCAGCGGGTGCGGGCCAGCACATAACGGCGCGCGCGGTAGCGAGCGTAGAACAGGATCGGGATCACGCCGACAAAGCTCAGCGCATAGGCTGCGACATTGCCGTTCAGCAGGGCGAAACTGCCGAACATCAGGATCAGGTTCACGATGCCGATGTAGAAGGCGAGGAAGGTGACCGCGATCAAAAAGCCCAGCAGCTTTTCCATCGGCAGCCCGGCGTATTCCAGCGGAATGCCCCCCGGCCGGATCGCAGACCAATAGAACCGCCGCAGCCGCGTCTTCATCCAGAACCGGTAAAGCCCGAGCGTCAAAATCGTCAGAACAGCCGTCTTCAGCGCCAGCCGAAACAGCACCGCACGGCGGCCCGCGACTTCGATGTTCAACGTCTCTTGCTCCATCGAGGCTGAGCGTAGGGCGTATTTTTCCATATCACCAGTGAGTTTGACGATTGGCGCGGGTGGCCAATTTATTTCTTACTATTTTAATCAGGAATTATTGACAGCCTGCATCTCGCAGAATTACTGACTAAATTAGTAAACATTAGGAGAGCCCCATGACCAAGCCCAGCAGACGCGTCAATGCAAGCCTTGTCGGAACCCTCACCCTGACCGGTGTCGCCACCGGTTTGGCCTCGGGTGCCGTCGCGCAATCCCATGACATGAACATGGCCCCGTCGCATGCCATCGTCCTTGCACAGACCGAAGGTGGTGAGGGCGGCGAAGGGGGTGAAGGCGGCGCGATCGCCGAAGTCTCCCCCGCAGTCGGTTACCTGACTGCGCTGGGGCTCATCGAAGGGCATCTGCGCTCTGGCATCGCCCTCTATCGCGGCGGCATGACCGAGATGGCCGAAACGCACATGAAGCACCCGAAGGATGAAATTTACACCGCCCTCCGCCCCGGCCTGACGGCGCGCGACGTGCGTGGGTTCGACGCCGAGCTTGCAGCGCTTGCAGATGCCGTCGAAGGCGGTGCGCCGGTCGAGACAGCGAATGCAGCCTTTGAGGATCTGCTGACCAAGCTGGCAGAGGCCCGTGCCGCGGCTACCGACGCAAGCCCGCGCGACCGATTCAAGGCGATCGAAGCGATGGTTCGAACCGCAGCCGACGAATACGAGATCGGCGTCAAGATGGGCGAAATCGTCAACATGCACGAATACCAGGACGCCAAGGGCTTTACCGAGGCCGCGCGCGCCCTTGCCGAACAGATGACCGGGAATCCGGATGCGAATGTCGCCGCAACCGCCGAAGAGGTGCTGATCGCGCTGGAGCCGGTGCCGTCGGTCTTTCCGGGCATCGCGCCCCAGAGCCGCGTGGCCGACAATGCCGATGTGCTCTACGGCGCAGCAGCGCGGATCGAACTTGCCAGCCTGTCGGTGAAGTAAATGATCCTGGCGCTCGACAGCGTCCTGCCCGTGGCCCTGGCGGAGAAGATCGCCGCCCGGGCCCATGCGCTGGACTTCGACGACGGCAAGGCGACAGCGGGGCGCTTTGCGCGCGAGGTGAAGGCCAACGATCAGGCCTCGCCGTCGCCCACCCGCGACGCCCTGCTGCAAGAGGTGCAGACGGCGATCCTCGCGCATCCCGTCTTTGCCTCGGCCACGCGCCCCCGGCACATGACGCCGCTGATCCTGTCGCGCTATCGCACGGGCCAGACCTATGGTCTGCATATCGACGACGCGCTGATGCAGGGCATCCGTACGGACATCTCGTTCACCCTGTTCCTGTCGGATCCGGAAACCTACGACGGCGGCGCGCTGGAAATCTTGGACGGGCTTGAGGCGCGCGAGGTGAAGCTGCCTACCGGTTGCCTGATCCTTTATCCGTCGAACACCCTGCACCGCGTCACGCCGGTCATGCGCGGCGAACGTCTGGCCGTTGTCGGATGGGTACAAAGCTGGGTGCGTGCACCCGAACAGCGCGAGATCCTGCACGATCTGAAAACCGCCGTGTCAGAGGTTCATGCGCAACGCGGCAAGACGGATCTGTTCGATCTGCTGGCAAAAAGCCGGTCCAACCTGCTGCGGCTATGGGCCGACTAGGGATCAGGTAAAGCGATTGTCGCGCGGGAAGCCGCGCGGCGCCATGCGGCCAGCGCCTGCCCGTTTGCCCAGCCATTCGGCAAGATCGGCCTCGGTCCGCGTGCGGCCCGCAGGGTCCAGCCATGACAGGCCCTGTTCAAGAACGAAGGTCGTCACATCCGACAGCCCACCATCCTTGTATTTTTGTAGCCGGACGCCTTTGCCTCGGCCCATCTCGGGCAGTTCATCAAGTGCGAAGACCAGCACCTTGCGGTTCTCGCCGACCACCGCGACGTGATCGCCGGTGACGGGGATGCAGACCTTGGCGCGTACATCGCCGCGCACGTTGAGCACCTGTTTACCCGCGCGGGTCTGGGCGACCACCTCGTCCTCGGGGACGATGAACCCGTCGCCCGCGCTTGATGCGACAAGGCGTTTCGCGCCCGGGCGATGAATCGTCAGCGTGACGATTTCGGCCTCATTCGGAAGGTCGACTATCAGGCGCAGTGGCTCGCCCATACCGCGCCCGCCCGGAAGCGTCGCGGCCGATAGCGTGTAGAACCGCCCGTTCGATCCGAAGACCAGCAGCTTGTCGGTGGTATGCGCGTGGAACAGGAACCGGCCTTCGTCGCCGTCCTTGAACTTCAGCTCCGTATCCAGCGCGATATGGCCCTTCATAGCGCGGATCCAGCCCATGGCCGAACAGACCACAGTGATCGGTTCCTTGTCGATCAGCGCCTCAAGCGGGACTTCCTCGATCTCGGTCGCCTCGGCGAATTCGGTGCGCCGCGCGCCGCCTTCGCTGGTCTTGCCGAAGGTCTTGCGCACCTCGCGCAACTCTTCCGCGATGCGCGCCCATTGCAGGGATTCCTCGGCCAGCAGATCCTCGAGCCCCGCGCGCTCTGCAAGCAGGCGGTCGCGCTCGGCGACAAGCTCTATCTCCTCAAGGCGGCGCAAGCTGCGCAGGCGCATGTTAAGGATCGCCTCGGCCTGGATGTCGCTGAGGTCGCGGTCGGGATAGCGGCAAGGCAGATCGCCGGTCAGATAGGTGCCGGTCTCATCGGGCCGTGCCGTCAGGCTTGCGGGATCGATGCCGATCAGGGGTGAGACATAGTCGACCTCAGACGTGGCACGTTTGATGCTGTCCTGATGCTCGCGCGACCAATCCTCATACATCAGCGCGACCTTGGGATCGTCGTCATAGCGGATGATGTCGATCACGCGGTCGAGGTTCAGGAAGGCGACGATCAGGCCTTCAAGCACCTCAAGCCGATGGTCGATCTTGCCCAGACGATGGCGCGAGCGGCGCAATAGCACCTCTTGCCGGTGATCGAGGAACGCGCGCAGAACCTCTTTCAGCGAACAGACCTTCGGCGTGCGCCCGTCGATCAGCACGTTCATGTTCAGCGAAAAACGCACCTCAAGATCGGAATGCTTGAAGAGCGTGCCCATCAGCACATCTGCCGCCACGGTCCGCGCGCGCGGCTCGAGCACGATGCGGATGTCATCGGCGCTTTCATCGCGCACATCGGCGAGGATCGGGACCTTCTTGGTCTGGATCAGCTCGGCCAGCTTTTCGATCAGTTTGCTCTTCTGCACCTGATACGGAATCTCGGTGACGACCACCTGCCACTGACCGCGGCCAAGATCCTCGACCTCGTACTTGGCGCGCAGGCGGAAGGATCCGCGCCCGGTCCGGTAGGCCTCGGCGATATTTTCCTTGGGCTCGACGATCATGCCCCCGGTTGGGAAATCGGGGCCGGGGATGTAGTTGAGCAGCGTTTCGTCGCGCGCCTCGGGCGTCTTGATCAGATGCAGGCAGGCGCCGATCAACTCGTCGATATTGTGGGGCGGGATATTCGTCGCCATGCCGACCGCGATCCCGCTGGACCCGTTGGCCAGAAGATTCGGGAATTGCGCGGGCAGCACCACAGGTTCAGTCAGCGTGCCGTCGTAATTCTCGCGAAAATCGACGGCGTTCTCGTTCAGACCTTCCAGCAGCGCCTCGGCCACGGCAGTCAGGCGCGCTTCGGTATAGCGGCTGGCAGCGGGGTTATCGCCGTCGACATTGCCGAAATTGCCCTGCCCGTCGACCAGCGGATAGCGGACGTTGAAATCCTGCGCGAGGCGGGCCATCGCGTCATAGATCGCGGCATCGCCGTGGGGATGATAGTTGCCCATCACGTCGCCAGAGATCTTCGCCGACTTCCGGAACGCGCTGGTCGCCGAGAGCCGCAGTTCACGCATCGCGAACAGAATCCGGCGATGCACAGGCTTCAGCCCGTCGCGCGCATCGGGCAGCGCGCGGTGCATGATCGTCGACAGCGCATAGGTCAGATACCGCTCTCCGATCGCGCGGGAGAGCGATTCGGACGGCTGGCGGTCGTCGGTCAGGTCATCATCGGAAGCGTCGGACATATCCCGGTCTTATCGCCGCCCGCCGCGCCCCACAAGCAATCGACACGCCGCGCGTGATGTTTCCTGCGCAGCGCCGATACTGCGGTGCACCTGTGCGACACCCCCACATCTAGACAGCAAAAAGCAATATGCGCGCTTCGGCATGTCCGACCGCCCATGGGTCAAGACGCCAAGCCACCGATTTCCCTAGGTCAATCAGATCTTCAACCATAAGATGAAGAAACCCCCCGATTGAGACCTTTTAGGAGAATTTCGATGCTGCGTTCCCTTTTGTCGATCGCCGCAGCCGGCGCGGCCCTGTCCGCCCTGCCCCTTGCTGCGCAGAATTTCGTCTACGAGCCGAGTATCGGCTTTCCCGACTTCAACGCCTCTGCTGCCGATTCGAGCTTTGATGGACCGGTCTTTGTGCTTGCCGATGATTTCCCGACATCCCCGATGCCACCGCGCCCCGGCGTGGAAGAAATCCTTGCGATGGATTTCGAGGGAGACCCGATGAACTGGGCGCTGGCCGTGCGCGATTATATCTTCAAGGGCAATATCCATGGCGGCGATGTCGAAGCCGACTTTGTCCTTCAGGACAACAGCGACGGCACGCCCTGGTTTCACGTCCCCTGGCAACACTGGGGCGAGACCGGGCGCGAATTCTACCACGGCCTGACGCGCGAAGGGCCGCTCTCGGCGAAATCGCTGGCCGCAAGCCAGACGGACGAAAGCTTTGCCTACGCGGTCGGGTTCTACAACGAGCAGGGGGGTTATGCGATCGGGCAGGTCTGGCCTTCTGCCAACGAGGGCCCCGATCTCAGCTATTTCATCGAGAACGGCAATTTCCCCGATGGCACGGTGGTGGGCAAATTCCTGTTCACCGTACTGGACGAGGCACAGGTACCGTACCTGAACAATCCTCTTCAGTGGAAAGCCTACATGTACGATTGCGACGTGCCTTCAACCGGGGTCGAGTGTCCGTCCGATATGTCGACGGCCACGCGGTCCACGCAGATGGTGAACCTTCTGCAGATGGATATCATGGTGAAGGATCCGCGCGCGACCGACGCTGCGGGCTGGGTATTCGGCACGTTCGTTTACAACGGCAGCCTGCCCTCAGATTCGCCCTATCACGCCAATTGCGGCGATTTGGGTGCAGGCGCGGCGTGGTGCAATCTGATGCCAGTGGGCGTCATGTGGGGCAATGACCCGGATGTGCGCACGTCTTTCGTGAACGGCACGCCGACCGAAACGATCATCAACCCTGAGATCAAACAGACCTGGATCAACGCCGACAGCGCCATGCCGCCGATGCATCTGGGCTGGAATTCGCGCCTCGACGGACCCGCGGACAATTCGGCGTCCAGTTGCATGTCGTGCCATTCGACTTCGCAGCAGCCTGCCGTTTCGCCAATCCTTGCGTTCCTCGCAAAGGACAATCCAACCCCGCCCAACGGCACGGACGCCGATGATCGCTGGATGCGCTGGTTCCGGAATTTCGACGAGGGCGAGACGTTCGATCCCGGCACTGTCGGACTCGACTTCTCGCTGCAGCTGTCGAAGTCGATCCAGAACTACCTTGAATTCCTCGAATTGACCCAGCAAGGCGGCTACGCGATGGATCACTGGGATGGCGGCAATGACGTGCGCCGCGGCGCCATGGTCACGCAATAGCGCGCAACCCCGATCAGGGCCCGCCTGCGGGCCTTGATCCTGCCACCTGTTTGCGCCACGCGGGATGAATGACACGATCCATTCTTATCACCGGCTGTTCCTCGGGGATCGGATATGATGCCGCAAAGACGCTTCATGCGCGCGGTTGGCGCGTTTTCGCGGGCTGCCGCGCGGCGGATGATGTCGAGCGTCTGAAAGCCGAGGGGCTAAATGCGATTCGGCTGGATTACGAGGATGAGGCGTCGATAACCGCTGCCGTGGACGAGGTGTTCCTGGCGACCGGCGGCACACTTGATGCGCTGTTCAACAATGGCGCCTACGGCATCCCGGGCGCGGTCGAGGATTTGCCGACGGATGCCCTGCGCGCGAATTTCGAGGCGAATGTCTTTGGCTGGCACAGCCTGACGCGCGCTGTCCTGCCCGCGATGCGCAAGCAAGGGCACGGTCGGATCATCCAGTGTTCGTCGGTGCTGGGCTTTGTTGCGGCGAAATGGCGGGGATCGTACGTCGCGACCAAGTTCGCGCTGGAAGGTCTGACCGACACGCTGCGGATGGAAATGGCCGACACCAACATCAGGATCGTCCTGATCGAGCCCGGCCCGATCGGCACGGCGTTTCGCAAGAACTGTGCCACGCAATTCGAACGCTGGGTTGACTGGAAAGCCTCGGCTCGGGCGGATCAATACCGAAACAGCTTGCTGAAGCGGCTCTATGCCGAGGGCGACAAGGACCGTTTCGAACTGCCCGCTTCGGCCGTCACCGCGAAACTGATCCGGGCGCTTGAGGCGGACAATCCCAAGGCGCGTTATTACGTCACCACGCCTACTTATATCGCCAATGCGCTGCGCAGGACGCTTCCGACGCGGCTTCTTGATCGGGCGATGGGACGCGCCTGATCGACGCATTCGCTTTTGCCCCCGGCTCCGCTAGGTGATGGCGTGACATTACAGCGCGAGGCCCGGAATGTTTGAAGACCCCCTGTTTATCCTTGTCGTCATCGCGGTACTCGCGGTGCTAGGCATCCTGATGTTCGGCATCGGCGGCTTTGCGAAAGGCGGGGATTTCAACCGCAAGAACGCCAACCGTATCATGCGGTACCGAATCTACGCGCAGGCGGTAGCCATCGTCGTGATTCTAATCTTTGTCTTTTTCCGCCGTGTGGGGGGCTGATCCATGGTCGTTCTGTCGAAAATTTACACCAAAACCGGGGATGACGGGGAAACGGCGCTGGGCAACGGCGCACGGGTCGCCAAACATTCGATGCGCGTGACCGCTTATGGCACCGTCGATGAACTGAATTCCGTGGCCGGGGTCACTCGGCTTCACGCTACAGAAGAAATGGACCCGCAAATCGCGCGCATTCAGAACGACCTGTTCGACCTTGGCGCCGATCTCTGCCGTCCGGATATGTATAAGGACGCCGAGGCGGAATACACGCCGCTGCGGATCGTCGCCTCGCAAGTCGACAGGCTGGAATCCGAGATCGACGCGATGAACAGCACGTTGGAACCCCTGCGCAGTTTCGTCCTGCCGGGCGGCACCGCGCTGGCCGCGCATCTGCACCAGTGCCGTACCGTCGCGCGCCGGGCCGAGCGGCTGACCGTCGAACTTGCCACGATGGAAGAGGTGAACCCCCAGGCGGTCAAATATCTCAACCGCCTGTCGGACTGGTTCTTCGTCGCCAGCCGGTTCGCCAATCACGCCGCCGATGGCGACGTGCTTTGGGTTCCGGGGGCGAACCGCTAGGCGGACACGGGGCGGCAAAGGCTTTGCGACGCGGCGTAGGGTGGCGCTAACGCGACGTTTTTGCACTGTCCGCCCCGCCCGCTAGCCGCTAACTCTCTGGGTGAGGTTCAATTTGCCCGTCTACCCGCGGGCTGGAATATGGGAGATTTGCGCCATGAAGGTCCTGGTACCTGTCAAACGCGTGATTGATTACAACGTTAAGGTCCGCGTGAAATCGGACGGGAGCGGTGTCGATCTCGCCAACGTCAAGATGTCGATGAACCCGTTCGACGAGATCGCCTGCGAAGAGGCGATCCGCCTGAAGGAGGCCGGGAAGGCCGACGAGGTGATCGCGGTGTCCATTGGCGTCAAGCAAGCCCAGGAAACGCTGCGCACTGCGCTGGCGATGGGTGCGGATCGCGCGATCCTCGTGGTTGCCGCCGATGACGTCCATCAGGATATCGAGCCGCTGGCGGTTGCGAAGATCCTCAAGGCTGTCATCGACGAAGAGCAGCCGGGCCTCGTGATCGCGGGCAAGCAGGCGATCGACAACGACATGAACGCGACGGGGCAGATGCTGTCCGCGCTTCTGGGCTGGTCGCAAGCCACCTTCGCGTCGGACGTCGATCTTGATGGCGACAGCGTTACCGTCACGCGCGAGGTCGATGGCGGTCTTCAGACGATCAAGGTCAAGATGCCCGCCATCGTGACTGTCGATCTGCGCCTGAACGAGCCGCGTTATGCCTCGCTGCCGAACATCATGAAGGCCAAGAAAAAGCCGCTGGATGAAAAGACCGCTGCCGATTACGGCGTTGATGTCACGCCCCGGCTTGAGGTGGTGAAAACCTCTGAGCCCGAGGCGCGCAAGGCGGGCGAAATCGTGGGCTCTGTCGATGAGCTTGTGTCGAAACTCAAGGAAGCGGGGGCTGTCTGATGGCTGTTCTTCTACTGGGTGAAGTGAACGCGGGCGAGCTGTCGATGGACGCCACCGCAAAGGCCGTCGCGGCGGTCAAATCCCTTGGCGATATCACCGTGCTCTGCGCAGGTGCCAAGGCCGAGGACGCGGCGAAAGAGGCCGCGACCATCGAAGGCGTGACCAAGGTGCTTTGCGCCGAGGATGCATCGCTCGA
This sequence comes from uncultured Paracoccaceae bacterium, assembly GCA_965662745.1. GTDB lineage: Bacteria > Pseudomonadota > Alphaproteobacteria > Rhodobacterales > Rhodobacteraceae > Anianibacter. The sequence goes on from CBFIJK010000034.1 coordinate 11,744, forward strand.
CCACCGGCTGGCGGAACCCACCGCTGCGCTTATGGTGTCGCTTGCCGGGGACTATGACCACATTGCCGCGCCTGCGACCACGGATGCCAAGAACGTACTGCCGCGCGTTGCCGCACTTCTGGACGTCATGGTCATCACCGACATATCGGGCGTGGTCGATGCGGACACGTTCGAGCGCCCGATCTACGCGGGCAATGCAATCCAGACCGTGAAATCGAGCGACGCGAAAAAGGTCTTCTCGATCCGCACATCGTCCTTCGATGCTGCGGGTACGGGCAATTCAGCGCCGGTCGAGACTATCTCGGCAGCTGAAAACCCCGGCCTTTCGGAATGGGTCGAGGACAAGCTGGCCGAAAGCGACCGCCCCGATCTGACATCGGCAGGCGTCGTCGTTTCCGGCGGGCGCGGCGTGGGATCGGAAGACAATTTCGAGCTGATCGAAAAGCTGGCCGACAAGCTTGGCGCTGCTGTCGGCGCCTCGCGCGCGGCGGTGGATTCGGGCTACGCGCCGAATGACTGGCAGGTCGGACAGACCGGCAAGGTTGTCGCGCCCGATCTGTATATCGCCGTCGGCATCTCGGGGGCGATCCAGCACCTTGCTGGTATGAAGGACAGCAAGATCATCGTCGCGATCAACAAGGATGAAGAGGCGCCGATCTTCCAGGTCGCCGATTACGGCCTGGTTGCAGACCTGTTCACGGCCCTGCCCGAGCTGACCGAAAAGCTCTGACGCCTATCAAAACTACTTCCGAAAGGCCCGCCACAGTGCGGGCCTTTTGCTGTTTTCGCCCTACCCTTTCCCCCTTGCACCGTGTTCCAGCCGGGGCCTATGGTCCGGCCATCAGCGCATGAGGTAGATGATGGACATTTCCACGATCGGGGTGATCGGCGCAGGCCAAATGGGCAACGGGATCGCCCATGTGATGTCGCTTGCGGGCTATGACGTCATCCTGAACGACATCGACGAGACCGCGCTGGAAAAGGCGCTGGACGTGGTGTCGGGGAACCTTGACCGGCAAGTCTCACGCGACAAGATTTCCGAGGATGACAAGGCCGCCGCGCTGGCGCGCATCCGGACGACCACGACCCTCAGCGATGTGGGCGCTGCCGATCTGGTGATCGAGGCCGCGACAGAGCGTGAGACCGTCAAGCAAGCGATTTTCGAGGACCTTCTGCCGCATCTGAAGCCGCATACGATCCTGACATCGAACACCTCGTCCATCTCGATCACGCGGCTTGCCAGCCGCACGGATCGGCCCGAAAAGTTCATGGGGTTCCATTTCATGAACCCCGTCCCGGTGATGCAGCTTGTGGAACTCATTCGCGGCATCGCCACCGACGAGCCGACCTTCAAGGCCTGCCTTGGCGTGGTGGAAAAGATCGGCAAGACCGCCGCCTCGGCCGAAGATTTTCCGGCTTTCATCGTCAACCGTATCCTGATGCCGATGATCAACGAGGCGGTCTATACGCTCTACGAGGGCGTCGGCAGCGTCAAATCCATCGACGAGTCGATGAAGCTGGGCGCCAACCACCCGATGGGCCCGTTGGAGCTGGCCGATTTCATCGGACTCGACACCTGCCTGGCGATCATGAACGTGCTGCATGACGGGCTGGCGGATACCAAATACCGTCCCTGCCCTCTACTGACGAAATATGTCGAGGCCGGGTGGCTTGGCCGCAAGACGCAGCGCGGATTTTACGATTATCGCGGCGACGTGCCGGTGCCGACCAGATAGGCGCTACATGCCCTCGCCGAACTTGTCGGCCACCAGCGCTGTAATCGCATCCGCCAGTTTCTTCGCCTCTGGTCCAGAGGTTTCAACCTCTATGCTCGTGCCCTTCGACCCACCCAGCATCAAGAGCCCCATGATGCTGTCACCCGATGCATCAAGCCCGTCTTTGCGGACTTCAGCCATCGCGTCATGGGCTTCGACGACTTCGACCAGCTTGGCCGACGCGCGGGCATGAAGCCCTTTTTCGTTCACGATCTTCAGCGTGCGGGTAACGGTTTCGGCCATGACTATTCGGCCGCGTGGGGGCCGGCGAAACAGTTGATATACTTGCGGCCCGCCGACAGCGCGGCATTCACCGCCTCGCCGATGGTCTTGTGCCGCGACTTCGCCAGCTTGATCAGCATCGGCAGATTCGCACCGTAGACGATCTGGCGATTGTCGGGCTCGCAGGCGCGCAGGCTGAGGTTCGAGGGCGATCCGCCGAACATATCGGTGACCACGACAACACCGTCCCCGCCATCGACGCTATCGGCGGCCGCGCAAATTTCGCTTTGCTTGAGGGTGCGGTCGTCATCCACTTCAATTGAAATGGCGCGGACACCGTTTTGCTTGCCGACGACATGCTCGACCGCGGCGAGGTATTCTTTCGCCAAACCACCATGTGCAACGATCACAATGCCGATCAATTCTTCACCCTAGCTCGTGGCGCGGCGATGATCGGTCGCGGCGCTCGAGTTCCCGATGTCTTATAGAAACGCCCCATCCGGCCTTTGCAAGCGCCTTTGCCAGTTCCTCGGCCATTGCGACTGACCGGTGTTGCCCGCCGGTGCATCCTAGTCCGATGGACAGGTGCGATTTCCCCTCCTCGCGATATGCCGGCAGTAGCATCAGGACAAGATCCGCGACCTTGTCGAAGAAGGGCGCGAAACGCTCGTCGGTCTGGATATAGTCCAGAACCTCGGGCGAGCGGCCGTCCAAGGCGCGCAGGCTTGCCTCCCAATGAGGATTGCGCAGGAAGCGGCAGTCGAAAACCATGTCCACCCCGCGCGGGATGCCGCGCTTGTAGGAAAAGGACTGCACCGCAAGCGCAAGCCGGGCATCGGGCGCCACGTCGAACCAGCGAGAGACCTCTTCTCGTAGATCATGGGGCGTCAGGTCGGATGTATCGATGAGAACGTTCGCCTGCGCCCGGATCGGCGCAAGCATTTCGATCTCGCGCTCGATCCCGACGATCGGCGTGTCGTTCGGCGCCATGGGGTGTCGACGGCGCGTTTCGGAATACCGGCGGCTCAGGACATCGGGGCGGCAATCGACATAAAGGATATCGACACTGAATTCCGCCTCGGACGACAGGCGGCGGATCAGGTCGAGCATCCCGTCCACGGAAAAGTCCCGGTTCCGGCTGTCGAGGCCCAGCGCCATCGGCTTGCCGAGCGGCGGTCCGCTCAGAAGCCGCGGCAACAGGGAGAACGGCAGGTTATCGATGACCTCGTATCCGATGTCCTCAAGGACGTTGATCGCAGTCGAGCGGCCCGCGCCGGACGGTCCGGTCACGAGAACAAGGCGCTGTGCGTCAGCCGCCTGATCGGTCCTGGTCCTCTCGATTTCCATCATGGGCCTGCCATCCCGCCTGCCAAATCCGCCTCTCCATGCATCAGATAGACATGAAGGGCCGCCGCGAACACGGGGCTCTCTACCTTGTGAAACAGGCGAAGCGAATGTCCCAGAAGGATAGTCTGACGCAGCTTTGGTAAACGTTCCGTTTCCGTGCGGCTGAGGTCGATCATGGCGATGGGCCGCGCGCTTGGAGATGCAGGGGCTTTCAACAGCCCCATACCGCGCATTTCAATGGCGCCCCTGATCGGAACCGGCGCCGTCGCGGTCAGGCCATCTGCATCCGCCTGAACCAGGGTGCGGTCGTCGGACACCAGCGTGCAGCCGCGCGAGACAAGGTCAATCGCAAGAGAGGATTTGCCAAGGCCCGAGTCGCCTGAAATCAAGATCGCTCGGCCTTGCCAGGCGACCGACGTGGCATGCAGAACGAGGCTGTCTGTCGCCCCGGCCACGCCCGGTCAGACAGGCAGGCCGACGACAAAGCGAGCGCCCATGGGAGCGGTCGAGACATCGGCGTCGGAGGGGCGGATATTCTCGGCCCAGATCACGCCGCCATGTGCCTCGACGATCTGCTTCGAGATCGCCAGCCCAAGGCCGGAGTTGTTGCCGAACTGGCCCTCGGGCCGCTCGGAATAGAACCGGTTGAAAATCTTTCCCAGTGCCTGTTCGGGGATGCCGGGGCCGGTGTCTTCGACAACGATCAGCACGCGGTTTTCCCGCCAGCGCGCCCAGACGCGGATTGCATCGCCATCGTCACAGAACGAAATCGCGTTCGAGATCAGGTTGACGAAGACCTGCGCAAGACGCGCCTCGAGCCCGTGGATGACGATGGGGTCGGCGGGCATGTCCGAAATGAACTCAACGCCTTTTTCGCGCGCCTCGTTGCCCAGGTAATCGGTCAGGTTGCGCAGCATTTTCAGAAGATCGAAGGCTTCCTCGTCTTCTTTCACGAGCTCGCTGTCGAGACGCGATGCGTTTGAGATATCGCTGACAAGACGGTCGAGCCGTTGAATGTCGTGCTCGATCACCTCTAGCAGCCGCTCGCGGTGATCGTCGCGTTTGGTGACCCGGAGAGTGCCGATGGCCGAACGGAGGCTCGCCAGCGGGTTCTTGATCTCGTGCGCGACATCGGCGGCGAATTGTTCATTCGCGTCGATCCGATCGTAAAGCGCAGCGACCATGCCGCGCAGCGCGCCCGACAGGCGGCCGATTTCGTCGGGGCGGCCGGACAGGTCGGGGATGCGAATGCGCCCGGTGGATTTGCGGCGCGCGTTTCGGTCGCGGCCCATTTCGGCGGCGGCGGCCAGATCGGCCAGCGGATTCGCGATGGTCGAGGCCAGCACAAGGCTGAGGCCGATGGACACCAGAAGCGCGATCACGAACATCTGCAGGACCTGCTCACGTTCCGCACGGACAAGCGCATCAACTTCGCCCGCAACGGTGCTGAGACCCAGAACACCGGCTGCATTTCCATCCACAAGAATGGGTGTGGCAACCGCAAAGATCGTGCCCTGCTCGCCCGCCTGGCCAGAGGCGACGGTGGTTTCCCCGCCAAATGATTGCGCAAGCAACTGCGGTAGAAGGTCGGGCGTCGTCTCGACCGCCGTGCCAGATTGCGGGACGATCAGACCGTAAAGCGATTGCCAAATGCCGGTCAGGAAGTCGGTGATCAGCGTAGATCGCGGCTCTTCGTTCAAGGATTCGGGCACCGCAAGGCGCGCCGGCTGAAGCCCGACGCTAGAGGCGATCTCGACCTCGTCGGGGCCGAAAATCGTGATCTCGACGCCCTTTTGTAGCGTGATCCCGTTGATCGTGTCCTCTACCGTCGCCGCATTAAGGGTTGCACCCTCGGCGGCGAGCCGCGCCTCGAAGATGTCGGCCATAAGCTGCGCGTCGACGACGAGCGCACGTTCCTTTTGGGCGACAAGGCTTTGCCGCGCCGGGCTGAGGTACAGAACCCCGGCCACGAGGACGATCATCGCGAGAATGTTGAACGTGATGATCTTGCGGGCGAGCGGCGAGCGGTTGACGGTAAGGACCTTCTTGGACCGCTTGGCGCGCATGGCTGCATCCGCCTGACCGGGCAGCGTGACCCAGTCTTCGCCCAGCACCAAATCCGCCTCGCGCTCGCGGCGCGATGCGGGCTCAGTCACGTCGATATCCGCCGCTGCGGCCATTATTCCTCGTTATACCTGTAGCCGATGCCGTAAAGCGTTTCGATCGCCGAGAATTCAGGATCGACCGACCGCATCTTCTTGCGCAAGCGCTTGATATGGCTGTCGATTGTCCGGTCATCCACATACACCTGATCATCATAGGCCACATCCATCAGCTGATCGCGGCTTTTCACGAAACCGGGACGCTGGGCGAGAGCCTGAAGCAGCAGGAATTCGGTGACCGTGAGCGAGACGTCCTGACCCTTCCACATCACCGAATGGCGTAGCGGGTCCATCGTCAGCTCGCCGCGCGTCATGATCTTTGACGCCTCGGTATCGCCGACTTCGCCGGTCTCGATCGCCTCTTGCCGACGCAAAAGCGCGCGGATGCGTTCGACCAAAAGACGCTGCGAAAACGGCTTGCGCACGTAATCGTCCGCGCCCATGCGAAGGCCCAGCACTTCGTCGATCTCGTCGTCTTTCGACGTCAGGAAGATGACGGGCATCGTCGTTTTCTGCCGCAGCCGTTGCAGCAGGTCCATTCCGTCCATGCGGGGCATCTTTATGTCCAGCACGGCAAGTTCCGGAAGCCGTTTGTTGAAGGCGTCGAGGGCAGATTGCCCATCGTTAAAGGTTTCAACTTCGAAACCCTCTGCCTCAAGAGTCATAGAAACGGACGTCAGGATGTTCCTGTCGTCGTCCACCAGTGCAATCCTCGACATGGGAGGGTCCTCATTCTGCTCTTGTTGCCTGCTTTTTCGATCATAATTCCCGGTTCGGGCCGTATAATCAACCGCGAACTGCGAATCACTGCGCACGCCCCAAGACATCGAAGGCGAATTTCCCCAAGGAATGGCTAATATGTCTCACCTTTGGGCGGAGCCTTGCCGGGATATCGCTACCGTTTGCGGTAAACCGTCAATGGTTGCGCTAAATGGGCGAAACTTCGGTTTTATCCCCGGTCTGACATGCTAAGAAAGTTTCGCGGCGTCCAGCGCCGCTTTGCATTTATGTCTTACTTTTCGCGAATGCAGCGAGACCAAGGAGCGACAGGACAATGACATCCGGACGGGTAAACCCAAGCCAGACACTTGAGACGCAAGGCATCTCGGGGCTCGGCCATGTCTATTACAACCTGATCGAACCCTCGCTGATCGAGGCTGCGGTCAAGAATGGCGAAGGTCGGCTTGGACGCGGCGGCACGATGCTCGTCTCGACCGGCAAGCACACCGGTCGTTCGCCGAAGGACAAGTTCGTCGTACGCACGCCGTCGGTCGAGAACTCCATCTGGTGGGACAACAATGCCCCGATGGAACCTTCGTCCTTCGATCAACTACATGACGATATGCTGGCCCACATGAAGGGCCGCGACTATTACGTGCAGGACCTGTTCGGCGGGTCAGACCCATCGCACCGGCTTGACGTGCGGGTCGTAACCGAACTGGCCTGGCACGCGCTTTTCATTCGGCACTTGCTGCGCCGCCCGGACCGCGAAGAGCTGGACGGTTTCACGCCCGAATTCACGATCATCAACTGCCCCAGCTTCAAGGCCGATCCAGAGCGTCACGGATGCCGGTCGGAAACCGTGATCGCGCTGAACTTCGACAAGAAGATGATCCTGATCGGCGGTACGGAATACGCGGGCGAGAACAAGAAATCGGTCTTCACGCTGCTGAACTACCTTCTGCCGGAAAAAGGCGTCATGCCGATGCACTGCTCGGCGAACCACGCGCCGAACAATCCCATCGACACCGCCGTGTTCTTCGGCCTGTCGGGCACCGGCAAGACCACGTTGTCGGCCGATCCCGCGCGAGTGCTGATCGGCGACGATGAACACGGCTGGTCGGAACGCGGCACGTTCAATTTCGAGGGCGGCTGCTACGCCAAGACGATCAACCTGTCGCGTGAGGCAGAGCCGGAAATCTATTCCACGACCGAGAAATTCGGGACCGTAATCGAGAACATGGTGTTCGACGAAGACACGCTGGAGCTTGATTTCACCGACGACTCGCTGACCGCGAACATGCGATGCGCCTATCCGCTGAACTACATCTCGAACGCGTCTTCGACGGCGCTTGGCGGGCATCCCAAGAACATCATCATGCTGACCTGCGACGCGTTCGGCGTGCTGCCGCCCATCGCGCGACTGACCCCGGCGCAGGCGATGTATCACTTCCTGTCGGGCTTCACCTCGAAGGTCGCGGGCACCGAGCGCGGCGTGACAGAACCCGAGCCCACCTTCTCCACCTGCTTCGGCGCGCCCTTCATGCCGCGCCGACCCGAGGTTTACGGCAAGCTTCTGCAGGAAAAGATCGCCAAGCATGGTGCGACCTGCTGGCTGGTGAACACGGGCTGGACGGGCGGCGCCTATGGCACCGGCAGCCGGATGCCGATCCGGGCAACGCGGTCGCTATTGACGGCCGCGCTGGATGGCTCGCTTGCGGATGCGACCTTCCGCAAGGACCCCAATTTCGGCTTCGACGTGCCCGTCGAGGTGCCGAATGTAACCTCGGTTCTCTTGGATCCGCGCCGCACCTGGGACGATGCGGCGGCCTATGACCGGCAGGCGAAGAAACTGGTCGACATGTTCGCGCAGAACTTCGCGCAGTATGAAAAGCATATCGACGCCGACGTACGCGCTGTCGCCATCGGCTGATCTACCGGATCAAATGCCGCGCGGGGCTGCCGCGCGGCGGAGCCGGTCATTGATTGCGCGCCCGAGCCCCGTTCCAGGGATCGGCGCGAAAGCGATGGGCGCATCGCCGCCCGCATCGAGATCCTGCAAGATTGCGAAAAGGCGGCTGGCGGCCTCGACCAGATCGCCTGTTTCGGAAAGCGTGGTGTCTGAGGGGTATTCAGCTCCGAACCCAATATACCGCTCGCCTGGCTGCGGCGCTTTGGCGTTCAGCCGCACTGGCGCGCCGGGGGCATAGTGGCTGGCCAGCTGGCCCGGCGAGGAGATCGCGTCGCCATCCTGAGGACGCGCAAGCCGGGCGCCAAGACAGGCCTCGATCGCCTCGACCGGGATACCGCCGGGGCGCAGAAGTGTCGGGGCGCCTTCCAGCCCGATGATCGTCGACTCAACGCCGACCGCGCATGGCCCACCATCCAGCACCGCCTCGATCCGGCCATCGAGCCCTGACAACACATGCTCTGCCCGCGTGGGGCTGACGCGGCCCGATGGATTGGCTGAGGGCGCAGCAACCGGCACGCCTGCCGCGCGCAGAAGGGCGGTTGCGACTTCGCCTTCAGGCACGCGCAGTCCGATGGTCCGCAACCCGGCAGAGACCAGCGGCGAGATGCCGACATCAGCCCGCAGCGGAACGACAAGAGTCAAAGCACCCGGCCAGAACAACGCCGCGAGACGCTGCGCAACATTATCAAAGATGCCGATCCGTTCAGCCGCGGCCAGATCGGGCACATGGACGATCAGCGGATTGAAGCGCGGCCTGCCCTTCGCCTCGAAGATGCGCGCGACGGCGATATCCGAAAGCGCGTTCGCGCCAAGGCCGTAGACCGTTTCTGTCGGGAAGGCGACAAGCCCGTCACCGCGCAGGATTTCTCCGGCGCGCTCTATTCCGTCTGTGCCTGTTAGCCGCAGCGTGTCCAGCGAGCTCTGACGCGGCGTTCCAGTTGTTTCGGTCATGCCAGCGACTACCCTCGACACATGCGTCAGAGGTGGTATCCCTCTTGGCGCGGGCTCTCAAGCCGCAACTGAGGAGGATCACATGCCGTTCCGCGCGCCCGTCAATGAATTCAAGTTCCTGTTCGAACATGTCGTCGGCCTGAAACAGGTGCGCGAGACCGAACGCTTCGCCGATGCGACCGAAGACGTCACCGACGCGATCCTCACCGAAGCCGGGCGTCTGTGCGAAGAGGTCATGGCCCCACTCAACCGCTATGGCGACACCGATCCCGCGCGGCTGGAGAATGGCGTCGTGCGGTCCTCGAAGGGCTTTGCCGAAGCCTACAAGCAGATCGCCGAGGGCGGCTGGGTCTCGACCTCTGCCTCGCCCGATTTCGGGGGCATGGGCCTGCCGATGGCGATCACCACAGCGGTGAACGAAATGATGTCGGCGGCGTGTCTGTCGCTGCAGCTCAACCCGCTGCTGACCCAAGGCCAGATCGAAGCGCTGGAGCATCACGCCTCTGACCAGATCAAGGACGTCTACCTGCCGAAGCTGATTTCGGGCGAATGGACCGGCACGATGAACCTGACCGAGCCGCAGGCCGGATCGGATGTCGGCGCGCTGCGGTCCAAGGCGGACCCGAACGGCGACGGCAGCTACGCGATCTCTGGCCAGAAAATATACATTTCCTGGGGCGATCACGACATGGCGGACAATGTCTGCCATCTCGTGCTGGCCCGTCTGCCCGACGCGGTTCCCGGCACGAAAGGTATCTCTCTCTTCATGGTGCCGAAATACATTCCGGACGATTCCGGAAACCCCGGCGTGGCGAACGACCTGAAGGTCGTCAGCCTGGAGCATAAGTTGGGACTCCACGGCTCTCCGACCGCGGTGATGGAATATGATGGCGCGAAGGGCTGGCTCGTCGGGCCCGAAGGCGGCGGCATGGCGGCGATGTTCACCATGATGAACAACGCGCGGCTTGGTGTTGGCGTGCAGGGCATCGGCGTGGCCGAAGGCGCCTATCAGCACGCACTGGCCTATGCGATGGACCGCAAGCAGGGCAAAACGCCCGTGGAAGGGTCCGGCAGCATTGTCGATCATGCCGATGTGCGCCGCATGCTGATGACCATGAAGGCCGAAATCAGCGCTGCCCGCGCCATCGCGCTGGCCAACGCGGTCGCGATCGACATGACCACCGCGACGGGTGAGGCGGAATGGAAGGCGCGCGCCGCGCTGCTGACACCGATTTCCAAGGCGTACGGCACCGATGTGGGCGTCGACATGGCCTCTACCGGCGTGCAGGTGCATGGCGGCATGGGCTTTGTCGAGGAAACCGGCGCGGCGCAATTCCTGCGCGATGTGCGGGTGACAACGATCTACGAGGGGACCAACGGCATCCAGTCCATGGACCTCGTGGCGCGCAAGATGATGGATGGCGGCGAGGCGGCGTATCGTCTGCTCGACGAGGTTCAGAAAGCCGCCGAGGCCGCGCGCAGCACCCTGCCTGAGATGGCCCAAGCCGTCTGGGACGCTGCCGAAACGCTGCGCGAAACCACCGAATGGGTCGTGTCGCAGGATAACTTGAACGAGCGTTTCGCGGGCGCGGTGCCCTACCTGCGCGCCTTTGCCCGTGTGCTGGGCGGCCATTTCCACCTGCAATCGGCCTTCGCCGAAGGCGGCGACGGCAAGCGCACCGCCCTTGCGCGATTCTTCATCGAGCGGCTGTTGCCGGAACATGAGGCCGCCTGTGCCCATGCCCGCGCTGGTGCGGAAGGGCTTTATGCGCTGTCGGTGGAAGACCTCGCTGCATGATGGACGGCAGCGCGGCGATCCGAACCCCGTGGGCGACCGCGCCAGAGCCCGGTGAGGCTATGGAAGTGACAGACGGCATCCTGTGGATCAGGATGCCGCTGCCGATGAAGCTCGATCACGTGAACTGCTATGCGCTGGATGACGGGGACGGCTGGACACTGGTCGACACCGGTGTCGCAAGCCGCAACTCCCGGGCGATCTGGCAAAAGGTGCTGGACGGCCCGCTGGCCGGCAAACCGGTGCGCCGGGTCCTCGTGACGCATCACCATCCGGATCATATCGGCCTTGCCGGCTGGTTTCAGACAGACCATGGCGCCGAACTGATCACGACCCGCACGGCGTGGCTGTTCGCGCGGATGCTGACACTTGATGTGCAGGAAACGACCGCGCCCGAAACTGTCGCCTTCTGGCGCGGCGCGGGCATGTCGGCCGAAGTCCTGGAAAAGCGCCTGTCCGAACGCCCCTTCAACTTCGCCGACATGGTTGCGCCCCTGCCCCTGGGCTTTACGCGGATCGCCGAGGGCGACTGCCTGTCCGTCGGCGGACGCGACTGGGATGTGCACATGGGGAACGGCCACGCTCCGGAACATGCGACACTCTGGTCCCGGGATGGCGATATCGTGCTGGGCGGCGATCAACTGCTCGCGACGATCTCACCCAACCTCGGGGTCTACGCGACAGAGCCGGGCGCAGACCCGGTCGCCGAATGGCTGGAGGCTTGCGAACGCCTGTCGGCCTATGCCGCCGATCAGCTTGTTCTGCCCGGCCACAAGCTTCCCTATACGGGTCTGCCCCTGCGGATGCGGCAACTGATCGACAACCACCACGGCGCGCTGGACCGGCTTGCCGCATTCCTCGTCACACCCAGAACAGCGGTAGAATGCTTTCCCGCACTTTTCAAACGCACCATCGGCGACGGCGAATACGGGCTCGCGCTGGTCGAGGCAGTCGCGCATTGCAACCACCTTCTCGCCACGGGCCGCGCCACGCGCACCAAACGCGACGACGGTGCATGGACATACGAGGCAACCTGATGACCGACGCCGACCCAATCGCGACCACCGCCGAGGCCTATGAAAGCGCGGCGCTGCCCCGCGCCCATGCCGTCCATTCCGACCCCAACGCGAAAAGCGCTGAACAGTCGCCGCTGCCCGGAAGCGTCACGCGCAAGCCCATGGATCAGAAAAGCCCGGCGGAATGGGCCTACGAGCGGCTGATCCTCTACATCAAGAGCTTCGAGGAGCAGCTTGATTCCGAGCATGAGGTCGCGATGGGCTTTGCCACCGATGCTGCCGGGACGATGCGGATCGAAGGCATGGGCTATTTCGACCCGGATATCGTGACCTTTTACGGCCAGGATGAGAACGGCGTGAAAACCCAGCTGATCCAGCATGTCACGCAGCTGAACGTTCGTCTGCGTGCCCTGCCGCGTCTGCCGCAGGCGCAAGAGGCACGGCGCATCGGATTCCGGCTGGCGGCCGATCTTGACGGAACGGACACACCCGGCTGACCTGCGCCAAATTGCGACATATCGCGGGCGTGACAGCCCTGCGTGAATAGGCTAACTCGGGCGCGAAATCTGCGTTTTCGATTGAGGACAAGACCGATGGCCGAACACAAGCATGGCGACATGGACATCACAGTTCAGGAAAAAACCTTCGAGGGCTTCATCACCTGGGTGACCCGCGTTGCGATTTTCAGCATAGGACTGCTCATCTTCCTCGCGATCTTCAACACCTAAGACGCGGGGCGCCATGGCCGCGATCCGCGCGGCCTTATCCGGGGGGATGTTCATGGGTCGCGCGTTTGCTGCTCTCTTGTTGATGTTGGGACTGGCCGCTTGCGGGGCAGAACCGGTCTATGCACCTGACGAAGAAGTCCAAAAGTACCGCTTCTCCAGCAGATCTCCGACTGCCATCACCCTCGTGACGGTCATTTCGAACCGCGACAATTCTGGCGCTCATTCGGGCCTCATCATCAACGGGTCCGAGAGGGTCGTCTTTGACCCCGCCGGTACGTTCAAGCACCCTTGGGCGCCCGAGCGAAACGACGTCCATTTCGGCCTCACGCCCCAGATGGAAGAGGTCTATATCGATTATCACGCGCGCGAGACCTATCGCGTAATGACCCAGGAAATCCGCGTCTCGCCCGAGACGGCAGAGCGTATCCTCGTCGCAGCAAAGAACTACGGCGCGGTGCCGAAGGCGTATTGCGCCAATTCGATCACCGACATCCTGTCGGCGCAGCCAGAATTCGCCTGGGTGCCAAAGACGTTCTTCCCCAAGAACGTGTCCAAGGCCTTTGCAGCGCGTCCCGGCGTTATCACCAACCTTTACCGCGACGACAGCCCCGATGACCGGTCCGACCTTGTGCCGGAACGCATCACGCGCGGCTGGGTATCCCCGACGATGGTCGTTATAGCGCGCTAAGCGCGAGCATTCCGAACAAAGTCAGCGCGCCTGCGGCCATGGCGGCAAGGAAGTTGCGGGTCCACAACCCCACGCCCACCGTGACAAACGCAGCGACAAGGCGCGGCGCGTCGACCGTGCCGCCTGTCGCCTCCGGCCAGATCAGAAGCGGTGCGATAAGGCCGGGGATCACCGCGACGGGCGTGTAGCGCAACAGCTTCAAGAGGAAGGGCGGCAGATCGCGGTCGCCGATCATCCCGAGGAAAGAAAACCGGATCAGGTAGGTGCCTAGGCCCAGCCCGATGATGACGATCCAGACTTCAGTTTCGCTGATCATGCGCGCCGCTCCCGCCAGGTTTCCACCGCAGCGCCCGCTGCCATCGCGCCGATCCCGACCAGCAGGATCGACACGCCCCCCGGTAGTCCGTGAAGCGCCAGCGAAAGCGCCACCGACACCGCCGCAGCAACGAGATGCGCGATGGTCTTCAGCATCGGCGAGACCAGCGCGAGAAAGGTCAGCGGCACGACGAAATCGATTGGCAGGTCCGATGGAATACCATTGCCTGCAAGGATGCCGATCAGCGTGCAGCCATACCAGCAGGGCAGAATCGGCGTGGTGACCCCTGCATAATAGGCGATCTTGCGCGGGACGCTCATCTCTGGCTCTGCCTCGTATTTCTGCAGCGCGAGCGTGTAGTTCTGATCGAACAGCGCATAGGAAATCAGCGCGCGCTGCCACAGCGGCGCCTTGCCGATATGCGGGACGAGCGAAGCGGAATACATCGCGGACCTCAGGTTGACCGCAAGCGATGCCGCAAGCGCTGCGAAGGCCCCGGAATTGTCCGCAAGAAGCTGCAGCGCGGTAAACTGCGCCGCGCCCGCTATGACGATTACGCTCATGCCCATCGCCGCCCACAGGTCGAGCCCCGCCTCAGTCGCGATCACACCGAAGAGGATCGCGAAGGGGCCGACAACCGCGACGAAGGGCAGGCCGTCGACGATTCCGCGAAAATAGGTTCGTTTGGGGAAGGGTTCGGACATGGGTCAGCCTTTCGCACCTATGCTCGCTACATCCACCTCTCGCCGGGTGCAATTTGCAATTCGTGATGGCCCGGCGCACGTCTCGCGATATGTCCGGGGAATGCCTGACTTTGACCGCATCCTGATCGTCGACTGGTCCGCCAGTGCCGCGCCGTCGCCGCGCCGTCCGTCGCAGGATGCGATCTGGATGGCCGAAGCCGGGGCCGATCCGCAGCCGCCGCTCTATTGCCGGACGCGGGCAGAGGCGATGGGCGCAGTGCGCGCCCGGATCAAGGCTGCGCAAGCGGCGGGGGATCGCCTGCTCATGGGGTTCGATTTTCCCATGGGCTATCCTTCTGGCTTCGCTGAGGCGATCACTGGCAAGACGGACGCCTTGGCCCTTTGGACGTGGATCGCCCGGCATGTCGAGGACGCGCCGAACAACGTAAACAACCGGTTCATCGTGGCCGAGACGCTGAACCGGATAACGCCGGGCGATGGGCCGTTCTGGGGCTGCCCGGCGCGGGCCGAAACGCCACTTTTGCGCCAGACAAAGCCTGCGGCCATCGTTTTTCCTGAACGCCGCGCGGTCGAGGCGCTGATCCCCCGCGCGCAGCCGTGCTGGAAGCTGTTCACGACGGGCTCCGTCGGCTCTCAGGCAATCACCGGCATCGCGCGGCTAGAGCATTTGCGGCAGTCCATGGTTGGTCAGATCGCTGTCTGGCCATTCCAGCCGTGGGATGAAGCGCCTGTTGTCATCGCCGAGATTTACCCGTCGCTCTTGACCGTTGCCGTCGATGCCCGACTCGCACGCCAAGACACGATCAAGGACGCGGTGCAGGTCGAAACGCTCGCCGATGCTCTTTGGCGGCTTCAGCAGGCCAGCGGGTTAGATCACGCGCTGTCTATGGCCAAAGGTGCGCCAACAGATGAAGGCTGGGTGCTCGGCGTCGGGGTAGAGGACGCTCTGAAAGAAGCCGCCGACCACACTTAGTCGAACGTCCCCGTCACCCGGCCCAGCAGCATGAAGGCCCGCGCGGTCCGGGTCGTGGCAAGCTGCGCGATGTCCTCGTCGCTGGCGGTCTTTTCGAACTCGGCGAAGACCTGATCGAATTTGCGCAGAAAGTGGTGCGCGCTGTCGCGGAAGACCATATCGTGCCGCATCCGCCCTGCCGTCAGCGCAAGGCAGGACCGGTCGCGCACCCCGCCCAGCGCAGCGACCGTACGGCCCCGTTCGCCTTGCGCAAAGCGCCGCCAGATCTCGGGCCGCGCGCGGTCGGGCACAAGATCGTCCATGTAGATGCCTTCCTGACTCAGCAGCGTCAGAACGTCCTGTGCGGCCTGCACAAGCTGCGCGGTGGATCGGTCGCGCAAGGCCCGGCGCAAGGCCTGAAAGCCTTCGGTATCCTCGGCATTCTCGGGGAAATTGATCGCGCGCAGGAAGTCTGAGACGCTGACAGGCGGCGATGGCGCCTCGACCGGACCCGACAGGGCCAAGAGCCCCTGTTCCTCGCCCTCGGGCGTGCGTTCGGTCTTTGGGATCGCGGGCTTGTCGCTGTTTTCGGACGCAGCCGAAGATGCACCGCGGATCGACGTAAACATCGCGATGGCCGATTCGGTCTGGCGCTGGGATTGCGCGATCTCTTCGAGCTTTTTCTCGACCACCGATTTGACGCCGCCCTGCGTGACGCGCTGGGTGTCGATGACCGTGGCGCGCAGGGCGTCGATCGCCGTTTCAAGCCGTTGTGATTCCTCGCGAATCGCAAGGCTCGACCGGGCAGCCATGACCCCGACCCACAGCATGGCGACGGGCAGAAAAACGATGAGGATCGTCAGGACAAAGCGAAAGCCCGCATCGCTGCCCGCGCGCCCGCCGACAAAGATCAGCGCCGCGCCGACCGCCACAATCCACAGGATGGACGAGACAAGCGCGATGCGTTCCACCCGCTCAAAATCAGCGGGCGGCTTCTTGCGCGAATAGATCGCGGCGGTCGATGGGGTCTCGGTGTCCTGCCGGGCCATCAGGGGCGGGCTCCGCGCTTTGGGCCTTGCGCCTATTTGTACTCGACGCTCAGGATTTCGTAACTCTTCTCGCCGCCGGGCGTGCGGACCTCGACACTGTCGCCTTCGTCCTTGCCGATGAGGGCGCGGGCGAGGGGCGACTTGATATTCAGTTTACCGCCCTCGATATCCGCTTCAGGCTCTCCGACGATCTGATAGGACTTTTCCTCGTCGGTATCCTCGTCGACGATACGGATCGTGGCGCCGAATTTGATCGAGCCGGACAGCTTGGCGGTATTGACCACCTCGGCCAGCGACAGCGTGCCCTCGATCTCCTTGATCCGACCCTCGATGAAGCTCTGCTTTTCGCGGGCGGAATGATATTCGGCGTTTTCGGACAGATCGCCATGCTCGCGCGCTTCGGCGATGGCACGAATGATCTCTGGGCGCTCAACCGACTTCAGGTGCTTGAGCTCTTTGTTCAGCGCTTCGTGACCGGTCTGCGTCAGGAGGATCTTGTCCATGACTGTAAACTCACAAGATGGGCGCAGGCGGATAGGTCCGGCAACTGCGGGAGGTTCGAAAATATCAACCTACCTGAGCCATTCGCCCGTCTGATTGCAAGAGGGACCTCCCGGACTAGCTTGCGGTTTAACCTCAGCGGTGCGGCTTTGTAACGCCCGGTCGTGATTGACGGCCCAGCGCTGCCTAAGTAGCACGTGATGAATTGAATTCTTTGGGAATATCGCGGGCTGCCCGATCGGCGTCGGCGGAAAGGGAAAAGAATGACCGACGTGACGCGCGAAGCGATGGAATATGACGTGGTCGTGGTCGGCGCAGGCCCTGCAGGCCTAAGCGCAGCGATCCGCCTCAAGCAACTGGACCCCGATCTTGAGGTCGTGGTTCTGGAAAAAGGGTCAGAGGTTGGCGCGCATATCCTGTCGGGCGCGGTGCTTGATCCGTCGGGCCTGAACCGCCTGATCCCCGACTGGAAGGAAAAGGGCGCGCCGGTCACGGTCGAGGTGACCGAAGATCATTTCTACGTCCTTGGCGAAGAGGGAAGCGTGCGCATCCCCAACTGGCCGATGCCGCCCCTGATGAACAACCACGGCAACTACATCGTTTCGATGGGAAATGTCTGCCGCTGGATGGCCGAACAGGCCGAGGCGCTTGGCGTCGAGATTTTCCCCGGCATGTCCTGTTCCGAAATCGTCTATGGCGAGGACGGCACCTTGAAAGGTGTCGTGGCTGGCGAATTCGGCAAGAACGCCGACGGCACCACCGGCGACGGATATGAGCCGGGGATGGAGTTGCACGGCAAATATGTCTTTCTATCCGAAGGCGTGCGCGGCTCGCTGTCGAAAGAGGTGATCGCGAAGTTCGAGCTCGACAAGGATAGCGACCCGCAGAAATTCGGTCTCGGGATGAAGGAAATCTGGGAGATCGACCCCGAGAAGCACCGCGAGGGCAAGGTCGTTCATACGATGGGCTGGCCGCTTGGGTCGAAAAACACCGGCGGATCGTTCATCTATCACCTTGATAATAATCAGGTGTATGTCGGCATGATCGTCGATCTGAACTACAAGAACCCGTATCTGCACCCCTACATGGAATTCCAGCGGCTAAAGCATCACCCGCTGATCCGCGACCTTCTCGAAGGCGGCAAGCGCGTGGCGTATGGTGCGCGTGCCGTGACCAAGGGCGGGCCGCAATCGATGCCCAAAGCGGCCTTCCCCGGCGGCGCGATCCTGGGCTGTTCCGTCGGCCTCGTGAACCTGCCGCGCATCAAGGGCAACCATAACGCCATGCATTCCGGCATCGCGGCTGCCGAGGCCGCCCATGCCGCGATCAAGGACGGCCGGGCGGGCGATACGCTGGACGCCTACGATACCGAATTGCGCAATGGCCCTGTCGGCAAGGACCTCAAGAAGGTGCGCAATGTCGCGCCGCTGTCGGGGAGATACGGCCTGTGGGGGGCGCTGGGTCTTGGCGGGCTCGATATGTGGATCCAGACGGTGACGGGCGGCCTGTCGCCCTTCGGCACGTTGAACCACGGCAAGTCCGACGCCGAGGCGACGGAACCCGCCTCGAAGCACAAGCCCATCGATTACCCCAAGCCCGACGGCAAGTTCAGCTTCGACCGCCTGACCAATGTCAGCTACTCGATGACCAATCACGAAGAAAGCCAGCCTGCGCATCTCAAGCTGAAGGATGCCGCGATCCCGGTCGATGTGAACCTGCCGAAATACGCCGGTCTCTCGCAGCGCTATTGCCCGGCGGGCGTCTACGAGTTCGTCGAGGAAGACGGCAAGGACCCGCGCTTTGTCATCAACTTCCAGAACTGCGTTCACTGCAAGACCTGCGATATCAAGGATCCCAGCCAGAACATCGTCTGGACGGTTCCACAGGGCGGCGACGGGCCGAACTATCCGAATATGTAACACCCTTCCGTGATCGGGCCGCCAATTCGGCGGCCCTTTCATTGCGGATCGGACCTCAAGTGCTAGTGTTTTGCGCAGCGCATCTTCATCCAAGGCCCCTTTGTCGTGAAATTTCGTTTGTCCCTGTCGATCCTGGCCCTCATCGCCAGCACCCTTGCCGCACCTGTTCAGGCCCAAGGCCTTGCCGGGTCCTATCTTGCCGGGCGCCAAGCGGGTGCGAGCAATGATTTCCAGGCCGCCGCGACCTATTTCGCAGAAGCGATCCGCGCCGATCCCGGCAATCCCGGCTTGCTGGAAAATGCCGTGCGCGCCTACCTGGGGATGGGCGATCTGGATAACGCGGTCGATGTCGCGCAACAGATGATCGACCTAGGCGTCGAAAGCCAGATGGCCTGGCTCGCCATTGTCGGCGGCGGCTTTCGCGCCGATGATTTTGACGGCGTTCTCGAAGACCTCGACGGCGGTGAACGCATCGGTCCGCTCGTCGACGGGCTGGGCCGCGCCTGGGCGACGGTCGGCCTTGGCCGCGTGACCGATGCGCTTGATATTTTCGACGAGATGGCCGCGACCGAGGGCGTCGACGCCTTCGCGCTTTATCACAAGGCGCTCGCGCTTGCGCTGGTGGGCGACTACGAATCTGCGGACGAAATACTGTCGGGCGCAGCGGCGGGCGATCTTGGCCTGACGCGGCGCGGTATCGTGACCCACGCGCAAGTCCTGTCACAGCTCGAACGCGGCGACGAAGCCATCGCACGCATCGACGCGGCATTCCCGGGCAGCGCCGATCCCCAGATCGCCGAACTGCGCGCGCGGCTCGAGGCGGGCGAAACGCTGGCCTTCGACATGGTCGAGAACGCCCGCGATGGCGCGGCAGAGGTGTTCTTCATGGTCGCCGGTGCGCTGTCTTCCGACGCGGCGCCCAACTACACCATCATGTATTCGCGCATCGCCGAGGCACTGCGCCCGGACAATATCGACGCGCTTCTGCTGACCGCGACACTACTGGAACAGCTTGAACTCAACGAGCTTGCGGTCGAAGCCTATGGCCGTATCCCGCGCGACGATCCTGCATATCTCGACGCCGAGATCGGCCGCGCCGAAGCACTTTACGCAGATGACCGCACAGATGCGGCCATCGAAGTTCTCAGCAAGGTGTCACGCGAATTCCCCGAGATCGCACGCGCCCATATCGCGCTAGGCGATGCACTGCGCCGTCTTGAACGCTACGCCGAATCCGGCGAGGCCTATGACAAGGCCATTGCGACCTTCGACGAGGACCGCGCCGATCAGTGGCTGATCTACTTTGCCCGCGGCATCGCGCATGAACGGACCGATGAATGGGACGCTGCAGAGGCTGATTTCCGCAAAGCGCTGGAGCTGAACCCAGAACAGCCGCAGGTTCTGAACTATCTTGGATATTCTTATGTCGAGATGGGAGAGAACATGGAAGAGGCGCTCGATCTCATCGAACGCGCCGTCGCCGCGCAGCCCAATTCAGGGTATATCGTCGACAGCCTAGGCTGGGTCCTCTTCAAGATGGGCGACTACGAACGGGCCGTCACGAACCTTGAACGCGCCGCCGAACTCATGGCCGTCGATCCGGTGGTAAACGATCACCTCGGCGACGCGCTTTGGGCCGTGGACCGTAAGCTTGAGGCACGGTTCCAGTGGCGCCGCGCGCTTTCCTTCGACCCAGAGGAAGAAGACGCAGAGCGTATTCGCCGCAAACTTGAAGTCGGGCTCGACGCCCTGCGCGAGGAAGAGGGCGAACCGCCGCTCAAGATGTCGAATGATGGCTGAGATTTTCGCCCCGGCGAAGATCAACCTCACGCTTCACGTCACCGGTCAGCGGGCTGACGGATACCATTTTCTGGACAGCCTCGTTGCCTTCGTCGATGTGGGCGACACGGTGCGTGCGACGCAGGGGGATGGCTTTACCGTCACCGGCCCGCGCGCGGCAGGTGTGCCGGTTGATGACAGCAACCTTGTGATGAAAGCGGCCAAAGTGATGGGCGCAGGCGAGGTTACGCTGGAGCTTGAGAAACACCTGCCCACGGCGTCCGGGATCGGCGGTGGATCGTCGGACGCCGCGGCAGCCTGCCTCGCGATCGCGGCGCTCACTGGCGCGGAGGTGCCGGGCGAGGGGGATCTTCTGTCATTGGGTGCGGATCTGCCGGTTTGCATGGCCGCAAAGCCCACCCGCATGTCGGGGATCGGCGAGGTCTTGCGCCCGATTCCCGACTTGCCGCCGTTTCACACCGTCCTCGTCAATTCCGGTGCTGTTGTGCCGACAGGGGCGGTCTATTCCGGGCTTTCAACCAAGACCGGTGCACCGATGCCAGTCGATTTGCCAAGGTGGAAGGATGCTGCAGCGCTGGCGCTTTGGCTGCGCAGCCAGCGCAACGACCTCGAAGACCCCGCCCGCATCATCGCATCAGCCATCGGCGTGACGCTGGCGCGGCTGGAAGCGACCGAAGGCTGCCTTCTGGCGCGCATGTCGGGATCAGGGGCGACGTGCTTCGGTATCTACGACAGCCGCCCCATGGCCGAGGCCGCAGCGCAGGACATCGCCGAGGCGCATCCGGAATGGTGGGTGCGCGCCGCATCGCCCTATCAGCGTCCCTGAAGCTCAGTTGATCCGGGCGACCACGTAATCCGCCAGATCATGCAGCATGTCGCGCAGATCGCCCTCGGGCAGGCGCAGGATCGCGCGCTTGGCTTTCTCGGACCATGCGATCGCATCATCTCGCGTCTGATCAAGCGTGCCGTGCTTTTCCATCAAAGCCATGGCGTGATCGAGATCGCCGTCGCGCTGGTCGCCCTTTTCGATCACGCGGCTCCAGAAAGCGCGCTCTTCGGCATCCGCTTTGGCCACCGCCTTGATAACCGGCAGCGTCAGCTTGCGCTCGCGGAAATCGTCACCGACATTCTTGCCGGTCGCGCCGCTGTCACCGGCATAGTCCAGCAGGTCATCGACGATCTGAAAGCTGATCCCAAGCGCGTCGCCGTAGTCGAAGAGCGCCTTTATCTGTGCCTCGTCAACATCGGCGATCACGCCGCCGACCTCTGTCGCCGCCGAGAAAAGGGCCGCCGTCTTGCCGCGCACCACGGTCAGGTAAATCTCTTCAGTCGTCGCAAGATCCTGCGCGGCGGTCAGTTGCAGCACCTCGCCCTCGGCAATGGTCGCCGCCGCATTCGACAGGATATCGAGGACGCGCAAGGACCCGGTTTCGACCATCAGCTTGAAGGACCGCGCGAACAGGTAATCGCCCACGAGCACGCTGGATTTATTGTCCCACAAAAGGTTCGCCGTGGGCCGCCCGCGCCGCTTGCCGCTTTCATCGACCACGTCGTCATGCAGAAGCGTCGCGGTATGGATGAATTCCACCGCCGCCGCGAGGCGCACGTCATGTTCGCCGGAATAGCCGCAGAGCTGCGCCGAGGCGAGCGTCAGAAGAGGCCGCAAACGCTTGCCCCCCGCCTCGATCAGATGGGCCGACACCTCGGGGATGCGCGGCGCGTGTTGCGACGCCATCCGTTCTCGGATCAGGACGTTCACCGCAGTCATCTTGTCCGCCAGCGTGCTGGCCAGACGGTCATGGGGTTTGGTTTCGGCTTGGTCGAGGCTCATGCACTTTCCCGTCAGTCTCTCGACAATCCAGGGGAACTCATCCTAGATCAGTCGCATGAAAGAACTTATGCGCACCAACGATCCCACATTGATCGCCTATGCAACCGCCCTTCTTGACGGCGAGGGTATAGAGTGCTTCCAGATGGACGTCCACATGAGCGTGCTGGAAGGATCCATTGGCATTTTGCCGCGCCGGATCATGGTGCGTGACAGCGATCATTTCGAGGCAACGGCCGTCCTGCGCGATAACGAGATTCCGCTGGGTCTGTGACCGCGCCCACCACCACACTCGATAAATTTCTGGGCGGCCGGATCGTTCTGGAACAGCCCGCGTCGGGATATCGCGCCGGCAGCGATGCCGTGATGCTGGCGGCGGCCTGCCCGGCACAGCCCGGCGCGCGCGTGCTCGATCTTGGCTGCGGCGTCGGCGCGGCGATGTTCTGCCTTGCCGCGCGGGTGGCGGGGGCGGTCTTGACCGGCGTGGAGCTTCAGCCGGACTACGCCGCGCTCGCTCGCGCCAACGCCTTGCGCAACGGGCTGGAGGCAGAGGTGATCGAGGCCGACCTCAGCGCCCTGCCCCCAGATCTGCGCCAGCGCAGTTTCGACCATGTCATTGCCAATCCGCCCTATTTCGATGCACGGGCGGGGACGCAAGCAAGCGACGCGGGGCGCGCGATCGCGTTTGGAGGGGACACGCCCCTGGCCGCTTGGGTCGATGCGGCGATCAAACGGCTTGCGATCGGCGGAAGCCTGACGATCATCCAACGAGCCGACCGCCTGCCGGACTTGATGCAAGCGCTCGATGCGCGGATCGGCGCTGTCCACCTCTTGCCGCTTCAGGCGCATCCGGGTCGCGCGCCAGACCGCATCTTGCTGCACGGAAGGAAAGGCCGCAAAGCCCCGTTCCGCCTATTGGCTCCGCTGATTATCCACGAAAATTCGCCCGGTTCAGCGAAGAATGCGCCATTCCGCCCCGAGATCGATGCCGTTCAGCGCCTCGGCAGGGCATTGCCGGTCGATTGGCAAGAATAGGCCCTTACGTAAAGTTTAAGTAACGAACGGATGACAGATCGCAATTTCTGTGCTGCACTAACGTCAATCAGCAGCAGAAGGAGACGCAATATGAGTTTGACTTCACACCTCCAAGAGCTTCGCCGAAAGCATACCGCTCTGGCCAGTGAGGTGGAAACCGCGCAACGTAATCCGGCGACGGACGCCCTTCACATCAGCGCTCTGAAAAAGAAAAAACTTCAACTCAAGGAAGAGATTGAGCGCCTTAGCGCCTCTGCTTGACCCCAACCTTTCTCCCAGAATTGAATAAGGGCCGCCCGACCTGGGCGGCCCATCTTGTTCAGGACACAAGGCTCAGACGAAGAACTGCGCCCCGTTCGCCGAGATCGTTGAGCCGTTGATGAAGCCCGAATCGTCTGACGCGAGGAACGCGACACAGCGCGCGATTTCCTCTGGCTCGCCCAGACGGCCCGCCGGGATCTGCGCAATGATCGACTCGCGGACTTTTTCCGGCACGGCCATAACCATTTCGGTTGCGATATAGCCCGGGCAAATCGCATTCGCCGTAATCCCAGCCCGCGCGCCTTCCTGCGCCAGTGATTTCACAATGCCCAGATCGCCCGCCTTGGTCGCGGCATAATTGACCTGCGCGAACTGGCCCTTCTGACCGTTGATCGAGGAAATCACGATCACGCGCCCGAACTTGCGCTCGCGCATACCGGGCCAGATCGGATGGACGGTGTTGAAGACCCCCGTGAGGTTGGTGTCGATCACCTGGTGCCACTGTTCCGGCGTCATCTTGTGGAACGGCGCATCGCGGGTGATGCCCGCATTCGCGACGACGATGTCGATGGGGCCAAGATCGGCCTCGACCTGCTCGGCGCCCGCCTTGCAGGCGTCGTAGTCGGCAACGGACCACTTATAGGTCTTGATGCCGGTCTCGTCGGTGAATTTCTGCGCGGCTTCGTCATTGCCTGCGTAGTTGGCTGCGACCTCGTATCCGGCGGCTTTGAGCGCTTTCGAGATCGAAGCGCCGATGCCTCGTGTGCCGCCTGTGACCAATGCGGTTCTTGCCATGTTCACTCTCCCTTGGAAATAGAATTTCGTTTACCGCCTCCTCGCGGCAACATTGTTACAATTGGAGAACAGCTTTGCGCCTCTCCGTCAAGCAGACGTCGCGCATCCGCAACCCCTTGATCCCACGTGCGTCTCAGTTTCGACGCATCGGTAAAGTCGATCTTGTCCGCCGGTGTTTCCGAGGATGGCGCAACATAGGTGCGTCCGTCCACCTTTGGCTGGCGATCATAGGTGCGCGTCAGCAGGACAAGCGTTTCGCCTGTGTCCGGGACCGGCAGCGGGGCCTGATCGGTCATGCCGCCGTCGATGACCGGGCGGCCGTTCCAAAGCGGCGGCTCGAAGATCGGGGGGATGACGGCGGCTGCGGCGACAAGATCGCACAGCTTGCCCGCCCGAGCCGCTGCATTCGCATCGACCAGCAGAGCCGTCACGCCGATCCCCTCTGCCCATTTGAAATGGGGGAGCCGACGATGCGCAGCTCTGCCTCATAGGCCACTGTCGCGGCGACGCCGGACAGTTTCGAGGCCCCGTCCATCGGCGGATGAGAGATCTGGATCTGAAATTGCGGGCCATCTGCGATCTTCGACGCGGCGCTGTCATCAAGGATGCGGGCCACGACCTCGGAATAGATCGTCTGGTGCGGGGTCACACCGTT
>CBFIJK010000035.1:0-34757 GCA_965662745.1 uncultured Paracoccaceae bacterium
GATCGATGCAGCTGATCCACATGATCTCGGCAGTGCGGATGACCGGGTCGATGCAGGGATCGGCAGCATCACAGGTGAGAAGCCGCTCCTCGAGCGCCAGCGCCGAGGCGAGCGTCTCGAGCAGATCCTCGAACTGGGATCCCGCTCCGCCGGCAAATTGCCGAGCGTGATTGAAGACCGGCCCATCGGGGGGTAGAAAATCTTTAGCCATTTCTGCGTACTCCTTGGGTACGAGTTTTGGTCAGGGCGGTGGCAGAGTTGCAGCTCTGTCGCCGTCCGCGCATCGGACGGGTGCTTGACCACAAGGACTAAGTATGAGGAACGAATCTAATGGCGAAAAAAAGTTCGAAAGAAGTGATAAAAAATATCTAAACCTCTGAAAAGCAAAGCGAATAGAACTCCCCGCGCGTGCGGAGTGTCGCCGCAACGCATTCTCTTTCGAAACTACCTCTCCGATCCAAAATTCAGAAAACTCAAGAAACTGCTCGAAAAGATTCCAGAGAACAGCAGCGGACCTTCGTTGACAGCCAGGATGTTCAACCGGGAAACCGATGCAGGTCACACAGCGACCAGCGTGTGTGGGACCCAGACGTCACGGGGCCAAGCCCCGGACCTGAGCCAGCCCTGACCGGAAACTCAGGCAGGCCCGTCATGGGGCCATCCCTGTCATCTCTTGCGACCTGACGATCATCCGCAGAGGTTTGGTCTTCGGTGAATGAAAGTCCACGTGTCGGTGCCGCGCCACGATCTGTGGTGGCCCCCCGCATCTCGGGGACCGACCTTGCAGGCGACCGACGCGTGCTTGGCCGGGGATTGGGCATTAACAAAAAATCCCGATACCGCCCCCAGGGCCTCGCGTTCATGGAACTGCGCGCCGTGCGATCGGTCTCGCATTCGCGGACCTGGGGACCCTGGCCAGTTGCCTTGCTGCTGCTGCTGATCCCGCCCAGCCAGGACATCGCCCAAGCCTAGCAATTTAGCAGTCTGAACATTGGACCTCCCGGGACCTCGTCCTGCTCAGGTTCGCCCGCCCTGCATCCGGGCCCGGCCAGCCGAAGTCCAGGTCTTCTGCCCATTCGACTATGCCGGGGCACTCTTGATCCCGACGGTCTGCGTCCACAGGAACGTCGCCTTCCAGCCAAACTTCGCGAGGAAATTCAGGCCTCAAGCCAGTATTCTGCAGCCAAGTAAAGGGCACGCGCCTCGTCATGTCAGACGCAGGTTCGGACCACGCAGGATTCAAAAGCAGGTCGATATGGCCGTCAACTTGAAGACATCAACAGATCACAAAGCGCCAGGGACGGCGTTGCGTTCTGCTGTGACTTCAAGAACGACACCCAAGATCAACCTAGAGATCCGTATACGTGAAAGCCTGTCTATCCTGGCCGTACTTCTCGAGGAAGACGATGTCTACCTGCCGATCTTCTTGCGGCTCGAGAAGGAGCTGCAGACTGTACGTGACCAGCAGGACGCCCTGACCCGAGCTCGGTCCTACATCCGGGAATGTGCCTAGAGCGTCATGCGGCTCAACTCGCCGGCCTTGAACGCGAGACCGCCGGCCTGGCCGTACTTCTCCCTCCCCAGAGAGTGCCCCATCAGTTCGCGCCGCACCCGTTCATCAATCCGCGCGCGAAGCATCCGGTCCTCGAAACTGTGGCGCAGGCTGTACATCACATGATGCTCGCTTTCCATCAGTCCGTTCTTCCGCAGAAAGCTGTTGACGGTGCCGGACAAATTCTGGGGTTTGCCGCGGTAGTAGGGAAAGCCGTTCCGGAATTCCTGAAAAACGCGCAAGGAGATACCCGTCAAAGGGATCTTGCGGCTAGAGGTATGGTTCTTGATCTGACGCGTTGCGTCCCCGGAGATGACGATGTGAGGGGTTTCATGGTCCAGCCGGATCCGGTCTGGCGTGAGACCTGCGGCTTCAGACGGCCGGTATCCGGTGTTGATCATGCCGAGAAAGATCCCGCGTGCTTCCGGATTCAGTCCTGAAAGGGCTTCCGGGGCCAGAAGACGATCCCGGATCCAGGCATCTGAAAACGGAAACCGCTCGGCCTTCTCGCCTTCCTTCAGCGTCAGCCCGTGCAGCGGGAGATCAAACGCGAACCCTCGCAGCTCATTGACCGTCTTGAGGACGCTTGTGAGGTGGATCAAGTCTTTGTTGGCCGAGTTCGGGGTCAGGCCTTCCTCTTGGATGCGCGTCAACCACCATGTCCGGAAGTCCATGAATTTCTCCCGGGTCAACTTCGCCAGGGGAACATCGCCGACGACCTCGATGAAGTTCTTCACCGCCTTCTTCCGCGGGTTGACCCAACGACGCCTCTGGTCTTCGCTCTTGCCCCTGACGCGGTCCGGGGTCAGCACAAAGTAATCCTCGAGGGCCTCGGAGACGGTCATGGACGGAATGTCCACCGCCCCGAGAAGGGCCGGGGCTGCCGATGCATCGACCGATCCGTCGCGCCGCTTCAGGATCTCGATCCGCGTCAGGAGTTCCTCAAGCGGCAAGTCTTCCACATCACGGATCGGCAGGTACTTGACGCCATGGCCTGCGGCAATCGCGCGCGCGCCGTCGAACAGCTTCTGAGCGTCTCCGGATTGTCCGGACAGTCGAGCTTCCCAACCGACGACCAATGCGTCCCATACGGCAGGAGCCTTCTTCACGGCGATGGTCTTGGAGTCGGTCTTGAGGGACACCCACACCTCACCGCGCGGCTCGATCTCGGCGAACCGCGCCGGAACTCGCCTGCGCAAGTGCCATGTCTTGCTCCGAAGCACGATGCTCATTCCGACGCCCCCGATCTGCCCATTGTGGAGCAAAATGTGGGGCAGAAATTCGAAGAATCAAACTGGAAAGCGCGGCCCGGCTAGGGCTGCATCCCACTAAACCTTTGATTTTAATGCCAGAAAATAATTTCCGGCGGAAATGCAGTGGCGGAGAGACAGGGATTCGAACCCTGGGACCCCTTGCAGGGTCAACGGTTTTCGAGACCGCCCCGTTCGACCACTCCGGCACCTCTCCGCTGAAGGGTCTGTAGGCTGGGCGTTTAGGACATCGCAATTCCCGGCGCAACCACGTTTTTGGCGGGCCGCCGCCTGCGCGTCGCGGTGCGGGGCAGGGCGCGGGCATTTCCCTTGGAAATCGGGTGCGCGCGGCGTATCTGGAAGACGACCCAACCGGGAGACTGCCATGTTCCGCCGTGCCTTTCTGGGCCTTTGCGCCGCCCTTCTTACCGCCATCTCCGCTTCGGGGACCGCCACGGCCCAGACCAGCGCGGCGGATGAGCTTTACGATCTTCTGGGCTTTCCCGAACTTCTCGAGATCATGGTCGAAGAGGGCGAAAGCTATGGCGATCAGGTGCGCGACGATCTGTTCCCCGGTCGCGGTGGTGCTGTCTGGGAGACGGCCGTCGCCCGCGCCTATGATTTCGAGCGGATGGACGGGATCGTTCGCCGCGCCTTTGCCGATGTGCTGGAGGATATGGATATCGCCCCGATCGCAGAATTCTTCGCCTCCGAGCAGGGGCGCAGGATCATCGACCTGGAACTGTCCGCCCGCCGCGCAATGCTGGGCGATGGCGTGGAAGAGGCGGCGCTGGAGGCATTCGGCGAGCTGGCCGAAAACGATCCGGGCCGTGTCGATCTGATCCGTGCCTTCGTCGAGGCGAATGATCTCGTGGAAAGCAACGTCGTCGGTACGATGAATTCCAATTTCGCGTTCTACAAAGGCCTGAACGCGGGCGGTGCTTTTCCCGAAGAGATGACCGATGGCGAGATCGTCACCGATATCTGGCGCCAAGAAGGCGCGATCCGGGAATCGACCGCCGATTGGGTCTATTCCTACCTGTCGCTGGCCTATGGCCCGCTGAGTGATGAGGAACTCGCCGCCTATGTCGCGTTTTCCGAGACCCAGGCCGGGCAGGACGTGACGCGCGCGATCTTCGAGGCCTTCGACGAGCTTTTCGTCAGCCTGTCGCGGGATCTGGGATTTGCCGCCGCGCAATTCGTGGGCGGTCAAGAGCTATGACTCTCTGATTAAGCGTTTTGTGGCCCGGTAATTCTCCTTTAGAGTGTTTTTGCACATATTGGAGAAAGACATGAATTACGCGATGATCAGAGGCTATTTTTCCGCCGCTACCAGAACACTCAAAGGCATGATCGCGACGGTCGGCACCGACGATATTCCTACCCTTGTCGAGAACTTCCAGTACGCCGCGGTCATCATTCAGCAAGCGGACGCATTGAACATGGCCGTGATCGCAATGAAGCGCGACGATCCAGACTTTGCAGCGGCGTTTTCCGCGAACGAGGTCGCGCAAGAGGCGCGCGCGGCTGCATGGGAGTTGCAGGGCAAGATCAATGATCGGCTGAGAAAGGCAGGCAAGGAAGGGAATGAGGCTCTTGAAGATCTGTTGGAGCTTCAGAAGAAGCTGGGCGACGGCGGAACCATCATCGAGGATTTCGGACCGATGAGCGGCGGCAAGGTCCCGGAACGGTAAGCGGCGCTTGACATAAGGGCGCTTGCCCGCGATATAGCGGCCTCTCACCGGTGGCATCTGCTGCCGGTGATTCACATTCTCAGTCGCCCGCACAAGGGCGCGCTGTCCGAGGCACGACCGAAACGCCGGAAAATCCGGGGCCACAGGACGCGGTAGATAAAAGGAAGACGCGGATGTTCGCGGTCATGAAGACTGGCGGCAAGCAATACAAAGTTCAAAGCGGAGACGTCCTTCGCGTTGAAAAGCTTGCAGCCGATGCCGGTGAAACGGTTCAGTTCAACGAAATCCTGATGGTCGGCGACCAGATCGGTGCGCCCCTCGTCGACGGCGCGGCCGTGCAGGCCGAGGTGATAGACCAGATCAAGGGTGACAAGGTCATCCACTTCGTCAAGCGCCGCCGGAAGCATTCGTCCAAGCGCACCAAGGGCCACCGCCAGCAACTGACGCTGCTGCGCGTGACGGACATCCTTGAAAAGGGCGCGGACAAGTCGGGCATCAAGGCCGCCGTCGGCGCCGGTGCTCTGGCCGCTGGCATGGGCGCAGAGCGCTACACCCAGAACCGGGCCGACCAGGCCGAGATGAAAAAGCGCGTCACCGAAGGCGAAGCGCAGGAAAAGCCCGTGAAGGCCGCCAAGCCCGCCGCGAAAGCGAAGGCAGACGCGCCCGCAGCAGCGGACGAGGGCACCAAGCCCGCGAACCTCTTGACCGAAGCGCGCGGCGGCACCCCGGATGATCTCAAGCAGATTTCCGGTGTTGGCCCCAAGCTTGAGGGCCTGTTGCACGAGAACGGCGTGTTCCACTTCGACCAGATCGCCGCTTGGAACGCGGAAGAGATTGCCTACATGGACGACAAGCTGTCGTTCAAAGGCCGTATCGAGCGTGACGACTGGATCTCCCAGGCGTCCAAGCTCGCCGAAGAATAAGGAGTAACGACTTATGGCACATAAAAAAGCAGGCGGTTCATCCCGGAACGGTCGCGACTCTGCCGGTCGTCGCCTTGGCGTGAAGCTGTTCGGCGGCCAGGCCGCGATCCCCGGCAACATCATCGTCCGTCAGCGCGGCACCAAGTGGTGGCCGGGCGAGGGCGTTGGCCTTGGCAAGGATCACACCATTTTCGCGACCGCCGAAGGCCACGTGACGTTTCACAAGGGTCTCAAGGGACGCACCTTTATTTCGGTTCTGCCCAAGGCGGAGGCCGCCGAGTAAGCCGACACCCTCGGCGCATGAATTTGGGGGGATCGGCGATAGCCGGTCCCCCTTTGGCTTTCAGGGCCACAGTGTTCCGCGTTTTGGAGGAGACGCACCATGAAGATTGATCCCGATCTCGCCCAGGCCGTGATAGCGGCCGAGCGGTTCGATCTGCGCCCCTTGCGCGAGTCGGACCAGGGGCTTCTCGATCTTTATGCCGGCGACCGCCGCGTGGCCGAGATGACCCGCACGATCCCGCATCCCTTGCCGCCCGGCTCGTCCGAGGCGCTGATCCGGCGTGCGCAGACCAAGGATCGGGGCGAAGACATCTGGGCGCTGGATGGATCGAAATCCGGCCTGTCGGAGCTTCTGGGTCTCATGGGGCTGGAACGGATGGATCGCAACCAGTGCGAGATCGGCTATTGGGTCGCGCCCGCCTTCTGGAACACGCATATCGCGTCCGAGGCGGTCGAGGCGATCCTCAAGGCGAACCCGCTGGGCTGCGACACGATGTTTGCCAGCGTCTTTCAGGACAATCCCGTCTCGGCGCGGGTCCTGACGAATGCGGGCTTTGAATATATCGGCGATGCCGAAGCCTTCTCGGTCGCGCGCAACGGCAAGGTTGCGACCTGGACATACTTGCGAAAACTGACCTGAGGCGCAGCGTGCGGGCTTGAGCACCCGCCGCGCCTTGGGCTACCCCTCACACCGAAAACGCCCAAGGCTACGCCATGAAGTTTCTCGATTTCGCCAAAGTCTACATCCGCTCTGGCAGCGGTGGAAACGGCGCGATCAGCTTTCGCCGTGAGAAATACGTCGAATATGGCGGCCCCGATGGCGGGGATGGCGGCAATGGCGGCGATGTCTGGGCCGAGGCCGTGGACGGGCTGAACACGCTGATCGACTTTCGTTACCAGCAGCATTTTTTCGCCAGGAACGGGCAGGGCGGCATGGGCCGCCAGCGCACCGGCGCGGATGGCGACGACATCATCCTGCGGGTGCCCGTGGGGACCGAGATCCTCGACGAGGATCAGGAAACCGTCATCGCGGATCTGACAGAGATCGGGTCTCGGGTCTGTCTTGCGCGCGGCGGCAATGGCGGCTGGGGCAATCTGCATTTCAAATCCTCGACCAACCAGGCCCCGCGCCGTGCCAATCCCGGACAGGAGGGCATTGAGCGCACCATCTGGCTGCGGCTGAAGCTGATCGCCGATGCCGGGCTGCTGGGCCTGCCGAATGCGGGCAAGTCGACCTTTCTCGCCGCTACATCGAACGCGCGGCCCAAGATTGCCGATTACCCCTTCACGACGCTGCACCCAAATCTTGGGGTCGTCGGCGTGGATAACGTGGAATTCGTCATCGCCGATATTCCGGGTTTGATCGAGGGCGCGCATGAGGGCCGGGGCCTTGGCGATCTGTTCCTTGGCCATGTCGAGCGGTGCTCGGTCCTTCTGCACCTTGTCGACGGCACCTCTGGCGATCCCGCGAAGGACTGGCGCACGATCATCGATGAGCTGGAAGCTTACGGCGGCGCGCTGGCAGACAAGCCGCGGGTGACTGTGCTTAACAAGATCGACGCGCTCGATGATGAGGAACGCGCCTTCATCAAATCCGAGCTTGAGGAGGCCGTCGGCAGCGAGGTCATGCTGATGTCCGGCGTCAGCCGCGAAGGCGTGACCGAAGTGTTGCGGGCCTTGCGCGCCCGGATCGACGCGGACCGGCTGCGCCAGCGCAAGGTGGACGGCCTCGACGAAGAGGATGACGGGCCGTGGCGTCCCTGAGCGATGCGAAACGGCTGGTCGTCAAGATCGGCTCTGCACTGCTTGTCGACCGCGCCAGCGGCGCGCTGCGCGGCGTCTGGCTGACCGCTCTGGCCGATGACGTGGCGCGCCTGCGAAAGCGCGGCACGGATGTCATTCTGGTCTCGTCTGGCTCTATCGCGCTGGGGCGCGGGGTTCTCGGTTGGCCCGAGGGCACGTTGGCGCTGGAACAGGCACAGGCGGCTGCCGCTGTCGGCCAGATCCGCCTTGCCCGCGCCTATGAAGAGGCGCTCGCCCCCCATGGCATCACCGCCGCGCAGGTGCTTGTCACGCTTGAAGACAGCGCGGATCGCCGCCGCTATCTGAACCAGCGCGCCACGATGGAAACCCTGCTGGCGGCAGGCGCGGTGCCCATCGTCAACGAAAACGACACCGTTGCCACCGATGAAATCCGCTACGGCGACAATGACCGTCTGGCCGCACAGATCGCCGTGACCGTGGGCGCCGATCAACTGGTGCTGCTGTCGGATGTCGATGGGCTTTATTCTGCCAACCCGCGCGAGGATGCGAATGCCCGGCGCTTTGACGTGGTCGAGCGGATCACGCCCGAGATCGAGGCGATGGCAGGCGATGCCGGAACGGGCCTGTCGAAGGGCGGCATGAAGACCAAGGTGATGGCCGCCAAGATGGCGACGCTGGCGGGCTGCGCCATGGCGATCACCGAAGGCTCGCCCCTCAGCCCCTTGCGGGCGCTGGAACACGGTGCGCCTGCGACCTGGTTCCTGGCCGAGGGCGATCCGCAGGCCGCGCGCAAACGCTGGATCGCGGCAATGAAGCCCAAGGGCGAGGTTCTTGTCGATGCCGGGGCCGCGCGGGCGCTGGGGCAGGGCAAATCACTCTTGCCCGCCGGGGTCGTGCAGGTGACCGGGCGTTTCGGACGCGGCGATCCGGTGTCGATCAAGGGACCCGGCGGCGTGCTGGCCACGGGGCTGTCGCGCTATACCTCTGACGAGGCGGCGATGATCCGGGGCCATCAATCGCGCGAGATCGAGGCGATCTTGGGCTATCCCGGCCGCGCCGCTCTTGTGCACCGAGACGATTTGGTAACCATCTGAGAAGGCGTAAGGATAGTGCGATGACCGAGGCAAGCGACATTCCGGCGATGATGGCCGATCTGGGGAAAAACGCGCGCGCTGCGGCAGCGGACCTGGCCTTTGCCAGCGCGCATGAAAAGGCCGAGGCGCTGCTGTTCGCCGCCGATGCGATCGACGATCGCCGGGCCGAGCTTCTCGATGCAAACACGCGCGACATGGCCTTCGGGCGCGAAAAGGGGCTGTCGGCGGCGATGCTGGACCGCCTGATGCTTGATGATGACCGGGTGGACGGCATCATCAGGGGCCTGCGAGCAGTGGCGGCGCAGGACGATCCCGTGGGCGCGGTGATGGCCGAATGGACCCAGCCCAGCGGGCTGCATATCCGCCGCGTGCGTACGCCCATCGGGGTGATCGGCGTGATCTATGAAAGCCGTCCGAACGTGACGGCGGATGCGGGCGCGCTGTGCCTGAAATCCGGCAACGCGGTGATCCTGCGCGGCGGATCCGAAAGCTTTCATTCCTCGGGCGTGATCCATGAATGCCTGCAGCAGGGCCTCAAGACCGCCGGTCTGCCCGAAGCCGCGATCCAGCGTGTGCCGACCCGTGACCGGGCGGCGGTGTCAGAGCTTTTGACGATGACAGACCATGTGGACGTGATCGTTCCGCGCGGCGGCAAGGGGCTGGTCGGCCTGGTTCAGCGCGAGGCGCGCGTGCCGGTCTTCGCGCATCTGGAAGGCATCGTGCATATCTATATCGACAAGGCCGCCGATCCGCACAAGACGCTGGACGTGGTGCTGAATGCCAAGACCCGTCGCACGGGGATCTGCGGGTCTGCCGAATGCCTGCTGATCCATCAGGATGTTGCTGACGGCCTGGGCCGCGACGTGATCGACAGCCTTCTGAAGGCGGGTGTTCGGGTTCACGCGGACGATACTTTGCAAAAGATCGAGGGCACGAAACCCGCCACGGAGGAGGATTGGGGCCGCGAATACCTCGACATGGACATCGCCGCGAAGGTGGTGGGCGACGTGGACGATGCGATCTCGCATATCCGGCAGTTCGGATCGAACCACACCGATTGCATCATGACCGAAGACGACGCTGCGGCGGATCACTTTACCAGCCGTCTCGACAGCGCGATCCTGATGCGCAACGCCTCGACCCAGTTCGCCGATGGCGCCGAGTTCGGGATGGGCGCCGAGATTGGGATTGCGACGGGCAAGCTGCACGCGCGCGGGCCAGTTGGGGCAGAGCAGCTGACGAGCTTCAAGTATATCGTGACCGGCAACGGGACCGTGCGTGATTAATCGCCGAAGGTGATCACAAGGCGCGTGTCTGACATATCGACCGTGATGCGCGCGCCAAGCGCGTCGGCAGTCATCGGCGCCAGCAGGAACTGAATTTGACCGGCTGCGGGAATTGCCTCGCCGCCGCCAGTCAGATGCGCCCAGAGCCGAGGGTCGGGGATGATCCGATCCGAGGTCAGGTGGATCATCCAGCGCGCGCCGCTCGCGGTCACAGTGACCGTGCCGCGCGGGGCGGCCTGTTCTGCGCAGAGGAGCAGCAGGAAGACAAGTCGCAGCCAGTCGCGCGGCACAGGTCCGTCCACCGCCCAGTCGATCTGCCAGCGTTCCGGATCGAATTGCGCGGCCAGCACGGCGGATATTTCGGTCGGCGCATAGCGTTGATCCGGCCCGCCTGCGCCGAACACCACGCGAAGGAAGCGGACCCGGTCCGCCGCGCCCCCGGCGCTGTCCGCGATCAGCGCCAGTTCGGCGCCGCCTGTCTGCCCGGTGAGGCCCAAAAGCTCGACCCCGTTCGAAATGGCGCCCAAGGGAGAGCTGAGGTCGTGACAAATGCGTGATCCGACCAGCGCCGCGACCTCAAGAGCCGTGGCTTTCATCGCCGCAACTCTTTACTCTGCAATCCCATGACAGAGCTGAACGCCCTTCTGGAACCCGGCATGATCGTCGAGAACCCTGCGCGCCCGGATTGGGGCATCGGGCAGGTGCAATCGAATATCAACGGCAAGATCACCGTCAATTTCCGCAATGAGGGCAAGCTTGTCATCGATGGGCGCCATGTCACGTTGCAGATGGTCCATGATCGCTGAACCGCGGCCAAAGCATGACCGCCAAAGGTAAATACAACCTTAACGTGCGCGCCCGCTGCCTGTCCATGGGTGTGTTGCAATGGGCCGGGCGGGCGCATAGACGAGGCGCGCATCAGTGCCATTCGTTCAGCCCTGCCGGAAAGCCGATCTGCGTATGACTGCCCGTTCGCCAGACTTCACCTTGCGCCTTGCGGCGGATGAGGCGGATCTGCGCGCGGCGCAGCGCCTGCGCTACGAGGTGTTCGTCGCGGAACTGGGCGGGAGCGGGCCGCTCGTGGATCACGAGGCGCGGCTGGAAAAGGACGCGCTCGACCCGCATTTCGATCACCTCCTCTTGTGCGATGCAGCGCGCTGTTCGAGCGACGAGGTGATCGGCGTTTATCGCCTGTGCCGCGACGATCAGGCCACCGAGATCGGGCGCTATTATTCCGAAGATGAATACGATCTGACCGCGCTGCGCCAATCCGGACGCAAGCTCTTGGAGCTTGGCCGGTCCTGCGTGCACCCGGATTATCGCGGCGGCGCGGCGATGTATCATCTTTGGAACGGGCTGGCCGAATACGTCGCCCGACACGAGATCGAGATCCTGTTTGGCGTCGCGTCCTTCCATGGGACCGAAATCGCGCCGCTGGCCGAGGCGCTGTCGCTTCTCCATCACCGTCACCTCGCCCCGCTGGAACTGCGCGTGCGGGCCCAGCCTGCGCATTTCCAGTCGATGGATCTGGTGCCCGAAGACCAGATCGACCGCGTTGCCGCTATGCGGACGGTGCCGGCGCTCATCAAGGGCTATCTGCGACTGGGCGGGTTCGTGGGCGAGGGGGCGTTCATTGATGAGGGGTTCAATACCACCGATGTATGCCTCGTGATGGACACCCAGCGCCTGAACCCGCGCCAATCTGCGATCTATTCGCGCGAGCGTGCGGTGTGAGTGCGCCATGAGCACCTGGCAATCCGAGATCGACCCGGCAGAGCCGGACCTGCCGCGCGCCGCCCTGTTCCGGGCGATCCTGCGCGGCCTCGTCCTGGGCACGGCGATTTTCGCACTCTTTGCCGTCCAAAGCCTCTTGCGCCTGATCGAGCGTCCCCTGCATGGCGCAGGGCGCCCCTGGACCGCCGGGATCACGGTGCTTGCCTCGCGCATCGCCTTTCGCGTTCTCGGCATGGGCCACACCGTCCATGGCACGCGGATGAAAGAGGCCGGGGCGTTGGTGTCGAACCATGCAAGCTGGCTCGATATCTTCACGCTGAATGCCACCGGGCGGCTGTTTTTCGTCTCGAAGGCCGAGGTCGCAAGCTGGCCCGGCATCGGCCTGATGGCGCGCGCGACCGGCACGATGTTCATCAAGCGCGACCGGGCCGAGGCCGCGCAGCAGGCCAGCGCCATGGAAGAGCGTCTGAGCGCGGGTCACCGGCTTTTGTTCTTTCCCGAAGGCACCTCGACCGACGGTCTGCGCGTTCTGCCGTTCAAATCGACGCTGTTCGCCGCCTTCTATTCAGACGCGTTGCGGGACCGTCTGCATGTGCAGCCGGTCAGCGTGATCTACCACGCACCGAAGGGTGAAGAGCCGCGGTTCTATGGCTGGTGGGGCGATATGGAATTCGGCGCGCATATGCTGAAGACTTTGGGCGCAAAGCGGCAGGGGCGCGTCGACGTGGTGTTCCACACACCGCTGCGCGTTGCCGATTTCGACAGCCGGAAAGACCTGGCTCGCGCGGCCGAGGCAGCGGTTCGCAGCGGTCTCGATACCTATCTGCCCGACGCAGATAAACCGGCCTAGCCCATTCCCGCGATCAGCGCGTTCAGGGCCTTTACCGGATCCTCGGCGCTCCAGATTTCGTCGCGAAAGGCGAACCAGTCGGTGATTGGCGCAAACTCGCGGACGAGCGCGGGCGTCAAGGCGCCCTCGGCGACCACGGGCAGTTCGACCACCTCGGACCACCATTCGAATAACTCGTGATCCGCGACAGTGCCGTCCCCGAGCCCCGTGTCCCCGATCGGGCCGAAAGACACGTAATCCGCGCCGATCTCTCCCGCGATCAGCCCGTCATGGCGCGAGGTGCCGCAATGGGTGCCGACGATGGCATCCGCGCCCAGAGTCTCGCGCACCTTGCGCACGGATCGCGCGCTGTCGGTGAGGTGTACGCCATCAAGGCCCAGCCGTTCGACAAGCCCCATATGCGCCTCGATCACGATGGCCACGTCGCGGGCATGGGATGTCTCGCGCAGGGCATCGGCGACGCGGGCGACGTGGTCGGCATCTGTGCTTGCAAGCGCCACGCGCACGCAGGCGATGGGCGCGGCATCGAGCGCGCGGGCCAGCGTGTCCGCGAAACCGGTATCGGCATCGGGCGGGGTCACGAGGTAGATTTGCGGGCGGTCTTCGGCGTCCATCGAAAGGCTCCTGTCTCTTCGCCTCGGCCTATACCGCGCCGGTTACTTGGGGGGAAGGGTTGCCACGAAACCGCGTGCGAATGCCAGAAGCGCGGCGCGCGTGTCGTCATCGGCAGCGGTGTCCTCATTCGCCCAGACAAAGCCATTCATCCGGCGCTTGCCCAACTCGACCTGCGTGACACCATCCAGCTTCAACGCCTCGGTCATGTTGTCAGGCCCCACGCGGAACATCGCATGGCCCGACATCGCGCCGCACAG
Organism: uncultured Paracoccaceae bacterium; assembly: GCA_965662745.1. Classification (GTDB taxonomy): domain Bacteria; phylum Pseudomonadota; class Alphaproteobacteria; order Rhodobacterales; family Rhodobacteraceae; genus Anianibacter. The sequence continues at coordinate 13,302 of CBFIJK010000035.1, forward strand.
CATGTGACCTTCCAGCATGAAGCACAGCCCGCCGAACATCTTCTGCTCGCGGATCTCCAGCCCCTCAAGATCGCCGCGCAGGGTTTCGGCGAGGCCCTCGTCGTATGCCATCGCGCTCTCCTTGCCCTTGGCCGTCCCCGAGACTATCACGCGCGGGTCCAGCCGGGAACGCCATCATGACCACGCCGCAACCACAGCCCAGCTTTGTCCTCGTCCGCCCGCAGATGGGCGAGAATATCGGCGCGGCGGCCCGCGCGATGTGGAATTTCGGTCTCGACCGGATGCGCATCGTCGCACCGCGCGACGGCTGGCCGAACCCCAAGGCCGCGGCGATGGCCAGCGGGGCGGGGCGGCTTCTGGATCACGCAGGTCATTTCGATGCGGTTCCGGATGCCGTGGCCGATTGCACCTATGTCTATGCCACGACCGCCCGCCAGCGCGGCATCACCAAGCCGGTCCTGTCGCCGCAAGAGGCGATGTCGGACGCGGCATCGCGGATTGCGGGTGGCGAAAAGGTCGCCGTTCTCTTTGGACCCGAACGCACAGGGCTGGAAACGGATGACGTCACGCTTGCCAATGCGTTGATCACGGTGCCGGTGAACCCCGACTTCCCGTCGCTGAACCTTGCGCAATGCGTGCTTCTGACGGGCTATGAATGGCGCCGCGCGACAACAGAGGTCGCGGCCCGCACGACCGAGATGGCCGGTGCCGATTGGGCCAGCCAGTCGGAGGTCGACGCGCTGGCCCGCCACTACGAGGAGCGGATGGAAACCGCCGGCTTTTTCTTCCCCGAGGCGAAGGCGTCCAGCATGAAGCGCAGCATGCGTAACCTCTGGTCCCGGATGCCGCTCACCAGCCAGGACGTGCAAATCCTGCACGGGGTGCTGCGGCAAATGGTGCGCTGGAAGGAACGCGGCGACTGAACGCGGGGGCAGGCCTTGAAGGGGCAGGGGCCGAGGCCTACTGTCCGCCTGCAGTCAAGGAGAGGCGCATGGCCGAGAAACGGGCGATCTTTCAGGATGTGGGCGCGGAGAAATCCGAAGCGCCGAAGCAGCGCGCCACCGGCGTCATCGACGCCAAGGCCCGCGGTGCGCGCGGGGCGATCCGCATCTGGCTGATGGCGCTGTTTGCGCTGGTCGTTCTGATGATCGCGGTGGGCGGTCTGACGCGGCTGACAGATTCTGGCCTGTCGATCACCGAATGGCGCCCCGTCACCGGCGCGCTGCCGCCCCTGTCGGAAAGCGCCTGGACGGAAGAGTTCGAAAAATACCGCGCGATCCCCGAATACCAGTTGCAGAACAAGGGAATGAGCCTTGCCGAGTTCAAGGTCATCTACTGGTGGGAATGGGGACACCGCCAGCTTGGCCGTGTGATCGGTCTCGTCTGGGCGGCAGGGTTCCTGTTCTTCTGGCTCACCAAACGCATTCCGACCGGCTGGACAGGGCGGCTGCTGGCGCTTGGCGCGCTTGGCGGGCTGCAGGGTGCGATTGGCTGGTGGATGGTGTCGTCGGGTCTGACGGGAACGATGCTGGATGTTGCGTCCTACCGTCTGGCCACCCATCTGGGGCTGGCCTTCGTCATCCTTGGCCTGATCGCTCATTTCAGTTTCCTTCTAGGCCGGTCCGAGCGCGACCTCATGCAGGCGCGCCGCGCGCATGAGCCGCGCCTCAAGGGCCACGCGACGGGCCTGATGCATTTCGCCTTCCTGCAAATCCTCATCGGCGCGCTGGTCGCGGGTATCGACGCGGGGCGCAACTATGTCGACTGGCCGCTCATGGCGGGCGGCATCCTGCCCCCTGATCCCCTTGCGCTGGAACCTGTCTGGCGCAACTTTTTCGAAAACGACGGCCTTGTGCAGTTCATGCACCGGATCGCGGGCTATCTTCTGTTCGCCTTCGGCATCGTGACCTGGTTCCGTTCGCGCCGGTCGTCCTATCGGCGCACGAAACGCGCCTTTGATCTGGTTCTCGGAATGATGGTTCTGCAGATGATCCTTGGCATCGTCACAGTGATGAATTCCGCCCCGCTTGAACTTGCAATCCTGCACCAATTCGGCGCGGTCGTTCTGTGGGTGCTCATCATCCGGGGCCGCTATCTTGCCCAATATCCCCTGTCCCAATCCGTGAGAGACGCCTGATGTCCGCCTATGACGATCTGACTGCCCATTTGCGCGAAACAGAGGCGCTTGCCGCCGTCGCGGGCCGCCTTGGCTGGGATCAGGAAACCATGATGCCGAAGGGCGCCGCCGATCAACGGGGCGAGGAAATGGCGGCAATGGAAAGCGTCCTGCACGCGCGCCGCACCGATCCGCGGCTGGGCGAATGGCTGACGGCGATCGACGAGGGCGCTTTGGACGAGGTCGGCCGCGCCGTTCTGCGTCACACGTCCCGCAACTATGCGCGCAACACGAAGGTGCCTGCGCGTCTGGCGGCCGAGATCGCGCGCGTCACCTCTGTCGCGCAGGGTGTCTGGGCCAAGGCGCGCGCCGAAGAAGACTTCAAAGGGTTCGTGCCGACGCTCGAGAAGGTCGTCGCCTTGCGGCAAGAGGAAGGCGCGGCGCTTGCCGATGGCGGCGATGCGTATGACGCGCTACTCCAAGACTATGAGCCCGGTGCGACGGCGGCGTTCCTTGAGGATATGTTCGGATCGCTTCGCCCCCGGCTGGTCAGCCTTCGCGACAAGGTGCTGGGCGCCGAGACAAAGCCTGCCGCGCTCAACCGCGATTTCGCCGCCGACACCCAGCTTGCGCTCTCGGCCGAGATCGCCGGGCGCTTCGGCTATGACTTCAACAGGGGCCGCATCGACAAGGCCGTGCATCCGTTTTCGTCGGGCGGCGGTGCGGACGCGCGCATCACCACCCGCACCGCGCCGCGCGATCCGTTCAACTGCCTTTACTCGACGATCCATGAGGTCGGTCATGCCGCGTACGAGCAGGGCATCGACCCGTCCTACTGGCTCAGCCCCCTTGGGCGCGGTGTGTCCATGGGCGTGCACGAAAGCCAAAGCCGGATTTACGAGAACCAGCTTGGCCGCTCTCGCGCGTTCACCTCGTTTCTCTATGGCCGGATGACGGATGCCTTCGGCGATATCGGCATCGCGGATGCCGAAGGCTTTTACGCGACCGTCAACCGCGTGAACCCGGGCTATATCCGCACCGAGGCAGATGAGGTGCATTATAACCTCCACGTCCTTCTGCGGTTTGATATCGAGCGCAAGCTGATCTCGGGTGAGCTTGCCGTGGCCGATCTGGAAGAGGCGTGGAATGCCCGCTTCGAGGCTGATTTCGGCGTTGCTGTGGACAAGCCGTCGAATGGTTGTCTGCAGGATGTGCACTGGTCCGTCGGTCTTTTCGGCTATTTCCCGACCTACACGCTGGGCAACGTATATGCAGGGTGCCTGAACGAGGCGATGCGTGCTGCGTGCCCGTCGCTTGAGGACGATCTGGCGCAGGGTGAGACTTCGGTGGCGACTAGCTGGCTGCGCGAGAACCTGCAACAGCATGGCGGGCTGCGCGACCCGCGCGACACCATCGCCCATGCGACCGGCAAAGCGCCCAGCGAGGGCCCGCTCCTCGATTACCTCGACGCCAAATTCAGCGATATCTACGGGGTCTAGGCGGGCTGCACCGCCGCCGGTCAACGGCGGCGAGCGGCGGGCGGATTACCGCAAGGGGCGCACCTTCAGCCGGGTCAGGCGGTTGTCCTTCTTCGACATCACCTCGAAGCGGAACCCGTGGAAGGAAAACACCTGTCCTTGCGCGGGGATCATCTGCGCCTCGTGGATGACCAGCCCGGCGACCGTATTCGCCTCTTCATCCGGCAGGTTCCAGTCCATCGCGCGGTTCGCATCCCTGATCGTCATCGCGCCGTCGAGGATGAAGCTGCCGTCTTCGGCCTTGCGCACGGGATGGTCGCCGTCGAGGTCGAATTCGTCGGTGATCTCGCCGACGATTTCCTCCAGGATATCCTCCAGCGTGATAAGCCCGCGCAGCGCGCCGTATTCATCCACGACCAGCGCGAAATGGGTATGGCGGCGCAGGAACTGCCGCATCTGGTCATCCAGCGTCGTGGTTTCCGGCACGAAATAGGGCTTCATCGCCACGCCGAGGATGTCAAAGCTTTCCAGCGGATCCTCGCTCGCCGCCGCCTCGCTCAGCCGCGCATACATGGCGCGCAACAGGTCCTTGGCGTGGATCACGCCGATGATATTTTCCTGATCGCCGCGATAAAGCGGCAGGCGGGTGTGGGACGAGCCTAGACACTGCTCGAGAATTTCCCGCGGGCTTTGCGTGGCGTCGAGCATTTCGATGCCGGATCGGTGCAGCATGATCTCCTCGACGGTGCGGTCGCCCAGATCAAGCGCACCCAGCAGCCGGTCTCGGTCTTCCTTTTCGACCGCGCCTTCGGAATGGCCCAGCGTGATCGCGCCGACGATTTCCTCGCGCACGGCAAGAATCTGGCTGTCGGGGTCGGTGCGGACGCCGAACAGCCGCAGCATCCCGCGCACCAGCACCCGCACGGCGCTGACGACGGGCGAGAAGACCAGAACGACGATGCGAATTGGCGCGGCGACGCGCGATGCGGCAACCTCGGCATTGGTGATTGCATATGTCTTGGGCAGCACCTCGGCGAAGATCAGCACGAGCAGCGTCATGATCAGCGTCGCCAGCGCCACGCCCGATTCCCCGAAAAGCCGCGTGAAAAGCGCCGTCGCCAGCGAGGTGGCAAGGATATTCACCAGGTTGTTGCCCAGAAGAACCGACCCGATCAGCCGCTCGCTGTCCTCGGTAATCACCAGCGCCCGTTCGGCCCCCTTCGATCCCCGGTCGGCCTGGCTGCGCAGCTTGCCGCGCGAGGCTGCGGTCAACGCTGTTTCCGATCCGGAAAAGAACGCGGACATCACCAGAAGGAACAGGATCGCGCCAGCGCTGATCCAGAAGGCGGAATCGAGAGAGGGAGACAGGTTTTCCATGGGTCCAGACGGGTAAGGGTTGCCGCCGACTTAGGGGCGCACCCCCGCCTTCGTCAAGCAAGCAGCGGCCAAAGAGACCCCGCATCTACTTTGGTTCTCCAAATACCCTCGGGGGTTGCCTTTGTCGCGCCATCGGACCGAGACGCAATGGCGGCGGGCAAAGCCGACATCTGGTCGGCCCGACAGGGCCAAAACCAATAGACGCTCTACTGTTCCCATTCCGGCGAACGCTTTTCGATAAAGGCCGCGATCCCTTCCTCGGTGTCGCGGTTCAGCATGTTCTCTACCATCACCGCGCCGGTATGGGCATATGCGGCGTCCAGAGGCATCTCGATCTGGTCGTAAAAGGCGCGTTTGCCGATGCGCACGGCCGACCCCAGCTTGCCCGCCACGGTCTCTGCCAGCGCCATCGTCTCGGCGCTAAGCTGATCGCCGGGCACGACGCGGTTCACGAGACCCAGTGCTTTGGCTTCTTCGGCTTCGATGAACCGGCCCGTCACCAGCATCTCGAACGCCGCTTTGCGTCCGATATTGCGCGAGAGCGCCACCATGGGGGTCGAGCAGAAGAGGCCGATATTCACGCCGTTCACCCCGAATCGCGTGTCATCCGCCGCGACGGCCATGTCGCAGGACGCGACAAGCTGACAGCCTGCGGCGGCGGCGATGCCATGGACCTCGGCGATCACGGGCTGAGGCAGGTGGACCACCGCCTGCATCATCGTAGCGCAGCGGTCGAAGAGATCCGCGAAATAGGCCGCGCCGCCATCATTCGCCGCGCGTCCGGCGGTCATTTCCTTCAGGTCATGGCCCGCGCAGAATGCCTTGCCGGTGCCCGCGATCACAACGGCGCGGATCGTCCGGTCGTCGGCAAGGCGCGCCAGTTCCTCGGTCAGCGCCGCCAGCATCCCGTCCGACAGCGCGTTCAGCCGGTCCGGCGCATTCATCACCAGCCGCGCCACCGCGCCGTGATCCTCGCGTTCGAGCAATGCCATCTTGTCCTCCTGTCTGTGCCGGGCAAAAGTAATGGTCCGGATCGAAAAGGGCAAAGCATGGATCTCAAACTGGGCGCGGCAGAGCTGAACGAGTTCATCGAGCGCGAATTCTCGCAGGTGAAGGGCGATTTCGTGATCGAAGAGGTTGCGCCGATGCGCGTGCGCGTGCGCATGCCCGTCTCGGACAAGAACCTGCGCCCGGGCGGCACGGTGTCAGGGCCGTCGATGTTCGCGCTGGCAGATGTGTCGATCTATTTCGCGGTTCTGGCGATGATCGGTCCCAAGGCCCTGGCGGTGACCACAAATTGCTCGATCGATTTCATGCGCAAGCCCGCCGCCCATGCGGCGATGATCGCCGAAGCGCGGCTGTTGAAACTGGGCCGCGCGCTTGCGGTCGGGGACGTGTTGATGTTCTCCGAAGGGGACGATCGCCCGGTGGCCCGCGCGAGCCTGACCTATTCGATCCCGCCCAAGGACTAGGCAAAAAGTTGCCCTATGGGCACGAGCGTACTAGGGTTACCCCCACGTCCGGTTCCGACGGGGATATGGACGGCAACGAAAACAGCCAAGTTATCGGGAAGGGACCAACCCATGTCAGATCAATCGGCGCCTGGCGTACCAGAGCCGGAAGGCGCGGTGCATAACATCGAGACCGAATACGAAATGGGCCAGAACAATGTCGAGGGCAGCCTCGGACCGTTCGGCTTTGACATCCACAACCCGGTCTTCATGATCTCGGGTCTGTCGGTGATCGCGTTCGTGTTCTACACTCTGGCCCTGCCGGAACAATCGGGGGCGGCGTTCAGCTGGCTCTTCAGCGCGGTGACGACAGGCTTTGACTGGTTCTTCATCGGCGCGGCGAACATTTTCGTTCTGTTCTGCCTGCTTCTTATCGTGACGCCTGTAGGCAAGGTCCGCCTTGGCGGCGATGAGGCGACGCCGGATTACGGCTATGTCGGGTGGTTCGCGATGCTGTTTGCCGCCGGCATGGGCATCGGTCTGATGTTCTATGGCGTGTCCGAACCGCTCAGCCATTTCTCGTCCTCGATCGGCGGCACCGCCTCCGAGGCGGGCGCACGCACCGACTGGGCACCGCTTGGCGGGGCCGCGGGCGATGAGGATGCGGCGCGCAAGCTGGCCTTTGCCGCAACGATCTTCCACTGGGGTCTGCACCCTTGGGCGATTTACGCGGTCGTGGCGCTGGCGCTGGCGCTCTTCAGCTATAACAAGGGTCTGCCGCTGACGATCCGCTCTGCCTTCTACCCGATCTTTGGAGAGCGGATCTGGGGCTGGCCGGGTCACATCATCGACACGCTTGCGGTCTTCGCGACGCTGTTCGGCCTTGCGACCTCGCTTGGCTTTGGTGCGACGCAGGCCTCTGCGGGTCTCAACGAGCTGTTCGGCATCCCGATGGGATCGACGACAGAGGTTATCCTGATTTCCGCGATCACCGCCGTGGCGCTGATCTCGGTTCTGCGCGGCCTTGATGGCGGCGTTAAGATCCTGTCGGAAATCAACATGGGCCTTGCAGCGCTTCTGTTGCTGTTCGTGCTGATCGTCGGTCCGACCGTCGCAATCCTGACGGGCTTTGCCGAATATCTGGTGGCCTATTTCCAGTATCTCCCGGCGCTGTCGAACCCGATCGGCCGTGAGGACGTGAACTTCAGCCAGGGTTGGACCTCGTTCTACTGGGCATGGTGGATCAGCTGGTCACCGTTCGTGGGCATGTTCATCGCGCGTGTCAGCCGTGGCCGCACGGTGCGTGAATTCGTGATCTGTGTTCTTCTTATCCCGTCCTTCGTCTGCGTGCTCTGGATGTCCGTCTTCGGCGGTGTTGCGATCCTGCAGGTTCTCAATGACGGCTACACGGTCGCACAGGACGCGGCGCTTGAGCTGAAGCTTTTCAAGATGCTCGACGTATTGCCGCTGGCGCAGATCACCTCGTTCATCGGGATCATCCTGGTCATCGTGTTCTTCGTCACCTCGTCGGATTCGGGCTCTCTCGTGATCGACACGATCACGGCGGGCGGCAAGATCGACGCGCCGGTGCCCCAGCGGGTGTTCTGGTGCATCTTTGAAGGCGCGGTTGCCATCGTGCTTCTGCTGTCCTCGGGCGGTCTGTCTTCTCTGCAATCCATGGTCATCTCGACCGGTCTGCCGTTCACCGTCGTTCTTCTGGTGATGTGCTGGGCCATCTGGAAGGGCCTGCAGAACGAGCGCAAGCTTGCCAAGCCGGTGGCCGCTCCGGCGGAATAAGCGGGGGCCTTTTCGGCCTGGTCGCTCGCACAAAATTCGCCCGCCGTGCCTTGTGCCCGGCGGGCGTTTCGTTTGAATGGCGGGCATGACGTTAGATACAGATTTCATCCGCTCGCGCTTTCCCGCCTTTTCCGAACCATCGCTCAGGGAACGGTCCTTTTTCGAGAACGCAGGGGGCAGCTATGCTTGCCAGCCCGTGATCGACCGGCTGACGCGGTTCTACATCGAACGCAAGGTGCAGCCCTATCACGCCTTCGAATCGTCGCGTGTCGGCGGCGAGGAAATGGACGAGGCGCGTTCGAGGCTTGCCGCCATGCTTGGGGTCGAGACGGACGAGCTGTCCTTTGGTCCCTCGACCACGCAGAACACCTATGTGCTGGCGCAGGCCTTTGCGGACTGGATGGGCGGCGAGGGCGCGATCATCGTCACCAACCAGGACCACGAGGCCAATACCGGCCCCTGGCGCAGGCTGGCAGAGCGCGGGATCAAGATCCGCGAATGGCAGATCGACCCCGAGACCGGGCATCTCGACGCGGCGGCGCTGGATCAGCTGCTCGACGACAAGGTGCGGCTTGTCTGCTTTCCCCATTGTTCCAACGTCGTGGGCGAGATCAATGATGCCGCAGCGATCATCGCCAGGATCCACGCGGCGGGCGCGTTCGCCTGTGTCGACGGGGTGTCCTATGCGCCCCATGGATTGCCTGATGTCGGCACGCTTGGCGCGGATATCTACCTGTTCTCTGGCTACAAGGTGTACGGCCCGCACCAAGGCCTGATGGTCATCCGCCGCGCGCTTGGAGAGACGCTGCCGAACCAAGGCCATGTGTTCAACGGTGACACGCTCTACAAACGCTTCACGCCCGCAGGGCCCGATCACGCGCAGGTCGCGGCATCGGCCGGGATTGCCGACTACATCGACGAGGTGCACGCGCATCATTCAGAAGCGAACCACGCGCCCAAGGAACGCGCGGCGATCGCTCATGATCTCTTCCGTGCCCATGAGACGCGGCTCTTGCAGCCACTTCTCGACTACGTCTCGGCGAAGAACTCTGTTCGGCTGCTAGGCCCGTCCAAAGCCGCCAACCGCGCGCCGACCGTTGCGCTTGATCTCAGCCGTCCGGCCCATGAGGTGGCAGCGGATCTAGCAAAGCACGGCATCGACGCGGGCGGATCGGATTTCTACGCGGGGCGAGCGTTGAAAGCGATGGGCGTCGACCCCGAGAACGGAGTCCTTCGTTTGTCCTTCGTGCACTACACGACCAAGGCCGAGGTTGATCGCCTGATCCGCGCCCTAGATCACGTGCTGTAGCGCGGGACGGCCCGCATCGACGCAAGGGCAGGGCCATGAGCGAGACATCCCCCATCATCGTCTGGATTCGGCGCGATCTGCGGCTGACCGACCACGCGGCCCTGTCGCGTGCGGCCGACAGCGGGCGCGCGGTGATCCCGGTGTTCCTGCATGACGAAGTGGTCGAGGGCCTGGGCGCCGCGCCGAAATGGCGGTTCGGCCTGGGTGTGGCGGCCTTTGCCGAAGCGCTGGAAGACAAGGGATCGAAGCTGATCCTGAGGCGCGGAAGGGCGTTAGACTGCCTAAAGGCATTGCTTGAAGAGACGGGGGCAGGCGCGGTCTGGTGGCAGCGCGCCTATGATCCCGCGTCCATCGAACGGGACAGGGCCGTGAAATCGGCACTCACCGAGCGCGGGATCGACGCGGAAAGCCATGCCGGGCATCTCTTGTTCGAGCCATGGACGGTCGAGACGAAACAGGGCGAGTTCTACAAGGTCTTCACGCCTTACTGGAAATCCTTGCGCGGGCGCGATGTGGGCGCCGCGCTGACCGCGCCATCGTCGCTGAAGACGCCCGAGACATGGCCCCGAAGCGACAGTGTTGACGAATGGGACATGGGCGCGGCGATGGATCGCGGCGCGGATGTGGTGAAGGACTACGTCACCGTGGGCGAGGCCGCCGCCCAGTCCCGCCTTCAAACCTTTGCCGCGCACAGGGTGCAGGACTACGCCGAGGCCCGCGACATTCCCGCGCAGGACGGCACCTCGCGCCTGTCCGAAAACCTGACCTATGGCGAGATCAGCCCGCGGTCCTGCTGGCATTCGGGGCGGCGCGCGATGGAGGACGGCAAACAGGGGGCAGAGACCTTTCTGAAGGAACTCGCGTGGCGCGAATTTGCCTATCACCTGCTCTATCACACCCCCCGGATCATGACGGATAACTGGCGCGAGGATTGGGATGCCTTCCCCTGGAACGAGGATGAGCGGACCGCCGAGGTGAAGGCGTGGAAACAGGGGCGCACCGGGATCCGCTTTGTCGACGCCGCCATGCGCCAGCTTTACACCACGGGGTACATGCACAACCGCGCGCGGATGATCGTGGCAAGCTATCTGACCAAGCATTTGATGTGCCATTGGAAAATCGGGATGCACTGGTTCGAGGATTGCCTGATCGACTGGGATCCGGCCTCCAATTCCATGGGCTGGCAGTGGTCGGCCGGATCGGGCCCCGACGCCACTCCATATTTCCGGGTGTTCAACCCTGTGACGCAGCTCGACCGGTTCGACAAGAACCGCGACTACGTCGATCACTGGATCGCCGAAGGGCAGGCCAATCCGTCGGACGACGCGCTGGCCTTCTTCGACGCCGTCCCGCGCCACTGGTCTCAAAGCGCGTCGGATGCGTATCCAGAGCCGATTGTCGGCGCGGATGAGGGGCGCAAGCGCGCGCTCTCGGCCTACGAGAACCGCGACTTCTAGGCTGGCAGTGGGCGGCCGATTACGTAAAACTCATTTGCCAACCGCTTCGTAACTAAGAAAGACTGCGCAAGCCTCGGGCCACATGGCTCATCGGGGAAGAATGCGCGCGATGGAGAGAGCATAGATGACAACGAACACCGATCTGACCGGACAGCGCAACCTGCCGCGCTATTTCGGCCCGGTTTTCGCCTCGGCGCAAAAGATGGAAAAGGGGCGGCTCGATTTCGTGCTTCCCGATGGCCGCCGGTTCCGCGCGGACGGGCAGCAACCCGGACCCGTCGCCGAATTGCGCATCCATGACGCTGATATTTTCGCGAGGCTGATCCGCGAAGGCGATCTTGGCTTTTGCGAGGGGTATCTCGACGGGCAGTGGACCACGCCCGACCTGCAGGCCTTCATGGATCTCATTCATGTGGCGGGCGACGATCTTTATGACGGTTTTCCCGGAATGGGTCTCGTGCGCGCCTTTGAACGCGCGCGGTTCTGGCTGGCGTCGAACTCCAAGCGGCAGGCCCGCAAGAACATCGCGCATCACTATGATCTTGGGAATAAATTCTATGGACTCTGGCTGGACGATACGATGACCTATTCGTCGGCCAAGTTCGATACCGGCCAGGAAAGCCTGGAGGCCGCGCAGATTGCGAAATACGCTTCGATGGTAGACCAGATGCAGGCCAAGCCCGGCGATCATGTGCTCGAGATCGGCTGCGGCTGGGGCGGCTTTGCTGAATACGCCGCCAAAGAGCGCGGCCTGCGCGTCACCGGCCTGACGATCAGCCAGGCGCAGCACGATTATGCGGTCGAGCGGGTCAAGCGCGCGGGGCTGGAAGATCGCGTCGACATCAAGCTTCAGGATTACCGCGACGAGCGTGGCAGCTACGACGGCATCGCGTCTATCGAGATGTTCGAAGCGGTCGGCGAGCGCTATTGGCCGGTCTATTTCGAGACGCTGCGTGACCGGCTGAAGCCGGGGCGCAATGCGACCTTGCAGATCATCACCGTCGAGGACCGCCGCTGGGAAGTCTATCGCAAGGGCGTCGATTTCATCCAGAAATACATTTTCCCCGGCGGCATGTTGCCCGCGCCGATGGTTCTGACGCAGGAGGTCGAGCGCGCGGGGCTGACAATTCGCGATTCGATAGAATTCGGAGACAGTTACAGCCAGACGCTTCGGCGCTGGCACGACACGTTTAACGCGAAATGGGATGAAATTTCAGACCTCGGCTTTGACGATCGGTTCCAAAGGATGTGGAATTTCTATCTCACGTCTTGCGCTGCAGCCTTCAAATCGGGAACCTGCGATGTGACCCAGATCACGGTCACCCGTCCCGTTTGAGGCTAAAGGGGCCCTCATGCCCACCGCGACCAAGCTTGTTTCCGCCCTGATCTTTGCGGCGATCGGATACTTTGCCGCCGACATGGCTGCCGCCACGCTGGAAGAGGGCATCTCTTCCGGCTTGGTGCGCGAGATCGCGGCAGTGCTGGGTGTTTTCATCGGATGGTCCGTCACGGGCACCTTCGCGCCGCGAAGCTTGGGGTTCGGGCTGGCCTACGGGCTGAACGGATCGGCGGTGCTGGTGATCCTGACGCTTCTGGTCGTCTCGGCGTCCGAAATGATCGGCCGCTCCTTGCAGGGGCGCTACGACGGTCCGATGGAAGGGCTTGAGGCGATGATCGAGATCGGCATCGACCGTGCCAGCGCGCTGATCCAGCCCACGATCATGGCGGTGCTGATCCTCGGGGGGCTGGCGGGGGGCCTTGTGGCGCACGCGGTTAGTCGTGTCTGGCGCTAGGGTGCGCCGCGTCTTTCTTTACGGCACGCTCCTTCATGACCCGCTGCGCCGGATCGTGCTGGGCGAAGACGCGCCCGTGCGCCGGGCAGCCTTGCCAGGTTGCGTCGTCAATCATGCAGGGGAAGCCAGCTATCCGATGATCGGCCCCGGCGCGGGCGCGGCAGAGGGGCTGCTGGCCGAGGTGACGGACACCGCCATCGCGCGCATGGACTACTACGAGGGCGCGTTCGGCTATGATCTGTGCCCCGTGTCCGTGATCGGAGAGGGGCAGGAGACTGGCGCCGAGACCTATTTCCCGGCTGATCCCGGCCCGGCTGGTGCCCCATGGAATGTCGAGGACTGGGCAGCGAAACACGGCGATATCGCCTGCCGCACGGCGGTGCATGCCATGGCCGAGTTCGGGCGCTTTTCCTCTGCCGATCTTGCCGCGAATTTCACCATGATGGGCCGCCGCGCCACGGCTGAATTGCGCGAGCAAAGCCCCCGAACCACGTTCGAGACAGCGCTCAGCGCCGCTGATGTCACGACGCTGGAGGACAGCCGCGACTGGTCGTTTTTCGCTTTCGAGACGCAGCGCGTGCGCTACCGGCAATTCGATGGCTCCATGGGCGAGCCTGTCTTGCGCGCAGGCCTGATCGTGGGCGAGGCGGCGGTGATCCTGCCTTATGATCCGGTGAACGACCGCGTTCTTCTGGTCGAGCAGTTCCGCTTTGCGCCGCATCTTCTGCGTGATCCCAACCCCTGGAGCCTCGAGGCGCCTGCGGGCCTCGTCGATCCCGGCGAGACGCCAGAGGACACGGCGATAAGAGAACTGCGCGAGGAAACCGGCGTCGAGGCCGGAACGCTTGAAGTTGCGGCGCGCTGCTATTCGTCTCCGGGATCGCTGGCCGAGTTCATCCATGTCTTTATCGGCCTCACCGACCTGCCCGAGACCATCGAGGGGACCGGCGGGCTTGACAGCGAACATGAAGACATCCGCTCACACATCGTCGGCTATCCCGCCTTCGAACGCCTTATTGACGAGGGCACCCTGCGCAATGCGCCGCTTCTGATCGCGGCCCTGTGGCTGAAACTGAACCGTACACGCCTTCGCGCCGCTTGAGGTCGCGCCCCACCGCGCCTAGGAAGGACGCAAAGCGCACCGGATAGAAGGAAACGGCCATGACCATCCGCAAGACTTTGGAAGAGGCGATCGGGAACACCCCTCTTATCCGTCTGGCCGCGGCATCCGAGGCGACGGGATGCGAGATCCTCGGCAAGGCGGAATTTCTCAACCCCGGCCAGTCCGTGAAGGACCGTGCGGCGCTTTATATAATCAAGGACGCCGTCGCGCGTGGAGAGTTGAAACCCGGCGGGACGATCGTCGAGGGCACGGCGGGCAATACCGGCATCGGCCTTGCACTTGTGGGCGCGTCCATGGGCTTCAAGACCGTGATCGTGATCCCCGAGACGCAAAGCCAGGAAAAGAAGGACATGCTGCGCCTTGCGGGGGCAGAGCTCGTCCAGGTTCCGGCGGTGCCGTACAAGAACCCGAACAACTATGTGAAATATTCCCAGCGTTTGGCCGAGGCGCTGGCCAAGACCGAACCCAATGGCGCGATCTGGGCGAACCAGTTCGACAACGTCGCCAACCGGCAGGCCCATGTGGAAACCACGGGACCCGAGATCTGGGAACAGACCGATGGCCGCGTCGACGGGTTTATCTGTGCCTGCGGGTCCGGCGGCACGCTGGCGGGGGTTGCCGAATACCTTCAACCCAAGGGCGTCAAGATCGGCCTTGCCGATCCCGAGGGCGCGGGGCTTTTCAAGATCTATACCGGCGCCGACAACCCCGGCGATTCCATCACCGAAGGGATCGGGCAGGGGCGCATCACCGCCAATCTCGAAGGGCTGGAGCCTGATTTCAGCTACCGCATTCCTGATGCCGAGGCGCTGCCGATCGTGTTCGATCTGCTGAAGGACGAGGGCCTTGTGATGGGCGGCTCGACCGGCGTGAACATCGCGGGCGCGATGCGTCTGGCGCGTGATCTGGGGCCGGGCAAGACTATCGTGACGATCCTGTGCGATTACGGCAGCCGCTATCAGTCGAAGCTGTGGAACCCTGAATTCCTGAAAGGCAAAGGCTTGCCGGTCCCTGACTGGCTGGAAGGCGCGCCGCGCGATATTCCCAGCGTTTTCGAGGATTAGGATGCGCTGTGCTTTCGGCAGGGGCGCTTTGTGGCTGGCGGTTGTGCTGGCCTTGGCCCTGCCTGTCCTTACCGTTGCCGTCCCGCAGGTCGCCTACGCCCAGACCGCCGCCAGCACGCCTGACTACGAGGCATGGGCAAGCGTTGCGGCGAGGGCCGAGGATGCGATTGCGGCAGGGCGCGCGTCGGATGACGCATTCGGGCGGCTGCGCGAAGAACTCGTCGGCTGGCGCGAACAATTCGCCGCCGGTCAAAACGTCAATGCCGACCGTATCCAGACCGTTCAGGCCCAGATCGAGGCGCTTGGGCCCGCGCCCTCCGAGGATGAAAGCGAACCCACAGACGTCGCGCAGCGGCGCAGTGAGCTGAACGTCCAGCTGGCCGAGTTACGCGCGCCGAACCGGCAGGCGGTCGAGGCGTTCAGCCGGGCCGAGGGGCTGATCCGCGAAATCGACACGCTGTTGCGTGACCGGCAGGCCGAGGCGATCATGGAACGCGCTCCGATGCCGATCAATCCGGGCAACTGGCCGCGATTCATGCATCACATCGTCGGATCGGCGAGCGGGATCGCGGTTGAGGTCAGCAACAACTGGTCACGTCAAAGCGCCCGAATGGCGCGGCAGGACGACCTTCCGCTGACCCTAGCGCTGCTGTTCGTCGCGGTCGTCCTTCTGTGGCGTGGCCGGATGTGGGTCGAGCGGCTGGTCAACCTCGTCTTTTCACGCTCGGGGTCCGAATTTGCCGGGCTTCTCATATCGACGGGCAAGATCCTCATTCCCTTCGGCGGGATTTTCGTACTCGTCGCCTCGCTCAATTCGCTCAACCTTTTTGGTCCGCGTGGACAGGCGCTGATCAACGCTCTGCCGTTCTTCGTGCTCTGCACATATTCCGCGCTTTGGGTGTCCGACCGGGTGTTCCCGAAGACGCGCAACGCGCTGATCCTTGGCGAGATCGACCTTTCGGAACGCGCCAGCCTGCGCCGCTATGCGGTCTTCATGGGGATCGCCTATGGGCTGCACGGCATCGCCGCCAGCCTTGCGTCTCGCGAGAATTACGATGAGGGCACACAGGCGCTTCTTTACCTGCCGTTCCTCGTGATCGCCGGGTTCAGCCTTGTGCGTTTCGGCCAACACATCCTGCGCTATTCGCGGCGGGTCGAAGAGGCGGATAATGTCGGCCTCTTCCAGGTCACGGTGATCGGCTTTGTTGCACGCGGGGCGGTCGCGATGGGCGTCATCGGGCCTGTGGCCGCGCTTCTTGGCTATACAAACGCGGCGCTGTCCTTGGTTTATCCCGCTGCGCAGACGCTGGCGCTGTTCGGCCTGGTCGTGATCCTCAACCGGGTCATCTTCGACATATACTCGCTGATCACCCGCAAGACCGATGAAGAGGCGCAGCAATCGCTGATCCCGACACTCGTGGTCTTCGTCCTGACGCTGGCCGTCCTTCCTGTGCTTGCCGTGATCTGGGGCGCGCGGGTGACGGAACTGCAGGAACTGTGGGTGACCTTCCGCGAAGGTTTTGCCATCGGCGATACGACAATCTCGCCCGGTGATTTCCTGACGGTCCTGATCGTTTTCATCATCGGTTACACGCTGACGCGCCTGATCCAGCGTGCCCTGAAAGCGAGCGTTCTGCCCAAGACAAGCATGGATGCGGGCGGGCGGAATGCCGTGACCTCGGGCGTGGGGTATCTGGGGATCTTCCTGTCGGCGGTGATCGCGATCACGCTGGGGGGGATCGACCTCAGCTCGCTCGCCATCGTTGCAGGTGCGCTGTCGGTCGGCATCGGCTTTGGCCTTCAGAACATCGTCTCGAATTTCGTGTCCGGCATCATTCTTCTGGTCGAGCGTCCCATCGGCGAAGGCGACTGGATCGAGGTTGGCGGCACGATGGGTATCGTCAAGAAGATCTCGGTCCGTTCGACCACCATCGAGACGTTCGACCGCACGAATGTCGTCGTGCCGAATGCCGATTTCGTCTCGGCGCCCGTCACCAACTGGACACGGGGCAACCAGGCGGGGCGGCTGATCGTGAAGGTCGGCGTCGCTTATGGCACTGACACGGGGCGGGTCGACGGCATCCTTGCAGAGATCGCCAATGATCACCCGCTGGTCGTGGTCGAGCCGCCACCGATGATCCTTTTCGCCGGATTCGGGGCGGATTCGCTGGATTTCGAGATCCGGATGATCTTGCGGGACGTGAATTTCATCCTGAACGTCCAGAACGACATCAACCACGCCATCGCCCGGCGCTTTGCCGAGGAAGGCATCGAGATCCCGTTCCAGCAGCGCGACCTGTGGCTGCGCAATCCCGAGATGCTGAGGGGCGAGGACAAGACCGACAGGTCCCCGTCCACCGCGACGGACGAGCCCGCCCTCGACCGGGACATGAAGACCCATATGAGCGGCGGCGATATGGATGTGGACAGCGATGGCGCCGATACTGATGGAGGAGACGGCAGATGACACAGCCCTTGTTCCGAGACGATGCATATCTTCGGCAGACCAGCGGGACGGTGACCGCCGTGACCGAGGAGGGCGGAGTGATCCTCGACCAGGCGCTGTTCTACGCGGCCGGCGGAGGCCAGCCCGGCGATACCGGGCGCCTGACTTGGGGTGTGGGGCAGGCGGCAAGCGTCGAGAACACAGTGAAAGGCGAGGGCGATGCGATCGTTCTGATCCTTGCCGAAGGCGATCCCCGGCCAGAGGTTGGCGAGACCGTCGAGCAGCACCTCGACTGGGACCGCCGCCACCGCCACATGCGCATGCACACCGCGCTGCACCTTCTGTCGGTGGTCATCCCCCTGCCGGTCACAGGCGGGGCCATCGGCGCGGAAAAGGGCCGGCTCGATTTCGACATGCCCGACGCGCCCGAGGACAAGGAAGCGCTGCAAGAGCGGCTTAATACGCTCATCGCGCGTGATCTGGCGGTGACCGAGGACTGGATCACCGAGGAAGAACTCGACGCCAATCCCGGCCTCGTCAAGACGATGTCCGTCCAGCCGCCACGCGGGGCTGGGCGCATTCGCCTTGTCAGGATCGGTACGGATGACGAGCAGATCGACCTTCAGCCCTGCGGTGGCACCCATGTGGCGCGCGCCGGTGAGATCGGCGCGGTGCGCATCGGCAAGGTCGAAAAGAAGGGCCGCCAGAATCGGCGCGTCAGCCTGATTCTCGAAGGTGAGTCGTAAGCCGCTGATTTTCGCGTGGAACGAATCATTCGCTTTGATACAAAAGTATAGAAGCGCTCGATTACGGGGCGTGATCAGGGGACATTTTCATGAAGTATTTCGCAACAATCGCGGTGTCGATGTTGCCTGGCGCCGCGTTCGCTGCCGCGGGCGGTACGGGTGAAGGGTTCGGCCCGCAGGACTGGATCGACAAATGGCCGGTACTATTGATCGTGCTGACGTCGGTTGTGTGCATGACCGGGTTCATCGCAACGCGCATTTTCCGCCGTCGTAAGGAAGTGACCAAGGACATGAAGGCGGAAACGGTATGAAACAGGTTTTCTTTCTGTGCGCCATCGTTCTGCCCGCTCAGGCACAGGCCTTTTGCGGCGGCTGGGATTCGCCGGTCGCCTTTGGCTTTGATCATTCAAGCTGGGCGGACCGCTGGCCGATCCTTGGCGCCATTCTTCTATTCGTCGCGCTGTTCAGCACGCTCATTATCCGGCAGGTACGCAATATGCGCGACATGCCTCTAGACGAGGCCTGATCCCAGATGTTGAAACAAATCCGCCGGTTCTTCCGCTTCGAAGGCGTCCCCCTCGAAGTGGTCGTCGTCACGGCTCTGATCTCATACGTGTTGCAGATCAACGCCATCATTGGCGGTGAGCCGCTTTACATGATCGCCTTCTTCACGCTTCTGCCATGGATCCCGCTCGCGATGTTCGAAGGGATCTGGAAGGTCAAGAACTACTCGATGATCGCCGTTCTGGGCCTGTTCACAGTGCTTCAGATCGGCCATTTCGCAGAACACCTGATCCAGGTGATCCAGCTTGATTTCCTCAACGGCACGGTGGCCTGTCCGCCGCCCATCGACACGATCGACAACGCCGCGCGCGCCGTGGCGCTTGGCCTGCGCGATGCCGCAATGCAGCCGAGCTACTACTCGGTGGAAAGCATCGCCAAGGCGGGACCCGACGGCAATCCGCTGCTGGGGCCTGATGGCAATTATCTTGTCGGTCCTGCGGCCTGCGCGATCTTCGGTCAGCTCGATCTCGAAATCGTTCACCTCGTGTGGGAACTGGTTGGCTATTTCGGTACCGGCCTTGTGCTTCTGTTCTTCCCGCGCAACGTCTGGCTGTTCATCGCGCTTCTCGCGCTTAGCTGGCACGCGCTCGAGCATCTGACGATCACCTATTTCTACTACTTCGATCAGGAACCGCTCTGGCCGGGGATGCAGCAGCTTTGGGCGACGGTGAATGTCTCTGGCAACAGCTACATGGCCGTGCCTGCGGGGCAGGTTGAAACGATGCTCAACTTCTACCAGGCGGGCGGCAAGTTCGGTCTGATGGCCAATAATGGCCTCTTTGAGCAGCTCACCGGCTATGACGGCATGCCTGGGCGCGCCCAGCTTCACATGGGCTACAACATGGCGATCACCATCCCGACCGTCATCGGCTTCCTGGTAGAACTGCGCAAACTGCGTTCGCGCTATCTCGAGCAAAGCTTTTCCGAGCTGTCCATCGACGAGATCACGCTGCTCAGCCAGAAGGTCGACGACGTGACCTTCCACAAGGGCGACGTGATCCTGCGCGAAGGCGATCCGGCCACCCATTGCTTCCTCGTCAAGGAAGGCAAGGTCGCCATCATCGTCGACCATGGCGGCCCGAACGAAAAGCAGGTTGCGGAACTGCGCGATGGTGCGCTTCTTGGAGAGATGGGCCTGATTGACGGCAAGGCCCGTTCAGCCACCGCCGTGGCCCTTGGCCGGGTCGGCGCGCTGAAGATGGACGCAGTGACGTTCAAGGACCTGATGGACCCCAGCCAGGGCGAAATCCGGTCCGAGGCGACGATGCGCCAGGTGATGCGCATCGCCGATCTGCGCCGCGCCTGACCGAAAAGCACCGCGCGCGAGGCCGGAACACGGCCTTGCGCGCGGATCTGCGAGCCCCTGTCGTATCTCTGATACCGTTTTGCGTGTATTGTGTTCGCATGCCGAAACGGGTGTCCTACTATGCCGCAGTTTTCTCATAGCGTGATGCGCATGGCCGTCTGGAACCTCGCCGGAAACGACAGGTTTCCGGGTGGAGACGGCGACGGTATCACCCCGCAAAGCCGCAAGGCGCTTTCCCAGGCGCATGGCCTGTCGCTCCTTGACGCGGAATTCGTGACGCTCGTCGAGGTCTTTCCCGAAAGCCACATCCACTGGCTGGCAGACAGCCTGCAGGCGCGCGGGCTTGATTATGACGTGACGATGCTGCCGCAGCCGGACAGTCACCTCAATATCGGGTTCCTGCACAAGCCGGGGGTCGAGGTGACGAACCCGCGCTTTATCACCGGATCCGAAGGCGACTACGAGGGCGGCCGCCGGGCGATCGCCGTCGATCTGCGCGCGGGCCGGCGCTTCAAGGCGGTGGTCATCGGCGTGCACCTGAAATCCGGACGCGCCGCCGCCGAACAGGCTCTGCGCGACACCCAGTGCCGGGTGATCGGCAACTGGATCACCCAATTGCACAACACGCCCGGATACAAGCAGCACACGATCATCCTGATGGGCGATTTCAACATGATCCCCGGCCAGGACGTGTCCAATTTCCATCACCTTGGCGGCAACGACGTGATGGATTTCGCCTCCAGCTGGGATCTGCAGGAACGTTATTCGCATATCCTGAAATCGGGCCGTGCGAACCTGCTCGACGGCTTTGCCGTCAGTCGCCGCTTCTCCACCCGCTATATCCGCGGCAGCCTGAAGCTCTTTCCGATGCACTGGGCGATGGCCGACAGCGGCATGGGCCGCGAGAAGTTTCGCCGCGAAGTCTCGGACCATCTGCCGTTCACCGCGAGCTTCCGTTTATTCTGACATTACCCGCTTGCGAAGCACCCCGCCTCTGCGCTATTCCCCCGCGCACCGGAGAGGTGGCCGAGTGGTCGAAGGCGCACGCCTGGAAAGTGTGTAGGCGGGAGACCGTCTCCAGGGTTCGAATCCCTGTCTCTCCGCCACTGCATTTCCGCCGGAAATTATTTTCTGGAATTAAAGTCAAAGGGTTAACGGGATGCAGCCCTAGCCTAGTGGCGCTTTACAGTTTGATTCCTCGAATTTCTGCCCCACATTTTGCTCGATATGGGGCAGGTCGACGGCGTCGGAATGAGCATCGTGCTTCGGAGCAAGACATGGCGCTTGCGCAGGCGAGTTCCGGCGCGGTTTGCTGCGGTCGAGCCTCTCGGTGAGGTGTGGGTGTCCCTCAAGGGCTCTGTCAGAAGAACTCAGCTTGAGCGGGGCAGGGTCGTTTCGTAGCTTCTGCCGATGACCAAACGCTCCCCTT
>CBFIJK010000036.1:0-34203 GCA_965662745.1 uncultured Paracoccaceae bacterium
ATCGACGATGAACGCGATGGCTGAGGCGCTTGGCATGACGCTGCCTAACCAGTCCGCGATCCCCGCACCGTTCCGAGAGCGAATGGAAGCGGCCTATCGAACGGGCCAGCGCATCGTCGAGATGTGCCATGAAGACCTGCGCCCCTCGGCGATCATGACCCGCGAGGCGTTTGAGAACGCCATCGTCACTAATTCGGCCATTGGCGGATCGACCAACGCGCCGCCGCATCTTGTGGCTGTCGCGCGCCATGTGGGGGTCGAACTGACCACCGAAGACTGGCAGACGGTGGGCTTTGACATCCCGCTGCTGGTCAACATGCAGCCTGCGGGCAAATACCTTGGCGAAAGTTTTCACAGGGCGGGCGGCGTGCGCGCCGTGATGGAAGAATTGCGCAAGGCCGGCAAACTGCGCGGCGAGGCGATGACCGCCAGCGGCAAGACCATGGCCGAGAATGTCGAGGGGCACGGATCCGTCGATCAGGACGTGATCAAGACCTATGACGCCCCGATGCGCGAAAAGGCCGGGTTCATCGTGCTGAAGGGCAACCTTTTCGATTCCGCGCTCATGAAGACGTCCGTTGTGTCGCCCGACTTCCGCGAGAGGTTCCTCAAAGATGGCGTCTACGAGGCGCGCGCGGTCGTGTTCGAAGGCCCCGAGGATTACCATGAGCGGATCAATGACGCCTCGTTGGGTATTGATGAAAAGACGATTCTCTTCATTCGGTATGTGGGCTGTGTGGGCTATCCCGGCTCTGCCGAGGTGGTGAACATGCAGCCGCCGGATCACGTCATCAGGGCGGGCGTGAACCACTTGCCCACCGTCGGCGACGGGCGGCAATCGGGCACCTCTGAAAGCCCCTCTATCCTGAATGCCTCGCCAGAGGCGGCGATGGGCGGCGGGCTGGCCTATCTTGAGACCGGCGATACCGTGCGCCTCGACCTGAACGAGGGCACGCTCAACGCGCTGGTGGACGAGGCCGAGTGGGAAAAGCGCAAATCCGCCTGGGCCCCGCCAGAGATCGTCAACCAGACGCCGTGGCAGGAAATCTATCGCCAGCATGTCGGCCAGCTTGGCACCGGTGGCTGTCTTGAGATCGCAACCGCCTATCGCCGCGTGGCCGAAAACCT
Organism: uncultured Paracoccaceae bacterium; assembly: GCA_965662745.1. Lineage (GTDB taxonomy): Bacteria > Pseudomonadota > Alphaproteobacteria > Rhodobacterales > Rhodobacteraceae > Anianibacter. The sequence goes on from CBFIJK010000036.1 coordinate 1,129, forward strand.
ACCGAGGGACAATCACTGATGACTGGAACCATTCTAATCACCGGCGGCGGATCGGGCGTGGGCCGCTCGACCGCCAAAGCGTTCATGGATGCGGGCTGGAAAGTCGGCCTGATCGGTCGGCGCGAGGATGCCTTGCGCGAAACGGCGGGGGCCAGTGACGCGCTGATCCTGCCTGCGGATGTCACCAAGGCGCACGAGATCGAGGCAGCGACGGCGAAAGCCGCCGAAAGCTGGGGCCGGATCGACGTTCTGTTCAACAATGCGGGCGTGTCACTCGGCGGCGCTCCGATTGATGAACTGGATGCGGGCGATATCGAAAATCTTTTGAATATCAACATTCTCGGGGCGTTTCTTGCAGCGCGTGCAGCCTTTGGCCAGATGCGCAAGCAGGACCCGCAGGGTGGGCGCATCATCAACAACGGCTCGGTCTCGGCCTATGTGCCGCGCTGGGGGTCCGCGCCCTATACCGCGTCAAAACACGCAATCTCGGGGCTGACGCGGTCGTTGTCGCTGGACGGGCGGGCGTTCAACATCGCTTGCGGGCAAATCGACATCGGCAATGCGCTGACCGACATGGCCGAAAAGATGACCAAGGGTGTGCCGCAGGCCGACGGGTCCATCGCGGTAGAGCCTGTGATGGACGTGTCGCATGTTGCCAGCTCGGTCTTGCATATGGCCTCGCTGCCGCTGGACGCAAATGTTCAGTTCATGACCGTCATGGCCAGCGCGATGCCTTACATTGGGCGCGGCTGATTAATAACAATGCGTTACGCGGCGATCTTGAAGTTGCGCTTTAACGTCGCCACCGAAAAGGACTGACCATGATCCCACGCCGCAGGCTTGGAAAGACCGGCCCCGAAGTCTCTGCCCTTGGGGTCGGCGCGATGTCCTTCACCGACGCCTATGGCGAGACGACGGCGGACGAGAGCTTTGCCGTTCTCGATGCCGCCGTCGAGGCGGGTGTCGATCATATCGATACCTCCAACGTCTACGGCGCAGGACGCTCGGAAGAGGTGATCGGCCAGTGGATCAAGGCGCGCGGCGAAAACCCTTTCAAGATCGCGACCAAGGCCGGGATCACCAAGGACGCAAAAGGCAATCGCAGCTTCGACAATTCGGCAAAGCATCTGGAGGCAGAGCTTGACGGATCGCTGAAGCGGTTGGGGCTTGAGCGTGTTGATCTGTTCTATGTCCATCGCCGCGATCCGCGCATCGAGATCGAAGAGGTGACCGAAACGCTCGCCGGGCTGATCCGGAAGGGCAAGATCGCGTCCTTTGGCTATTCGGAGATTGCGCCGACCTCGCTGGCGCGGGCCGAAGCCGTGCATCCCGTCGCGGCTGTGCAGAACGAATACTCATTGCAAACGCGCCTTCCGGAGCTTGGGCTGTTGCAGGAAACCGCCGCGCGGGGTGTGGCGTTGGTAGCGTTTTCCTCGGTCGGGCGCGGTCTTCTGAGCGATACGCCGCCCGATGCGGCGCGCGCGGCGCAATCGTTCTTCCTGAAGGTCAATCCGCGCTTCACGGGTGGCAATCTGGATCGCAACGTTGCGGCCACCGCGCCGTTTCGCGCGCTCGCGGCAGAGGCGGGGACCAGCGCAGCAGCGCTTGCCATCGCATGGGTGCTGTCGCAGGGCGATCACGTCCACACGATTCCCGGAACGCGAAGCGCGGCGCATTTTGCCGAGCTTGTGGCAGGCGCAAGCATGACCCTGAGCGATGATCTGAAACGCGAGATCGAGGCGCGCCTGCCGCTTGGCTGGTGTCATGGCGCGCGTTATTCGGACGCGCAGAACATCGGCCCGGAAAGTTACGGCTAGTCATTCCGCTTCGCTCCGATGGCAAACTCGCCCGAAGGTGCTAAATTGCACCCATAGGATGACGAGTGCGAAGGGATCAGGGCGATGAAACTCACCGTGAACGGCACGGCGCACGAGGTGGATGTCGAACCGGACATGCCGCTCTTGTGGGTCCTGCGCGACGAGCTTGGTGAAACCAGCGTCAAATACGGCTGCGGAATCGCGCAATGCGGCGCCTGCACCGTGCATCTCGATGGACTTGCCGTGCGGGCCTGCCAGGTGCCGGCCTCTGCCGCGGATGGCGCCGAGGTGACGACGATCACCGGGCTGGGCCAGCCCGATGCGCTGCATGCGGTGCAGGAAGCGTGGATTGCTCATCAGGTCGCGCAATGCGGCTATTGCCAGTCCGGGCAGATCTTGCAGGCGGCCTCGCTTCTCGTGACGAACCCTGCGCCGACGGACGAGGATATCGACATCGTCATGGGCGGCAATTTGTGCCGCTGTGGCACCTATGTGCGCATTCGCGCGGCAATCCATTCCGCCGCTCAGAAACTGCAGGAGGCGTAGATGGGCCGTCTTTCCACGATCACCCGCCGCACCTTCCTTGTGGGAAGCGCCGCCGTTGCAGGCGGTGTGGCCTTTGGTGTCTATACCGTTGCCACGCCCCATGAGAACCCGCTTGTGGCGCAAGACGGCGAGGCCGCACTGACGCCGTATGTCCTGATCGGCGCCGATGGCATCACGCTGATCACGCCGCGCGCCGATTCGGGGCAGGGGGCGTATCACGTTCAGGCCGCGCTGTTGGCCGAGGAACTGGATGTCGATCTTGCCGCGATCCGCGTCGATCCCGGCCAACCCAGCCCGGCCTATTGGAACACCGCCCTAGCGCCCGAGGCGTCCAGCTTCATGATCCCCGCGCAGGGCGCTGTGCAAGATACGGTCACGGCGGCCCTGAACGGCGTGATGAAGACCATCGGCATGCAGATCACCGGCGGGTCGACCACCGTGCCTGACCAGTTCGTCAAATTGCGCGCGGCGGCCGCATCAGCCCGCGAGACGCTGAAACAGGCGGCGGCGGAGCAGGTCGGCGTGTCGGCTGGCCGCCTGACGACCGCGAACGGCGCCGTCATCCTGCCCGATGGCACCGAGGTGCCCTATACGGCGCTCGCCGCCCGCGTGGCGGGGATGGAACCGGTGCAGGGCGTTCCGCTGCGCGCCCCGGGTGAATGGAAATATGTCGGCAAGCCGATGCAGCGCGTGGACATGGTCGCCAAATGCACCGGCACGCAAGAGTATGGCATAGACGCGGTGGTCGACGGCATGGTCCATGCCGCGATCCGGCTGAACCCGGCCAATACCGGCGGCATGGAAAGCTTCGACGCCTCTGGCGCGCTGCAATTGCGCGGCGTCACCGATGTGATCCCGGTCACCGGCGGTGTTGCGGTCATCGCCGACAATACCTGGCGGGCCTTTCAGGGCGCCAAGGCGCTCGGCATTGATTGGGGCGAGGCGCCGTATCCCGCCGAGATGGACGCCCACTGGGACGCGCTGTCGGGGTCGTTCACCGAAGAGGCGCAGGACAGCCGTAACCGCGACGATGGCGATATGGACGCAGCCCTTGAAGGCACGGATGTGATCGAGGCGGAATACCGCGCGCCCTATCTCGCCCATGCCCCGCTGGAGCCGATCAGCGCCATCGTGCGCGTCGATGATGACGCGGTCGAGGTCTGGACAGGCACGCAGATCCCGCGCTTTATCCAGACCAATGTGTCCAAGATCACCGGGATACCCGCCGACAAGGTCAAGGTGAACGCGCTCGTGATGGGCGGCAGCTTTGGACACCGTCTGGAAGACGAGGTCGTCAAGCAGGCGACCGAGGTCGCGATGGCGATGAAGGGCACGCCGGTCAAGCTGACCTATTCGCGCGAAGAAGACATGATCCACGACTTTCCGCGCCAGATCGCGATGGCGCGCCTGAAAGGGCGGGTGTCGAATGGCCGGGTCGAGGCACTCGATCTCGGGATTGCCATGCCCTCGGTGACAGTCTCGCAGATGTCGCGGCAAGGTGTGTCGGTGCCCGGCCCCGACAGCCAGATCGTGGCAGGGGCGTGGAATACACCCATTGCCGTGCCGAACCACCGCGTGACGGGCTACCGGGCGCCCGAACTTGCGCCGATCTCATCCTGGCGGTCTGTCGGGGCATCCTCGAACGGGTTCTTCTGGAACGCCGCCTTTGATGAGCTGTGCCATGCCGCTGGCGCCGATCCGCTAGAGGAACGCCTGCGCCTTGCCGGCGATGACCTGACGCGCCAAACGCTCGAGGCAGTGGCCGAGATGTCGTCATGGAATGGCGTTCTGGGCGATGGCAAGGGACGGGGCATCGCCCTGACCGAAAGCTTCGGGGTCCGCTGCGCCGAGGTGATCGAGGTCAGCAATACCGATCGCGGTATCCGCATCGACAAGGTCTGGGTCGCGGCAGAGGTCGGCACCGTCGTCGATCCGGTCAATTTCGAGAACCTCGTGCAGGGCGGTGTCGTCTATGCGCTGGGGCACGCCATGAACTGCCAGATCACCTATAAGGGCGGCGTGGCGGAGCAGACGAATTTCCACGATTTCGAAGGCATGCGGATCTATAATTGCCCGGAGATCGAGGTGCGGGGGCTTGAAAACGGCGATGCCGTCCACGGGATCGGAGAGCCGCCCGTACCTCCCGCCGCGCCCGCGCTCGCCGGGGCGATCTTTGCCGCCACCGGCACGCGTCTGCGCGAAATGCCCTTCGACAAGCATGTGAGTTTTGCCTGATGCGCCGTTTCGCCCTTGCCGCCGCCCTGACACTTCTGGCGGCGCCCGCATGGCCCGCCGCCGAAGAATTGGCGATCGACCCACCGCCCGAAGGCTCTGTAAGCACCGAAGAGGGCCTTGCCGCCTGGGACCGTATCCATGAGGTCGTGTCGCATCCGCGCTGCGTCAACTGCCATGTCGGGCCCGACAATATCCCTGTCTGGTCCGGCCCGAGCTATGGGGAACGCCAGCCGCATGGCATGAACGTCAATGGCGGCGCGAGCCGCATCGGTGCGGAATACATCGCCTGCAATGCCTGCCATCTTTTCCGCGAGACGCCCGGAAATGACGGTGCGCATATGCCGCCCCAAGTCGCCGAAACCTGGCAGCTTGCGCCGGTCGAAACCCAGTGGATCGACAAGACCTCGGACGAGATTTGCGCCCAGCTGCGCGATCCAGAGCGCAATCTCGATCACGACATGATCGGGCTGGCCGAGCACATCTCGCATTCCGCTCTCGTCCAATGGGGCTGGGATCCGGGCGAGGGGCGCGAGCCTGCGCCCTATTCGCCGCAAGCGCATCTTGATGACATTCTGGTCTGGGGCACCGCCGGGTTCCCCTGCCGCAGCGATTAAGGGATTAGAGCCATGGGATCCGCACCACTCCGCTATGCCGCGACGTTTCTTCTGGCCGCCTGCGCGCTGCATCTTGTCATCGCGTGGTGGACGGGCACGACCGATGTCGTCCTCGCCGCCGCTGCCTTTGTCGGGGGCGCGATTCTGCTGACGGGATGGCGCGGACCCGCCTGGATCATCATGCTGGTGATGATCGTGGCCACGGGCGCGGAACTCGCGCGCATCGGCACCGGTATCGCGCCCGACAACCTGATCTACGCGGTGGTCGGGGTCGATGTGCTGGCCGTGATCGCGCTTTTCCTCGGGGTCTGGCAGAACAAACCGGCGCGCCGCCGCGTGCCGGGCTAAGCGGCCTCGGCTCTGGCAAAGCGCAAAGCCGCGCGCCATAACGCTCTGGCAATCAAAGCCGGAGATCCCGCATGACCGCCAAGACCGCTCTTATCATTTCCGCCCATGCGGCCGATTTCGTCTGGCGTTGCGGGGGCGCGATCGCTCGCCATGCAGAGATGGGATACGAGGTCACCGTCGCTTGCCTGTCCTTTGGCGAACGAGGCGAAAGCGCGCGGCTTTGGAAGGACGGCAAGACGCTTGATGAGGTCAAGGCGATCCGGCGCAGCGAGGCGGAAGCGGCGGCAGAGGCGCTAGGCGTCCATCACCTCGAATGCTTCGATCTGGGCGACTACCCGCTGCAGCTTGAGAAAGACGACAAATACGCGCTCGTCGATCTTATACGCAAGGTGCAGCCCGCCTTCATGATGAGCCACAGCCAATACGATCCCTACAACACCGACCACATGTACATGACGCAAGTGGCAATGGAATGCCGGATGATCGCGCAGGCCTGGGGGCACAATCCGGGCGAAAAGGTCCTTGGCGCGCCGCAGCTATACCTGTTTGAGCCGCATCAGACCGAACAGATGGGCTGGAAACCCGACGTGTTCCTCGACATCACGCCGGTCTGGGACAAGAAGCGCGCCGCGATGGAATGCATGAACGGGCAGGTGCATCTGTGGGAGTATTACACCCGCGTCGCGCAGCAGCGCGCCAACCATTTCAAGCGCAATTCAGGCGGCATGTCCGGCGGACGCGATTGCCAGTATGCCGAAGGCTTCCAGTCGGTTTATCCTCGGACGGTGGATGAGCTTTAGTGGGAAGGAATTTAATATGTCGCAAAGACAGACAGTAATTCAAGAAAGGCAAGTGGTTCGTTACTTAGATACTGTTTGGTCTATCATAGATTCGCCATGGGTTGCTGAATACATAATTGGATACACAGCGGGCCGATTATCAGAAAGATTTTATGGATATAGCTCAAGAGAATTTGACCACATTGTAGCAATTTCAGATGGACTAACTCAACCCATTGCCTTGTCTTTGGAGAGACGTCTTCAAGATTTTATCTTACGCGGAAGTGACGCTGAAGAAGATCACATTAGATACTTGAAGTATGCTAAAGATAAAAAGTTAATAAATTACCGACAAAGCATTGGCAATCCCAAATCGTCGGCGCCAAACTCGCTGACACATAAGGTATATTTAGCTTGGCGAGAACCATACGAGGAAGAATATGTGCAAATTAGCGGGATTGGACGAGATCATATTGTTTGACGATAGCACGCTCGACGATCCCGAGGTCTATATCGGGCCGAACATGGCGATCCATTGCGAGGGCAAGGCGTCGTTCCACGTGATCCCCAAGGGCCTGCCGGCCTATGACAAGATGCCCGGATAGGAGCCTTCCATGCCTGTCGTTGTCCAGAGTATCGAGCGCGCCGATCCCGAGACCATCCGCCGGCTCGGCGAAGCTGGGGTCGCCACTGTCCATGAAGCGCAGATGCGCACCGGGCTGATGGCGTCGAACATGCGGCCGATTCAGCAGGACATGGCCATCGCCGGATCTGCCGTCACGATTTCCGCAGCCCCCGGCGACAACTGGATGATTCATGTCGCCATCGAGCAGCTGAAGGAAGGCGATATCATGGTCCTCGCGCCCGCTGCGCCCTGCGACATGGGCTATTTCGGTGATCTGCTGGCGACCTCGGCCATGGCGCGGGGCTGCCGCGCGCTGGTCATCGACGCGGGCGTGCGCGACACGCGCGATTTGCGGGCGATGGGCTTTGGGGTCTGGTCGACGGCTGTCTCGGCGCAAGGCACGGTCAAGGAAACACTGGGATCGGTGAACGTGCCCATCGTCTGCGCCGGGGCGGCCGTTCACGCGGGGGACGTGATCGTCGCCGACGATGACGGCGTCTGCGTTATCCCGCGCGCCAAGGCCGAGACGGTCCTCGCCTCCGCGCAAAGACGCCTGGACGCCGAAGAGGCAAAACGCGCGCGGCTGGCTGGCGGTGAGCTGGGTCTCGACATCTACGACATGCGCGAAAGATTGGCCGGGAAGGGCCTGAAATATGTCTGACGGCATTCCCGTCCTGTGGATGCGGGGCGGTACGTCAAAAGGCGGGTATTTCCTCGCCTCTGATCTGCCATCCGATTCTGTGGTGCGGGACCGGCTATTGCTCGGCGTCATGGGCTCACCTGATCCGCGCCAGATCGACGGGATGGGCGGGGCGGATCCGCTGACTTCGAAAGTCGCCATTGTCGCGCCGTCGCAGCGGCCCGGAGTCGATGTGGATTACCTGTTCCTGCAGGTCTTCGTGGATCGCCCGCTGGTCAGCGACAAACAGAATTGCGGCAATATCCTTGCCGGGGTCGGGCCTTTCGCCATCGAACGGGGGCTTGTAGCGGCGCAGGACGGCGAGACGAGTGTGACCGTCTACATGGAAAACACCGGCCAGACCGCCGTCCAGCGCGTCGCGACGCCGGGCGGTGTGGTAAACTATGCTGGCGATGCGCGGATTGACGGTGTGCCGGGGAGCGCTGCGGCGATTCCCATCGCCTTCAACGACACCGCCGGATCCAGTTGCGGGGCGCTTCTGCCCAGTGGGAACGACATGGATGTGATCGAGGGGACCCCGGTCACGCTGATCGACAACGGTATGCCCTGCGTGCTCGTGCGCGCGTCCGATTTCGGGATCGCGGGGACAGAGACCCCGGCGGAACTGGACGCCAATGACGACCTGCGCACTCGTCTGGAAAGGGTCCGACTGAAGGCCGGCCCGATGATGAACCTTGGCGATGTAACTGACGCCTCGGTCCCGAAGATGACGCTGGTCTCGGCGCCCCGAACCGGCGGCGTGATCGCAACGCGCACCTTCATCCCACATCGGTGCCACAAGAGCATCGGGGTGCTGGGCGCGGTCTCTGTCGCGACGGCGGCACTGCTTCCCGGTTCCGTCGCCGCCCCTTTGGCGCAGGTGCCAGACGGCAATCCGGCGCATCTGGCGATCGAACATCCGTCGGGCGCCTTTACCGTTATCGCAGAGCGACTGAAAGACGGCAGCGTCGGCCGGACAGAGGTTCTGCGCACCGCCCGCAAGCTGATGGACGGGATCGTCTTTCCGGCGGATCCTACCGCCTGACCCATCTGGCCACGGCCCGCGCCTTGGCCCATAGTCGCGCGAAACGAAAGGGCATCGGCATGGCGCAGTACTTCGCCCCCAGCGGCGGGCATCCGGGACAGGACCAGCTTTTGACAGGCCGCGCGGTCTTCAAGGACGCATATGCCGTCATCCCCAAAGGCGTGATGCAGGATATCGTAACCAGCGCCTTTCCGTTCTGGGCGCGCACGAGGGGCTGGGTTCTGGCGCGGCCCTTGTCGGGTTTTGCCGAAACGTTCAGCCAGACCATCATGGAGATCCAGCCGGGTGGCGGATCTGACCGGCCCGAGACGGACGCCCGCGCCGAGGCGGGGCTTTTTGTCGTTGAGGGTGAGATCGAGCTGACCTGCGACGGGCATGAGGTGACGCTTGGCGCTGGGGGCTTTGCGTTTGTTCCCGCCGGTGCGGACTGGTCGCTGTGGAACCGCGCTGAGGACCGCGCAGTGTTTCACTGGGTGCGCAAGGCGTTCCAGCCGGTCGAAGGCCTCGATCCGCCCGAGTTCATGACAGCCACCGATGCGGGCACCGCGCCGAACACCATGCCGGGCACCGACGGCGCTTGGGCCACCACACGTTTCATTGACCCGGGCGATCTGCGCTATGATATGCACCTTACGATCGTCACGCTGCAGCCCGGCGCGGTGATCCCCTTCCTTGAAACCCATGTGATGGAGCACGGGCTTTACGTGCTGGAAGGCAAAGGTGTCTACAAGCTGAACGAAGATTGGGTCGAGGTAGAGGCGGGCGATTTCATGTGGCTGCGCGCCTTCTGCCCGCAGGCCTGTTACGCGGGCGGGCCGGGGCCATTCCGCTACCTGCTCTACAAGGACGTGAACCGTCTGCCGGCGCTTTAGTCGCGCACCGTATAGGGCGTCTCAAACCGGTACTCTTCCAGGTTCGCGCCATCCCCGATCCGGTCGATCACCGCGAACAGCCCCGGCGCGTGAAGCGGCATCAACACGCCATGCCACGTACCGCGATGAAAGTTTATCGCTTGTCCCGGCTCGGTGCGAAAGGCGCGCGGCGGGCCGGGGCGCCCCTCTTCATCGGGCGCAACAATGACAAGGAACGGATCCATCGACATCGGGATGAAGCATTGGCTGCCGTCGGGGTGTCGTTCCACCAGATCGAGCGTCAGGGGCAAGTCGCGCGGCTGGGCGTCGAACAGACTGACGCCCGCGCGGCCACCCTGGAAATCAAGGCTGGCGCGGTCGTGATAGCGCCCGCATAGCCCTGCGTTGATCATCTTGTCCGGCGCGCCGCGCGTCTCCAGCACATCGCCGAAAGGCGCGAAGGCCTCGGCCTCCATCGGGCGGATCAGGATATCGCGGCTCATCCCAGTTTCTCGATCAGGCGCAACTCGGCGATGCGTTCGACCTGCCGGCAAGCTTCGGCAAATTCCGTGTCCCGGTCATTGTTGATGCGGGCTTCAAAGGCCGACAGGATCCCTGCCTTGTCATGATCGCGCACAGCGATGATGAAGGGAAAGCCGTGTTTCTCGACATATTCGGTGTTGAGCCTCTCAAAGCGCGCCCGTTCCTCATCGGTCAGAGCGTCGAGGCCTGCGCTGGCCTGTTCGGCGGTCGACTCGTTCGTCAGCCGCTTGGCCGCGGCCAGCTTACCCGCAAGGTCGGGGTGCGCGGTCAGAACGCCAAGGCGTTCGACCTCGCTGGCGGATCGGAACATCCGCGCCAGCGCGTTGTGCAGGCCGATGGCGCGGTCATGGGCCGGGCCAAGTTCCAGCCTGTGCGCGCGCTCTGCGATCCAGGGGGAATGTTCAAAGATGCCGCCGAATTCGGCGACAAAGGTGGCGCGGTCCATTTGTGACGGGCGAGGGCGATGCACCGGTGGGTGGGTCTTTGCCCAATGCGCCGCAATCTCGGCGCGGGTCGCGAACCAGACGCCGTCATGGGCGCGGGCGTGATCGAGGAACCGGCGCAGCGCCTCGGCGCGGCCCGGACGGCCTGCAAGGCGGCAATGAAGGCCGATGGACATCATCGCAGGGCGGCCCTCGGCGCCTTCGCGGTATAGGCAATCGAAGGCATCGGTCAGGTACCGTTCCCAGCTGGCGCCATCCGGGTGCCCGGCCTGAATGGCAAAACGCATGTCATTGGCATCTAGCGTGTAGGGAATGATCAGCTGATCGCGATCTCCGACCTTCATCCAGTATGGCAAGTCATCGTCGTAAGTATCCGAGATGTAATCGAATCCACCGGTTTCCGCGACAAGCCGCACGGTGTTCTCGGAACAGCGCCCGGTGTACCAGCCGCGCGGCGGCGCGCCGGTGACTTCGGTGTGAAGCCGGATCGCTTCCGCGATCTGGGCGCGTTCTTCGACTTCGGGCATGTCCTTGTGCTCAACCCATTTCAGGCCGTGGCTGGCGATCTCCCAGCCCGCGTGCTGCATGGCGTGCATCTGTTCAGGCGACCGCGCGAGGGCCGTGGCGACGCCATAAACCGTGACGGGCAGGTCCGACAGCATTCGGTGCAGCCGCCAGAACCCCGCCCGCGCGCCGTATTCATAGATCGATTCCATGTTCCAGTGCCGCTGGCCGGGCCAGGGGGCCGCGCCGGTGATCTCGGACAGGAACGCCTCGGACGCGGCATCGCCGTGGAGGATGTTGTTTTCGCCGCCTTCCTCGTAGTTCAGCACGATCTGAACGGCGATCTTCGCGCCGCCGGGCCATTTCGGGTCGGGGCGGTCCGGGCCATAGCCGATCATGTCGCGGGGATAGCGGGTCATGCCGGTCGCTTCCTTCTTGTCGTGCGCTTCTAGTGCCGCGCCTGATTACACGGGTCGATGCTGGAATGGTGCGCAAGCTTCGATCATTTGGCGCGGGTCTTGCAGCGTCTTGTCATAAATGGCGAGGAACGCAAAATGAATATCCAATCGATACAGGCGGATGAAAGTACGGCAGGTGAGGTTGGCGGACTTACTGAAATTGCGCGCAGGGTCGGGGATCTCAGCGTCGCTATTGCAGGGGTGCTTGGTGATGTCGAAGATCTGAGCGGCGAGGTGAACACTCAGAGCGAGGCATTGGCGACGATGACTCGGCGAACCGAAGAGATTTCAGTCTCAGGGCAAAGCGTCACGAATGCTGCGAACACCGCGCTGGATCGCGCAGACGACGCGAAGTCCTCGGCAATCGAAGCGGCCGCGCGCATCCGGGCGATGGTCAGCGAAGTTGCCGTTCTGATTGCGGACGTTTCGCGGATTGCAGAGGAGTTCAATCGTTTGGACTCTGCGATCGCAGAGGTTGGAAAGTTTTCTCAGGAAATCGGGCAAATCTCGCGCAAGACCAGTTTGCTTTCGCTCAACGCGGCCATCGAAGCATCGAGGGCAGGCGAACACGGTCGCGGGTTCATGGTCGTTGCACGCGAGGTAAAGGACCTTTCGGGTCTGACATCCGAGGCGACGCTGAAAATCGTCGAGACCCTCGGCAATGTTTCGCAAATGATCCAGGCTGTCCGGGCCGAGACTGACGTCACACTGAACCGCGCATCAGGCGTTCAGTCAAAAGTCGATCAGGTTGGCATTGCCTTGGATGACCTTCCAGAGGCTTTGTCAGGCGTGTCCTCTGCACAGCGTGAGATCCGCGATGAGGCTGGCAGTATCGAAGGCGCCTTGAACGGACTTCAGGCCGAGTCTGGTTCAGTGCACGACGCGGTGTCGCGTTCTGCGTCCTGTCTGAAAACGGCGACTGCAACGATGCTGAATATCGTCGATACGTCCGAAGCCTTGACCGGCATGACCGCAAGGATGGGTGTCGAGACCGTCGACTCGCCTTTCATCGAAGCGGTAACGCGCGCGGCTGTTCAGGTATCAGAGGCCTTTCAGAGTGGCGTTCAGCTTGGACATCTCTCAATAGAGGACTTGTTCGATTGTGATTATGTCCCGGTTCAAGGAACGAACCCACAGCAGGTCATGACCCGGTTCGTGGCCTTCACAGACAGGGTGCTTCCGTCCATCCAAGAGCCGCTGTTGGGGCTTTCGGACAAGGTCGTTTTCTGTGCGGCTGTGGACCGCAACGGTTTTCTGCCGACGCATAATCGGAAATTCAGCCAGACGCAGCGGGTTGGCCAGGAAGAATGGAATGCAGCGCATAGCCGAAACAGGCGCATCTTCGCGGATCGTGTGGGACTGGCCGCCGGGAAAAGCAGACGTCCCTTCCTGCTTCAGGCCTATCGACGCGATATGGGGCGAGGACAAAAGGTTCTGATGAAGGACGTCTCTGCACCGATTTACGTGCAAGGCCGACATTGGGGAGGGTTGCGGCTCGCCTACTCGGTGTGAAGCTCGGTTGCCGCAGCTTCGTGCCTATGCAAGTCATGATCCGGTAATGTTTGCACCAAAAGGACTGGACCGATGGCAGGCTGGTTGACGACGCATGTTCTGGACACGGCGCAGGGCGCGCCTGCAAAAGGGATCACGATCCGGCTGTATCGCGTGTCGGGCGAGACGCGCGAGCTGATCGCCGAGGCCCGGACCAACGGCGATGGGCGCACGGATGCGCCGATCCTCCCAGAGAATGCGTTCGAGACCGGCACCTATGAGCTGGTCTTCCATGCGGGCGATTACCTGCGCGGCACGGGGCAGGCGGGGGACGATCCGCTGTTTCTGGACGAGGTGCCGATCCGCTTCGGGATGAGCGAAGAGGCACATTACCATGTGCCCCTTCTTCTCTCGCCCTACGGCTATTCAACCTATCGCGGCAGCTAGGCTGCCTTGGTCTTGCGCGGGCCGCGCCGGGGCCGCTTGGCCGCAGGCTTGCCCTGCGGTTTTGGCGCCGCGGATTTGGACCCGTTGCCGCCGCCCTGACCGCGCCCTTGGCCTTGGCCCTGGCCACCACGGCCATTGCCGCCGCGTCCACGACCGCCGCCACCGCCCTTGCGGGCCGGGGCCGACACATCACCGGCCCAGGGCGTGCCGCCTGCGACCTCGATCTGGCGGCCGATGACCTTCTGAATATCCTTCAACTCGCCCATTTCCACATCGCTGCAATAGGCGATAGCGGTGCCGTCACGGCCAGCGCGGGCCGTCCGGCCAATGCGGTGGACATAGTTGTCGGGCACGTTCGGCAGGTCGTAGTTATAGACATAGCGCACGTCCGGGATATCAAGCCCGCGTGCAGCCACATCCGTCGCCACCAGCACAGTCAGATCGCCCGCGCGGAACGCATCAAGCGTGCGCGTGCGCTGGCCCTGGGATTTGTTGCCGTGGATGGACCCGGCCTCGAAGCCCGATTTCACAAGCTGCTTCATCAGCCGTTCTGACCCGTGCTTGGTGCGCGCAAAGACGATGGCTTGCTCGCCCCGGTGGCGTCCCAGATGCTCGATCAGCATCGCGGGTTTGTCAGCCTGCGCAACATAGTGCAGTTCCTGTGCGATCCGTTCCACCGGTTTGCCAGGGGGCGTCGTTTCGATCCGCACGGGATCATTGAGGTAGGTCGCCGCAAGCTCTTCCATCTGGGCGGGCATGGTGGCCGAGAACAACATGGTCTGGCGGTCCGGCCCGAGATGCGGGGCGATTTTGCGCAGCGCATGGATGAAGCCCATGTCGAGCATCTGGTCGGCCTCGTCCAGCACGAGGAACTTCGCCTGATCGAGGCGAATGGTGCGCCGGTCGAGGTGGTCGATCAGCCGCCCAGGCGTCGCGACAAGGATGTCGGTGCCCTTTTGCAGCTTGTTGATCTGCACGTTCATCGACGCGCCGCCGACGATCAGCGACACGCGCAAATGGCTCGACTGGGTGAAGGCGGCGAGGTTGTCGGCGATCTGCTTGGCCAGCTCGCGCGTGGGCGCAAGGATGAGGGCGCGCGCGGTGCGGGCCTCGGGTTTGGTGCCCATGCCTGACAGGGCATGCAGGATCGGCAGACCAAAGGCGATGGTCTTGCCAGTGCCGGTCTGGGCAAGGCCCATGACATCGCGCCCTTCCATCAGATGCGGGATCGCGCCCGACTGGATGGGGGTGGGTTCGGTGATGCCGATGTCTTCGAGCGTCTTGAGAAGGCGGGGCGCGAGGCCCAGCTGGTCGAAAGTCATGAATATTTTCCTTTGCCCCGCCGCGAGAACGGGCAGGGCGATCATACGGGTCCGTTGGGCCGGGCCGCAGGATGCGGACAGGCCGTGACGTCAAGGGTGCGCGGGCCGGATCGGAAACGGGGCCTCATTGCCCGCGAACCCTCTGGCTGCGTCGGACCCCATGCGTGATGGTGGGAACCTGAAAATGTCTTGCATCTGGCGAGCTCGACCCAAAAGGGCCGCTCGCAGTCACGCTCACGCGGCGGAGGATGCAAGATGCCGTCAGTTGGGACTTTTTTAGAGGCAAGTCAAGGGAAGCGGCTGAATGTCCCTCCGAATGCTGCGTTTTTTCATTCCAGCGTCCGGCGGTGCGGGCTATCAGGGGCGAAACACGACGGGCTGAAGATCACGGGCGAGGGACCGCATGGGCGATTGGGCAATTCTATGGAGCTGGGCGGAATTCGCGATCCGCTGGACCCATGTGATCACCGCGATCGCGTGGATCGGATCGTCCTTCTACTTTATCGCACTTGACCTGGGCCTGAACCGCAACATCGCCGGCCCGGCGGATGGCGAGGAATGGCAGGTCCATGGCGGGGGCTTTTACCACGTCCAGAAATACCTCGTCGCGCCCGATGCGATGCCCGAGCACCTGACCTGGTTCAAATGGGAAAGTTATTCGACCTGGCTGTCCGGCGCGGCGCTGATGATGGTCATCTACTGGGCGGGGGCAGAGCTTTACCTCATTGACTACACCAAGATCGACTGGCCGGTCTGGCAGGCGATCGGCCTTTCGGCGGCCTCGCTGGCGGTAGGCTGGGTGATCTACGATCTGTTGTGCAAATCCCCGTTGGGCGAGCGGCCCACGGTTCTGATGCTGCTTCTCTTCGTCATCCTCGTCGCAATGAGCTGGGGCTATCACCAGGTTTTCACCGGGCGCGCCGCGATGCTGCATCTGGGCGCGTTCACCGCGACGATCATGACGGCGAACGTGTTCTTCATCATCATGCCGAACCAGCGCATCGTGGTTGCCGACCTCAAGGCGGGGCGCAAGCCGGACGGGAAATATGGCAAGATTGCCAAGCTGCGATCCACCCATAACAACTACCTGACGTTGCCCGTGATCTTCCTGATGCTGTCCACGCATTACCCGCTGTCCTTTGCGACCGAATACGCCTGGATCATTGCGGCGCTGGTGTTCCTGATGGGCGTGACCATCCGGCATTTCTTTAACTCGATGCACGCGAAAAAGGGGATGCCGTGGTGGACCTGGGCTGTGACGGTGGTGCTGTTCATTCTGATCGCGTGGCTGTCCACGGCTGCCTTGTGGGAGCCATACGAAGAGGCCGAGGCCCGCACCCTGTCGCCGCTGGAATCACGCTACGCTGCCGCGCCCGGATTCGACGAGGCACATGACATCGTGCTTGGCCGCTGTTCCATGTGCCACGCGCGAGATCCGGTCTGGCAAGGCGTCCCGCTGGCGCCGGGCGGTGTGCTTCTTGAAACCCGCTCCGATATCGCGCGCAATGCAGAGGCCATTTATCTGCAGGCGGCGCTGTCCCACGCTATGCCACCGGGGAACATCACGGATATTTCATCCGAAGAGCGGCGCCAACTGGCCGCATGGATCGGCGCGGCGCGGAACTGATGAAAATGCGAGTGATTGCACATCAAATGTGCGTGGAATCGAGTGATTAACGGTGACAATCAAATTGCGCCTTTCTGTTATGGCGGATAACAATCGTTGCATTCGGGCGCTGCCATACGGCATGAATGAACCCGACGAAATGAAGGTTTGGGAGGACCCAACATGAAACTGACTGCATTGAAATCTGCCGTTGCCGCTTCGGCGCTGACGCTGGTCGCCGCATCCGGCGCCTTCGCGCAGGAATATACGTTCCGTTTGCACCACCTGCTTGGTGCTCAGGCGCCCGCACAGGCCAACATGCTTGAGCCTTGGGTCGAAGCTGTCGAGGAAGCCTCGGACGGCCGCGTCTCTATCGAAATTTTTCCGGCCATGTCGCTGGGCGGTACCCCGCCCGAGTTGGTTCAGCAGGCGCGCGATGGCGTTGTCGACCTGATCTGGACGGTAAACGGCTATACCCCCGGGCAATTCCCGCGCACCGAGGTGTTCGAGCTTCCAGGTGTCTACCTGAACGACATCAAGGCGACCAACCTCGCCATGCATGACATGTTCGACGAATACCTCGCCGATGACTACCAGGGTCTTGAGGTCATGTGGCTTCACGTCCATGCCGGTCAGGCGATCATGGCGGTCGACAAGGAAATCCGCTCGCCGGCAGACACCGAAGGCATGAAGATGCGTATTCCGTCGCGCACCGGCGCCTGGGTGATCGAGGCGCTTGGCGCGTCCCCGATCGCGATGCCGGTTCCCGAAGTGCCCTCGGCGCTGTCGAAGAAAGTTGTCGAGGCGACGCTGCTGCCGTGGGAAATCATCCCGCCGCTGAAGCTGCAGAACCAGATCGACTACTTCATCGAGGGCCATGACCGCACGCGTCTGGGCACCACGACCTTCCAGGTCTCGATGAACCAGGATCGCTGGGACGGTCTTCCCGAGGATATCCAGCAGATCTTCCGCGATGCGTCGGATCGTGACTGGTGGGGCGAGGTCGCCGACGTGTGGCGCGCTGGTGACGACTTCGGCATCAAGATGGCAACCGACGCGGGCAAGACCCACGTGACGCTGACCGAAGACGAAACCGACGCCTTCATCACGGCGCTCGAGCCGGTCCAGCAGCGCTGGATCGACGAAGTCAGCAGCAAGGGCATTGACGGCGCCGGTCTCGTCGAAGCGGCACAATCCGCAATCGCCGAGAATACCGAGTAATCATGGCTGCAACTGCAACCAGCGGGACGAGGTTTCACGACCTCGTCCTTCGTATATGCACCGTCTGGGCCGTCCTGGGCGGCCTTGTTCTATTGGCCGTTGTCATCATCAACGTGCTGTCGGTCGTCGGCGCGGCGACGATCAATATCGCCTTTCGGGGCGATTTCGAACTGACCGAGGTCGGCGTTGCGATCGCGGCCTTTTCCTTTCTTCCCTATTGCCAGGTCGCGGGCCTGAACGTCACGGCGGACATCTTCACCGCAGGCGCGAACAAGTTCTGGCTGTCGGTCTTTTCGCTCATCGGCGGGTTGGTCGCGCTTGGCTTCGGTATCGTGCTGCTGTGGCGGATGTACGACGGGATGCTCGACCAAAGGCAATATGACGCGACCACCGCGCTCTTGCAGATACCGCTCTGGTGGGGCTACGCGCCTTGCCTCGTTTCGCTGGCGCTTTTGGTGCTGGCCTCTTCCGCGTCGGTCACTGACGCTCTCTCTGATATGTTCGGACGCCGTTGATGGATCCCGTTTCGCTTGGAGTTCTGGGTCTTACGGCCCTGATCGTGCTGATCGCCATTCGCGTGCCCATTGCCTATTCGATGATCCTCGTGGGCGGTCTGGGAACGGTCATGGTCAATGGCTGGCTTCCCGTTCTCAGCCAGTTGAAGACCCTGGGCTGGGGGATATTTTCGAATTACGGGCTGTCGGTCGTGCCGATGTTCGTCCTGATGGGCGCACTCGCCAGCCGCGCGGGCCTGTCGCAACAGCTGTTTCGCGGCGCGAATGCCTGGCTTGGCTGGATGCGCGGCGGCACCGCCATGGCCGCCATCGCGGGCTGCGCGGGCTTTGGCGCGGTCTGCGGATCGTCGCTGGCGACCGCGTCCACCATGGGCAAGGTCGCGCTGCCGGAACTGAAGCGCTTCAACTATTCCGGCGCGCTCGCGACAGGATCGCTGGCAGCGGGAGGGGTCCTGGGCATCCTGATCCCGCCCTCGGTCGTTCTCATCATCTACGCGATCATCGTCGAGGCGAATATCGTCACCATGTTCGCGGCGGCCATGCTGCCGGGCATCCTGGCGGTGATCCTCTTCATCCTGACCATCGCGCTTTACGTCACCATCCGCCCCGAGGCTGGGCCCAAGGGCGGGGCGGCCGACCGCGAGGAATTCGTGGCGGCAACGCTGGGCATGGTGCCGGTTGCCGTGATCTTCGCGATCGTGCTTGGCGGCATCTATGGCGGGTTCTTCAACCCGACGCCTGCGGCTGCCGTGGGCGTCGCACTGGTGTGGATCTACGGCGCGTTCAACGGGACCATCCGGTTCGGGGAACTGGTGGAGTCGCTGAAGGAAACCGCAGGCACCACCGGTATGATCTACCTGATCGTTCTGGGCGCCGAACTGGTGAAGATCTTCATGTCGCGCGTGGGCCTGCCGCAAGCCGCCGCCGAGTGGATCGCCAATTCTGGCCTGCCACCCATGTCGATCATGGTGCTTCTGCTGGTCGCGCTGATCCTTCTGGGCTGCCTGATGGATTCGCTGTCGATGATCCTTCTGGTGATCCCGTTCTTCTGGCCGGTTCTCATCGAGATCAACGGCGGTCTTTACATGCCCGCCGAAGGGTCTGGCTTTGGCATGTCGACCGAGGACCTGAAGATCTGGTTCGGGGTGCTCGCGCTCATTGTCGTTGAGTTAGGGCTGATCACGCCGCCCGTGGGGATGAATGTCTTCGTGATCTCGGCGCTGGCCAAGGACACGCCGATGATCGAGACCTTCAAGGGCGTGATGCCCTTCTTCGGCGCGGAAATCGTGCGGGTCATTCTGCTGCTGGCCTTCCCGGCGCTGACACTCTGGTTGCCAGGGTTCTTCGGCCTGCTTTAGCGGGACGCGCGCCAGTTGGTCCAGGCTTCGGGCGTGTCGAGATCGGTGATCGCGGCACGCCCTTTCAATATCACGGGGATGATCTTTTCTCCCTGAAGCACGGGTTTTGCACCCTCATCGCCGATCAGCTGCGTGAGGTCGGGGAACAGCCGTCGCGGCACCACCACCGGATGCCCCGGCACGGTCGATCCTTCGGCCATCCCGCGCGCAACGTCGTTTCCCGCAGCGTCGAACACGGCGGTGATATCCTGTCCGGTGATCTCGGGCATATCACCGGGCAAGAGCGCAAGCTGCGTGACGCTGGGCGGCAGGCTGCGGACGCCCGCTCGGATCGAGGCGCCCATACCTTCGGCGGCGTCAGGCACATCGACCAGCGCCGCGTCCAGCCCTTCCAGCGCCCCGCGCCGCGCCGAACCGGGGCAGGGCAGGGCGACATAGACCGCGCCCGCCTTGGCCGCCTCCAACGCCATCCGGCGCACAAGCGGCATGCCGTCCACATCTTCGAGTAGCTTGTCACCGCCCCGCATCCGTGACGAGGCGCCCGCGGCAAGGATCAGGACGGCGCGCGTCACCGGAAGCCCTTAGGCCGGGGCGCGGGCTGCGTGGCTGCCGCGCTCGCGGTAGGGTGTCGTCTGGTAATGCGATCGGTAGCATTTCGAGAAATGCGACGGTGAGGCAAAGCCGCAGGCCAATGCCACGTTGATCACGCTCATATCCGTCTGCATCAGCAGGTTGCGCGCCTTTTGTAGGCGCAGTTCCATGTAATAGCGCTTGGGCGAGCGGTTCAGATACCGCCGGAACAGCCGTTCCAGCTGGCGCGTGGACATGCCGACATTCTTGGCCAGGATCGCAGGGCTGATCGGTTCCTCGATATTCTTTTCCATCGCTTGGATTACCTGCGACAGCTTGGGATGCCGTACGCCGATGCGCGTGGGCGTCGACAGACGCTGGCTGTCCTGATCCGTGCGGATGGACGTGTAGATCAGCTGATCGGCCACGGCATTGGCCAGGTCCTCGCCATGGTCGTCGGCGATGATCTTCAGCATCAGGTCGATGGACGCCGTGCCGCCCGCCGTCGTCATGCGACCGCCATCGACCACGAAAACCGATTTCGTCAGCGTGACCTCTTCGAATTCCTCTTCGAAACTGTCGGCATTTTCCCAGTGGATCGTCGCCTTGCGCCCGTCGAGAAGCCCCGCCTGCGCCAGCGAATACCCGGCCGTACACAGCCCGCCCAGCTTGACCCCGCGCCGCGCCTCGCGCCTCAGCCAGTTCAGAAGCCGCTTGGTCGTTGCGCCTTGGACGTCGATCCCGCCGCACACAAGCAGCGTGTCTTCGCGGTCCAACTCATCGAGATCGGCATCAAGCGCGAACCGCACTCCGGCAGAGCAGGTCACCCATTCGCCGCCCTCGCCGAGGATACGCCAGGAATAAAGATCCGCGCCCGCCATGCGGTTGGCGATGCGCAGCGTTTCCAAGGCCCCCGCAAAGCAAAGCAGCGTGAATTGATCGAGTAGGGCAAACACGAAACGGCGCGGCTTGCGCGGAATTTCGTCGAGTTCAATGATCTGGCTCTTGATGTCCATCTGACTCGCGTCTCTGAAGGTGCCGGAGACGCTTGCAGGAAACGCGGGGTTGATCAAGCGCAGGCCGCGCGAAAAGCGCGCAGGACACGCAGGCGTAATCGGTGTTTGCGCAATCTTGGGCAAACCCGTATAAGCGCGCTCCGATACCGCCAAGCCTCCGGAGAGATGAGATGAGCGACTGGAAGAAATCCGACTGGCGCAATTTGCCCCGGGTCCAGATGCCCGAGTATATCGATACTGCGGCCCTGAACACGGTCGAGGCACAGCTTGCCAAGTATCCGCCGCTCGTCTTTGCCGGCGAAGCACGCAAACTGAAGGCAGAGCTTGCCGCCGTCTCGCGCGGGGAAGGTTTTCTTCTGCAGGGCGGCGATTGTGCGGAAAGCTTTGCTGAGTTTTCCGCCGACAATATCCGCGACACGTTCAAGGTGCTGTTGCAGATGGCGATGGTGCTGACCTTTGGCGCCAAGGTGCCGGTGGTCAAGGTCGGCCGCATGGCTGGCCAGTTTGCCAAACCGCGCTCGGCGCCGACAGAGACCGTAAGCGGCGTGGAATTGCCCAGCTATCGCGGCGACATCATCAACGGGTTCGACTTCACGCCCGAGGCGCGCATTCCCGATCCCGCGCGCATGCTGCAGGCCTACACGCAGGCCGCCGCCTCGCTGAATCTTTTGCGCGCCTTTTCGACGGGTGGTTTCGCGGATGTGCACCGCGTTCATTCCTGGACGCTTGGTTTCACCGAAAGCGACGAGGCCGAGAAGTATCGCGATCTGGCGAACCGGATTTCCGATGCTCTCGATTTCATCACCGCGGCGGGCATCTCAAGCGAGCATAACCCCGAGATCGCAACGGTCGATTTCTACACCTCGCACGAGGCGCTTCTCTTGGAATACGAAGAGGCGCTGGCCCGCGTCGATTCCACCTCTGGCAAGTGGATCGCCGGGTCCGGTCATATGATCTGGATCGGCGATCGCACCCGTCAGCCCGACGGCGCGCATGTGGAATTCTGCCGCGGCGTTCAGAACCCGATCGGTCTGAAATGCGGACCCTCCATGACCAGTGGTCACCTGAAAGCGCTGATGGCCAAGCTGAACCCGGAAAACGAGGCCGGCCGCCTGACTCTGATCGCGCGCTTCGGTGCGGGCAGCGTGGGCGAGCATCTTCCGCGCCTCATTCAGGCGGTGGAAGAAGAGGGCGCCAAGGTCGTCTGGTCCTGCGATCCGATGCACGGCAACACGATCAAGTCGTCCTCGGGCTACAAGACACGGCCCTTCGACAGCGTTCTGCGCGAGGTTCACGAGTTCTTCGCGATCCACAAGGCCGAGGGCACGATCCCCGGCGGTGTGCATTTCGAGATGACCGGCAAGGACGTGACCGAATGCACCGGCGGCGTGCGCGCGGTGACGGACGAAGACCTGTCGGACCGCTATCATACAGCTTGCGATCCGCGCCTCAATGCCAGCCAGGCGCTGGAACTGGCCTTCCTTGTCGCCGAAGAGCTTTCGGCGCGCCGCGACCAGGCCAAGCAGGTCGCAACGGCCTGATTTTTCTGGTCTTAGAATGAACAAGGCCCCTCGCGTTGCGGGGGGCCTTTCTTGTGGCTCAGACCCTTTTCACAAGGCGCAAATGCGGCCCATCCCGGCGCTGCGGTGCCGGGTCGGGCGCCTTTCCCGCAGCATAGCCGCCCGTGTCCTTGGATGTCCGGGCTTGCCGTGCAGGGGCGCGAAAGCTTGCCGGCCCGGTATAGTCGGTCGCCTCGATCTCGCGCATCGCGATTTCCGAGATCCCGAAGCGTCGCGGTGTGCGCCCGATCTCTCCATGCGTCTCGAGCCCGCCCAGTAGCCGCGTTCCCGGCCCATCGTCCGATCCCAGCGGCGCAAGCCACATCCGCGCGGCAAGGCGCGGGCGGCCGATGCCGGTCTCGACGGCCAGCGCCAGTGTGGCCACCGCCGGGCGCGTCACGACGTCTTCGATGATGTCCGACAGGGACACGCGCCCTTCGGGACGCATGAGGCAGGTCAATGGCATGCCGCGCGGGTCCATGCCCAGAAGATCGCCAAGATGCGCCCCGGCCAGCCGGAAACGCGCGACGCCGGGGGCGACGCGTTCAAGGATAAACGCATCCTTCAAGGCGCTCTCGATGCCGCGCGGGTCGACATCCGCGCGCATGGGCATCGGGCGCCCGCCGCGCACCGCTTCCCAGTAGCCATCGAGCGCCGCGATGGACGCGAAATGCTGCTTGTTGATCGGCGTCGCCAGCCGGATCAGCTGGCCTTTTTCCGTGTAGGACATCGCGAAAGGTCCCCTCTCAGCCACTCTGTCCCTCAGTTCGGGGCGGGCCTGCCTTCATTTGGCTCAAGTCTTAAGGGTGTGATGCTTACCCAAGTCTTAACATGCCATAAGATTTGATTCAGGTCCGTTGCCGAAACCTTAAACGGTTAACCGCGTGCGCCGTCCGGGCGGGTTTCATTGCCGGGCAGGGGCCGGTCTGCTAACCGGGTCGGGTCGCATGGGGCGACAATCTGGCCGGAGCACGCAAGATGACGAAGTCAATGACCGGGTTCGCCAACAGGGCCGGCCGCGAAGGCGGGTGGAGCTGGGTCTGGGACATCCGCTCGGTCAACGGGCGGGGCCTTGACGTACGTTTGCGCATGCCCGACTGGATCGAGGGACTGGAACAGACGGTCAGAAAGGCCGTCGCCGCGACGGCTGCACGCGGGTCGGTCACTGTGTCGCTGAAGCTGCAGCGCGAGGCAGGCACCGATGAGACACGCCTTGATGAAGACGCACTTGCGCTCACGTTGGAGCGCCTGAAGACCGTCGCGGAAGCGGCTGAAAACGCGGGATTTCCCATGGCGCCCATGACTGCAGCCGAGGTCGCCGCGCTGCCGGGCGTCACCCGGATTGGCGCGGGCGAGGATGAAGACGACGGGATCAAGCCGCTGGCCAAGGCGCTGGCCGCCGATATCCCCGTATTGATGGGGGCCTTCGATGCCGCGCGCGCTGTCGAAGGGGCCGCGCTGAACCAGGTGATCAGCGCGCAGGTGGATCGGATCGAGACGCTGACCGCCGAGGCCGGGGCCCTTGCCGAACCCCGCCGCGCGGCGCAGGCCGAGGCGCTGAAGGCCAATCTGGCGAAGATCCTCGATCAGACCGACATGGCCGATCCCGGCAGGCTGGAACAGGAACTGGCGATGATCGCGGTCAAGGCGGACGTGACCGAAGAGCTTGACCGCCTCTCCGCGCATATCAAAGCTGCGCGCGATCTTCTGGCGTTGGATGAGCCGATCGGGCGCAAGTTCGACTTCCTCACGCAGGAATTCAACCGCGAGGCCAATACCCTGTGTTCCAAGGCCGGGATGGCAGAGCTGACGCGCATCGGACTTGACCTCAAGACCGTGATCGACCAGATGCGCGAGCAAATCCAGAATGTGGAGTAGGGCATGACCCGCCGCGGGCTTCTGATCATCCTGTCCTCGCCCTCGGGCGCCGGCAAATCCACGCTCGCGCGCCGCCTGATGGACTGGGACTCTGATCTTCGGTTTTCGGTGTCTGCCACCACGCGGCCGCCGCGCAAGAACGAATTGGATGGCGAGCATTATCATTTCGTCGCCGAAGACCGATTCCGCAACATGGTCACCGAGGGCGAGATGCTGGAACACGCCCATGTCTTCGGCAATTTCTACGGATCCCCGGCCGGTCCTGTGGAACAGGCGATCAACGCCGGGCGCGACGTGCTGTTCGATATCGACTGGCAGGGCGCGCAGCAGATCGGCAACTCGCGGCTGGCCGACCATGTCCTTTCGATCTTTGTTCTGCCGCCCTCGATCGCGGAACTGCGCCGCCGACTTGAGACGCGCGGACAGGACGCGCCAGAGACCATCGTGAAGCGGATGCAGAAAAGCTGGGACGAGATCAGCCACTGGGGCGGTTATGACTACGTTCTGATCAACGACGATCTCGACACCTCCGAGGCCAAGCTGAAGACGATCATCGAGGCAGAGCGGATGCGCCGCGTGCAGCAGCCGTCCCTTGTCGATCACATTCGCGCCCTGCAACAGGAATTCGAGGAGACGGCGACGTGATCTATTCGCTGGATGACAAGACGCCGAGCTTTCCTAAATCCGGTGATTTCTGGGTCGCCCCCGATGCCAATGTGATCGGTGATGTGGTGCTGGGCGAGGGCGCCTCGGTCTGGTTCGGGGCCACTTTGCGCGGCGATAACGAGACGATCACCATCGGCAAGGGCACGAATGTGCAGGAAAACACGGTCATGCACACCGATATCGGTTATCCGCTGACCATCGGGCGGGATTGCACGATCGGGCACAAGGCGATGCTGCATGGCTGCACGATTGGCGACGAGACGCTGATCGGAATGGGCGCGACGATCCTGAACGGCGCGGTGATCGGAAAGAACTGCCTGATCGGTGCAGGCGCGCTGATCCCGGAAGGCAAGGAGATTCCCGACGGGAGTCTTGTCATGGGGATGCCGGGCAAGGTGGTGCGCCAGCTGGACGAGGCCGCCATCGACGGCCTGCGCGGGTCGGCAAAACACTACCAGGACAACATGCGCCGGTTTCGCAGCGGCCTTGCGATTACCGAACGCTAGGGCAGGGACATGGGACAGGACCTGCTGACCTCGCTTCTGTCCGCAAATCCGATGCCTGCGGTCTTTATCGCAGCCGACGAGCGGATCGAGTTCATCAACGAGGGCGCGGCCAAGCTGTTCGGCTCGAACCTGCTTGATCGCCATTACATCACCGTTCTGCGCCAGCCGGCGCTGCTGGACGGCATCGAGGAATCGTTTCGTCGCAATGCCCCGACGCTCAGCACCTTCCTGACCACCGAAGCGGGGCGCGAGGTCACTTACCGCGTCAAGACCGCGCCGGTCATGGGATCGGGCCAGCAGGGCGTTGTCGTCTATTTCGAGGACATGACCCATGTGCAGGACGCGGTGCAGCAGCGCCGGGATTTCATCGCGAATGTCAGCCATGAGTTGAAGACGCCACTGACCGCGCTCACCGGGTTCATCGAGACCCTGCGCGGCCCCGCGCGCAACGACGAAGCGGCGCGGGATCGGTTTCTGGAGATCATGGACCGCGAGACCCGGCGCATGAACCGGTTGGTGCATGATCTTCTGTCGCTCAGCCGTGTCGAAAGCGAAGAACGGATGCGCCCGACCCAGCGCATCAACATCGCCGAGACTCTGACGCGGGCGGCAGCGCTGTTGAAACCCTTGCTGGATGAGGCGGGCGCGCAGATCGACCTGACGCTTGCCGAGACCGAGGTGATCGTGTCCGCCGACGAGGATCAGCTGACGCAGGTTTTTACCAACCTGATCGAGAACGCGGTGAAATACGGAGGCCGAAACGTGCGCCTGACGCTGTCGGTTACCGAATACGCGACCTCGCTTCGGGGGCCCGCGGCGCGAATCGAGGTGGGCGATGACGGCGATGGAATCGAATCCATCCACCTGCCGCGCCTGATGGAGCGATTCTACCGCGTCGATGGACACCGATCGCGAGAAATGGGCGGGACAGGTCTGGGCCTTGCGATTGTAAAACACATCGTCAATCGCCATCGCGGACGGGTGCGGATCACCAGCGAAACAGGCGTTGGAAGCATATTTACAGTGGTCTTGCCGCTTGCGGACGAGGCCCGCTGACTGCCTGTCGCGGCACATCCAGTCACTGTCATAAAACCGTTACGCAGGTGTCACAAAACCATAGCGGGCCGCCGATAGGTCAGCGGCAAGAGCGCAGGGGGTGTGCTCTGACAAAACCTGATGACAGGAGACTACCCAATGAAATTCGTGAAACTGACCGCCTCGACTCTGGCGATCGCAGCAGCCTCGACGGTTGCGCACGCACAGAGCCGCGACAACGTTCAGGTTGCCGGGTCTTCGACCGTTCTGCCTTATGCGTCCATCGTCGCAGAGGCCTTCGGTGACAACACCGACTTCCCGACACCGGTCGTCGAATCGGGCGGCTCGTCCGCTGGCCTCAAGCGCTTCTGTGAAGGCGTTGGCGAAGGTACCATCGACATCGCAAACGCATCGCGCGCCATTCGCGACCGCGAAATCGAAGCGTGCGCCGCAAACGGCGTCACCGACATCATCGAAGTGCGCATCGGCTATGACGGCATCGTCTTCGCCAGCCAGATCGACGGCCCGGCATTCAATGAATTCGAGCCTTCCGACTGGTACCAGGCCATGGCGGCAGAGATCCCCATGGACGGCGAAATGGTCGCCAACCCGAACATGACCTGGGCCGACGTCAATGGCGATCTTCCCGCCGTCGACATCGCAGCCTTCATCCCGGGCACCAAGCACGGCACCCGCGAAGTCTTTGAAGAAAAAGTTCTTCTTCAGGGCTGTGAAGACACCGGCGCCATGCAGGCCATGATGGACATGGGCATGGACGAAGATGCAACCGAAGCGGCTTGCATGGCCGTTCGCGCTGACGGCGCATCGGTCGACATCGACGGCGACTACACCGAAACGCTCGCGCGTATCGACTCGAACCCGGAAGGCGTCGGCGTCTTCGGTCTCGCATTCTACGAGAACAACACCGACAAGCTGAAGGTCGCGACCATGGGCGGCGTTGCGCCCTCGACCGAGACCATCTCGACCGGCGAATACCCCGTCTCGCGCCCGCTGTTCTTCTACGTGAAGAAAGCCCATATCGGCGTGATCCCCGGCGTTAAGGAATTCGCATCCTTCTTCGTCGCTGACCAAATCGCTGGCCCGAGCGGCCCGCTGGCAAACTACGGCCTTGTTGCCGATCCCGAACTGGCCGCAACCCAGGAAAAGATCGCCAACGAGACCACCATGTCGGAAGGCATGTAATCCCAACCGGGAATTGACAATGGGCCGGGGGCGACTGGATCGCCCCCGGCCTATCAGATAGGACGCGAATAATCGCGGCGTTGCGGGGACAGCATGGCACTTACCTGGATCCTACTTATCGTCTTGGCGCTGGCTGCCGGGGGATACATCCTTGGCCAGAACCGCGCCTTGGCCGGTGTCGGCGGAGATCGCCGCAAGCTTCATTCTCTTCCATCGTATTATGGCAGCAATGTCGCGATGAAGACGGTAATCCCGGCCTTCGCCGTTCTGATTGTCTGGTTGATCGCGCAGCCGATCGTCGTCGCAAGCGTAATTTCCTCTGACGTTCCCGAAGCCGCCGTAGCCGACGGATCGTCGCTCGGTCTCTTCATGTCGGATGTCCGCCGCGTGTCGGACGGTCTAGACGCCGCGATCGCGCAGGGCAGCCTGACGCCGGATGAGTCCGAAGAGCTTTCAGTCGCTACAAGCGATGTGAGCACCCTGATCCGCAGTTCTGGCGTCGCGCTCGGCTCGGACGTCACGCAGGCAAAGCTTGATGCCGCCCGCGCCTATCGCGCCATGAACAATACCGGCCGCTTTTTTATGACCGCGCTTGTCGTCCTGCTGGCCATCGGCGGGATGCTGTGGGGCCTCAAGCAAAGCCTTCCGGATTTCCGCGCCCGCAATGTCGTGGAACAGGGGGTGCGCGCGCTTCTGATCGCCGCGGCTTCCGTTGCGATCCTGACTACGGTCGGCATCGTCTTCTCGCTGATCTTCAACACGATCGAATTCTTCCGGGTCTATCCGGCGGCGGATTTCTTCTTGTCGCTGACCTGGCAGCCGTCCTTCGGGGGTGGATCCTATCTGGGGATCTGGCCGCTGCTTTGGGGCACGCTCTATATCTCGGTGATCGCGCTGCTGGTCGCGGTGCCCATCGGGCTTTTCGCCGCCATTTACCTCTCGGAATACGCCACGCCGCGCGTCCGGGCGATCGCCAAGCCCGCGCTTGAGGTGCTGGCCGGGATCCCGACAATCGTTTACGGCCTCTTCGCGCTTTTGACGGTCGGCCCGCTTCTTCTAAGTGTGTTCGGCGATGACGGGTTCGGTTTCATGCCCGCCGCGACCGCCGTGATGACCGCCGGCCTTGTGATGGGCATCATGCTGATCCCCTTCGTCAGTTCGCTGTCGGATGACATCATCAACTCGGTCCCGCAGGCGATGCGCGACGGGTCTTACGGGCTTGGCGCGACCAGGTCGGAAACCATCCGCCAGGTGATCCTGCCCGCCGCATTGCCCGGCATCGTCGGCGCGATCCTTCTGGCCGCGTCACGCGCCATCGGCGAAACGATGATCGTGGTTCTCGGGGCAGGGGCCGCGGCCCGCCTGTCGCTCAACCCGTTCGAGGCGATGACGACCGTGACCGCCAAGATCGTCAGCCAGCTGACCGGCGACGCTGATTTCGCAAGCCCCGAGGCGCTGGTCGCCTTCGCGCTTGGGATGACGCTGTTCGTTCTCACGCTGGGGCTGAATGTCTTCGCTCTCTACATCGTGCGCAAATACCGGGAGCAGTACGAATGACCGACATGACCGCTGGCAGCGCCGCTGCACCGCGCAAATCCCAATCACTGCTGACCGAGGACGCGCGCACGAAAAAGCGTAACGCGGCAGAGCGCCGGTTCCGCACCTACGGCGTCGCCGCCATTGCGATCGGCGTGTTCTTCCTGATCGTTCTGGCGGTGTCGATCCTGCGCGCAGGCGTCCCGGCCTTCACGCAGACGATCGTGAAGCTGGAATTCACCATCACCCAGGAACAGTTCGACGACGCCGAAAGCCAGCTCTTGAAGACCTCGGCCTATCAGAGCCTTTTCAACAACGCGCTTCAGACCGAATTGAACGAGGCAGGCATCACGGTGCCATTCGATACGGCCTCGGTCGAGCGTCTTCTGGGCAAGACCGGCGGCGATCTGCGTGAATACTACCGCGCGAACCCCGGCGATCTGGGCCAGCCGGTCGAGTTTGAGCTGTCTGCCGCCTCGCGTGTGAACCGTTACCTTGACGGGGAACTGACACGCGCCGACATCACCGACAGCCGCTTTCTCGAAGCCACGGACCTCGATCTCGTGGACGCGATGGTCGAAGCGGGCATCATCCAGTCCGCCTTCAACTGGAACTTCATCACCGGCAAGGACTCGGGCGTCGACAACCCGGGTGGGGCTGGGATCGGCGCATCGGTTATCGGGTCCTTCTTTATGATGCTGGTGGTTCTGTTTCTATCGCTGCCGATCGGGGTGGCCGCATCCATCTATCTGGAAGAATTCGCGCCGCAAAACCGGTTCACCGATATCATCGAGGTGAATATCTCAAACCTCGCCGCGGTGCCGTCCATCGTCTTCGGTATCCTGGGTCTGGCGGTCTTCATCCAGTTCGCGGGTCTGCCGCAATCGGCGCCACTGGTCGGTGGCCTTGTGCTGACGCTCATGACGCTGCCCACGATCATCATCTCGACCCGCGCCTCACTAAAGGCCGTGCCGCCCTCGATCCGCGATGCGGCACTGGGGGTAGGGGCCTCGAAGATGCAATCGGTCTTCCACCACGTCTTGCCGCTGGCGATGCCCGGCATCCTGACCGGCACGATCATCGGCCTTGCGCAGGCGCTTGGCGAAACCGCACCACTGCTTCTGATCGGCATGGTCGGTTTTGTTGCCCGCGAATACCCCGAGGGCGTGCTGGCCGGCTTTACCGATCCCAACTCGGCCATGCCCGCGCAAATCTACACCTGGGCTGCGCGTGCCGATGCCTCGTTCTACGAAAAGGCATGGGGCGGGATCATCATCCTGCTCATCTTCCTTCTGGCGATGAACGTTCTCGCCATCATCCTGCGCCGCCGCTTCGAGCGTCGGTGGTAAGACAAGGGGCGATTGCGCTATGAACGACATGAGAAAAATTGAAAGAGACGTGGATATGAACGACGTCAAGATCGCTGCCCGCGGTGTGCAGGTCTATTACGGAACGACGCACGCCATCAAGGATGTGGATGTCGACATCCAGGACAAGACCGTGACCGCCTTCATCGGCCCTTCGGGCTGCGGCAAGTCGACCTTCTTGCGCTGCCTCAACCGGATGAACGACACGATCGACATCTGCCGCGTCGAGGGTGATATCAGCATCGACGGCGAGGATATCTATGACAAGCGCGTCGACCCGGTGCAGTTGCGCGCCAAGGTCGGGATGGTGTTTCAGAAGCCGAACCCGTTTCCCAAGTCGATCTACGACAACGTCGCCTACGGTCCGCGCATCCACGGCATGGCCAAGAACAAGGCCGAACTGGATGAGATCGTCGAGAACGCGCTGAAGCGCGGCGCGATCTGGGACGAGGTGAAGGATCGGCTCGATGCGCCCGGAACGGGCCTGTCGGGTGGTCAGCAGCAGCGCCTGTGCATTGCGCGCGCCGTCGCAACCGAACCCGAGATCCTTCTGATGGACGAGCCGTGTTCGGCACTCGATCCCATCGCCACCAGCCAGGTCGAGGAACTGATCGACGAGCTCAAGGCGAACTACTCGGTCGTCATCGTGACCCACTCGATGCAGCAGGCCGCCCGCGTCAGCCAGAAGACGGCGTTCTTCCATCTCGGCAATCTTGTCGAATACGGAAAGACGGACGACATCTTCACCAATCCCAAGGACAGCCGGACGGAAAGCTACATCTCCGGCAAGATCGGATAAGTCGACATGGCCCCCAACGACCAACACATCGTCTCTGCGTTCGACCGCGACCTCGAATCGATCCAGGCACTCATCATGAAGATGGGCGGGCTGGTCGAGACCATGGTCAACGACGCCGCCAAAGCCCTCGATACCCGCGACGAGGAACTGGCCCAGAAGGTGCGCGATGCCGACAAACGCATCGACGCCCTGGAAGAAGAGGTCAACGAAGAGGCTGCGCGCCTGCTGGCCCTGCGCGCGCCCATCGCAGGTGATCTGCGCACCGTGCTGTCGGTGATGCGCATCTCGGCCAACCTGGAACGCTGCGGCGACTATGCCAAGAATCTCGCCAAGCGGACCTCTGTCTTGGTCCAGATGCAGCCCATCGAGGGCGGTGCGGCCTCGATCAAGCGCATGGCGCGCGAAGTCGAAGGCATGCTGAAAGACGCGCTTGACGCCTATATCCAGCGCGATGCGCAACTGGCCGAAGAAGTCCGGCAGCGCGATATCGACGTCGACCAGATGTACAACGCGCTGTTCCGTCAATTCCTGACCCACATGATGGAAGACCCGCGCAACATCACGGCCTGCATGCACCTGCATTTCATCGCCAAGAACATGGAACGCATGGGCGATCACGTGACTTCTATCGCGGAACAGGTGATCTATCTCGTCACCGGCGACGTTCCGGACGAGAACCGCCCCAAGGGCGACAGGACCTCCTTCACCGGGGAAAACGGTTGATCCATGGCCCACTCGCACCCCCGTGTCCTCGTTGTCGAGGATGAACCCGCGCAGCGCGAGGTACTGTCGTACAACCTCAGCGCCGAGGGCTTCGACGTCCTGAAGGCCGAGACGGGCGACGAGGCGCTGATCCGGGTCGAAGAAGACGCGCCGGATATCATCGTCCTCGACTGGATGCTGCCGGGCGTGTCGGGCATCGAGATTTGCCGCCGCCTGAAGATGAAAAGCGAGACGCGCGGCATTCCGATCATCATGCTGTCGGCACGATCCGAAGAGGTTGACCGCGTGCGCGGGCTGGAAACCGGTGCGGATGATTACGTTGTCAAACCCTATTCCGTGGT
The DNA here is from genome assembly GCA_965662745.1 of uncultured Paracoccaceae bacterium. Lineage (GTDB taxonomy): Bacteria > Pseudomonadota > Alphaproteobacteria > Rhodobacterales > Rhodobacteraceae > Anianibacter. The sequence continues at coordinate 33,775 of CBFIJK010000036.1, forward strand.
CGAGCTGATGGCGCGCGTACGCACGCAGCTACGCCGCACGCGCCCCGCGACGGTCGGGGAGCGGCTTGAATTCGAAGACATCCTTCTCGATAGCGAGACCCACAAGGTTTATCGCAAGAACAAGGCGTTGAAACTGGGACCGACAGAATTCCGGCTGCTGACGACCTTCATGGAAAAACCGGGCCGCGTCTGGTCGCGTGAGCAGCTTCTCGACCGGGTCTGGGGCCGCGACATCTATGTCGATACGCGCACCGTCGACGTCCATATCGGACGTCTGCGCAAGGCGCTGTGCCAGCATGGCGGGGATGACCCGGTCCGCACGGTCCGCGGCGCGGGATATGCGCTGGGGTAAGCCCTTCGTCAGGTAATGGCGTAAGTCGCATAATCAGTATTATGTAAATATTGATGTGCGCATATGGTGGCAGTCTT
>CBFIJK010000037.1:0-33950 GCA_965662745.1 uncultured Paracoccaceae bacterium
CCGCCCCATCTGGCGGTCATCCCCCGCCCATCTCTTTCATGGCGGTGCCGTAAGTGCGGAGCCGAACTGTCACCACGTCCACGAGTCGGCCGTGGCGCTTCATTGATGTCGTCAGGAAATTCAGAGCCGCCCTCCGGTCACGGGTGGTCATGACAAAGCTCTCCGGCACCTCGCCCTCGTGATCGACGCCCCGCTCATGCCGCAGAATCTCTAGGTTCCGAAGCGACAGCGGGAAGCCGATGTACATCATGACGGCGAGGCGGATGATCTCGGGTGACGTCTTGAAGTATCGGACCAGGCTGGGGTCCTGCGTCATGGCGGCAGGCTAAGCGCTCGCCATGCCCCGCTCGCGCCGGTTTCCTCTGACACCACCCGCGCAACTGATTGTTTCCTGTGTAGTCATTCTCTCCACATCCTCCGTCGCCGAACACTTGCTCTCACAGGTCATTTCGGGCCCATCGGCTTGACAACATGTTCGAAGTCCGGTGGTCTTCGTTTCACATTGGGATTTATTGTTCTGTTATTCAGAACACTAAGGAGGGGATCGATGAAACGCGCCAAGCCGATGGGAATGGACCGTGTCATTGCGCCAAGATCGCTGGCTCTGATCGGCGCATCAGAGGATTACACCAAGTTCGGAGGACGGATCCTGCATCACGTCATCGAGCACGGGTATGAAGGCCTGATCTATCCGATCAATCCCAAGCGCGAGAACGTGCTCGGGTTGACCTGCTACGCATCGGTCGCCGATCTGCCGGAACCGGCGGACATGGCGCTGGTCGCCGTTCCTGCGACGGCGCTTGAGGCGACGGTCCGGGCATGCGGACAGGCAGGCATCGGGGCATGCGTCATCATTACAGCGCAGCTTGGTGAATTCAGTGCCGAAGGCGCGGCGCTTGAACAGCGGATCGTGGACATCGCGCGCAACCACAACATGCGGCTGATCGGCCCCAACTGCATGGGGACGATCGTGCCGCAGGCGGACCTTGCGCTGTCGTCAACGCCGACGTTGCGCTACGCTGGCAAGATGCGCAAAGGCGGCGTTGCCTTCGTCAGCCAGAGCGGCGCGATGATGGGCACGCTGTTCCTGCAAAGCCACGACCACGGTGTGGGGCTGTCGGGCATGGTCAGCATCGGCAACCAGGCCGATCTGGAACTGTGCGATTTCCTTGAAGGCTTCATCGCCGATCCAAACACGACGGTGATCTGCCTCTATATCGAAGGACTGAAATCCCCCGGGCGTTTCCGTGACCTCTGCCTTCGCGCCCACGCAGCGGGCAAGCCGGTGCTTGCGGTCAAGGCCGGACGGACCGAGGCGGGCTCGCACCTTGCAAAGTCGCACACGGCAAGCCTTGCCGGATCCTATTCGGCATTCGAAGCCCTTTGCCGAGACTGCGGCGTGCTGTTGATGGATGATCCCGACGCCATGATATTGACGGCCGGTGTGCTGTCGGCGAACCCGCGCCCGACCGCAGCGAAAAGCGGCATCATCTGTGCTTCGGGCGGCGGCGCGGCCATCATGGCGGATCAGTTGGACCTGCGCGGTCTGTCCGCGGACGCCTTTGCCGCGATCACGCGTGACCGGCTGGAGCAGGACTATCCCTCCAGCCACACCAACAACCCGCTCGACCTGGGCGGGCACAAGGGCGGATTGGAGTTCGGCATCTTCGAACGCGCCATCGACGCCGTCCACGCAGACCCCGAGACGGGCATCACTGCCTATGTCATGACCCCCCAGCCCATGATGCCGCAGACCCTCGATCACATCGTGAAGGTCTGGAAACGGCAGGAGAAGCCCGTCGTGCTGGTGCTGAACCTGTCACGGTTCGGTGCCGAGCAAAGAGAGCAGGCGTTTGCCGCCGGTATTCCCTTCGTGACCCGGATGGACGATCTTTACCGCGTGCTTGAGGTCTATCGTGATCTGCTGTCCGTCTCGCCGCGCGCCGACTCGACCGAGCGGCCTGCCGACCTGCCGACCCCTACAATCACGGCACGAGGGTTCCTGACCGAGCCGGAAGCGAAGAAAATCCTTTCCGACTACGGCGTCCATGTTCCATCCGCCACACTGACCGGCACGGTAGAGGATGCCGTAGCGGCCGCCAATGCCTGTGGGTATCCGGTGGTGCTGAAAGGCGTGGTCGCCGATGTCGTCCACAAGAGCGACCTTGGCCTCGTCAAGGTGGGACTGAACGATGCCGAAGCGGTGAGCTCCGCCTTTGACGAAATCGCACACGCGATCGCATGCGCGGCTCCCGGCGCGGCGATACAGGTGGACGTGCAGCAGATGATCGCGCCCGGTGTCGAATTGATCGTCGGCATGACCAACGAGCCCGGGTTCGGCCCGCAACTGGTGATCGGGGCGGGAGGCATCCACGTTGAACTTTTGCGGGACGTCGTGCAGCGCCGCGCGCCGGTGACGGCGGACGAGGCACGCGAGATGCTGGAAAGCCTGCGGATCTGGCCGTTGCTGGCCGGGGCCAGGGGGCAGCCAACGTTGGCGGTAGATGCCGCCTGCACGGCAATCGCGCGGGTGTCATGGCTGGGGACAGACCTTGGCGACCGGATGCAGGACTTCGAGGTAAATCCGTTCCGCATCACCCCCGAAGGCGCCTATGCCCTCGACGGAAGGGGGACATTGGCCTGACCCGCTCCGGTCCAAGCCTGTTCGACCTGCGCGGCATGGGTTTTCAGCTCCGTGACGAAGTGTGCGATCAGCGCGTCGTCCAGGTCTTCCATCGGGCCGGAAATGCTTAGCGCCGCGACCACGTCGCCGTGGCGAGAGCGGATCGGCACCGCCACCCCGCGCGCCGCCTCGTTGATCTCGTGGAACGCCGTGGCGTAGCCGTTTGCGCGGATTACATCGATTTCCTTCATCAGGCGATCCGGGTCCGCGATCGTCGCCTCTGTGAACCGGGTCAGGTTCTCAGTCATTGCGGCGATCACGTCATCGGGTGCCCACGCAAGAAGCACCTTGCCGCCTGAGACCGCATGGAGCGGAGCGCGCGCACCGATGAAGGCGAAGGTTCGCACGAAGGCGCGGCTTTCGATCCGGTCCACGGCTATGCTGGTCAGCCCCTCGCGGACGCTCAGCATGACGTTCTCGGTGACGCGTTCGGAGAGGCGCTGCAGGACTGGATGCGCCGCCGACACCAGAGCGTTCGAGGCGACCTTTCGCGCGCCGATCTCAAAGACTTTCAGGGTCAAGTCATACTGGGTCCCGTCTGACACCTGCTCGACATAGCCGAGGTCTCGCAACGTCTGAAGCATGCGAAACGCATTCGAGCGCGTCAAATCGGACGCTTCGGCGATGTCGCGCAGACGCATCGGACCTTCAGACTGCGAAAGGATTTCCAGAAGGCGCAGGGCCTTGTCGACAGATTTGATCATGGCCTTGTCCTAACCGCCTTCCTGCATCCGGGAAAGCCCCCCGGACGCGGGGTCGAAAGCGGCTTTAGCCGCAGCTTTGACGGCGGCGATCTGCATGGGCAAGCGATCCTCGTCAAACCGCATGGCCGGGCCGGTGATGCCGATGGCACCGATCACCGTATTCCAGTCAGAGCGTACCGGCACGGCAAGCTCGAAGATTCGCCGCGCGTCATGTCGAGGGATCAGGGCATGGTCATCGCGCCAGATGCTCGTGACGCGCTCTGCCATTTCGGGATCGCCATCGGCCTTCAGCAGGCGCGCGCGATCCTCAGCGGGCAGCGCGGACACCAGTGCCACGCCCAGCGCGCTGTCCTCCCATCGCAATGCAAGATTGTCCGGGATCACCGAAACTACGGCCTTGGTCGGCAGTGCATTGGCGACGAACACGACACTTGCCCCGTCGAGCAGCGCAAAATGCGCGCTTTCGGCCGTCTCGGCGACCAGCTGTTGCAGGATCGGCAGGACCGCCATGCGAAACGGGAACCGCGTGCTGACCCTTTGCCCCATTTGAGCCAGCTTGAGCGACGGGTAGTAGCGCCGCGAATCCCCGTCGAAATTGATGTATCCCGCTTCCCGCAAGGCGGCGACGCTGCGATGGACGTTGCTTTTGGGCAGTTCAAGTCGTCGCGCCAATTCGGTGATGCCGACAGGTTCATCCTCGGCGACAATCAACTCCAGAAGTGTCAATCCTTTCAACAAAGTGCTGTCCATGGCTGCTCCGGTTGCACTGTGGGCTTCACGACTATCAATCCTAATCTTGTTCTAAATAGTAGAACAAAACAATTTATTGAGAAACAAAAATCGCTATGTTACTGCTTTTGCAAGAGGAGGCGCGGCCAAGGAGCCGCAGAATTGGCAACGGAGGATATGCCATGATTTCCAGAAGATTCATTCTCGCAGCAGCAGGTCTGTCGATGGTGGCAGGCAGCGCGTTCGCGCAGGACTGGCCATCCAAGCCGGTGACGATGATCGTTCCCTATAATCCCGGTGGCACCACCGACATCCTTGCGCGCCTTGCGGCGGACGCGATCTCGAACGCAATCGGCCAGCCGGTTGTCGTCGAGAACAAGCCAGGTGCAGGTGGTGTCGTGGGCGCAACGCTTGCTTCTGGCGCAGCGAACGACGGCTACACCATATTCTACGGCAACAATGCAACCAACGTCGTCCAGCCTCTCATCAACCCCGCCGTCGCGTATGACGCCATCGGCAGTTTCGACGGCGTCGCCACGACTGCAGATGCCGCTGTCTTCGTAGGGGCGAACGCATCGATGGGTGCCACCGACCTCGACGGCTTCGTCGCCTATCTCAAGGAAAACAAAGCCAAGTTCGGATCGGCTGGCGTTGGTTCCATGGGGCAGTTCTCGACCATCTATTTCCTTCAGGAAACCGGCACCGAGGCAACGCATATCCCCTATCCTGGCAGCAACGATGCCGTGACCGCAATCCTGTCGGGCGAGATCGAATTCATGGTCGATCCCGCCGTGACCCGCCAGATCGACAACCCCGACATGAACGTATTGGCTGTGATGTCGGAAGACCGTCATCCCGCTTACCCGGATGTGCCGACGGCCGTGGAACAGGGCTATGACCTGGCCCTGACTGGCTGGTTCGGAGTGTTCGCCCCGGAAGGCACCGACCCTGAGGTCATTGCCGCGATGAGTGCACCGCTTGAGGCCATGGTCGCCAGCGACGCCTACCAGCAGCAGGTTCTCAAGATGGGTCTGCTGCCCGCCTATCGCGATCCGGCGGCGACGGACGCGGTCGTTGCAGAAGACACCGAGACCTTCACGCAGATCCGCGACGCAGCAGGCATCGCGATCAACTGATCGTACGACCCTGTCGGGCCGCCGTCCTTCCGCGGCGGCCCGATTGCCTTCGCTCGACCGGGAACACACACGATGAGTTTCGAGAATATTCACTACGCCGAGGCGGACGGGATCGCAGAAATCACCATCTCCCGTCCTGAAAAGCGCAACGCCATGACCGGCCAGATGTTCGCCGACCTCCGCGCCTGCTGGGATCGCTTCGCAGGTGGCGACGCCCGGGTCGCGATCCTCAAGGCCGAGGGCGACAAGGTGTTCTGCGCCGGAGCCGATCTGTCCGACCCGCCCGAGATGTTCTGGCATGGCGTACCGGAATTCGGATTCCGTTGCGACAAGCCGATCATCGCCGCGATCAGCGGCAAGGCCATCGGAGCGGGCCTTGTGCTGGCGATGATGTGCGACATCGTCATCGTGACCGAAGAGTCCGAACTGATCTATCCAGAAGCTCGCGTCGGCGTTGCCAAGGGCGGCGTGACCGCGCTGATGAACCGAGGACCAATGCGTGTGGTGCTTGAAATGATGCTGACCGGCGATCCGTTGACCGCGCAGCGCGCCCATGAGACTGGCATGGTCAACCGGCTGGTCCCGGCAGGACAACATGTTGCGGAAGCCCGCAGAATGGCACGCCAACTTGCCGAAAACGCGCCCCTCGTGATCCAGATGCTCAAGCGGCTCAGCCTCGACACGCTGGGCGACACCCCGATCCAGACGCTCTTCGACACGACATTGCGCGTGGACCACGTCATGAACAGTCAGGACGCAGCGGATGCGCTGGGGGCCTTCCGCGAGAAGCGCAAGCCGGTGTTCACTGGCCGCTGACCCCTTCGGTGAAACACGAGTTCGGAAGGAGACCGCCATGCAAAGCCGCCCTCTTGCCGCATTGACTTCGAAAGCGGGTCTTGGTGCGCTGCTCTTGTTTGGCTGCGCTGCGGTGACCCTGACCGAGGTCAACAAGCTACGCATGGGCACCCCAGACGCGATGGGGCCAGGATACTTCCCGGCGATCCTAAGCGGTCTTTTCATCCTGTTCGGAATGATCTTGCTGATCGAGGGCTGGCGTCAGCCCCATGAACGCGTCGAAGTCGGCAAGTTCCGGCCAGTGATCTACATGCTGGGCTCCATCATCCTATTCGCGTTGCTCTATCCGCTAGTCGGCGGTGCCATCGCAATCACGGGTCTCGTCCTGGTATCGGCGCTCGCCGAGCCTGGCCGCAGCTGGCGTGAACTGTTGGGTCTCACGTTTGTGGTTCTAGCACTGGTCTGGGCGATTTTCGTCGTGGCGCTCAATCTGCAACTGACAATGCTGCCGAGCTGGCTGACGCTATGATTGACAACCTTATCCTCGGCTTCCAGGTCGCGCTATCCTGGGAAACGCTCATGTATTGCTTCGTCGGCGTCTCGATCGGCATGTTCATCGGGGTCTTGCCCGGCGTCGGCCCGCTCGCAGCGATCTCGATGCTGCTGCCGATTACTTATTACATATCGGCCACAGACGCGCTCATCATGCTGGCGGGCATCTACTACGGCGCGCAGTACGGCGGGTCGGTCGCTTCGATCCTGTTACGCCTGCCCGGAACGGCATCCTCGGCGGTTGTCTGCATCGACGGCTACGAGATGACCAAGAACGGTCGTGCCGGGGCTGCGTTGTTCTTGTCTGCCATGGCAAGCTTCATCGGCGGCAGTATCGGCATCCTTCTGATGGCGGGCTTTGCGCCGGTTCTGGCGGATTTCGCGCTTCGCTTTGGATCACAGGAATACTTCCTGCTCATGGCGCTTGGTCTCGTCGCGGCATCCACCCTGTCGGAAGGATCGGCGGTGCGCGGTCTGGGTATGGTCGTGCTTGGCGTGCTCTTGGGGATCGTGGGCCTCGACATCACGTCAGGATCAATGCGCTTCGTCTACGGCCAGTTCGAGTTGATGGACGGTGTGTCGCTGGTGGCGTCTGCTATGGGCCTGTTCGGCCTGTCCGAGATCCTGTCGAATATCGGAAAGGGCACCCGCCCAGCCCCAACCGGCAAGGTCACGATGCGCTCGATGGTTCCGACGCGCGAGGAATTGCGCGACAGCTGGGCGCCGATCTGGCGCGGCTCTGCCATCGGGTCGTTCTTCGGCACGCTACCGGGCACGGGATCGACCATCGCATCGTTCTTTTCCTACGCGACGGAAAAGAAGGTCGCCCGCAACCGTGCCCGGATCGGCCAGGGCATCGTCGAGGGCGTCACCGGCCCCGAAGCGGCCAACAACGCCGCAGCACAGACCGCGTTCATTCCCACGCTGACCCTTGGCGTACCGGGAGACGCGGTGATGGCGCTGCTTCTGGGCGCGATGATCGTTCACGGGGTCAACCCCGGTCCGCAGATGCTGGCCGAGACGCCCGAGATGTTCTGGGGCCTTGTCGCAAGCTTCTGGCTGGGCAACCTGATCCTGCTGGTGTTCAACATTCCCATGATCGGGCTGTGGGTGTCGATGCTACGCATCCCTTACCGGCTGCTGTATCCTGCGATCCTTGTGCTGGTGGTGATCGGCACCTATTCGATCCGCTACTCGATCTTCGACATCTACCAGCTTCTTGCCTTCGGAGTGCTGGGCTACCTGTTGCGACTGCTGGACTTTCCGGCAGCGCCGCTGGTGCTCGGCCTCGTGCTTGGGCCGCTGATGGAGCAGAACTTCCGTCGGTCGCTGATGCTGTCGGATGGCGAGTTCACGACCTTCGTCACGCGCCCGATCAGCGCCGTGCTCTTCGCGTGCATCGTTCTGGTGCTGCTGGCCCAGATCGTCCCGCCCGTCCTGAAATGGCACCGCGCGCGCAAGGAAAGCCTGACATGACCCTCCCTCCCGAAGCCCGGGCCACTCTTGAGGCCCTTCTGGGCGAACGCCTGTCCGTTGGACAGGCCGACCGCGACCATCACGCCGGGACCGAGGCGCACCATACCCCCGCACCGCCGGACGCTGTGGCCTGGCCTCTGACCAACGAAGAGGTCGCCGAGATTGTCCAAATCTGCCGCGCCCACGGCCTGCCGGTGATCGCCCATGGCGCGGGATCATCGCTTGAAGGCAACACGAGCGCAGTGCGTGGCGGGATCTGCGTCGACCTCTCGCGCATGGCGGCGATCCTCGCCGTAAGGCCAGGCGACCTTGACTGCACCGTGCAGGCGGGCGTCACCCGAGAAGACCTGAACACGCACCTGCGCGACACCGGCCTGTTCTTTCCCATCGACCCTGGTGCCAATGCGACGCTTGGCGGCATGGCTGCCACGCGCGCCAGCGGCACCAACGCCGTGCGCTACGGCACGATGCGAGAGAACGTCCTGTCGCTGACTGTCGTCACGCCAGAGGGTGAGATCGTCAAGACAGCCCGAAGGGCGCGCAAATCCTCGGCGGGCTACGACCTGACACATCTCTTCGTCGGGTCCGAAGGAACGCTTGGAGTGATTACCGAGGTCACGCTGAAGCTTTACGGTCGCCCCGAGGCGGTGCGTGCCGCGGTCTGCACCTTTCCGGATCCGTCAGCAGCCTGCCAGACAGCCATCGAAGCGATCCAGATCGGCCTGCCGCTGGCGCGCGTGGAATACCTTGACGCGGGCTGCATCCGGGCGGTCAACGCCTATTCCGGACTGGATGAAACAGAAGCCGACACACTGTTCCTCGAATTCCAAGGCTCTGACGCTGGTGTGGCAGAACAGGTGGCCCTGTTTGGAGAGATCGCGCACGGCAACGGCGGGGGCAACTTTCGCTGGGCCGAGCGCGAGGAAGACCGCAACCGCCTGTGGAAGGCCCGTCACAACGGCTACCCCGCGACGGTGAACCAGCGTCCCGGCGCACGCGGTTGGGCCACCGATGTGTGCGTCCCGCTCTCGGCGCTGCCCGACTGCATCACACATGCCAAGGCGCTATTGGCGGATTGTCCCGTGCCCGCTTCAATCATGGGGCATGTGGGAGACGGTAATTTCCACGTCGTGTTCTCGGTCGATGCAAACGACACCGAAGAACTGGCTATTGTCGCGCGGATCAATTCCGCGATGGTCGCCAAGGCGCTGGACAGCGACGGCACCTGCACGGGCGAACACGGTGTTGGCCTTGGTAAACGGAAGTACATGGAGGCAGAGCACGGGCCGGCGCTTGGACTGATGCGGCGGATCAAGGCGGCGCTCGACCCCGAAAACCTGATGAACCCGGAAAAGATCCTGCCACCGCTGAAGGATGCCGCAGAATGACCGATCCGCTTGTCACTGCCGACTGGCTTGCCGGGCACCTCGCAGACGCTGTCGTGCTGGATGCCACCTATTTCCTGCCGCCTGATCCGGAACGGTCGCGCAAAGAGTATCTGGATGCCCACATCCCCGGCGCCCGATTGTTCGAGATCAACAAGATCGCCGATACGGACCACCCGCTGCCGCACATGATGCCCGACCCGCAGACATTCGCAGCAGCGATGGCGGACCTCGGGGTCGACGGACACAAGCCGGTGGTCGTCTACGATCGCAGTCCCAACCATTTCAGCGCTCCGCGTGTGTGGTTCACCCTGCGCAGCTACGGACTGGAAAAGACGTTCGTCCTTGACGGCGGGCTGCAGCTTTGGCGCGCGGGCGGCCATCCCGTCGTATCCGGGCCAGAGGCGGCAACCCCCCTGCCCAGACGCGACTGGACGCTGGCTGCTCGGCGCATTCTGACTGCTGCGGATGTCATGCGCGAAGCGGACGTCAGGACACCCATTCTCGACGCCCGGTCGCAAGACCGCTTCGACGGCATTGCCCCGGAACCCCGCCCCGGGGTTGCGTCGGGCAACATGCCCGGCTCGCGATGCCTGCCCTTTACATCGCTGACCGACGAAGCCGGTCGGTTTTGTGACCCCTCGACGCTCCGGTCGCATTTCGGCGACCTTGAAGGGGCAGACCCGATTGTGACCTGCGGGTCGGGGATGACGGCGTGCGTGCTCGCCCTCGGACTTGCGCGCATCGGCACTCCAGCGCGGCTTTACGACGGCTCATGGGCGGAATGGGGCACTGGCACGGTCGGACCCATCCTGACCAAGGCAAGCTGATCCGGGCACGGTCGCACCAGGGCAGCCGTCCGGTCCTTCACCGTCCACAAGACCACCCCAAGGCAAGAGGTTTGCCCGCATGTTCCGCAGCGTCGATTTCTACTTTTCAATCGGATCCCCATGGACCTACCTCGGCCTTGACCCGATGCGCGAGATCGCCGCGACGCATGATGTCACCTTCGTTCCCAAACCAATTCCTCTCATCGAGAAGAACGGTGCCATCTATTCGAAAAACCGGCCCGAGGCGCGGCGCGCCTATTGGTTCAAGGACCTCGCCCGCCGGGCTGATCTGCGTGGCAAGCGGCTGGCCATGGACGACCGAGGGAACCTTGCGCCACCCGATCCTGCCGCTTTCACCGTTATTGCGGCGTCCCTTGACGGCGCCGACTGGTTTGCACTGACCGAGCGTCTGCAGCGCGGCTTCTGGGAGGACAGGGCAAACATCGGTCTGGCAGAGGTGCGCGTGACGCTGGCTGGCAACGCGGGACTGAACGGGGCCACTCTTGTGGCCCGTGAAGCCGACGAGGACGTGCAAGAGACGTGGCGCGCAAACATTGCATCCGCCGAAGCGGCGGGCGTCTTCGGCTCTCCGACGTTCCGTTACGGCGATGACCTGTTCTGGGGGCAGGATTCGCTGCCTTTCCTTGTGGAGGCATTGAAAGCAAGTTGAGCATGACCGACACCGAAGGCCCCGTCATTGGCTACCGCCCGGCCTTTGCCGACGACGCATTTGCAGAGGCGATCAGGTCGGTGCCAGCGGCGCGGCTGGTGATGCTCAGCGATCTCGACGCAGTAGAGCGCCACGCCCACATGCTTGACGGGTTGGTCTGCGGTGGGAACCACAACAGCTATTCCGCCGATGTGGCCGCCTTGCTTGCCGCCCGCGCGTCGCGCTTGCGCTGGATCCAGATCACCTCGGCGGGCTACGACGCGCTGATAGAGAACGGTGTGCCAGAGGGTGTTCAACTGACCGGCAACGGCGGGCCATTCAATGGTCCAGTGGCCGAACACGCCATTGCGCTGCTGCTCGCCCTCGCGCGCGGGGTGGTTCCGGCGCTGGCGAAGGATGACAAGCCGCGTTGGAACAGGGACCGCGTCACAAGCGGGCTTCTTGCAATCGAAGGCGCGACACTTGCCGTGGTCGGGCTTGGCGGGATCGGGCGTGAGGTCGCCGCGCGGGCCGGAGCCTTTGGCGTCAACGTCATCGGCTTCAACCGCTCTGGCGCATCCGTTCAGGGGGTGCTGGATGTCCGTCCCATCTCGGCGCTGCCCGAGGTATTGCCCGCAAGCAACGCTGTCGTCCTTTGCCTTCCGCTGACCAATGAGACCCGCGATCTATTCGATGCCCGCCTGATCGCCCGGATGAAACCCGGCGCAATCCTCGTGAATGTCGGGCGCGGCGCGGTCATAGATACCGATGCCCTCCTTGCGGCGCTGTACTCTGGACAGGTTGGAGGCGCCGGCCTCGACGTGGTGCATCCAGAGCCGCTGCCCGATGACCATCCCCTATGGGATGCGCCTAACACGATCCTTACACCTCATATCGCGCCCGCCGGTTCCACATCTGCGATCAAGCGCATTTCGGACGTGATCGCGGCGAACATCCAGCGCTTTGCGGAAGGCCGCGACCTGTTGCATTCAATTCCCATGGCAGCGATGCCCGCCCGGCGGGACCATAAAGCTGACCTACGGACCAACAGACCAGACACACCAAACTAAAATCAGGAAGAATGACGATGCTCTTCGCCTTCATCTGCAAGGACAAGCCGGACTCGCTCGAGATCCGCAAAGCCAACCGAGCCGACCACCTTGCGTGGTTGGAACGTACCGGCGGGGTTTACGTCGCCGGACCGCTCTTGTCGTCGGGCGGCGTGCCCGAAGGCAGCCTTCTCATCGCAGACCACGCCGATCTGGAAGCGGCAACCAAGTGGTCCGCTCAAGATCCCTACGCGCAGGCCGGTCTGTTCGCAAATGTCCAGATTGCGGCTTGGAACAAAGTCATCGGCACTTGAGGTGCCACGACGCTTTGCTCCACAAAGTGACCTGCCACATGATCGCTTGCGGCCCGCACCTGCCGTTCATCGGCCTGTAAGGATGCTGCGTTCGCAGCCCGCATAGGGGACCTTGGTCGATGCGGCAGCATTTTAGGGCGTCGAGATGACCGCACTGTGGGACGAGGCTGCCCTTACTTCGCGTCCCACAAATGTCCGGTTCATGTCTGCCGTAGACCGATCACATTGAAAGCTCACCGCCTATCAAAGAGGGATGGAACCGTTCCTTCGGGAGGAGCTTGAACCGCTTTTCGTTCAGTGAGGCGGCAAGCATGCGATCACATCGAAATGTCCTTGGTTCGTTTTTCAGATGGTCTATCGCAACGACGTACCAAATGGGATACTTCAGCAAGAGATATTGTGCCTCGATCTGCCGGTTGGAGACGACGCCATCTTCCCTTTGATATCGCAACTCCAACACCTTCTGATCGACAAAGGCCTGATGCACGGCTTGGACAACCCGTTTCGGTGGAGCGCTGGCACTGGCCTGAACGTAGGTAGACGCCGTGACACCAATCAGAATACGGGACTTGAGCTGGTTCACCTTGTCGCGTTTCTCGGGCGAGAACGAGGCCACCAGCTGCCGTCTGACTGACCCGAGGTTCGCAAGGAAAATGGGTGACTTCATCTGCTCTGCAACGGCGATGCTGATAAGGAGATCGACAGCCTCTGCGTACGAAAGGTTCATGCGACCCACGCCCCAGTTGCGGTCAAGACGCACACCTCCCCCGCGCCCGCGATCGGCGTCGATCCGCATGCCTTGGTCGCGCATGAGTGCCAGATCGCGTGCGATCGTGCGTGTGCTGACACCCTGCTGTTGCGCCAGGTCTTTGACCGTACAATGCGCATCCTGCTTGAGCTGAACTGCAAGCAATTCCATTCGTCTCAGCCGGTCATGTGCGTTTGTCCGTGCCATGAATCAAATAGGACATAAAGTGTCATATTTGTCGATACATGGTGAACTAGTGAAAACGAAGCCGGGCGCATGCCACTGGCGCACAGGAGATGAAACGATGAAAATGAACTACTTTGTTGTCGGAACGAACGACATGGTCGCTGCAAAGACCTTCTACGACGCGCTATTCGCGCAATCGGGCCTTCAAAGCATGTCACCCTCAGAGCGAATGACGTACTGGCTTGGTGAGGATTTTGCCTTCGCAGTGGCCAAACCTTTTGACACAAAGCCTGCCACCAACGGCAATGGAACAATGGTTGGGTTCTGTTTCAGCGGCGAAGAAGAAGTCAAAAGAGTGCACGCATTGGCCATGGAACTCGGGGGCACCTGCGAGGGTGCGCCGAACCAGCGTGGGCCCAAGTTCTCTGCCTACGTTCGGGACCTGGATGGAAACAAGATGTGTTTCTCTGACTAGGTGTGACCGAGCGACCAAGTGGCCTCGCGCATACTGGGAAAGATACGTGGAGCTGAGGTTGGTGGAGAATGTGGCATCGGTCAAGTTGGGATGATTGCGGTCATCGGGCGCGTCGCAGCATCCACGGATGGAATGTCATATTGCACGCGGCAAACGGCCCATAAGAGACATTTATTGCATTGACCGTCGCTGCGGCGCGGCCTCACCAGACCGGCCATTCGCGGAAAGCGCAAAATAGTGGCCGTTCGAACGAAACCGGTGTTCTGGCCCCACCTACCGCGCGGCTCCTGATCTGAGATCGGCTCATTCGGAGTTGATCAGGAAGGAGTTTCTCCATGAATGCTACATTGGAGGTTCTCAGGAAAGATGCAGGTCAGCGGCGCAACCGCAGGTGGCCTGATGCCGTGAAGGCGGGGATCGTTGAAGAGACCTTACGCCCGGGTGCGACGGTTGCTGCGGCCGCGTTGCAGGTTGCCGAGCCAAGCGCAAAGATCAATGCCCTCATGCCCTGGAACGACCAAAACTGAACGGCGCCAGCTTGCCGCTTACGATTGTAGCGCCGGAGCCTGCGAAAATTTCAGCGCCGTTTCCGGTTGGTCCGGTAGGGTTCGAGGCTGCTGATGAAAAGGTCTTCAAATTCGACGGCGATCATCGAGGACGGAGACAGGCGGGAGCGCAGGACATCAAGATTATGCGTCACATTGGGAAAGAAGGGACGCGCAACCAATCCGGTCCAAGCGAACTCTGCAGCATCGAGCTCGCTTACGATAGAGACGCCAACGCCCTCGGCGACAAGGCGGCAGGCGGTGCCAAACTGGCGGGTTTCGACCACGCCGACGGGTTGTACGCCGCATTGCTCGAAAGCGGCCATGACCTCGACATAGAATGGGTCGTCGCTGCGTGTATGGATCAATCGATCCGCGCGCAAATCGGTAGGCACGACCTCAGCCTTGTCTGCCGCGGGATGTCCCTGCGGAAGGATGCACACGGTGCGAATGGGCACCCGCGTTGCGTCGACCGCCGGATGGCCCGGGAAATCCGCTGTCAGGCCGATGTCGCATTTGCCCGATACCAGCCATTGGAGGATATTTTCAGGACGATCCGGTTCGAGCGTGACCTCGATATTGGGCCTTTGTTTGAGAAACTGGCTAAGCAATCTGGGCAGGTGCACCGTGGCGAAGCCGGGCAGGCATGCGATGCGCAGCCGACCGGCCCGGCGTTCCGAGATGTCGCGCGCCATCTGCTCGAATCCTGCAGCGGACTGTAGGACGCGTCCCGCCTCGGTCAGCAGCAGCTTGGCCTCTGGCGTGGGGATGACCTGGGTGCCGTCACGCTCAAACAGCTTGACACCGACGGTGTTGGACAGGGCAGCCAGCAGACGGCTGAGCGCCGGTTGGGACTTGCCCAACAGTCCCGCGGCGCGTGTGAAACTGCCCGCCTGAGCGACGGCCTGAAAAGCCTCAAGCTGCGAAAGGCTGATCGGTCTGCTGGCAAGGACTTGTTTTTCATCATTCACCCAATCTCTATAACATAAGGTTATGGGGAATGTTGAAATAACTTCATTTGATTAATGGGCATCAGAAATGTTGTGTCTCTGCATCGCACCGCATCACGCGGCGACGAACTGTCAAAGAATATCCGAAATTCGGGAGACACGAGACATGACCCTCTACCGCACCACTGCCGCCACCGCCGTCGCGGCCCTGATGGCCGCCGCACCGGCCTTCGCGCAAACCGAAATCCAGCTCTGGCACGCCATGGGCGGCGCTTTGGGCGAAAAGGTCGAGGAAATCGCGGCCGGTTTCAACGAGATGCAGGACGACTACACCGTGGTCCCGACCTACAAGGGCAACTACACCGAGAACATGACTGCCGCCATCGCCGCCTTCCGTGCAGGCGAGCAGCCCCATATCGTTCAGGTCTTCGAAGTCGGGACCGCAACCATGATGGCCGCGGAAGGTGCCGTGCGCCCCGTTCAGAACGTTATGGACAATGCCGAGATCGAGTGGGATGCGAATGCTTACGTGCCCGCGGTAAAGTCCTATTACACCACGCCCGAAGGCGACCTGCTGTCGTTGCCCTTCAACTCCTCAACACCTGTCATGTGGTACAATCGTGACCTGCTGAACGCGGCTGGCGTTACCGAAGTTCCACAGACCTGGGACGAAATGTTCGCTGCTGCCGACGCGCTGCAGTCCAACGGCCATACCTGCGCCTTCTCGTTTGGTTGGCAGTCATGGGTCATGATCGAGAACTATCTCGCATGGCATGACCAGCCCATCGGGACGATGGAAAACGGCTTTGCCGGTCTTGGCACAGAATTCGTGTTCGACCAGTCCGAAGACCTGACAGAACTGCTGCAGCGCATTGCTGACAGCCGGGCGGATGGCATTTTCCAGTATGGTGGTCGCCGTGGCGATTCTCTGCCGCTGTTCACCTCGGGCGAATGCGCGATGTGGATGAATTCTTCGGCTTACTATGCCGGGATTTCAGAACAGGCCGAATTCGAGTTTGGTCAGGCAATGCTGCCGATCAACACGGTAGCGGCAGAAGAGCCTCAGAACTCCATCATCGGTGGCGCGACCCTTTGGGTGCTCGAAGGTCATGTGGATGAGGAATACCAGGGCGTTGCAGAGTTCTTCAACTACCTGTCCTCGCCCGAGGTCCAGGCCGACTGGCACCAGGCGTCCGGCTATGTGCCGATCACCACGGCAGCATATGAGCTAAGCCAAGAGCAGGGTTTCTACGAATCGAACCCCGGCACCGACACCGCGATCAAGCAACTGTCGTTGAACGAGCCGACCCCGAATTCCAAGGGTCTGCGCTTTGGCAACTACGTGCAGGTGCGCGACATCATCAACGAAGAGCTGGAAGACCTGTGGGCCGGCAACCAGACCGCCGCAGAGGCGCTGGCCGAAGCTGCGGCACGCGGCAACATGCTGCTGCGCGACTTCGAAGACGCGAATGACTGATAGCGCGCGTTAAAAACCCAAGGGACGGCCCATAAAAGGGCCGTCCCAACGTCTCATCCGACCGGAGCCCGGCCTTGCGACCCAAGAGAGTGACATTCCGGCACCGCTGGCTGCCATATGCGCTGATCGCGCCGCAGATCGTGATTACAATCGTCTTCTTCCTCTGGCCCGCGAGCCAGGCGATCTATCAATCGGTGCTGCGTCAGGATGCCTTTGGCCTTCGCACCGAATTCGTGGGGCTGGCCAACTTCACGCGACTGTTCGAAGACCCGCTTTACCTTCAAAGCTTCTGGACCACGATCGCCTTCAGCGCGATGGTGGCAGGGCTGTCGATGGGGATCGCCCTGATCCTGGCCGTGATGGCCGACCGGGTTATTCGCAGCGCAACCGCCTATCGGACCCTGCTGATCTGGCCCTATGCCGTCGCCCCTGCCGTGGCGGGTGTGCTGTGGTGGTTTCTCTTCAATCCGACCATCGGCATCGCCGCCTACGCGATGGATGCGCTTGGCTATGACTGGAACCATTACGTCGACGGATCGGACGCGATGGCGCTGATCGTGATTGCCTCTGCGTGGCGTCAAGTCAGCTATAATTTCCTTTTCTTCCTCGCCGGATTGCAGGCAATTCCGCGCTCGCTGACCGAGGCTGCCGCCATCGACAGCGCAGGGCCGTTAAGGCGGTTCTGGACGATCCAGTTGCCGCTTTTGTCGCCCACCGTGTTCTTCCTTGTCGTGGTCAACGTGGTCTATGCCTTCTTCGAGACCTTCGGCGTGGTGCATGCCACCACCAGCGGCGGGCCGGGACAGGCCACCAACATCCTTGTCTACAAGGTCTGGCGCGACGCGTTCGAGGGGCTGAACCTTGGCTCTTCGGCGGCGCAATCGGTGATCCTGATGATCATGGTGATCGCGCTGACGGCGATCCAGTTCCGGTATATTGAGCGGCGGGTGGAATACTGATGGTCGAAAATCGCCCCATTCTGAGCTTTGTGCAGCACGCGGTGCTGATCCTTGGCGCGGCGTTGTTCGTGTTTCCGATATACCTTGCCTTTGTTGCCTCTACCCATGATCAGCTGACGGTGGCACGGGGCATTCCACTTCTGCCGGGTGGCGAAATGTGGAACAATTACAGCCAGGTGCTGGGAGAGGGCATCTCGACAGCGGGGGCACCGCCGCTGTCGCTGATGCTCTTCAACTCGATGGTGATGGCGCTGTCGATCACCATCGGCAAGATCGCCATTTCGCTCCTGTCGGCCTTTGCCATCGTCTATTTCAAGTTCCCGTTCCGCATCCTCGCGTTCTGGACGATCTTCATCACGCTGATGCTGCCCGTCGAGGTGCGCATTTTGCCCACGTTCGAGGTGGTGGCCTCGCTTGGCATGCTGAACTCATATGCGGGGCTGTCCATTCCGCTGATCGCGTCGGCCACGGCCACATTTCTTTTCCGGCAATTCTTCATGACGGTGCCCGACGAGTTGACCGAGGCCGCACGGATCGACGGGGCCGGGCCGATGAAATTTTTCAAGGATATCCTGCTGCCACTGTCGCGGACCAATCTGGCCGCGCTCTTCGTGATCTTGTTCATCTATGGCTGGAACCAGTATCTGTGGCCGCTGCTCGTGACCACGGATGAGAGCTATTACACCATCGTTATGGGCATTCAGCGCATGGCCAATGCGGGCGAGGAAACACCGCAATGGCACCTGATCATGTCCACCGCGATCCTGGCGCTGCTGCCGCCCGTGGCCGTCATCATCGGAATGCAGAGCCTTTTCGTGCGCGGCCTTGTCGAAGTTGAGAAGTGAGAAAATTGAGCAATATTTCAATCCAATCCGTCCGAAAGGTCTATCCCGGTGGGGTCGAGGCGATCCCGGGCCTGAGCCTTGAAATCGAGGCCGGAGAACTGTGCGTGCTTGTCGGCCCCTCAGGCTGTGGCAAGTCCACGTTGCTGCGCATGGTCGCGGGCCTGGAGGAGCTGACCGAGGGCGAGATTCATATCGCGGGCCGCAAGGTCAACGACCTTGAACCGGCAGAGCGCGACATCTCGATGGTGTTTCAGAACTACGCGCTTTATCCGCATATGTCGGTGCGCCAGAACATGTCCTATGGGCTGAAAAATCGGGGCCAGAAGAAGGACGAGATCACTCGCCGCGTCGCGGAAGCTGCCAGAATACTCGGCCTGACCGATTATCTGGATCGCAAGCCCCGTCAGCTCTCCGGGGGGCAGCGTCAGCGCGTCGCCATGGGCCGTGCCATCGTGCGCGAGCCTGCCGCGTTTCTGTTTGACGAGCCGTTGTCAAACCTCGACGCCAAGCTTCGGGTCAAGACACGCGTTGAAATCCGTGACCTACAGCAACGTCTTGCGACGACCGCAATCTATGTGACGCATGACCAGCAAGAGGCGATGACGCTCGCTGATCGGCTGGTCGTGATGAACGCAGGCCGAATTGAACAGGTTGGCACGCCAATGGAAATCTATGCCCGCCCGGCATCCCTTTTCGTTGCGGAGTTCATAGGCTCGCCCCCGATGAATGTGATCCCCGCCGAAGCGGCGCCCGATCTGGCCAAGATCGCGAATGCCGACGCAGACATGCGGATCGGCCTGCGACCAGAGGCGCTTCGCCTCGTGGAAAACGGCCCGTTGAAACTGACCGTCAGGGTGATTGAGCGGTTGGGGTCAACGTCGAACATCCACGGAGTCCTTCTCGACGGCAGGACCGAGCTTATCGCAAGTGTCCCCGGTGACAGCGTGCCCGCGCCCGGCGAGACAGTGGCTTTCGAAGTCGACACGACGGACCTGCATTTCTTTGACAAGCAGGGCAAAAGAGTAGCGACGTGAGCGAAGTTCAGATCATTGGTCATCGCGGCGCGCGGAGCCTTTTACCAGAAAACACCATTCCCGGCTTCCAAAAGGCGTTGGAACTGGGCGCTGACATGATCGAAATCGACGTTCAGGTGACGTCGGACGGCGTGGCGGTCGTAGTGCACGATACGCTTTTGACGGGCGCGCTTTGTCGGCGCGACGGCCTTTGGCTTCCCGACCCAGGGATACCGGTAAGCTCGGCCACCTGGGCCGAGCTGGCCAAGCTTGACGTGGGGATGGCCCGCCCAGAAGGGCCAGTCGCCAAAAGCTTTCCTGAACAGAAGCCTCTTCCCTCTGCACAAATACCGCGCCTTTCAGAGGTTTTGGCGTTTCTCGCCTTACACGCGACACCGGTCCTGCTTGAGATCAAGCGCGACGTCACCGATCTGGACGCCCTTCCTGTATCGCGATGCGTCGAAGCGATCTTGGCGCAAATCGATACGACATCGAAAGAAGCCGCCGACCTGATTGTCCAGTCCTTCGACTGGGACGTCCTCGCCGAAGTGCAGCGTCGGTGGCCCTCGGCCCGGATCGCAGCCCTGTCGAGCGAACGCGGTACGCCCCGCACGGTATATGAGGGCAGCCCCTGGCTTGGCCGTTGGGCTGACGCGGTCGGTCGCGAAGGTGTGGCGCCTATCCTCGCAGAAAATGGCTGGTCCATCTGGTCCGCCGCGCATCAGGATCTCGACTATGACATCATCAATCGCGCTCATCAGGCAGGTCTGAAGGTCTTCGCCTGGACCGTGAGCGATGCTGCGCGCGCACGCAGCCTGGTCACCCAAGGTGTTGACGGCCTGATCACGGATGACCCCGAACGCATCAGTCTGCGGCACCTGACAGACAGCCCCTAGTGCTCTGAGTCTGACGCGTTTCGCCGGTTCCCTCGGATTTGATCGAGCTTGTCCATTGCGCGGCGTTCACGGGTGCGAATTTCCTCGGCGGTATTGGTCCATTTGAAGGGCTTGGGCCTCTCGTTGTGGTGCGCCAGATAATCGTAGATCGCGGCCTTAAGATCATCGACATTGGAAGCGCTGCCGAACGACAATGCTTCAGCGGCGTCTTGTGGAAGGTCCGAAGGACCTGTCGGTATTGATGGCAATGCGCAGGTATATTGCGCTTGATGCGCGCAAAATTGGCATTCGAGCCATGGACAAATGGGCCGTGCCACGGACGGCGTATCAGGTCGCCAAATTGGGAACCCTAGGTGCCGCTGACGCGCTAGGCTTTCACCGTGCGACGCTCAACCGCTACGCAGACATGCTTGAGCCGGAACTGGGCGGACGCCTCATTCTCCGTAACGCACGGGGCTAGGCGCTGAAAGAGCTGGGCGAAGACGATCTGGCAGGCCGTGCAAACGGTGCCAGAACCGAGATTTCGCGCAAGATCAAGCAGACAATTCTGCCGCCAGTCGCCGGGCTCTCAATGGGTGCGATCACGCGTTTCAGAGAACAGAACCCGAATTGCCTGGTCCACATCGATGCAAGCGAAGACCTTTCCCGACTTGAACATAGCGAGGCGCAAATCGCCTTGCGCGCCGGGGCATCCACCGCATCAGTTCACATCAGCGGAGTGAGGGCCAGGGGCACAGCCCGAGGAGGAGTAGGCTGAGTACAATTCAGGGGCACTGCATGGGGGTTGCCCGAACCGAGTGTCTCGGGACACTCTGATGGCGGCGGTTCGGTAGTGGCACGACCGGGCGCATCGGAACCTTGACCCCAGGAGAGCGCAGCATGTCCGATCAGACCATGGCCGCAGGGTTCGCGACTGCTTTCCTTGATTACGCGGTGGCCGAAGGCGCGCCGCGCGGCAGCTTGCTGGCGGCGTCGGGTCTGGCCGAGGACGAGCTATCGGATCAAGACACGCGCATCCCGGTCACCGCCTACCAGACCCTTGTCGCCGCCGGGATCGCGGAGACGGGCGACACCTCTCTTCTCCTGCGCCACGTCCTCGAGACAAGGCTGGAGACGATGTCGATCGTCGGCCAGATCGTGCATGCCTCTACCTCCTTCCCCCACAGCCTGGAACAACTGAACCGTTACGCGCGACTGATGGCCGACGCTCCGATCCCGGGCGGAAAGGACCGGTTCACGCTGGAGCGCGCTGGACAGGCGGTCTGGCTGGTGGACAATCGTCCCTGCGACGGCACGTGGATGGCGACCGAGGCGAGCTTCGCGCGGTTCATCTCGGAGTTTCGCCGCTCTGCCCCGGAGCATCCGTTCGAGCAGGCGCTGGAGGTCACGTACGCCCCGCCTCCCCATGCCAACCGCTACCCTGACCTGTTCCGCGTACCTGTGACCTTCCACGCCATGCGCAACGCGCTGCAGATCAATCCGGTCTGGCTCGACGCAGCGTTCGATGGGGGCAAGGCGTATGTCTTTGGCGTTTTCACGCGCCACGCGGACGGGCTGCTGGACGCGCTTGCGGCCTGCGACACGCAGCGCACGGCGGTCGAGGCGCGGATGCTCGCCGATCTGCACAAGGGCGCACTGTCGATGGACCGCATCGCGCGCGACATCGGCATGAGCCGCCAGACGTTATACCGTCGGCTGAAGGACGAAGGCGTCACTTTCGCTCAGATCCACGACGATCTGCGCCACCGGATGGCGATGGACTACCTTGGGTCGCGCAAGGTCTCTGTCGGGGAAACAGCCTATCTTCTGGGCTTTTCGGAGGCTTCCGCCTTTGTCCGCGCCTTCCGGCGCTGGACCGGGACAAGCCCGACCGCCTGGCTGGCACGGAACTGACCGATTGATGCCGCCGGTCAAACGGCTGATCCCTGCGGTCATGCCGCTGATCGTTTCTGGCGCGTATGTCCCCAGTCGACGCCTTTGACAGTCGATGGAGACACGACATGAATGCCACCTTGATCCCGCCCCTGTGCTTGACGGCCTTGCTGGCCGTCTGCGCCAGCATGAGCACGGATGTGGAACCAATTTTGGACAGGGCCGCAAACGGACTGTTCCAGAGCGACCCTGCAGCCTTCCGTAGCCTTGCCCTCGACCAGTCTCAGTTGGATCATCAAACGATGGCCGCCGCGACCACGGGCGGCGGGATCGGCGGCATGCTGGGCGAGGCTGACGGTGACGGCGACGTGCGCGAGACCATCACCTTGAACTGCCTGCGCGGCCGCGGCCACGCGGTCGTGAGCTGAGGGAGACTGCCATGCATGCCGTTCCTGCCCGCGCCAAGAGCATTTGCCGCCGCATGACAGGCGCGCCCAGGATCTGGGCGGCGCGCTATTCATACACGCCGCGCTACCTGTGGGACGATCTTGGCTTGCCTCAGGATGGCCCGCGCGGCAGGCCACGTCTCGTCCCCTCCCATCTGCTGCGGACGTAAGGGCAGCGCATGACCCACGTCCTTGCCTATGTCTATGCCGGGTTGGCCATCTTGCCGGTGGTCATGCATCTGGCCAATGCCGCCGGAGCCCCGCTTGGCCGCCTGACGATTGGCGGCCGCTTTCCCGGCCATCTGCCGCCCACGTGGCGGGCGCTGGCGCTGGTTCAGGCGGCGCTGCTTGGTACGATGGCCGGCGCGGTGCTTGCCCGAGCGGGGGTCGGCGTTATGACTCTGGCGCCGCTGTTCTGGCCCGCCGTCGCGCTGACGCTGGTGTCGCTAACCGCCAATGCCGCAAGCCCGTCACGGCCAGAGCGTCTGCTCTGGACGCCAGTCCTTGCGCTCATGGCCGCCGCCGCGCTGGGCGTCGAATTTACCTGATCACTGGAGACAGATCTATGCATGTGCTCATTGCCGGTGCGACCGGCTATCTTGGCCGCTTCCTATGCGCCGAATACGTGCGGCGCGGGCATCACGTCACCGCATTGGTCCGCGACACAACCCGGGCCGACGATCTCGCTGATGTGCTTGTCGAGGCAGAGGCCACCCGGCCCGAGACGCTCGAGGGGATCATGGATGGCGTGGATCTCGTGGTCACGTCCCTCGGCATCACCCGGCAGGCTGACGGACTTGAATATCGCGACGTCGACTTTCAGGCCAACTTGAACCTGCTGCACGAGGCCGAGGCCGCTTGCGTCGGGCGCTTTGCCTATGTGCATGTGCTGAACGCCGACGCCTTGGCGGGCGTGCCACTTGTCGATGCAAAGGCCAGCTTTGTGGCGGCGCTGCAGGCTTCAGACATGCCTGCGACAGTGATCGCGCCCACTGGCTACTTCTCGGACATGGAAGAGATTTTCGCAATGGCGCGGCGCGGCCGCGTGTGGCTGTTCGGGGACGGAACGCAGCGTCTCAACCCCATCCACGGCGCCGACCTGGCCATGGCAATCGCAGATGCGACCGACGCCGCGCGCGGCTGGCTCGAAATCGGCGGCCCCGACGTCATGACGCAAGACCAGATCGCCCGCGCCGCCTTTACCGCCATCGGGACCGAGCAGCGTATTACGCACCTGCCCGATTGCCTTCGTCGCGCCGCGCTCGCCATCCTGCCGATCCTGCCCCGTCGGATTGGGGGCCCGGTGCGGTTCTTCCTGACTGCGCTTGGGCTAGACATGGTCGCGCCCCGCTTCGGGACGCGACATCTCTCCGATCACTTCGCAACCCTCGCCGCCGAGGCGGCCCACACCCATCAAGGAGCCCGCAAATGACACTACGCAAAGCTGGCGGCCTCGCCGCCCTCACCTGCGCCGCGACCTATCTCTTCGGCTTCGCCCTTCTTGTCACGCTGCTCGCCCCGCTGGGCTTTGGGACGGACGAGATCGACGCGTTGGCCGTCGTAAGATTCATCGCTGAACGGCCGGGTATGCTGATCGCGTGGAACACGGTAATCTACGTCGTCAATGCACTGGCGCTGATCGTACTGGTCGTCGCCCTCCACCGGCAGATTGCCATGTCGCGGCCCGACGCCGCCGCGCTGACCGGGGCAATCGGCCTGATCTGGGCCACGCTTGTCTTGGGCGCCGGGATGATCGCCAATGTCGCCGTCGAACAGACCCACGCGCTTCTCGCCGATCCCGAGGCGGCGGTGGCCCTGTGGCAAACGATGCACGCGGTCGAACTGGGCCTTGGCGGCGGGAACGAGATTGCCGGAGGCGCCTGGATCCTGGCCGTCAGCCTCGCCGCGATGGCCTGCGGCCTTTTCAGGCCCGTCACGGCAGGGATCGGCG
The DNA here is from genome assembly GCA_965662745.1 of uncultured Paracoccaceae bacterium. Classification (GTDB taxonomy): domain Bacteria; phylum Pseudomonadota; class Alphaproteobacteria; order Rhodobacterales; family Rhodobacteraceae; genus Anianibacter. The sequence continues at coordinate 24,666 of CBFIJK010000037.1, forward strand.
CAATCAGCGGATTTGCAGGGTTGTTGACCATCCTGCCCCCCTTGGGCGAGGTGGCGGGCGCCGTGTTCGGCCTTGGCGCGATAGCGTGGTTCGGCTCTGTTGGTGTGGTGCTGCTGCGCAGGGGCGAGAGACCTTTCGCAAGGGAGATCACCGGATGACATCCCGGCACACGCCGACCCGAGCGGACCCCGCCAGTCCGCCCAGCGCGACAGCCTTTCGCGCCATCCCCAACACCCAGAGGCGTGATCCGCGTGCGGCCGGCGCCGCCATTGCCGCCGCGGCCAGAGACGGCACGACCATGACCCCGGTCGGGACTGCGTCACCGGACGGGCGGTCGATGACCGCTTCGACGCCCGTCCAAGAAGCATTCAGGCAATCGATGAGTGATGCCTCTTTTTCTGGCAGGGAAGGTCTTATGTCCGTGACCGACTCAGGTTTCCCACGCCGTCATTCTTGAAGGCCGAACAGAGTCAGCTTTCGTCAGTTTGAGGCCATTGGTTTCCTTTCGGCGCATCGGCTATTTAGGCGCGCCGAGAGCAGGTGAAAGGCCGCCATGCGCGCGCTCGACCGCCGTGTCGAGGCTGCTCGACGCGTCGCCCAGATCTTCCATGTAGGCCTCTTCGAGGCGACCGGTTTCCACGTCTTGCGTGATGGCCTGGCCGATGATCGACTCGCCGGCGGTGCCGATGCGGTACCGCAGGCGCGTGGTGGCCGCGCGCGCCTCGCCGTATCCCGGATCGCAAGGGCCTGGTGCCGCACGGTCGGCGGGCAGTGGGCGGCCCTCGGCGTCGAGCCATATCTCGACCTCGACCGTGCGGGGGCTGTCGCCGTCGCCGCTGGTCATGTCGGGGCCGAGGCTGGTCGAAAGATAGGGGCGGACGGCTTCGGGGCTCATGCCGAGATCGGCGGCGAGTTGGCGCGCAACGGCGTCGGTAACCGCCTCTGGTGGCAGTTGCGCTTCGGGCGGGTCGCTTGGCAGCCGCGCGACGTCGGGGGCTTCCTCGACCTGCGGGATAACGCGGTAGCCATGGCGTGTCAGAACCTTTGAGCCGTCGATTTTGCCACGCTGTCGGCCATAGCCGACATAGCTGCCGTCGGGCCGCTCGAACATCGCATAGTCGAATTCGATCCCGTCGACGACGAAGTCTCCGCGCCAACCGGTACGGTTGCCGCCGCCGATATCCTCTGCAGAGAGACCCGGTATACCTTCGGCGATTCCGGCAAAGTCGGTGTCTTCGGCGCAGAAACGGCGAAGCGCCAGATCCTTTCCGTTGGCCTGGCTGAGCGTCATGCGCGTGCCACCGACGTGACGGGTGAGCGTGCCCGACATCGACTGATGCTGAAAGGGCTGGCTGAAAGTCTGGCCTGCAACCTCCATGCGGACCGTGCCCTGCGTGAACTCGATCCGGACCGGGAGGTCTTCGTCTGTTTCATCAAGGATCGTTCCGGTCAGCTGCGCAGGCTGAAAGGTTGCCATGCCGGTGCCCATAAACGCCATTTGGATTGGAAAGGTCTCGGTTTCTTCGGGAACCTCGTCTGGCATCAGACCAATGGAGACCGATACTTCCTGCATGCCTGGCGGAAACCGGGCGACCTTCTGCCAGGGTTCGAAATCCAGGCCGGGCGTCGCGCTGCCCGCGCCGGGATTGGCGACGACGACCTCGGTGGTTTCGCTGTCGTATTCCTGCCGGATCGTCAGAACCACGGCGCCGCCCTCGGGTCCGGTCCGGGCGGACACCGAGAACGCATTGTCGTTGTCGATCACCGTAAGCGGGATCGAGCCAGCGGCGTTGACGATATTGGGAATCGCCTGCGGATCGAGCATGGTCACGCTGTCCACCGAGGCGACGAAAGTCTCGCGGTAGATCTCGTCAATGGGATCATCGACGATCTTGACCACCGCGCTTTGGCGCACGTCGTACTCTTGGAATGTGACAGGGATCAACGTGGGCGCGAAATCGGAACCGCCCGAGGCGTCCACGCCAGTCAGTTCGACCTCTGCCATGAACGGGACCTCGGCAGGCCTGTCGAGCATCAGCAAGAGCTCGATGTCGATGCCCGATCCCTCGCGGGCTTCCGTCGTGTCCGCTTCCATCGTAAGAACCTGGGCGACCGCCGCTGCAGGTGCCGACGCGACAAGCGCGGCGGCAATACACGGCCAGTTCCATCCTCGCGAGCGGGCACGCATCATTCCACCTCCACGATTTCGATCCGGTCGAATTCGGCAACCGTTTGTTCCGGCCCCAAAGTGCCGGCGAACAGCGCGGGATCGCCCGCCGTGCGCAAAAGCTGGATCGGGTCGGTTTCGATGACCTCTGGCCCGCCCTCCTGCATGGTCCAGCCGTTCATTGTCAGCCGTCCGACATAATCGCGGCCCCGCTTGGAGATGGTCAGACGCGCGCCTTTTTCCTCGAAATCCCGAAGGATCTGCGCCAGATCGTATCCGCGCAGATCGCCGGCGATCTCGACCTCGGCGCGGGTCTCCGTGCCGCCCGACATGGCGCGCAGCCTCAGCCAAAGGTCGTCGTTGGAATTGCCCTGCCGATAGACGTAAACCGACAGGGTGTTTTCCACATCGGCGTGGCGTCCGACCTGGACAATGGCACGGCGTCCGCCCAGCGACTGCACTTCGCCCATCCGTGCGGTGAAGTCGGCATTCAGGTCCCAGTCGCCTTCGGGAAACTCGGCTTCCCTCCAGCGAAAGACGTTCGGCTGATCCTCGGCGTCGCCCATGTAGCCGGGTTCGACGGTCATTGTGACCAGCGCACCGTCGTCGATGATGAAGCCGGACGGATCCGGATGGTCGATGGCCCAGCCGGGGCCAAGCTCAGCGCGATCGAAGTCGTCCACATGAAAGGGACCCGCTGGCGCCGGTTCCGGCGCGCGGACCTGCCGTAGCGCGCTGATAAGCGATTCCGCGTCAGAGGCGCTGATGTAGCGCCCGCCCGTGGTCTCGGCAAGGCAAGCGAGCTGTCCGTCCGCGTCATCCACATCGAAGCCGACGATATGCGCGGTGAACCCCGAGCCGTCTTCTGCCAGTTCCCGTCCCAGGGCGCAGAGATCGGCGCCGCAGTTCTCAAGCCCGTCGGTCACCACCACGACCGAGCCGCCCTCCCCGACCGATGAGGCGGCGGCGCGGACGGATGCGCCCACGGGGGTCTTGCCGCGCGGCGTGATGCCTGCCAGCGCTGCATCGACCGCGCCCCGGTCGAGCAGTCCGGGGCTCAGCAGCGTCTCGATGTCGCCGCAATCGCCCTCGCGCCGGTGACCATAGGCCATGAGGCCCAGCGCGCGGCCCTCGGGCCAATCCGAGAGCATGCGTCCGACCGCGTCGCGCGCGATCTCGATCTTCGGTGTGCCTTCGATCTGGCCCCACATGCTGCCCGACCCATCGAGAACCATCATTGTCGTCCCCTCGTCTTGGGCCGTGGCTGGCACGGCTAGCGCGGCAAAGGCGAGCAGTGCTGATACTGCGCGTTCTGCGAACATGATTTGCCTCCAATGTCTTGTCAGCCGTCACGGTCGCAGCTTGGCGTGGGCTGTTCATGGGGCATTTGCACTATAATCCTCAGTGCGTAGGATGCGGGCTATGCGTATTGACCTGAACTGCGCCCGCACACTCGCCAGCATACAGCGACGCCTCCTTGCCCTCGACGCGAACCCGGATACAGTCGGCGGCATTCTCGAGGAGGTCGCCACGCTGGTCGATGCCGATGCGGCGATGGCGGCATGGCTGAACGAGGGCGCCCCACTCTTCGCTACATGGAACGCCGGCCCGCAAATCGAAGCCTATTTCGCCCGCACCTTTGTCGGTGTGGACCGGGACGGCAACATCCGCTCGACCGACCCGGACCTCGACAGGATCAACCTAACGCGTCGTCAGATGGGGGATGGCGTGCGGCACGAAAGCGCTTTCGCCAGCCGCGCCATGATCGAGAACGCCGCCTTTCACCGCGAGGCGTTTCGCCCGGCGGGGATGAACCACGTCATTGGCATGACCACGCGCCTAGCCGTTGGCGAGGCGGTCTTCGCCATGGGCTACGCAAACGGTGACGCGCCCGCACTGGCCGGTGGACGGGCAGAGATCGTGCTCAATCTGCTTCTGCCGGCCTTCGCGCGCGGCTTTGGTGCGCTGGACAGGGGCGCGCGCAGCTTCGAACGCTTGCAGCATGCGATCGCAGAAAGCGACATGGACGTGAGCGTCCGCGACGACGACAGTCCCGAGGCGTTCCTGAGCCTGCCCTTGCCAGGCCCAGAGACCGGCTATCTGGCCGTGTCGCCGCCGGATGCCGCAACTCTGGCGGCACGGCTGGCCGAGACTTACGGCCTGACACAGCGTCAGCAGGACACCGCACACTGCTTGCTGGACGGCCTTTCGACTCGCGACGTGGCCACTCGCCTGGGCATCAGCATCAACACTGCCCGCCGCCACTGCGAGGCCGTGCTTTATCGTACAGGTGCGCGCCGCCGTGGCGAGTTAAACAGGTTGGCATGGAGTTCACGTAAGAGCCTGTGATCAATACGATTTTTCCGAAAGATGCAAACCTACCGAGTTGTGCCTGCTGTCGAGCGGTATGTGCGAATGCGGATCGATTGCCCCCACCGCTATCGGCACACTCTTACTGTTCGCCAGTTAATTCTTTGCGGCAGTGCAGCTTCACCAGACCGGCCATTCGTCCTATCGTGCAGCATTTTCGGAGTGTGAAAGTCGGCAGAGCGGGCGCAGCCGGCATTCCTTTTGACGAAGCGAACCACTGCTTTGGTAAATTTCAGCGTACTCTAAGTTTCAGGTGTAGGCGCTGGAACCGAAGAAATTCCTGGGAACCGAAGAAATTCCTGTTGTCACGTCCAGACTAGGCCATATTGCTGAGACCGTTCTTGAGAGCCGTGGTCATCCCTTGAGATTCCATATGAAGTCGAAGTCTCTGGTTATATCCACCAGGAGTATTGAGCGCCTCAATCAGGGGTTCACAAGAGGTTGCAGAAAGATTGGATGCCACCAACTCCCTGAGAAAGGCTTCGCCCTGATTTTTGTCTGACACGCGATCACCAAGCCAGTCCGCGGCATCGCCGACCATGCGCGCGACGGGAGAAAGTACAGCCTGCGCGCTGAGGTAAGCAGCCATTTCATCAGCGTCCCTCAAGGGAAAGATGCTGTTTCGAGCACCGAAAATATCCGTGACGATTTCGGCGTCCCCATACATCATGATGGGCGTACCGCCCTCAGCAATACCAGGAAACGGCATCATGATGGCAGTCGCGCGCGCCGGTCGAACCCACGCGTCTGCCTCATCAAGCGACGCACCAGCCATGAACGAGATCGCGACTTGTCCTTCTCGAAATTCCAAAGAGTCGAGAACATCTGGTGCAACTTCGGCCATTAATCCCAGAAACAGAATGTCGCTTGCATCGATCACACCCTGGTTGTCCGCAATCTGAACGCTCTCATAGGCTTCAGCGAGAGAAGATGAGTGACGAGCGCTGCGCTCAGAAACAGTGATTTCGTGCCCATCGCGGACGATGCCTTCCACCGCTGCACGGGCGATCGTTCCGCACCCGATCACGCCAATTCGCATGCCGTCCCCCTTGCGATTGATCCAAAGCAAACCTTTGCACATTTCGCATCATTCGTCACTTCCAGCGGGACACGGACCTACAGCATCACCGCCAACCGGATGATCTCGGGGGACAGTTTGAAATACCCGAAGCGGCTGCATTTTGTCATTCGATGACGCTGACGAGCACCCTGCCCCGCCTCAAGCCAAGTTCCTCTGACTGGGCCGCCGCAGAATGTCCCAGAAACCCTTGCCGCGTTCTCAGTCGGCCATCCAGCCTTGGTCGAACCAGTCTGACACATCGCCGGGCCAGACCAGAGGTTGACCATCGGTGCCGCGCAACACTCCGCTGTCGTAGAGAAATTTCGCCATCGTTGTCAGCCGGGCTTCGTCGATCTGACCCACCGGGGTGGAGCCGTCGGTCAGATAGCCACCTTCGTCGATGACGCGCATCGAGCCCCGGACGAGCTGCTCATTGGGAAAATCGCCCGCACCGATCAAGATCTCCGCCGCATCTTGCGGATTTGCTGCGGCCCATTCGTATCCCAGTTTAGTGGCTTGCATGAATGCCTCAACGGTGGCGGGATCGCTGTCCAGCATCGCGGTCTGCGTCCCGATATAGCCGCCCTGCGGTTCCGGCACACCGTAGTCCGCGTAGATGAAATGCGACTGATCGCGTCCGAGAAGTTCGCTGTTCACGCCTTCCCAGGTGGCGACCTCCAAAGTGAAATCGACAGCGCCGGAGGCCAGGGCCTCGTAGGCGCCGGTGCCCAGCGTGACGGTGTCGTAATCCGCGGTGCCGCCGTCATTTTCGATCATCGTCGAGATCAGTGCATCTTCCCATGCGCTGCCGAACCCGGCGTAGGTCTTGCCTTCCAGATCCGCAGGCCGCGAGATCGTAGCGTTCTCGCTGTTGTAGACGAGCCGCCCGGCCTCTCGCTGCATCGTGACCCAGAGTGCCGTGATCGGCGCACCGCCCGCCTTGGCGCTCATGAACCCCAGCGCAGTCATATAGGCGAAGTCCACCGCCCCTGCGGCCAGAAGCGCGGTCGAGGCCGTATCGGAATAGGGCAGGATTTCCACATCCAGCCCCGCATCTGCGAAGAACCCTTTCTCCCGCGCGACAACGAGGCCGATGTGGTTGGTGTTCAGCGTCCAGTCGAGTGCGATGCTTACGTCTTGCGCCGAGGCGGCGGAGGCCGCGAGGCAGGCGGCAAGGCTCAGGGGTGCGATCTTCATGATGTCTCCTTCAGTAGCATGAGTTTTAGGTTCGAACGGATATCGGCCAGCGCAGCCTCGCTTCGGTCGACGCGGGGCGTGGTGATGGGAATGTCGGCGATGATACGACCGGGGCCGCCCGCCATGACGAGCACCCGGTCCGCCATCTGCGTCGCCTCGTAGAGGTCGTGGGTGACCATCAGGACGGCACGCGGCCGTTCGGCCAGCCGATGGATCAACCAGTCCTGCATGCCAAGCCGCGTCACCGCGTCGAGGGCAGAGAACGGCTCGTCGAGCAACAGGACGCGTGCGTCCTGAACGATGGTGCGCAGGAACGCGGCCCGCTGGCGCATCCCGCCCGAAAGCTGGTCTGGGAAACTCTCCTCATGCCCGTCCAGCCCGAAGGTCGGAAACAGCGCGCGCACACGTTTGACCGCTGCGCGCCTGTCCATGCCGGCAACTTCCAGCCCCAGGCAGGCATTCTCAACGGTGGTGAGCCACGGAAAGAGCGTATCCTGTTGCGGCTGATAGGCGATGTCGCGGTGTGGAAACTCTGCGCAGGTGTCGTCGATCGCGGCGTAGCCCGTCGCGTGCAACTCTGGCGCAAGAACCCCGGCCAACCATTTGACGACCGAGCTCTTGCCGCACCCCGAGGGCCCGATCAGGCAGGTCAGGCGGCCTTCGCTCAGATCGAGCGACAGATCCTGCACCAGTGTATCTGCGCCCGCCCGGATCGTGAGGTTCCGCACGTCAAGCATCGGTGTTCCTCCGATACCGGCGGCCTGTGACCCGTTCGACCCCCTGGATGGCCGCCAAGAGTGCCAGTGTCAGGCAGGCGGATACCAGCACCGCCGACAAGACGAGATCAGCGCGAAAGTTGTTCTTGGCCGAGAGAATGTAGATGCCAAGCCCGCGCCGGGCGCCTGCGTATTCGGCAAAGATCGTCGCCACGATTGCATAGGTCGCCGAGATCCGAAGCCCCGAGAAGAACTGCGCCCGCGCCGAAGGCAATGTTGCGCGGCGAAAGACACCCCAGCGTGTCGCGCCCATAGACACAAGCTGGTCGCGGAACGCGCGCGGAAGGCTGGCGTAGCCCGACATCAGGCTGACGACCATCGGGAAGAAGGTGACAAGGATCACCAGCAGCACCTTCGGCAGCAGTCCGAACCCGAACCACAACACCATGAGCGGTGCGAGCGCGACGATGGGCACGGTCTGGCTGGCAACCAGAAGCGGCATCATCCCCCGGCGCATCCAGCGCGAGAAGTGCAGCACGGCGGAGACTGCGAAGGCGAACGTTACCGAAAGGCTGAAACCCACGCCCGCGACGCCCAGCGTCGCCAGCGCGTGACGCGCGATGTCTCTCCGTTCCACCCACAGCCCGTTCAGCACGTCGCTGGGCGCAGGCAGCACGAGGGGCGAGGCATCGGTCAAAGCCACGTAGCCTTCCCAGGTTACGAGGAAGACGGACAGCAGCACGAGGGCCGGGAAGAGATATCTCACATAGGTCATGACGCACCAAAGGAGGGCATGCGCCCGCCTTCACGGCAGTCTCAGCCTAGACTTGGGCTGTTGGCAGAGGCCGTCATGTCGATGGTGACGTGACCTTCCGCGGGGCCAAAGCGCAAAAAGGCTTGCCGCAAGGTCTCGAACACCGCCCCCGCATCGCCACGCAGGCGCGTGCAGAAGTTCTTCGATTTCAGGAACGTGCCGCTGGTCTTCAGGAAGTCTATACAGCCGTAGATCTCATCCATATGGCCGCCGGCACCCATGACGTAGAGAGAGAACTGCACGTCGATAGCGACCCCGAGGACGGGCGCATCTGCTACGGCCTGCGTCGCAAGCGACTGCCGCTCTTCCAGCGACTGATGCTGCGCTTTCTCGAGCGCCTCGCATCGGCAGCTCGGGTCGTCCGGCTCGCCGGGGCATCCACGAGACAGGGTGACGTGCATCGTCACATGCTCGGGCCGCTTGGCGGAGGCCGCGAACAGGTCGCGGATCGCGTCGAGCAATGGCTCTGGCGCACCGACCATCAGCGTCGAGATGTCGTCCGTCTCGATCCTCAGATCATTCTTGTAGGGGGTGAGGGCATCGAGCCCGGTCATGATGACATCGACAAAATTCGACGTCATCGGATACAGTGACACTTGCGCGCCTATGAACATTGAAGCACCTCGCTCCGCTGGCATTACCCAGATCAGCTGTGAAGGGTTCACGCTAAGCGCATCTCAGCTCCAGTCGGAGCACCCCCGGTTATGTGCGGCCACCATCATTTATCGGTTGCGAGGTGTCAACCGAGATCACCGCATTGATCTGGTTCGATAATTGTAAGGCGTGGCGACGTCGCTCAAGCTCGCACGGATAACAGGCCGCATTGGCTCGGGATGTGGTGACCGTCATTCGCTTCAGGTCCGGAAATAGGATTTTTCGGTTGCTTCCCCACCTTCGGGTTATCCTGAACCGGGATCAACGGTGCAACAAGGAGAAGTGCCATGTGTGCAAAGAAGACAGG